>NZ_CP129113.1:1456845-2093691 GCF_030762805.1 Aciduricibacillus chroicocephali | reverse complement strand
GAAGACATTGGAATTGAGGTTCGAGAATGAGATGGGGAAGGTGAGTACCCTTTCGATAACAGAGCCGAGCGAACCGGTAGATCCGCTCCTCGTCTCAGCTGCCATGGATGAAATTATTGCTAACAGCGTGTTCACATCGCCCGGCGGCGACTTTGTCAAAAAAGTAGACGCCCGGATTGTTGAACGGAAAGTGGAACAAATTGAAGTGAATTAACTGAAGCGGGCTGGCAAGAAATTGCCGGCCCGGCTTTTTCAAGAGAAAAAGGAGGCATGATCATGGATACGTCATGGGCTACGCTCGTCACAGATGTCGGTTTCCCGATAATGGTCACATTTTATCTCTTGCATAGAATTGAAGGGAAAATGAATGTACTCATCGAATCGGTCCGGAAGCTGCCTGATAAGATGCAGCCATTTCGTCCAGTATGAATAAGCCGTCCACCCCTCTTAATAAGGGGATGGACGGCTTATTTGTCATGCTCTTTCCAACATGCGATCAAGGGCGAGAACAGCCCATCTGGATACTTCTGGATCAACAATAATCTGGTTGCGAACGAGACCTTCTTCAATGGATTCCAAGGACCAAAGCAAGTGAGCGAGATCAATCCTGTTCATTGTAAGGCAAGGGCACATCATAGAATTCAGTGAGAAAACATCTTTATCCGCATGTTCTTTTGCAAGACGGTTTACAAGATTCATCTCTGTGCCGACAGCCCAACTCGTTCCAGGCTCAGCTGCTTCCAATGTTTTAATTATATAATTCGTCGAGCCATTATAATCGGAAAGTGCGACAACTTCACGGCTGCACTCCGGGTGGACGATAATATTCGTTTCCGGCTTTGTCCGACGGATCTCTTCGATATTGGCAACAGTGAAATTCTCATGGACTGAACAATGTCCTTTCCATAGAATGACTTTTACCTTTTGCAAATCATCCCCGTCATATTCGAAGCGCTCAGCAATTGGGTTCCAGATTGCCATTTCATCAAGTGGAATGCCAAGGTCATAAGCCGTATTCCGTCCAAGGTGCTGGTCTGGAAGGAAGAGGATGCGTTCCTTCTGGGTAAATGCCCATTCGAGCATTTTCTTAGCATTGGAAGACGTGACAGTCGCTCCGCCATGCTGTCCGACAAACGCTTTGATTGCGGCAGTCGAATTCACATATGTAAGAGGCAGAATCGTATCTCCAAATGTTTGTTGCATCACTTTCCAGCCACGTTCTGTCTGTGTAATATTCGCCATATCGGCCATTGAACAGCCGGCGCGCATGTCAGGAAGAATGACTTTTTGATGAGAGTCTGTCAGAATATCAGCCGTTTCCGCCATGAAGTGCACACCGCAGAAGACGATAAATTCTGCTTCTTTATTCGCAGCTGACAGTTGGGCGAGCTGTAATGAGTCACCCGCGGCATCTGCGAATTGAATTACTTCATCCTTCTGATAATGGTGTCCGGGGATGTATAGCTTTTCTTTCATCTTATGTTTAATAGACCAAATGCGTTGTTCCATCTCATCATCACTTAAAGCTGAGTAACGGGCAGGAAGCAGATGATTTTCAGTACCTTGCAAAAGTTCGAGCAGGCTCAATGTACGCCGCCTCCTTCATGATTTGATAGAGATACTACTTTTTTATAATGTGGCTTACCGCCTTTTTCCAAAAAGCTAATATCCAGTGACCGTACAGAATGGGTGAGAGCACCGAGCGAAATTCCGTTAACACCGGTATTGCGGTAACTTGCCAGATTTTGTGGATTAATTCCGCCGGATGCTTCGGTCCAAATGTGCTCTGGAACTAGTTTGACCAATTCACGGACACTTTCTGGAGGTTGATTGTCGAACATAATGACATCCGCTCCTGCAGCGACTGCTTCTTCAACTTGTTCCGATGATTCGGTCTCGACTTCTATTTTTACCATATGCCCGGCATGAGATCGCGCTTTATGTACCGCCTCTGTTATGGAGCCGCAAAAGGCGATATGATTGTCTTTGATCATAATGCCATCATAAAGGCCGAACCGGTGATTCCAGCCGCCACCAACACGAACAGCGTATTTCTCGAGCATCCGTAATCCGGGTGTAGTCTTTCTCGTGTCTAGTATACGGATGGAAGGATCATTAAGGATTTCTACACATTCCTTTGTTAATGTTGCAATGCCACTCATTCGTTGCATGAGATTGAGAATGACCCGTTCACCGGAGAGCAGTTGCCGAATTGGTCCGAAAACACACGCAATTTTATCACCAGGCTTCACTTCGCTGCCATCAGATAGAAGAAGCTCCACACGGATTGATGGATCCAGCAGTTGATATGTCTCACGTATGATTTCACTGCCGGCTAGTATGCCATGTTCTTTCGCTGCAAAATAACCTTCTCCATCGAGGTTGGGCGGGAAAATCGCGCTGCTCGTCAAATCATCAGATCCAATGTCCTCCAAGAGAAAGGATTTGAGCATTGTGCGCAAGTTCAACAAATTCATCTGATTCTCCTCCATTTTCACTTCCTATATTGCTGTCGCAGAAACTTTTTCTGAGATTTCGTGAATGATCCGTTTCCCTTGCCAATCTATACTGCTTACCGGGAAGTCGGCCCGGAAATGTGAACCGCGGCTTTCCGTCCGTTCAAGCGCTGATGTGGCGATAAGCCAAGCAGTTGTGAGCATATTGATTTTCTCAGCAGCTTCTCGGGAACAGCGGCGCAAGTCCAGACTAAGAAAATCATGCTGTGTAAGCCAGGCAATCAGCTTTTTTAAACCGGATTCATCGCGGACAAGCCCGGCGTAGTGCATCATGTTTTGCTGAATTTCTTCTATTTCAGGAAGTTTTGGATCATTGTATGGTTCTTTTCTGTTTGGAAGATTTGATTGTACGGTCGCCTCGAAATGCTTATGATCGAGCAATCGTCCCGCAGTCAAGCTGCCGAATACAAGCCCCTCCAAAAGAGAGTTGCTTGCAAGCCGGTTCGCGCCATGAACACCTGTGCAGGCACACTCTCCAATGGCGAAAAGTCCAGGCAAAGAAGTTTCTCCGTACGGATTCACTCTAATACCACCCATCAGGAAATGAGCACCTGGCATGACTGGAATAGAGGATTGTTCCACATCAACTCCATTGTTACTGCACATCTCTGTAATTGTCGGGAATCGCTTACTGAAATGACGTACCGGTGATATATCAAGCATAACTTTGTGACCATTTTGGTACTGCATATGGAGCGCTCTGGCAACGACATCACGGGGAGCAAGATCACGGAGCGGGTGGACATTTTCCATGAATGCTTCGCCCAATTCATTTTTTAAAATGGCACCTTCTCCTCTGACTGCCTCGGAGACGAGGCCAAGGCTTTCTCCATCATGATGCAGGATCGTCGGGTGAAACTGGATAAATTCCATATCAGCAATCTCAGCTCCTGCCCGGTAAGCCATCGCAATACCGTCTCCTGTGCAATTCGGGTGATTCGAAGTGCAACTATACAGTGACCCGGTTCCACCTGTTGCAAGAATGACAGCATCGGCTTCATGAGCAATCAGCCGGTCAGCATCATTACGCGTATACACACCACAGCACCGGCCCTCATCCCCAACAATGAGTTCAATTGCCAGTTCATTTTCATGAAATGTAATGTTTGGGCTATCCTTCAATTCATTTATAAACAATTCCATGAGTTTACGTCCTGTTGCGTCTCCGCCGCTATGAAGGATTCTTCTCTTGCCGTGTGCACCTTCACGTGCAAGATCTGGTTGACCTGAAGCATCTTTATCAAAAGACATTCCTTTGGCAATCAGTCTCTTGATGCAGGCGGGACCATTTTTAACGAGAAGTTCCAGAGTGGCAGAGTCCGCGTGCATGCATGCAGCAGTGAGCGAGTCTTCAAAATGTTCCTGCCAGCTGTCCTGTTTATCAATAGCGGCAGCAATACCACCTTGGGCAAGTACTGAATTGCCATCTGACACTTGTGACTTTGTGAAGATAATCACATTTTTAGTCTTGCAAAGAATATCAGCCGCGGCCAGTGCAGCAATGCCGCTGCCAATGATGATGATACGGTCATTCATATGGACGCACCTCTTTGGTGTTGGTTTTTGAAATATACAAATAGTTTACAACTGTCTTGACACCAATATTTACATAAGATTAAATGGAAGGCAAGGCTTTTCGTATAATACGAGAAAAATGTCGATAAGAGAGTGGGTGCAGGTGTGATTTATCTTGATTATGCAGCAGCGACACCAATGACAGAAACAGCATTGGATGTATATACAAAAGTAGCTAGAGAGTTTTTTGGTAATCCAATCAGTCTCCACAATACGGGGACAGCTGCAGCGGAACTTGTCGAAGCGAGCCGCGCCATGATTGCACGTTTAATTGGAGGAGAGAAGGAAGGAATCTATTTTACAGGAGGGGGTTCTGAATCTAATGAACTCGCACTGGAATCTATTATAAAAGGACAGGGAAAGAAGGGGAGCCATCTCATTACGACTGTTCTTGAGCACTCTTCCGTTTACAATTATTTCAGAGAGAAGGAAAGGCAAGGCTTTGAAGTTGCATGGATTCCCGTCAATGAATATGGACAAGTGAATCCAGAAGAGATTAGAGAAGCAATCCGGGAAGATACAATTCTGGCTTCCATCCATTATGGAAACGGAGAAATTGGAACGATACAACCGCTTGAAGCGATAGGTGACATTTGCCGGGAAGCTGATGTTGTTCTGCACTCCGACTGTGCACAGGTTTTTGGTAAAAAGCCTCTTAACCTAGCTGAACTTCCGGTAGACAGCATTTCTATTTCCAGCTCAAAAATAGGCGGACCTAAAGGAATTGGAGCAGTTTACATCCGTCCAGGAGTTCGCTGGCTGCCGAAGATTGAAGGGACAACACATGAGAGCGGTTTTCGTGCTGGAACGCTTGATGTCCCGGGAATTTGTGCTTTTGCCGCATCAGCAAAATGGACAGTAGAAAGAAGTCTTGAGGAATCAGTAAGATTGGAAAATTTGCGTAATCTGGCTATTCATGAACTTCAGCGCCTAACTCATAAGGTAGCAATAGAAGGGCACCCGGATCCTGCCTGGCATTTGCCGCATGTGTTAGCACTCAGGCCTATCGGGATGGAGGGCCAGTATGCGATGCTTGAGATGAATCGGCTCGGCGTAGCCATTTCGACCGGCAGTGCTTGTCTTGTCGGACAATCAGCACCACCACGCGCTATGAAAGTACTTGGCCGCAGTGACATGGAAGCAAAAGAATTCATCCGTCTTTCTTTTGGACGTTCGACAGATGAACAGTCATTAGAGACTGCTCTACTTAAACTGGAAGAGGCGCTCGTCACGTTCTATAATAGAAAAGATAAGGTACGCATATAGAGCGAAGAAAAGAAGGGAAGTAGCAGGTGTGGACAATAGTAGAAAAATGACCGGACCTGAACGCCAGGTATTTATACTGGATCAGTTAAAGAAAGCTGAGACGCCGATTTCCGGAAGAGAGCTGGCAAACATGACAAATGTCAGCAGGCAGATCATCGTTCAGGATGTCTCACTTTTGAAAGCAAAAAAAGAACCGATCATCGCAACGAGCCAAGGGTATGTCTATATGATGGAAAAGAAAACCGATGGGATGAAACAACGTACAATTGTCTGTCGGCATAAGCCTGAGGAAACTTTGGAAGAATTACAGGCAATTGTCGATTGCGGTGCCTATGTCTATGATGTCCGGGTTGAACATCCGGTTTATGGAGATTTGACCGGCATCCTGAACATAACGAATCGGCAGGAGGCAGAGAAATTCGTCCGCTCGCTGAAAATGACAAACGCATCCTTGTTGCTGGAGCTGACAGATGGTTTGCATCTTCATACGATTGCAGCAACGACAGAGGATAAGTTGGATGCTGCTTGCGAAGAATTGAAGACGAGAGGCTTTATATTTGAATAAAAACGAATCCGGGTCAAATTTGTTGACTCGGATTCGTTTTTCGTGTTTATCTGTCGAAATAGCGGGTAAATAAAAAGCAGACCCGTCGTCACGGATCTGCTTTAACCGAACAAGATTAGTTGAAACGCTTGTAGCTGTGGAAATGAGACTTCCAGTAAGAGTTGCTCAAGCTAGTAATTTGAACTCTGTCGCCGCCAGCATGGATGAACTGGTTGCCACCGATATAGATACCAACATGTGAAATACCTGACTTGTAAGTACCAGCGAAGAATACAAGGTCACCAACTTCAGGGTTGCTTACTGATGAAGCTTTGCTATAGAAGCCTGCTGCAGAAGTACGACCGATAGATTTACCAGCTTTGTTGTAAACATAGCTGATGAAACCACTGCAGTCGAAACCGCTTGGGCTAGAACCACCGAACACATATGGAGTGCCTAGCTGATCTTTAGCAACTGAGATAAGCTTGTCCACATCGTAGCCTGCAGAGCTTACGTTGTTTGAAGTTTGCTTAACAGATGAAGATTTAACAGCTTTGCCGCCTTTAACTGTTAGCTTTTGGCCGACTTTAATATTGTTGGATTTCAAACCGTTCCATGCTTTTAGCGTGTTGACGCTGATTTTATTATTTGTAGCGATTCTGTAAAGTGTATCGCCTTTTTTAACTGTATATACTTTTGTTGAAGCTGTTTTAACAGCAGCTGACTTTGCGACTTTCGTTTTGCTGGAAGCTGCTTTTTTCTTTGCAGTCGTTTGAAGTACTTGTCCGACTTTGATATTGCTGCTCTTCAGTTTATTAATTGATTTCAAGCTGGATACTGAAGTTTTGTTTTTGTGAGCGATTGAGTACAAAGTGTCGCCTTTTTTGACTTTGTAGGCTGCTGCCTCTGCTGAACCGGCACCAATGAATGAAGCTGCGATTGTTGCAGTAGCTGTAACGGACATAATCAATTTTTTATAACGCAATGTAAAAAATCCCCCTCAGAATTGTCTTGCAGATTTTTGAAACTTTATGTTTTTTTGCAGTTGTCTATTGAGTTAATTTGACTGTTTTTGTTTTAGCACTATTTACTAAAGCAACATCATCATACCAAGTCTTCTGGCAAGTTAATAGACTAATAGGCGATTTGTAATTGTATTGTAATGTGACTGTTACATTGTTAATAAAGTCCGTCTTCTTTGAAATATTATGTAATATAAACGGGAGTTATTCCCGATAGAATTGTTTGAAAATAGGAAAAACAGTCCAGGTTTAGTACCGGACTGCTTCTTTTTTAAGTATTAGTAGAATCGTTTGTAACTATCAAAATGCTTGCTCCAATAGGAATCGTTCACATTGGAGATTTGCACTCTGTCGCCGCCGGCATGAATGAAGTCGCCGCCGCCGAGATAGATTCCAAGATGAGAGATGCCTCTTGCATATGTATCTTTGAAGAAAACGAGATCGCCAGGCTGTGGTTTTGTTACATAAGCTGATCGGTTGAAATAACCAGCCGCAGAAGTTCGGGACATTGTTTTTCCTGCACTATTATATGCGTAATGAATGAAACCGCTGCAGTCAAAACCTCCAGGAGCCGAACCGCCCCAAACATAAGGAGTACCGATTTGTGATTGGGCAGTAGAAATCAAGGAGCTTACATTGAAAGAACCGGGTTGTGAAGGCTTGGCAGTCTGCTGAACATTTCCTGTGCCTGAAGAACCACTGGAAGAAGAGCCTTTCAAAGTAAGTTTTTGACCTACATAAATAATGTCGGAAGAAAGATTGTTTAAAGATTTGAGTACAGCAACTGTAATGCCTGTCTTGCTTGCAATGCCAGAAAGAGTATCGCCACTTACAACAGTATACGCCGTACCTTGGGTAGGTTGAGGTGTTGCAGGTTTGTTCTCTACATTAGGCTTTGTTGGTGTTACTTGTACAGGCTTATCAGATTGTGCAACCCCGGTACCAACGATTTTCAAAGTTTGCCCAGGTCGGATCAAAGTTGTGGATAGATTGTTCAACTTCATTAGTTCGTCAATGGAAAGACCATGACCGTAAGCAATCTTGGACAGTGAATCCCCAGCTTGGACAACATATTGCGCTGTCGAACTTGTTTTGGACGGCTTTTTCGAAGTAGAAGTAGAGGAAGTCTGCTTTGCGGCAGTTTCCAAAGTTTGCCCAACATAAATTGTATCACTCTTGAGCTTATTGACAGATTTAAGCGAAACAACTGTCGTCTTGTACTTAGCTGCGATTACTGACAAGGTGTCACCACTCTTGACTTTGTAAGTCGCCGCTTCAGCTTTGTCCGCCGCAGCAAATGAGGCGGCTATGGCTGCAGTCGCTGTGACAGAAAATATCATTTTTTTATTTTGCAAACTCAACATCCTTCCCCAGTCGATTTGACTCATATAATCGAATGCCCTACTGAATACATTTGGACAAAAATTTGAGATTCCCTTTTATATCGTCTATAAAACAATGAATTATAATTGCTATTAGGAAAAATTTGTGAAAAATGAAGTCGGAAATCCTCATATTATGTTGTCTGTAAGCGGTTATCTGCTAAAATAGAGAAAAGAATTTTTAGCAGGAGGGGCATCCGAACGATAGAATAGCCTTGCAGTCAGGTTTCACTTTAACTTCACAGCTAGGTATTTGTCAATAAACATATAGGGACAAACTCCTGTTCTAGAAAGAGACACAATATTAAAAGGGGGGAAGAATGGATGATTAAAGTTCTGCTGGCAGAAAATCAGCGGCTTCTTAGAGAGGGCATCATAGCCATTCTTTCAAGTACAGAAGATATCCATGTCATCGGCTCAGCTTCTACAGGGGAGGAAGCTGCTGAATTGATTGAAATGGAATCTCCAGATATCATCTTGATGGATCCACAATTGGGAGAATCAGATACAATAGATTCTACGATGCGCATTAAAGAGAGAGATCCAAGCATCAAAATTGTCCTGCTTTCCAATAATCCAGATCCAAAGTTCCTAATCACAGCATTGGCATCAGGAGCGGATGGTGTCCTAATGAAAGACCTTGCTCCCGAAAGGCTCATCCTGTCCATCCGAGACGTATATAATGATCAGGTTGTCCTTACAGGAGAAGCGATCAAGCAGATTGCAAAACGTATTGAAGAGTTCGGATATAACCAGGTTGAGATGCTTGATTACAAGCTGAAAAAGGAAAATATCACTTTTTCAAAAAGAGAACTTGAAGTGGCCAACCATCTGATGGAAGGCAAAAAGAACCGGGAAATGGCAGAAATGCTCGAACTGACAGAAGGAACAGTGAAAAATTATATTAGCTCGATCTATAGTAAGCTCGGTGTACATCACCGGGAGAAAGCGAGCAATTATCTTCAAGGTTTGTTGGAATCCTAATATATAGAGAAAACCCAGGCCTCCCGTCGAATGACAGGGGGCCTGGGTTTATTTTGTGGTACATGAGCGGGAGAGCGTATATGCGAGCTGCAACAAAAGCCAAAAAAAGAGCTGGTTCATTTGAACTCCAGCTCAATGTTTATGCTCAATTCGTACACGACAGGCTTTGGACAGTTCTAAAAGGAACCTTTTCCAGTAAACACTTGTCCGACTGTTTTTAGCAGTATCTTGAAGTCGAGCCAGATGCTGAAATGGTTGACGTAACGGAGATCCCATTTCATTTTCTCGCCATGATCCATGTTGCTGCGCCCATTCGCTTGTGCGAGCCCCGTAATACCAGGTTTTACGAGCAGGCGGCGTCGTTGTTCGGCATTGTAGCATTTTGTTATTTCAATAATTTCCGGTCTTGGCCCAACTATACTCATTTCTCCTTTAAGTACATTGATGAACTGAGGAAGCTCATCGAGGCTGTACTTGCGGATGAACGCTCCTGTCCGTGTCACATTCGGATTGGCAGATGTAGCGGATTTGAAAACGAAATCATCTGGCACGCCATCTGTCCAGTTATAGGGACTTGGCTTTGAAACAGAAGTCTCACTAGCTTTTTGAACTTTCATAGAGCGGAATTTATACATAAGAAATGTCTTTCCATCCTTGCCGCTCCGTTTCTGCTTGAAAAAGACGGGAAGACCATCTTCTTTAATAATCATAATGGCGACGATCAGAAAGACGATGCTCGATGGGATAAGGGCGATTAAGCTAAATATGATATCAAACAAACGCTTAATAAATAATTGAAATTGCTTTTTTGACCTTGTCGACTGCATGTTGTCCACGTGTTTCAATTGCTCCATCTCTAATTACTCCTCCTTTCCCGTCGGCAATGCCGATGACTTGCTGCGGTTCCTGAATCCGGTCCACGATAACCGTTCCATATGGTCCGACGAAACCACCTGCTGCGACCGGGATTCCTTCAATAAATTCGGTTCCATGAATCTTTTCGAAAAAGTCCTTTGGATAAACGTGCATTCCTAGCAACTGATGTGGCAGGGCAATCCGCGTATCAAGCCGTGTCATCCGCACATTTTGGGCAAGCATCTTTTCCAGGAAGTGTGATGAGAAATTGCCGATTCCGCCGTCGATGAGCAATGTGTCTGATTCAATTACAGATTCAAGCAGCTCTTCATTTTCCCATATGCCTGAAATGAAGGAAATGACGGCATCCATTGTTCCTGTTTCCTCTCGACATGCTTGAATCTCATTGGCATGAGCAGGCAGCATCAAATTCAGCCCGCCGAGCAGTTTTTCTACTTTTTCAGGAGAACGGCCTGCAATATATACCGCTGCTCCATTTTCGGCAAGGCGCAAAGCCGTTTTTCCGGCTAGGTTGCCAGTACCAAGAATAAGAAATCTGAACTCTTCCAGATTCTCACCAAGATAGTGATGAATGAGAAGAGCGCATGATTCAAGTGTTACATCGTTCGGCTTCATGGCAACAAGGTGAGATTTTCGGACTGTTTTTTCTGCAATCGGCATGAGGCGAATTTTTTGTTTTGGTTCGACATCAATGAGAATGCTGTCAACTTCACCATCAAAAAACGTTAGAATCCCCTTAAGCAGAGTCTCATTATTGATCATGAAGCTGCTAAGAGCTACACCGTCGGCTTGTCTCCGTGGCAACAGAAGAAAGGGAGCTGCATGACTAGCTGTCGTACTAATCGCGATTGCGGTACGCGAATTGGATTTCTTCAAGTACTCTAGTTCAAAATTCAATTTTTCTATCATATGATTATGCAAAAAATCACCAACTTTAATCGTCATCTTTTCTAGTATATTATATTTTCTTTAATCATGAATCCAGTATTAACAGAAAAGCACGAAATAGTTAAATTGGGAAATGTGCAGTTGAGAAGCAGGGTGATAGTAGAGTGGCTATGTTGGGGAAGGTTCGGTAGAAAGACCTCTTAATAAATTGAATAAAAAATGGCGACCGGAAAATAGTCCGACCGCCATTTTTTCTATCAATCCCGATCCATTTTATTTTTCATATTGCCAAGCGAGTCTTTCGCTTCGCCTTTCAATTTATCCCATTTGCCTTCTGCTTGCTTTGATTTGTCATCAGTAAGCTGGCCGATCTGATCCTTTGCTTCGCCTTTCATCTTGTCGGCAGCACCTTCTATTTTGTGATCCATTCCATCTTTTCTTCTTTCTTCTGCCATTTGTATCGTCTCCTTTTTTTATTAGTCTGCTTATGCTTTTCCCAGCATGCACAAAAGTGAAACAAATATCGAACCGCCACAAATTGACATCCTGCGACGTGTTTAGAAATTATTTTCTCCGGTTATAAGAGAGGAAACGTCCTGGCTACTTGCCAAGAGAAGGAGAAAAAAGATGAAGAAGGAAAAGGTTCGAATACCAAATAAACCAAATAGGGAAACACTCGATAAATCATTAAAGCCTCATTGGGTATGGGCCATTGCTCTTGGTTCATCCATTGGCTGGGGTGCATTTGTACAGCCGACGACTTGGATGGGAGAGGCCGGACCACTCGGTGTTATGGTCGGATTTGGAATCGGAGCAGTACTTATGATGCTGATTGCGGTCAGTTATGGATTCCTCATTCATAAATTCCCCGTATCAGGCGGTGAATTCGCTTACGCCTTCATTGGAATGGGGCGGAAGCATGCATTCTTCTGCTCATGGTTCCTGACATTCGGTTATATATGTATCGTTGCATTGAATGCATCAGCTTTCGTACTTATGATCAAATTCTTGTTCCCGTCTGTTATCGAAAACTTGCGCATGTATGAACTTGCAGGATGGAATGTGTATTTGCCAGAAATCCTGATCGCTGTCGTTCTTCTAGCAATCTTCGGTTATTTGAATACAAGAGGTGGCGGTCTTTCTGGAAGCATGCAGTTCATCTTCTGTGTCATCATGATTGCAGGTGTTGCTGCGATTGCAGGCTGGCTCGGTGCTTCACCAAATACAGATGTTGAAAATCTAAAACCTCTGTTCACACCAGATAAGGCACCATGGGCTGCAATTTTGTCCATTGTCGCCATTGCACCTTGGGCGTTTGTCGGGTTTGACAACATTCCGCAGGCTGCTGAGGAATTCAATTTTTCATCTAAAAAAGCATTCGGATTAATTATTTTTGCTTTAATCGTAGCCGCGTTGTTGTACAGTGTCATGATTTTTGCAGCAGGTATTACAGCACCTTGGCAGAAGCTTTCTGGGAGCTCCAGCACATGGGCAACAGCTGATGCAATTAAAAGCGTTGTCGGGACCGGCGGTGTTGCTATTCTTGCCATCGCACTCGTAATGGGTATTTTCACAGGATTGAACGGCTTTATCCTATCTGCGAGCCGTCTTCTGTTCGCAATGTCACGAGCAAAAGTATTGCCTAGTTTTATTGGTAAAACAAGCGCCAAACATGGTACGCCTAAGACAGCTGTCATCATAACAGTTGCCATTGCGATGATTGCACCATTCTTTGGACGCCAAGTACTTCTGTGGATTGTGGATATGTCATCAATTGGAGTATCCATCGCTTACTTCTATACATCACTAACAGCGTATAAATTGTTCACATGGTCTGAAAAAGACGCAGCAGCTGGGGAATCCCTTGTTGCATCACCGATTAAGAAGGGAATCTCTGGTTTCGGAGCAATCGCAAGTATTGGATTTATCCTCTTGCTTCTTATCCCAGGCTCGCCAGCATTCATGGGTAAACAAGCATTCATTGCTTTGATTATCTGGGCTATACTTGGAATTGTATTCTATATGGCTAAACGTAAAGAATACAATGCAATCAGTCACGATGAACTTAGCTATCTCATCCTCGGCAAAAAGCTGGACCTCGGTGGTACGCACCCTGATGAAATTCGGGAAGCGGAAGCATTAGCGGCAAATGGAGGAGAGACAGTTTCATAGTTTGTAAAGTTAGGGAATCTCCTGTCCGAAGAGGGCAGGGGATTTTTTGTGGGGCGGGGGAAGGAGATGATAGTCTCATGAAAAGCAGAAGGCGGGCGAAACAATTTTAATTAGTTCCTGTAACCGAAAAAAAGAACCCTGCCAACATGGCGAGGGTTCCTTTTCTAATTAGGACAGGAGCGGCTGCTAGAAGCTGGGTCACTCTTTAGGCAGATTGTACTATCGTCACTTAATTCAGGTCTCTTACTGAAAGTTGAGGTACCTAAAACATGAAGTGAGGATTTGTCTTTTATTTTAAATTCAACAGACTTGGAAGTGAGGTCTTTTGCAACTGTCATGGATGTTTTACCAATCTCTACTTTACTATTAAAGAAAGCTGAGCCGAGTGCTGCAGTACTCTTCTCAAAATCAGCCTCGCCCAAGAAACTGGAAAGTCCACCAATGTTGACGAATGTTTCATCAAAATCTGCTTTACTAGAAAACTCAGCAGAGCCTATAATTTTCAAAGTGCCATCATCAAAATCAAACTCATCTTTAAACGTTGCACCATTGCCAATACTGACGAGATATTTCGATTGATCATTATCACCATCTTGATCTTCGCCTTCGAAATCAAACTCTTTATGAAAAACAGCCGTCCCGCTAATACGGATATTACCGTCCTCCACATCGAATTCATTGAAATATTCCGCATTGCCCCCAATCGTTACCTCGCTGTCATCAACGTCAAATTCCCGGTAGAATTGTGCATTGCCAACGATGTTCATATTGCTGTTGTCCATGTCAAACTCATTAGCAAAAATGCTAGAGCCCCCGACAGTGATTGTACTGTCATCAAATTGTGTTTCATCATTGAAACAAGCATTTTTGCCAATTGTCAGAGTGCTGTGTTTATCTAGATCGACTTCATTTTGAAAAGTAACCGTCCCCGTTACATTCAGATTATAGTTATCTTTTTCAAACTCGTCTGTGATATATAGGTTGCCATCAATCTTAGGTGGTTTTTGACAAGATGATTTGCCATTCCATATGTAATTTCCAGTCGCATTACAAGGAAGGGAAGAATCCTTTTGCTTCGTAAGGTCGATATAGTCAATTGGACGTTTGGTTGGACAAGGTGCATCAGGTACAGTATCGGTATTCGTTAGCTTTTGCTGGCCACCTTTCACAAGCGTTGTTTTAAGTGCCAGCTGTTTATTACTGTTATTACCTTTTACATATAAATCAACATTAAGTGGTTCTTTACGCACAACATCGTGAACACAATAATTCTCATCCATCTCAATCGGAGCCCCGCCATTATCAACAGTTGTTTTCTTATCGATTGAAAGTCCGGCAGGCGGGTTGAAACAGAGCGTAGTATCTGCCGTTTCATAATATTGTCGCTGGAATTCACTCATCATCACATTCGCATTCTGTTTGATGCTGATTTCTTCCGCAGCTGTATCATTACTTTTAAAAACATTAATTAAGATCATTGTCGTCAAAGTTGAAATGATGCTAAGCAGAACCAAGCCAGCAAGGACTTCGACGAGTGAGAGACCCTTTTCGTTGTTGGTCATGGTGTGAATTCTCCTTATATCTAGTTACATTTATTGGATATGTTTACTTTACCTTGGTATTTTCCTGTATCTATACTTCTAGCACAAAATATTGAATCATCACTTATTTGTAGAGAACTAGTCTTAAGCCTAGCGTCCCCATTTGCTTTTAGTATTGAACCGTTACTTAGATGAAATTTTCCGCTAAGAGAATCTAAACTTGAGTCTATAAGAACAGAAGATTTATTTATATCAGTTTCCTTATTAAAAAGCGTGTGTTTCTTTATATTTAAAGCAGACTGGTTTTGCAATTCGACAATTTCATTAAAGGTTACAAAGCCATCTATTTGCAATTGTGTAAAATTCTTTAATTGGAATGGCCCGCTGAATGTTGCATCTCCTTTTATATATAGATTCTTTAAAACGCTAGCTTGTGTTTGCAGACCCTTTTCGAATATCACATCTCCATAGATCTTGAAAGTAGAATCGTCATAAAATTGTGTTTGCTGATTACTGAATTTTGCATTGTGACGAACAGTTAATGTACTGCCTATTTCGAATTCAACTTGGTTAGTGAATTCAGCATTTCTTTTTATTTCTATCTTTGCATTTCTAGGTTGTATTGAATTGGCAAAACAAGCATTTTTACTGACGTACAAAGTTTTATCATCTAAGGAACTTTCATCTAGGGCTCCTTTTGATAATAGGTTGCCTTGTATGACGGTCTCTTTACAGGATGTCCTTTTACCAGTCCATATAGTATCTCCTTTTGCTGTGCAAGGAAGCGTATCATATACTGTAGGTTTATTTAGTTTAATGGCACAGCCAGCCAATGTATTGGATTCGCTTCCTATTTGAATACGCCGAGGAAGGAGCGAGCTGACATGAAGTTCTTTTTTATCATTGTAAGTATAAAGAGTAAATTCAACAGGTTCTGAGTAATCGAAGTTAGTTAGGCAGATGTTATCCTCCAACTGCTCAAATTCCCCATTTGGATAGGGTCCTTCAAGAATGGATTTATTTGTTTTTTCTAAATCAATATCCAAGTTTCCCTTATTAAAACAGACTTTTTGATTATTTTTGTAATTATTAATATTTTCTTCTCTAAAATATTCGTTTCTTAAACTGCTTATCATTTCATTTGTTTCTTGCGTTAGACTAATCTGCTTACCAGCTGTTTCTTTCCTATCAAATGAGTTTGTGAGGATTATCGTGGTGAGGGTTGTGATAATACCAAGCAGGACAATTCCTGCTAGGATTTCAACAAGTGAGAGACCTTTTTCATCATTCAGCATTGGGTATTTTGCATCCTTTCTTTTACTCCACATATAAATGCCAAAAGCACCTTGCAAGCTGTTATAATGAAGTTAATATCTGGATGAAGGGGGCCGAATTACTGATGCGATATAAGGTTAATAGTCCTGAAAACGGCTTTACACTTATAGAAATTATAGCATCTATTGTCCTGCTTGCGGTCGTTATTTCGGTTTTTCTCTCAATTTTTCCACAAATGATCACTTGGTCAAAAGCTTCTGAGAAGGAACTCGTATCAAGCAACTTATCGGCAAAGGTTGCACACGGAATATATAAAGGAAAGTACTCCGGACTGGCTGAATTATATAAGGAAAAACCAAATTGTTCGGTTGGTTATTCACCAGTCATACTGTCAACTTCAGATAATGAAGCTGACTCATATTCTAAAAAAGAAACCATAAATGGAGTGGAGTATGAGATAAGTATGAACGCATGCTTGGACAATGAAGAAGTTGGTGAAAAATTAATGCGTGTCCATTTTGCAATAAAAAATGCGGAGACCGGTTTCATCATGGAATCATTTGCTTTCTACAATGGAGGGAATGATTAATGAAGCGATTAAAAAATGAACATGGAGCAGCACTCGTTGTTGTACTTGGTATCATTATGCTTCTAATGATTTTTGCTACGGTCCTTGCAGCTCAGATGACTAATACACAAAAGCAGATTCAACTGACGGATCAGGCAATTGATGCTAGGAATCTTGCGAGGATGGGGCTGGATCGTGCGGGAGAAAAAGTCAGTGATGCTTTTAGACTGTATGAACAAGACCTGGAAGCAAATATCACTCGAAAAGATAAGAAAACACAAGAGCAAATGAGAAATGAATTTTATGCGAATATAGAAAACATTCAAAGCCCGCTAATCAGTTTAGATGAAACTCATTTTTATCAAATTAAATCTACTATTATAGATAGGAACACTTGGCAAGTTACAGTGACAGCTCTAGGTGTATCCAAATCAAAAGAAAAATCAAAAGAAATAACTGAAATAAGCAAAATTGAAATTGAAAAGCCAGATTCAGCCCAATAACCAAAGAAAGGACCATACCCATGGACATTCTAAATCTCACAACCTTCTTGCTCATAGGCCTTGCGCTTGGATACTATGCAGACTGTGTCGGAGCTCGTTTAGCTTCATTTTATGAGAATGGGGAAGAAGTTGGGCCACAACTTTCAAAAAAACAGGGTTGGTTGTTGTTTATACGTCTCAATTTTGAGGTAAAAGGAAAATTAAGGAGAACCATCCTTTCAGTTACAAGTGGTCTGCTTGCAATACTTGCATACAGCGTACATGGATACAGCGCGGAGCTTATTGTGTCCCTTGCTTTGCTTACCATGCTGATCATGATATTTACGACTGACCTCCTTTCAATGGTTATACCAAATCGCGTCTTGCTATTATTTTTGCCAATATTCATTGTACTGAGGATTTTGGAGCCGTTGGATCCATGGTGGTCGGCATTTGCAGGAGGTGCTATTGGATACTTCATTATCTTCATTATAATCCTCGTTTCCCGTGGTGGTATGGGAGCAGGGGATATGAAGCTGTTTGGCGTCCTTGGCATTGTACTTGGTTGGAAGGAAGTGCTGCTAGCATTCTTCCTTGCTTGCCTATTCGGTGCTGTGATTGGGTTGATTATGCAAATGACAGGACGTACGGAGCGGAAGCAAGCGATACCATTCGGTCCTTATATTGTATTTGGCACCCTAATAGCCTACTTCTTTGGTTCACCGATTTTGGAGTTTTATGGGGGATTCATTGGGTGAAAAGTCACACAATGAGGAGGCTTTTTCTTATAGAAGTCTTTTCGTCATTTTTCACCAAAGATTTAGTTGACGTAAGGATTTGCACGTTGGTAAGATATTCACATTAACATACATTTTTTACCGGGGGAATCCTTTTTAAAGGGACTATTTTCCTATAATTCTTAATCAAATATACATATTTTTCACAAAGCAATGTATACCTTACATGTAAGATACTATTGTACACAGATTGATCGGCCTAAGCGCCGTCTTATAGCAGCAGAAAAGGCGGGATTTCAATGAAACTACGAAAATGGATGACGGGCATGGCGTTAGCTTCTTTGCTTACTTTTACAACAGTTGGACACGGTGTGTTCGCTAGCGCAGCTGCAGGAGACCCGGATGGCTCCACACTCGGTGGCATTCCAATTGAAGGGCTGGATAAGGAAGATGCGAAAGCTCTAATCAATGAGGAGATTAAAACTTGGATGGATGGCGGTACATTAAAGCTTAAAAGTAAGTATGAAACATATGAAATTCCACGCAATGTGTTCAAATTCCATGTGGAAGCTTCATGGAATGACTTCCGGGATCAGACGAAAAGAAGCTGGTCGACATTTTTCCTGAAGCCCGACCGGACGGATGTGCCGCTAGCTGTAACTGTGAACAAGCGGTCAGTCGACTTGCCATCAAGAATGGATCAGGAAAAGACGCTTGATCGAGCTAAAGAAGTGGCATCGATGCTTGGGGAAGAGGGACCGAGCATTGTTTACATGGAGAAAGCGGAGACAATGCTGCAGCCAGTTTCCAGTATTAACTATAAAATTCCAAGTGGAACAAATGCAGCAGCTCTCGTCCAGCTTGTCGAAAATTTGAATGGCAAGACAATTAAGCCTGATAGTACGTTTTCCCTTTTGAAGACAGTGAAATTGCCTGCTGAATTGAAAGAGCGCACTCAGGAGCTCGATTTCCTGGCAACCGCTTTGTTTGAGCTATCTCTAAGCACGGACATGACAATCGCAGAACATCATTCACAAAATGAACTCCCGGAATATGCGAAACCGGGAATGGAAGCCGGCGTCAACAAGGAAATGAATGAAGATCTCATTCTTGTAAACGGGGATGGCCGTTCTTACAAAATCGCAGGAGATGTGTTTGGCGACACGGTGGAAATGTCGCTTCAAGCCATTCCTATGGAAGAAAGTTATGTAATCCAACTCGAAAATGAGCAGCCGATTACATCCCGCATTGTCTATCGTTACAATCCATCCCTACCAGCTGGTGTTGAACAGACAGAGGAACAGGGAGAAGACGGTAAGAAAGTCGATGTTTACCGAGTTCATAAAGCGGCAGATGGAACAATGGTTGATAAGAAGCTTGTCCGTCGCGCCAGCTACTTGCCAAAACCACAAATTATTATGACATCTTCTCAGGAAGAAGTGACAGCTCCAGAACAAAATCTTACTTCACCTGATGGAACACTTATCCCAGGTCAGACTCAGACACCAGGAGTAACGGATCCGAACAGCTCAGATAGCACAACGGGGACGACAATTCCTGGAAGTACAACGACTTTACCTGGCACTGATGGAACACTAGGAACACCAGGAATGACTACACCGGGTATTACTGCACCTGGAACAACGAATCCAGGGGTAACGACACCGAATACGAGTACACCAGTAAGTCCTGGGACAGGAAGCAGTTCCACTCAGAACAATAATTTGCCAGAAGTGAGCAATGTACCACCACAGATTTCACAGGCTTCTCCGCAAATGAAGCAAGCCTTGATTGACAGCCTTCGCGATGATTGCGTCCGTGTCCAAGGACCGAATGGCAAAGATCGTTGCAAAAATGAAAGTGAAATTATGTCTGGATGGCTGCTGAAGTTTCTCACTGAAAATGGCGTCGTGAACAACAATCAGTCTGCTCCAATTACGAAGAGCCCAGAATTGAACGGCATTCTGAAGGGAATGAAGTGATTTGGCCAGAAAACGACTAGGAGATCTGCTTGTCGAATCCGGTTTGATAACAGAAGCTCAAGTTGAAGAAGCATTGAAAGAAAAGCTTCCAAGTGAAAAGCTCGGTGACGTCCTTCTTCGCGAAGGGCTGATCACCGAGCAGCAGCTGATCGAAGTACTGGAGTACCAGCTTGGCATTCCACATATCAATATTCTGCAATATCCAATTGATCCTGAGGCTGTAAAACTTGTGCCTCAGGAGATGGCTAAGCGTGAGAACCTAATCCCGATCAAAATTGAGGGCTCAAAACTATTCGTAGCAATGAGTGACCCGATGGATTACTTCGCGATTGAAGAACTGAGAATGGCAACGAATTTTCAGATTGTCCCTGTCATCGCGACTAAAGACGCGCTGTACCGGATGATATCGAAATTTTATGATCTGCAGGAATCACTGGATGAAGTGATGAATGAATTGCGACCGGAGGATAATCTTGAAGACGCTGGCATAGCCGATGAGGATTCTCCGATTGTCCGGCTTGTGAATCAGATTATTGGTAATGCGGTCACACAGCGAGCAAGTGATGTCCATTTTGACCCGCAAGATACGGAACTGAAAATCCGCTATCGAGTTGATGGGGTGCTTCATGATGAACGGACATTGCCGAAGCATATGCAAAATATTATTATCGCCCGTATTAAAATCATGGGGAATCTGAACATCACTGAGAACCGTATTCCTCAGGACGGGCGCATTAAGATGACTGTTAATTATAAGCCAATTGATATTCGACTTTCGACATTGCCTTCTGTATACGGCGAGAAGGTCGTTATGCGAATACTCGATTTGAGTAACGCGCTTGACCAGCTGGAACGTGTCGGTTTCTCCAACAGCAATATGGAGAAGTTCAAAGAAATGATCGACAAGCCGAATGGGATTGTTCTTATAACAGGCCCGACAGGCTCCGGGAAATCATCTACTTTATATGCGGCGCTGAACCGATTAAACAGCGAAGAAGTCAATATTATTACGATTGAGGACCCGGTTGAGTATCAGCTTAAAGGCATCAACCAGGTTCAAGTAAATGAAGCAGTCGGCATGACTTTTGCAAGTGGACTGCGTTCGATCCTCCGTCAGGATCCGGATATCGTCATGATCGGAGAAATCAGGGATGCGGAGACAGCGCAGATTGCAGTTCGCGCCTCTTTGACAGGACATTTGGCCCTGAGTACCTTGCATACGAATAGTGCAGTCGCTGCATTGACTCGTCTGATTGACATGGGGATTGAGCCTTTCCTTATTGCTTCTTCACTTAGTGGAGTTGTCGCTCAGCGTCTCGTTCGCCGTGTTTGCCGTGACTGTGCCGAAACATTCGAGCCGACTGACCGTGAGAAAGAGATTTTCGCTTCGCACGGTTTGGCACCACAACCGGTAAAGAGAGGTATTGGCTGTGCAAGCTGCAATAGCACAGGTTATCGCGGCCGAGTCGCTCTGCATGAAGTACTCATACTAGATGACAGAATCAGAGAGATGATCATGCAATCGGAGAGCAGCAATGTAATCAAGAGCTACGTTATGCAGCAAGGGATGGCATTTTTGCTTGATGACGGACTTATGAAAGTGCTTGAAGGCTTGACGACAACAGAGGAAGTACTCCGTGTAACTTCTCTTGATTAGGAGGCTAACCGATGCATGATATCGATACTTTGCTCAGGAAAGCAGCAGAAATGGGAGCATCCGATGTACACCTGACAGTCGGTTCAACTCCTGTATTCCGCATGGATGGCAAGCTCAGCCTTATTGGCGATGAATTGCTAACAGAGGAAGATACGATTGAAATGGCTCGCCATTTATTACCGCAAAATGAATTTCGTACTTTCGAGGAAGTGGGTGAGGTAGATGCTTCCTATCATCTGCAAGGAGCTGCCCGCTATCGTCTGAGCATTTTCCGCCAGAAGCAGAATACAACGATTGTCGCGCGAATTATACCAAGCCATATCCCTTCCATTGAAGATTTGAAAATGCCGAAAGTGTTGGAAAAGATTGCGATGTCTCCGCAAGGACTTTTTCTTGTAACAGGTCCGACGGGGTCGGGGAAATCAACGACACTCGCAGCAATGATTGATTTTATTAATAAAAATACTTCAAAGCATATCATCACATTGGAAGATCCGATTGAATATACCCATTCTCATAAAAAGTCGCTCGTGCACCAGCGTGAAATAGGATTTGACACAGACAGTTTCGCCAATGCTTTGCGGGCAAGTTTGCGTCAGGATCCGGATATCATTCTTGTCGGTGAAATGCGCGATCTTGAGACGATTTCAACAGCAATTACGGCAGCGGAAACAGGGCACCTCGTCCTTGCGACATTGCATACGAACAGTGCTCCGCAAACGATTCACCGGATTATTGATGTCTTTCCGCCGGGACAGCAAGAACAGATACGTATCCAGCTTGCTGATGTGCTCGCAGGTGTACTTTCCCAGAGGCTCTTCCCTAAGAAAGACGGAGCAGGCAGGGTGGCAGCTACGGAACTTCTTATTCGAAATCCTTCCGTCGCCAACCTGATTCGAAATGGCAAAGTGAGCCAGATTACGAATGTAATGCAGACGAGTCGTGCGCTCGGCATGCATACGATGCAGATGTCGATACAGGAATTGCTCCAGAAAAGTCTCGTAGATCTTAAACTCGTAGAACCATACATGGCCAGGACAGGTGACAATTAATGACAGTTTATAAGTATGTCGGCCGTACTCGCCGCGGTAACGTGAAGCGCGGAACGATCGAGGCTGACACAAAGAAAGAAGCGATGACAGAACTGCGTGATAAGGGAATCAGCCTGCGTGAAATTAATGAGACGAAAGCGACACTGCTCAACCGCAACCTTTCCATTGGGAGCGGCCAGAGTGTGAAGAACCGCGACTTTGTCATCTATAGCCGACAATTCGGAACATTAATCAGAGCAGGGATTCCGATTGTCGAGGCAACTCATATTCTTTCCCAGCAGACTGAAAGCAAAGGGTTGAGGAAAGCTCTTGTAAAAGTGGAACAGGATGTCCGGGAAGGTCATGCTTTTTCAGATGCGATTGAGAAATTCCCGAAGGTTTTCCCGGCATTGTTCGTCAACATGGTACGTGCCGGAGAAATGACTGGTAACCTGGATGAAACGCTCGACAGGATGGCGAATTACTTCGAGAAGCAGTACACATTGAAGCAGAAAGTCCAGTCGACGATGGCCTATCCAGTCGTCCTCATGGTACTTATCGTTGGCGTTGTGCTCTTCATGATGCTTTCGATCGTACCGAACTTCACTCAGATGTTCGCTCAGTTCGGAAGCGACTTACCGCCGATCACTCAGATTGTATTGTCCATTAGTGAATTCGTCCAGAAACTATGGTGGCTTGCATTGCTTGTAGTTGCGATTGCGGTTACAGTCTTTATTTATTTCTTTAAAAGCAACAAGCAGTTTAATTACAGTGTTCATTTGAGTCTTTTGAAGGTGCCGGTTTTTGGGAAGTTGTTGCAGAAAGCGGCAATAGCCCGTATGACACGCACACTAAGTTCATTATTCTCCAGCTCTGTACCGATTTTGCAAGCACTCGGCATCGTCGAGAAAGTCGTCGGCAATCCGGTCATCGGAAAAGTTGTCCGTGAAGCACGTGACAATTTGGAGAAGGGCGGAGCGCTATCAGAACCTTTAAAGAAGAGCTGGGTTTTCCCACCGCTTGTTTCACAAATGACAGCGATTGGCGAACAGACAGGCTCTCTCGATTTCATGTTAGAAAAGATTGCTGTCTTTTATGAAGATGACGTCGATCGGACAGTCGATTCATTGAAGTCATTGATTGAGCCAGTCATGATTATTATTCTAGCGACGGTCGTTGGGTTTATTGTTCTGTCGATTATGATTCCAATGTTCTCGATCTTTACGGAGATTAAGTAAGGGAACTGCTACCGCTTAGGAAAGAAGCTCGCTTTCCTGCGGGCAAGCACTGAGCCGCTTCGGCGCGAGCGCCTGCAGGGTCTCAGTAAGCTTGTTTTTCCCGCGGGAGTCTCGCCTCTTTCCTTCGCTGGTTAGTACTTTAACCTAAACTCGTTGATTTGCGTAGAAACATAGTAAAAACAACACCTTTAAGGAGGTGAGGGCAGGGAGAGGGACCGGATAAACATAGAGATAAATCCGGAATGGGGAAACGAAAAAAATTTAGAACTAATTAATCTTAAAGAAAAAGGGGAGAACGGTATGTTTAAAAAATACATGCAAAAATTGAAGAAAGACCAGCGCGGTTTGACACTTGTCGAGCTTTTGGCAGTTGTTGTAATCTTGGCGATTGTAGCGGCTATTGCGTTTGTTGTTATTGGTAATGTAATTGATAATTCTAAAAAAGATGCTCAGGTAGCGAATGCTCAGCAAATGATTACAGCAGCTAAACTTTATGAATCTTCTGGTGGAGAAATCGGTAGTGGTAGTGGTGGTGTAACTGCAGCTACTCTTCAATCCGAAGGTTCTTTATCAAAGCTAACAGATCCTTGGAAGAAGGGACCATATGGAACTGCTGGTACAGTTACTGCAAGTGGAACTAAAGATTCTAGAGTTTATGTTGTAAAACTTAATGATACAGACAGTAAATGTACTATTAATTCAACTGAGGAAAACTTGAATAAAGAGGGAAGAAAAGCTTGTGGAAAGAACCTTTCCACTAATACGACTGAACCAGCTGAACCGACTGAAACGACAACCCCCTAACAAGAGTCCAAGAGTCCCTGATTAGCAAAACCAGGGACTCTTAATTAAACCTAGAATATTAAATAAAATTTCGTAAAATATGTTTTGAAAAATAAAGATTCCTAATAAACGATGATTAAATAGTATTGAAAGGTGATTTTTTTGGAACCCTTACTCTACACTTACCTATTCATCTTCGGCCTCATTTTTGGATCCTTTTACAACGTCGTCGGCATCCGCCTAGCCCATGGTAAATCAATCGTTCATCCGCGTTCACACTGCCCAAAATGCGGTCACACGCTGACAGCTTTTGAACTGATTCCGGTTTTCTCATGGATCATCCAGAGAGGACGCTGTCGTAATTGTAAAACATCCGTATCGCCGAAGTATGCCATATTTGAATTGCTTACAGCGAGTCTTTTTACGATCTCGCCAATTTTGACGGGATGGTCAAAGGATTTGGTGGTTGCGCTTGTACTCATCTCGTTCGTCATTATCCTTGCCATTGCAGACCTGGACAGCGGCACGATTCCGCGACAGGTGCTTCTTTTTTTCCTAGGTACTGGTGTCCTCTTGCGGATATTCATTCCAATGGAGACATGGTGGAACCCCTGGCTCGGCGCACTAGCCGGCTATATTATCTTTACCTTAATCAATCGTTTGCAGCAAGGCAGCCGCAAAAACGAATATGCATTGCTCGCTGCAGTAAATGGCCTATTTATTGGAATACCGGGTATAGTGCTCGTAATGGTTATTTGGTTATTTAATCAAATAAAGGGATCTAGTGGAGAAAGGCATAGAACGCTGCCAATTACGACAATCCTCAGCTTTCTGACTCTCCTGATGTTTTTTGTAATGAAATAGACAAAAATCTGTTAAAATTGTCATATACATAAATTTCCCTTTAATGATCAGTAGTTTTACAAATGTTCCATAAGAACAATTAGGACTGAGCGAGAGAAAGTTGCAAGAATCATAGTCGTCAATAGCGCCACGTTTTATGACACTGCTGTTACTAGAATTGTCTGTCGTGGTGAGAACGAGTGGACTGAGACCTTTCAGGTGCAAGGTCGTCACGTAGCCACAGGAATGCTAGCAGCTTTCTAAAGCAGAAGTTTCACGCCAATTGGCTTTTTGTACATTTGGCGCAATCGATTTACATAACAGTCTGGAGTGGTAGCATGCTTTCGCTGAAGAAGTCGAGCCGGATGGCGAATATTGTCATAGATGATTATGTCGTCCGAATCGTTGAAAATAAGGGATCCACGCTTGATTCGGTGCAAATGCTTGCCGAACGGCCACTGGAGCCGGGACTGATTGAAAACGGCAAAATTGTCGATGAGATTGGTTTCTATGAATTTATGAAAACACTTGTTAAAGAATGCGGCTTGAAATCATGTGATTGCCGATTTAATGTACCGAATTCACTTGTGATTATGCGTCGGGTGGAATTTCCTGCAGAGCTTGAAGGAGAAGCAGTGAAAGATCATTTCCTCATGGAAGTCGGTAATACAATTCATCTGCCATTCGAGCGACCCGTACTGGATGTGCACATTCATGAAGAATTCGTTGAAGGGGACAAGCAGGTCGGCACACTTTTTGCAGCTTCTGAAGAGGAAGTCATCAAGTATGCGACGACGCTTGAAGACTGTGGCTTGCGCCCTGTCGCTGCAGATGTCCAGCCACTCGGTGTTTATCGTTATTTCTTACAAAGTGACCGTTTGAACCCGTCACGCGTTTCCCTGTTCTTTGAGCTAAACCTTACTGGGACAAACTTGAGCATTTTTCACGAAAATCGGATTGAGTTCATGCGTTTCCAGCAAATTGATATTCGAATGGAAGACTGGACGTATGACACGAAGTACACAAAATGGATCAACTGGTCGTATCAAAGCGATGAAACGAATTTGATTGGCATGATGGAAGACCAGATCAGCGAGCTCGATCGTGTCATGAACTTTTACCGCTTTTCACAACATGGGGGAAGTAAGCAGGTAGAGGAAATTATCATTACCGGTGACTCTCCTGACTTGCATACATTCGTACGCAAAATCGAGAATCGCTTCGATCTTCCTGTCGTTCACCTAGAAAAAATTATGACCGAAGCGGATGAAGAGCCAGTCGGAGCCTCCTTCATTCCAGCACTCGGCCTTGCATTGAAGGGAGGAGTCTTCAATGCATGAACGCATGCCTGAAATCAACCTGTTGCCGTTCAAAGAGAGACGGCGTAGTTCTATGCTTTATCGTATATTTCTAATTAGCCTTATTCTAATTTTGCTTTTATCGGCAATCATGATTTTCTTCTATTTCAAAACGAAGAACGACCTTGAAGCAGCGAATGCACAAAAGGCCGAATTGGAGAATGAACGCCTTGCTTTGCAGACGAGCTTGAACAAAGTTAGGGATAAGCAAAGGGATCCGTTCGTCTCAGCGGCGAGATTTGTTGACGAACGTCGTTTGCCGGCATCCACACTTTTGAACGGATTGGTCGGCGCATTGCCGGAACATAGTTATTTGTCGGAGTTTGACTACGATCTTGGTAAAGTAAAAGTCGTCAATGAATTCGAAACGATGAAGAAGGCATCCGACTATATGGCAACTCTTGAAAAGTTGGATTACATCAAAAAAGCACGTGTCGAAAACGTTGAGAGCTTCAGTTTGAAAAATGAAGACGGAGCAGACGAGGAAGAGGCTTCAACCGTTTCACGCTATTCCGTATTGCCACGCTATAAAGTCACATATTCATTCGTCATTGATGAAGCAAAGCTAGACCAGGCGAATGAAAAAGAAAAAGGAATGGAGGACGCCGCAAATGAATGAGCAGTTTCAGGAACGAAGAAATTTATATCTTGCCCTCGCCGGTCTGATTCTGATTCTGCTCATCGTACTCTTCTTTGCGGTTCTCAAGCCGATGACAGATGAGAAATCGGCAAATGAAGCAGAAGCTCTCAATCTGCAGAAGCAAGTGGACAATCTCCAAACGGAGAAGAAACGAGCACAGAACAGTCCAGATTCAGGACAGGATGAGTCCACTCTTTATAAGGCTAAGATGCCGCTCAATCCTTCACTTGATGAGCTGATGCGTTCGCTTGAAGAAATCGAAGCAATCAGTATGAGTCGAATCGACAAGATTGAGTTTGCCTATGATGGTGACCTGCCTCTCCCAGATAAGGAAGAGGATACAACGAATCCAGACGATGCTGTACCGGATGCAAATGCCGGGACAAATGATGATACAGCGACGAGTACCGATGAAGAGGACACATCAGGGGCGGTAGATTCGGAAGCAAGGACAAGCGCGGACAACAAGGTGGCACAGCTTGAATTGCAAGCACCGGAAAATCTACATACGATTGCAATGCGCATGGAAGTCGCTTCTCCGGATTACGAGCATTTCGATATGCTGATGAAAGAGGTTGAGAAACTCGATCGTGTCACTCTAGTCAACACATTGGAATTTAAGAAACCGGCTGAAGCAGAACTCGTTCTCGATCAGAATCCAGATGAGACGGTAACTTGCACAGTCGAACTTATAACGTTTTATTACGACGGACCTGTCAAAAAGTAGTCAGCTATGAATGAAGGAGCGTGAAGGATATGAAACGCAAGGAATGTAAATATCCAGCCCGAGAACATGGCTTCACTCTAGTTGAAGTGCTTGCTTCTCTTGTCATTCTTTCCGTCTTGCTGGCAGGTGTCTACAATTTAATGCTATATCTGAACAAGGCGGCCATTTCCAATAATGACCGCCTTGTTGCGATTAATTTAGGCAAAGGGGCGATGGAAAGAATGCAGTTGGACCCTGCGAGTTACCTTGTCGACAAAGGTACTTTTCCGAAAACGATGACAGCCGCTGCTTGCACAAATGATACGTGTCGCAGTTTATATGAACCGTTTGTAAATGATGAGACATATATGCTTACGGTCGAAGCTTCCCAGACACCACGTGAGAAGGAGCTAGGTCTTGTCAATGTACTTGTCACCGTTCAAGGCAAGGAGAATCGCGTGACGAATCAAATAGAAGGCTATGTGAATATCCAATGAAAAATGAGCGCGGACTGACACTTGTGGAAGTATTGGCAGTCGTTGTTGTTGGAAGCATCATCATTGGAATCGCGTCACAGGTGATGGTTTCAGGGTTCAAGACGTATGAACGCATACGGACTGAGGGCGATTTGCGTGATGAAGCGGACTGGATCATGGGCAGTATGATTCGCGACCTGTATGTTCTGAAGGTAAGCGATTTGAAAAGCAGGGAACTTGCAGGACCAGACTATTATTTTCTGTTAAAAGACGGCAAAAAGCTCGGTTTCTATGACGGTAGGGTATTTAGCAGAGAAGGGGAAATTCATACGAAAGACAATGAAATTTCCCTAGTACCGGAAACAAGTAATGGAAATGGAACGAAAATTACCGAGACAGAGGAAGACCAATATGAAATCAATCTCGTCCTTGAGAAAGATGGGGAACAGCTTGAGCTTAGAAGTGTAATCGGACTTATTCCCGACTCAGGAGACGGACAGGGGGCAAATTAATGAAGAAAGGGAGAGCCGAAGATGGATACACACTCATTCTCGTATTACTATGTGCTACGCTTTTCTTCATGTTTGCCTTTCTGCTCGTTGCGATGACAACGAACGGGATGAAACGGGATGATGTACGAGAAGATGTCACACAGGCTACAGAACTGTCAGAAAAAGGACTTGATCGAGTAGTTGAAGAAATTCAGTCAGATCTTAAGAATGTCTTAGGAACAGAAGGTCTCACAGCTAGTGCCTTCTCTGGAGTACTAGACAGCGCTCTATCCAAGTATATGTGCGGGAGTGGTAAAATCATTACGGACACCGGCCAAACGGGTAAATATGCCACCTGTGTTGAGAAGGTTTCACCGGGAACGAATAGTAATGGAACGAGCCGGATTGTCACGTTCCTAAGCAATGGAACGGCGGGCAATACTGTGCGGGATTTACGTTCTGAACTTGAGGTAGGAGCGGCCCCGATTCCAGAAAGTTTGAAATATGCAATCGGAGTAAACCGTGATTGCGGGGAGCCTGGTGGGAAGACGTGCAGTAACGGAGAGGGAAATCTATTCATGCACGGAGGCGTTACAATTGCAGGAGATATGAAAGTGGATGGCGACCTCATTACAACGAATTATGGATACGCCTATCTTGGTGGTGAACAGTGGATTCCATCACTTTATCCGGCTGCAGTTCAAAGTGAGAATGAGAGCAGTTCACGGCTTGTGCTTGGGGGAGAGGCGTATACATTTTCTCCGCCGCCAGGGTCTTACAGTACGCATATTCAACGTTCAACTTTTCCTAGTACTACTTATCGAAAAGCGACAGTAAGCTCAGCATTTTCAACGAGCCCGCTCCTGATCAAACGGAGTCCGAAGCGCCAGGAAATCGATATTTCCGGACAGAAGAAGGTCTATCAGTTTGGCATGAGTGATTCAGACGTTACTTTAAGTTCCAGTACAATATCCGGGAGCCAACTTAGTAGCAAAAAAGCATTTGCCTATGGAAAGACATGTAACAAGTCTTCTTGTACTGAGATTACGAATTTCACGCTGAGTGGTGCCAATACTTTTAAACAGTTCGCAACAGATCGTAATGTTAGCCTTCGTAATTCGAGCACGACTCCCCAGTTGACGACAACGGAAAAAGGGATGTATGTCGGAGGAGACTTGACGATTGGAAATGGCAGCACTTCATATGATTCGTCTCAGTATGACAAAATTGATTTGTCTGGGCCTATATTTGTGAATGGGAATTTGACAATCAGAGGTGCGGATGCACGTTTGAATGCGCTAATCTATGTCAATGGCTCTGTAACGATACAGAACACGCGAATCAATGGGTTAAATACAAATGGAAAAGCCGGTTCGCTCATCGTATTCTCCAATGGTGAAGTGAAAATCAGCAACAATAGTGTCAATCAGGATGTCCCTAGTAACATTCGAGGCTATTTCTATTCAAAGCAGAACTTCGAAATGTATGGGGTTGGTTCCAATATCCGCATTGAGGGTGGCATCTCCGCTAAGCGGATTGTTCTCAACGCAATTCGCGGGCGTGCCAAGAGCTCAAGCTTCACAAACAGTTACAAAATCAGCAGCACCGATTATTTTGAAGGACTGGCCGAACAGCAGCGCAGAGACTCCCGACTTCAAGTAATCTATAATCCTGAAATTATTAATACGTATTCAGACTTGAAGCAGCAGGAACCGGTCATTTATGATGTGGCGGAACCTGTGTTGAAGGAAAGAAGAAAGTAAATTTCTCATACATCCATTTTGAGAGCAATATGTTAACCTGAAATCCTCGAGAGAGATTAATATACTTAATAAACTATTTAAGATCTAACTAAAGCAGTAAGGATAAGTAGAGAGGAGCCAGCTAAAAAGTTGGCTTGAAACTCAGAGTTATAGAATTGCTCATACTACTTTTTAAAATAATTAAGAGATATTTTAAAAATAGCTTTAGAGTATCTTCCAATGGAATAAGGTTGCAAATATGCATAAGGTTCTATTCATTTAGCAAAAGTATCTTTAATCAAGTGCTTTACCTCATTCACTGTATTCCTGTATTTATGGTTAACTAAAAGCTATCAAGCTCTAAAAATAAATATGAATAGCATCCTATAAAAAGTAGAAGGAGCTAAGTTTTGACTTAGCTCCTCATTACTCTGTCTGTTCCTTATTGCTATCTCTCCAATCTTTGATCGTCAACAACTTATCTTTAGATAATTGAATTACTTTTTTCTTGTTTAAAATTCTCTGGGTTTCCTTGTTGTACATATCAATAATATCAATCGCAATAAACACTTGTTTTGATAGTTTGTTGTAAAAATTGATTATTTGTTCAACAGCTTCTTTTTCAATATTCTTGAATAAGAAAGAGTCATGTATAATAAAAGGCAGTTTAGATAGTGTTAAAATAGCAAGATCAAAAATTAGTAAGTTTGTATAAGCTTTACCGGTTCCTGTGTTATCAACAATTTCATAGTCATATTTATTGTAGGTTAAATTTAATTGAGGTGAAGTTCTTTTGTCCTCATGAATTAAGTCATTAATACTCTTTAATTTTGTATTGATTGCTTTATTAATTTCTTCAATTATTTTCTTCTTTAACTCCTGAAGCTCACCTTTTTTAGTGTCAATATCTTCTTTTATTTCTGACAACTTTTTGTAATACTGATTTTCTAATTGAAGGCTCTTTAGCCTAGTTGACAATTCAATTAAGCTGTCAATAAATACAGTAAGTTCTTCATCAGGATTTAATAGCTGTGCTTGCTTTTCAATAACGTTATTAATTTTCTGTTCTAATTCATCTATTTTACTTGCTAATTCTTTTTTTGCATTTTCTAACTCATCACTAAGAATTGAACTGATTCCTTGATGGAATGATTCTATATTTTGCAATTTTTCTACATTTACATTTGGGAAAAATTCAAAAAGATCTTCAAACCCAGCACCTGCAGAATTTTTTATAGTCTTAGTTGTCCTATTTAATCTAGAAATATAATATTCTCTCTCATCTATAAGCCTTTTCTTCATTTTTCTAAGAGAAATCATTTCGTCAGAAATAATCTCACTAATATCACACGAGGGAATATAGGCACTTTTTCCTAGCCTTTCAATGTCTTCAGTTAGAGATTCTATTTCTTTTATATTTTTTTTAAACTTAGTTTTATTTATTTTGGGGATTAATTTGTAAGTGCCGGCTTTATTTAAGACTTGCTTTTGGTCTTCTAGTTTTTTTAGTTCCCTATCCTGTAATTCTATAGCATCATATTTGTTAAAAAGCTTAATCAATTTTGTTACCGTTTGACCAAAGTTTTCTTGAGCAAAGCTATGTAGGGGTCTTTTAACATTATTGTTTTCTTTCCCCCAAACTCTAGAATAGGTGCTGACAGCAGCTCTGAAGGTTAATTGGTCTGATTCCAATTCATATAGGCTCTTTAGTATCTTGGTGAAATCCATAACTTTTAATTCCTCAAGTTTTTCATAACTATTGTTGCTTTTATATACTGCATTTGGATTTTTGGTATCTCTAACAAAATGATATTTAGTATTGTTAAAATTAAAAGTAAACCCAAACTCATGATGACCTAAGTTTGCTACAACATCGCTATTATGCGAAATATATGTATTACCACCAAAGACAAAATCTACTATCATAAGTAAAGTTGATTTACCTATAGAGTTAGACCCTTTATTATCACCTAATACAACATTCAAGCCCTGATGGAAATCTATAGCTCCCTTTAAAAATATTGTACTTTTAATTTTTTCCAACATAGGTAACTACTCCTTTGTCAAAATCTACTTTAATTGCATTAAGTAGAAATAAAACATCAAGTGAATAAATAAACTCATCAATTTCCTCAAAGTAATCTTGTGTTGTAAAGAATAACTCCTTTACTGTCATATCTTGCTTTGATAAATACTCAAGAATAATTGGCATTTTCCCAATAGTGGATTCACTAAAACTAATTACCTTATTAGGTACTATCATGAGAACACCTCACAATTCTGAACAAAAAAAGAAATTATAATTCCACAAGCACCTAAATTACTGTTGCCAGTCTTTTTAGAGAGCCACTCAGTAAGTTGCCCATAAATCACTTCTTGAGATGACTCAATTCTGCTTAAACTATTATAAAATGCACTAACTTGTGAGGCTATTGCATTAAATGATCTAGGATATTGACTATCTAAATGAGCAAACTGCTCTTTTATATAATAAAAGTATTCAGTTATTTCATTTCTTATCCTCATCTTTGTTATTCTAGTCAATGTTTCATTTGCTTTTTCATCTAATTTTAATGCTTGCATCTCTAACTGCTTAAGAGTACACTCATTAAATTCCTCTACAAGCATTGTAATGACTTCCTTTATTTCTAATTCAATTTGATAATCAGCATATTTTGCTCTAGTCTCACTCTTAGACAATATGTTTTTCTTAATACTTAATAACCACCTATATTCTTCAGAAGTTCTTGGGTTATCAAACTTCTTGTGGCAATCACCACATAATGCAATAAAATTTTTTATGTTATTTACATCTTCATGTAATCTCTCTTCATCCTTTAATAATTCAATCTCTGATTCTGTAGGATTAAGAGGATAAATATGTGCGCCTTCCCATAGTTTGTACTGTCTACCATTTTTCTCATACATAAGTGGTTTTGCACAAAAAGGGCACATATTTTCAACCTCTGAAAGTAATATTGAATTCTCATGAGGTGTTAGATCTCTTCTTTTGTTACTCATATAAATTACCCCGCCTTTAAGCCTACAGTAGAACCTATTATACTACAAAAATAGATTATAATACATAATTTTCCAATAACCTCTTACAACAAAAAAGACTAGCCTGTCTGCCCTTTTTTCTGATTGAGTTTTTCTTAAAAGCCTTATAAAATCAGGTATGTAATGAGGATGAATTGTAGTTATTCCACTTGGTGGAGCAAGCGCAAGGAAGCACGTAAATCTGGCAAAAGTAAAGGTCACGTAGCATAATTGAGGAAATGGCACTCCCGTCTTCAAGGCGGGGGTGCTTTTATTTTGTTCTTGGGGCTAATTTTCTTAATAATAAGGCAAAAAACGAGAGAATTCTCTATCTTTCTTGTAAACTCACTATATTGAGTTGAAAATAGAGGAGGCAGTCATATGAGCAAAAAGCAGGATACGCTCATGAAACATATTGATGGGGAGACACATTTCCCATATCGGTTTGAGAACGTAGAAAAGAAAGCGCAGGAAGTTCTTCCTAAAGAGGCGTTCGATTATATTCAGTCGGGTGCCGGAAGAGAAGAGACATTAAGCAATAACCGAACTTCATTGGAACAAGTGAAAATTGTCCCACGCATGTTGCAAAATGTCGGAAACATTGACCTTAGTGTGAAACTGTTCGGTAATACATATAAACAGCCGGTTTTCCTTGCGCCAATCGGCATGCAGAAACTTGCTCATCCAGAAGCAGAGCTTGCAACAGTGAGAGCGGCGAAGAAACATGGAGTGCCAATGATCGTAAGTACAGCTTCGACTTTTTCACTTGAAGAAATCGCTAAAGAGGTACCTGATCATCCGCTTTGGTATCAGATTTACTGGAATGAAAGACATCCGGATGTATCTATTAATATGGCGGTCCGTGCAGAGCAGGCTGGCTATGATGCGATTGTCGTCACTGTTGATACGGTGCTGATCGGCTGGCGTGAACGAGATTTGGAAAATCAATTTTCACCGCTTAAGGCAGGATACGGTCTAGCCAATTTTAAAAATGATGAAGCATTTATGAGTCATCTTGACGGAACTGACGATGACACGATTGTACGCGGAATCGTCGAGAATTTCGCCCATCCGACATTGAACTGGAAAGACATTGAAAAGATTAAGAAAGCGACTGGCCTTCCTGTCATCGTGAAAGGTATCCTTGATCCGGAAGATGCGCGTTTTGCACTTGAACACGGTGTAGATGGCATCATAGTCTCCAACCACGGTGGCCGCCAACTCGATGGAGTAATCGGTTCTGCAGAAGCATTGCCTACCATCGTAGAGGAGATCAACGGTCAAATCCCGGTTCTTTTTGATGGAGGTATTCGCAGAGGTGCTGACGTTGTCAAAGCGCTCGCACTCGGAGCAGATGCAGTGCTTGTCGGCAGACCATTCATGTACGGCCTCGCAATCGACGGTGAAAATGGTGTCAGCAATGTACTTGAGCATCTCTTATCTGACCTCCATGTTTCTGCCGGTCTTGCCGGTTCACCGGATGTCCGGACATTGAAAGCTTTGAAAACAAGAAAATAAGTAAGATGAGCGTAGCGGGTTTGACAGTAGGGGTCAGATTCGCTGCGCTTTTTATTTTGATGAGGTGCTGAATTCCACGCAAAGTTATTAGAATCCATACAAAAATTAGCAGAATCCAACCCATCTCAAAAAACAAAACACCCCAATATCATAAAATAACCGGAAAACAAAGAGCACCTCCTGCATTTACTAATAGCAGGAGGTGTTTTTCAATGACAAAGATCTGGAATCGTACTGCGATTGTCTATTTGTCCCTCTGTATTGCCGCCTGGGTTTCGACGTTGTTTGTGAAAGCCGGACTGCATATGATTCTTATCGGTTCAACAATTCTTGTTGGCGGGCTCATTATGTGGCTTGCGGGTTTGATTCACAAGAAACGTCCTTGTATCTCGGAACATATTCTTGCTCTGTTTCATTTCTGGTTTTACCAGTTCGGTACGCCGGCTTTGCTTCTGGCCTTTTATTTGACGCTTTACGGTCAGGCCCCGGATTTGGCTCTTGCGTTGTTTTCTGTAGGTGGTGCGTTCATGGTGCTTGGGACGATTTTATTCATCATCGTCATTCGGCAGCAAGGCGGATTCATGAAAAAAAGAGCGGGCAGCGGTTAATCTGCTGCCTGCTCTTTTCCTTTTCTTTTATTTCGTAGTTATAAAACGGTAATGGATATAGTCGAAGAAATGCGTTTCGCCAAGGTCACGTTCCGGGGCAATTTCACGCATGCGTTTTCTTGTTTCCTTCGCCATTTCGTGTTCACCCGCCTGATCAAGATACCTCTGCATATAGTCATAGACAGATAGAGATTCATATTTGACGGAAGGGTTGCCGCTGCTCCGGTCATATCGTCCGTAAATTTTATGCTCCTGTTGCCATTTTTCTTTTAGCCAGCTGAGGAATCGTGGTGAATCGAAGCCAAGGTTTTTACGATTCATCGCGATGAGTATCTGATCGACCATATGGACTTCTCTCTTGCTTATATATTGGCCTGAATCTACGGAGATCTTATAATATTCCGGGAAAAATGCGTTTCCTGATACAGTCGCATTTTCCAGGAACCGTTTTTCACGATCATTACCGGAAAAGTAATGGAAGAAGTCGCCTGTCAAATAACTTAATGTGATGCGGTCAGCGGGTTTATCATATTTCCAATCATAGAAATCGACGACCGTTTCATCCCGTAGCTGTTTGCTTTTGATGCCGGCGACGATTTTGTCGGCAAGGGTCGTATACTTCGAATTGGAGAAGAGTCGAGCTCCCCGGTTCAACGCAGCGACGATACGCATATCATCAATGAGCGCATTGACATGGGCGCCTGTATCAAGTTCCCACTTTACAAAAACTTGCCCATTCTTTTCGATTAGAAATTGTTCCTTGAATTCCTCTACATATTCTTCAAATTCATCTTCACGTCCAGTTTTGACGAGATAGTTCATGTACAACCCGGCACTCTCCGAAAGATATTGGCTGTCCACTTTACCTGGATATGCATGAATCATATGATGATGATTCATATATTCGTGTTTAATTGTTCTCAAAGTTTCACGTGATTTGCGCGTTACCGGGTCGGTGTGCAAATAAATATAGATGAAGATAGCGGCTGCGGCTATGATGAAGATAGCGCAGCCGAGAATGATCTGTTGTTTGTTCATGTCTGTTGGTCCTTACTCTTGAAACGTTGTGTTTTATCCCAGCCGATTGTTTTATTCTGGATGCGGCTCTTGATGTAAATATAGAATGCACGGACGAGCATGATGACGAATATTTGCGCATAAGTGAAATACATGATGAGCACAAAGATAATATTCGTAAAGCTTACATTTCTGTCCACGACAATCGCGCTGAGCAGCTGAGTCGTGTATACGATATAACTCATGAACCAGAGAATGAGGAGCGGTGCTTTCATTTCTGGAAGCGTGTAACCGAGCAAACTCATAATAAAGAAAACATCCGAGAAAAGCAATAGCAGGATAAAGATCAGATACGTCAGAACATGCTGCACAGAAAGGATGAACGTGCGTCCCCTCCAATGTGAAAGATCATGGAATGATTTTTCCAATAGATAAATGTTACCGATCAACCATCGTGTTCTTTGCTTAATGAAGATTTTCAGATTTTCCGGTTCCTGTTCCCAAGTGTGCGATTCGGGAACGACAGGGAGGCGGAGGCCGGCTGCGGTTAGACGGATCGTAAGCTCTGCATCTTCAGCAAGAGCATAAGGATCGTAACCGCCTGCATCCTCAAGAACGGAACGGCGCAAAAGCATATTCGTTCCAGCCAGTGAACCGAGCTTGAAGGCCGCCCAGCGTCCACATTGCATAAGCAGCTGGAAAACTTGGAACTCGAGTGCAATCATGCGAGTGAGTGTGTTCGTTGCAACGTTTTTTGTTTTCACATAACCGACCGCACCTGCTGCGTTCTCAGTAGTCTCAGCTGTTTCGACGAGCAGGCGCAATGCGTCTGGTTCCGGTTCATTGTCTGCATCATAGACGATGAAATAGTCCGACTCAGATATGGACAAGCCATAGTTGAGCACACGTGATTTACCTTTTGGCTCGCCCGGTGGTACTTTTATATGATGGATATGGGAGAAAATCTCCGCAAATTGAGCAGCAATTTCTCCAGTTTCATCTTGTGAGTTGTCATTGAGCAGATAGACATCAAGCTTGCCGGGATACTCAAGCCTTGCCATGGCTGAGAGAGTCTTCGCGATAACGACACCTTCATTATGGGCAGGAATGAGCAACGCGACGCTCGGGTAATGCTCAAGCTGTTTTCTTTCTTTTTTTCGCAAACGGAACCATACACCGGAAATAGTCATCCAGGAATAGAAAATGAGCAAGAGCCAGAAGAAGAGCATGATGATGAACAATAGACTCGTCATGCTATGACCCCCTCGATATTCTCGAGTTGATTTTCATCTGTAAAACGTCCCCAATGGACTGTATACGGCGAATTCACTAGATTCAGTGCTTCCTTTTGTTTCTGTCTAATACGATCGAGGACGATTTCTACACCATTTTCATGAGTTTCTTTCAGGATGAAGAAGATTTTCCCAGGTGTCGCTGTTACGATATCAAACTGCTCACGTACAGAATCGAGAACAATCGCTTCCAAGTACTCCTGGAGATTTTCCTGAGCGTATTCTGATATTTCTTCAATATCCATTTCGACGAGCCACGCTTCACTATGACGTCTTGTCGATGAAAGGATAAAACGTGCTTGATAAAGAAATTCATCTGGCGTCAGAATTTGTGTATCTTTATCAATCTTTTCTAACTTGGCGATCCGCAGGGCAAGCGTATCATTTTCAGTAGTAAGCGCCTTGATTTGATAAATAAGCACCCAATACAGAAGGAGGAAGCTTGTCACGAGCAAATGATTATAAATATACTGCGTCTGAATTGTTCCGGTTTCATGGAACCAGAATGAATAGCCAGTCAGAAATCCTCCATAGCCTAGGACGACAATGGCGAGATACAGGAAAATGAAACGGCCGGGTAATGCGGTCATAATGACAAGAGACATGGCAGCCAGGATAAAATCTATTTTGGAAAAGGGCAGATCCGCGATTAAAATTAGCCAGCCATTTAATAATACGAGCAGCATGAGCAGCCCAAAAACATATTGATTCTTCATATGCATCCCTCTTGTTTCTGAAATTGTTGATTTTGTAATCCGCATAATAGTTAACAGTGCGAGTGGCTTTTCTTAATAAAGATTGATGTTAGACTAGCAGATTAATTTCCAAAAATCCACATTTGTTTTTTCGTTTTTTACAATTCAAATACTTACAAAAATATCAAAATGCCAACCGTATATGAATCTTTTCAATCATAAAAAGAGATTTAATACTATATTTTCACAGTATGCAATTTTTGAAACAAAATGTCATAATAGGAAAAATCAAAATGAGAGGCGATTCGGAATGCACGGCTTCAAAAGACTCGCATTGCTGTTATTGGGGGTGCTTGTGTTTCTGATCGGTTTGGATGGGGAAGAACGGTTTAGTTTGCGTGTGAGAGCTGCTGGAATAGCATGTGGTCTGCTTATGGAGAAGTGGTCTATGCAAGAAAAAGGCTATTGTCGCCATTTTAAAGAGAAGTCTTAATCAATATGCATAATAAATTTTGTTCTGCCAAATGATACTATTGCTATGCAAGAAAAAGGAGGCATGTGCATGTACTGCCATCAATGTGGTGAACACGTCAATTATGATAAAGATAATTATTGTCAGGCATGCGGTGCCAAGCTGGAGAAGGAAAAGGTTCGCGCCATTCTTCACTCGGAAGAAATATCAGAAGAACTGAGTCCGCACCGTATTAATGAGAAAGCTTCACAAAATTTCTCGGAAGCAATGCGGTCCAGCTTTGCGAAGAAAGAACTGGATCGGTATGTCGGTGACAGGCGCAAGATTAAAATGAATGTGGAGCAAGTTTTTTCGGAAGTTTTTGAGAAGCATACGAAGGATGAGGCAGAGATGCTTTTCGCTGCTGGTACGAGAGCGACAACTCCGAAGCTTAGGGATATAGAAGCAACATGGCCGAAACCATGGCTGTTTGCCCGTGTTTTTCTAATTTTTGCCCTCACGTACATATTGCTTTATATCGGCATCAATTCTTTCAATAATCAGAACACCTTGCCGGGGTTGATTGTAGTCGGTTCATTCGCAGGACCTTTTGCACTACTTATATTCTTCTGGGAAATGAATGCGCCGCAAAATGTAAGTATTTACGAAACTGCACAGCTCTTCTTTGTAGGAGGAGCGGCGTCACTTGTCGCAGCACTTATTCTATATTCAATTTTTCCAGTGGAGAATATGGATGTGGTCGGTGCTGTTATGGTTGGTGTTATTGAGGAAATTGGAAAACTGGCGATTGTCGCCTATTTCATTAAACGGATGAACCCGATCTATATATTGAATGGACTGCTGATCGGTGCAGCGATCGGGGCCGGATTCGCAGCGTTTGAGTCTGCAGGATATGCGTTTCGCTACATGTACGAAGAGGGACTTGATTCCATGCTTGAAATTATCTTCTTGCGTGGCTGGCAATCAGTTGGCGGGCATGTCGTCTGGTCGGCAATTGGTGGAGCGGCACTTATGTATGCAAAAGGATCGGAAAAGCTCGCTCCACATCACTTCTTCAGCTCAAAATTCCTGAAGTTCTTCATCATTCCTATTGTCCTTCATGCGCTGTGGGATATGATCGGCTGGCCGTATGCAGTACTGCTTTTAATAGCGGTAGCCTGGTTCTTCATTTATGTAATGATTCATCTTGGTTTGAAACAGATAGTAGAGATGCACGACGATGAAGAGCGCCGGAGGAGACTTTCGGCCATGACTTAATTGATATATGGGGAACCCTCTCTCTGTCATGAAAAATGATATAATAGGTAAGTATTTCATATTTTATGACAGAGAGGATCTTCATCATGCAAGTTCTGCGATTGGTTATTCATATTGCCATCCTATTTGTATTTTATTGGTTAGGTACATGGATTGAGCATGCACTTCACCTTTTCATACCTGGAAGTGTCATAGGGATGCTTCTGTTTTTATTCTGTTTGCTAACAGGTATTTTCAAGCCGAAATGGGCTGAAGAAGGGGCCTCGTTGCTTATTAGGCATTTACCACTTTTATTTCTGCCCATTACGGTTGGAGCAATCGAGTATCTTGATCTGTTCAAAGGAGCGGGAATTTGGATTGTTGTCATCGCCTTAGTGAGCACAGCGATGGTCATGTTGATCGGCGGAGCCGTTACACAAGTGCTCATTCGCCGGAAAGAAGGCCGGAGCCAATGCTGACATTTGTTACAGGAATCCTATCTATAATAGGCACGATCTTCATTTATATGTTAGCCCGCAAAATCAGTCAAAAATACCCCGGACCTTTTACGATACCGGTGCTCATTGGAACAGTTATGATCATCGCTTTACTATTTGTCTTGCGTATTCCTTATGATGTGTACGCACAAGGAGCGAATTGGATCAATCACTTACTTGGCCCTGCTGTTGTTGCACTTGCATATCCGCTTTATAAACAGTGGGATATGCTGAAACGCAATATCGTCCCGATCTTGTCCGGTGTTGTCGTTGGAGCAATATCGGGGGTGGCAAGTGGACTTATTCTTACAAAGTTGGCTCATATTGATCAAAAAATTGCACTTTCACTTACACCAAAGAATGTTACGACTCCGGTAGCGATGGATATCGCTCATACAATTGGGGGTGTGCCGGCACTCGCTGCTGTTTTTGTTATGTTCGCAGGGATTGGTGGGGCAGTTATGAGTCCGTATTTGTTTAAATTGGCACGCATTCGTCATTTCCTTGGGAAGGGAATCGGAATTGGCTGTGCTTCCCACGCGATTGGAATTGCGATGGCGATGGAACACTCTGAAGAAGAGGGAGCGGCCGGAACAGTAGCGATGGGGCTTTCCTCTATCGTTGTATCGATTATTACACAGCCGCTCATCTGGCTAATCTATTAGTAAAAAAGCATTGTCCTCATATATTGCGAGGACAATGCTTTTTTGTTTGGAATTATAGTTTAAAACGTTTAACAGCATGCTGGAGTTCTTCGGAAATCTCCGCAAGACCGCTCGCTGAAGTCTCAATCTCTTCCATGGAAGCAAGCTGTTCTTCTGTACCTGCTGATACAGTCTGACTGCTTGCAGCTGCAGTTTCTGCAACTTCTTTTACATTGCGAATGGAATCGGCCACTTGAAGCGAGCCGTCCGTCAGCTGATTAATCGCGTGAGCAACGTCATTAAACTGATTTGATACTTGCTGGATGGCTTGTTCGATTTCAGCGAAGGAATCTCCTGCAGAGCGAGCGACTTGAATGCCAACTTCTACGCCGCGAATCGTTTCATCCATATTGGAAAGCGTTTCTTCAGTCTCATCTTGAATTGTCCCGATCAATGCTTTGATCTGATCGGCAGAGTTCACAGACTGTTCTGCGAGCTTACGTACTTCATCTGCGACGACGGCGAAGCCTTTTCCATGTTCGCCAGCACGTGCAGCCTCAATAGCCGCATTTAGAGCAAGCAAGTTTGTCTGGTCGGCAATATTCGTAATAACAGAGTTAATACTGCCAATTTCTGCAGAACGTTCGCTCAAAGCTTTAACAGCTTTGCCGAGACCTGCGACATTATTGCTTATAGTCTGCATTTGGTCAACCATTTCACGAATCTTTTTCTCACCTTCAGCAGAAAGTTCTGCTGACTGTTTGGCACTTGCAGACACAGCATTTGTATTCTCATTGATTTGTTTCGTATACTCTGTAATGCCGTGAATGGCCTTTTCGCTTTCTTCTGTACTTCGGAGCTGAGTTTCCGATCCTTGAGCGAGATCCTGAATTGTAGAAGCAATATGTGTACTTGCCTGTGTGCTCTGTTCGGCGCTTGCGCTCAGTTGGGCAGAGGAGGCGACGACCATTTCAGCGTTCTCGTTTACTTTACTGATCGTATCTCTAATACTGTCCATCATATGATTATAGGAAGCATTCAGTTGTCCAAGTTCATCCCCGGATTGATAATCGCCTTTATGCGTTAAGTCGCCCTCGGCAGCGTATTTCATTAACCCTGATATGTCCGAAAGAGGGCGGGTGATTATACGGGAAACGAGCATGCCAAATGCAATAAGAAGAATGATGCCAACAATGATGAGGGAGAACAGTGTCCAGCTAGCCTTGGCGATTTTATCATCATTATCAATGTCAACTTGTTTGGCCGTTTTTTCATGGTATTCTCTCAGTTTAATTATAGAATCATCGAATTGCTGACTGATTGCTTTTACTTCATTTACATAGACTTCATAAGCTTCTTTGTTTTTATTTTCCTTTGCCAGATCGAGTGATTTCTTTCGGGCTTCTGAAAATTGATCAACAATTTTCCCATAATCATCAAAGCTCAGAACACCCTCTTTAAAGAATGAAGGGTCTTCCATGCTAATATTCTCCTGAACGAGTTGATCGATTTGATCAACAAGCTGCTTCGAATATGCTTTATCTTTAGATAGCATGGCTTCCAGCATGTAACTGTCCATCGCTTTATTATTTGAACGCATTTTACCGATTGTCTGAATTGGCTGGAGCCGGTCCTGGTACATCTCTTTCGTATCTTTGCCCATGTCTTTCATGTAAGCCAGACCAACGAGGCCAAGAGCTGCAGCGAGACAGGAGGCAAAGATGACTAGAATAGCTAATTTCGTCCGTACTTTTAAATTTTGCAAAAAATTCATGATGTAATCTCCTTATTATGACTTTTATATTATGAGTATCGGTTCTTTATGCCTAATTTTGAAGATGTATGGGTCAATTTGTTGAATATACTCGAAAAAAGCCCTCCAGTCCTTAAAGGATGGAGGGCTTAAAGAATATTATTCTAATTAAACTGTTCTAAAACGTGAAACTGCGTTTTGGAGTTCCTCTGATATATTGGCAAGATTGCTTGAGGATGCTTCGATTTCTTCAATGGAAGCGAGCTGCTCTTCAGTACCTGCAGAAACTGTCTGGCTGCTGGCAGCTGTTCCTTCTGCTACATCTTTCACATTCATAATTGAGTTGGCGACTTGTTGCGTGCCATTCGTCAATTGCTCAATGGCCGATGCCACATCTTCAATCTGGCTTGTTACGCCGTAGATCGCTTTCTCGATATTGTGGAATGATTCTCCAGCTGTTCTTGCGACTTCAATTCCGATGAGAACACCTTCTGAAGTCTTTGCCATGGAATCGAGCGTTTCTTCAGTGTCGCTTTGGATTGTTGCAATCAAGGCTGCAATCTGGTCTGCAGAGTGAACGGACTGTTCAGCAAGCTTTCGTACCTCATCCGCTACGACAGCAAAGCCTTTTCCTTGTTCACCGGCTCTTGCTGCTTCAATTGCAGCATTTAATGCAAGCAGGTTCGTCTGATCGGCAATCGCTGTAATCGCATCGTTGATCGTGCCGATTTCGGCAGAGCGTCTGCTTAGAGCTTGGACAATGTTATTAAGGCCGGATACGTTATCGTTAATTTCATTCATTTGTTTGATCATCTTGTCGATAGCAACTTTTCCTTCAGCCGATATGCGCGCTGTATCATTAGCGTTAGTAGATACAGAAGCAGTATTGCTATTAATGTTGTTTGCATATTCGGAAATTCTCTCTACAGCATCCGTGCTTTCCTCAACACTGCGCAGCTGGCGCTCAGAGCCAACTGTAAGTTCCTGGATTGTTGAAGCGATATGTGTGCTTGCTTCCGTGCTTTGTTCCGAACTTGCTCTCATTTGTTCCGAAGCGGCGACAACCATGTCAGCGCTCTGATGAACACAGGCAATCGTTTCACGTAAGCTTTCCATCATATAGTTATAAGAACTTGAAAGCTGACCAAGTTCGTCTTTTGAATGATAAGTTGCTACGCCTGTCAGGTCTCCTTTTTCAGCTTTCTTCATAAGAGAACCGATTTCTTGAAGTGGGACAGTGATCATGCGTGTGACAAATATTCCAAATGCTAAAAGTATTAGAATGCCTGCAATAATGATTGTGACGAAGAAGAAGGTCGCTTGTCCGAATTTTTTATTGTTCTCTTCATTTAGTTTTTCTGCACGCTTCTCTTGGTAGTCAGCGAGTTTATTAGCGGAATCACTAAGTAATTCACGCTGCGGCTTTACACTGTTCACATAGAAATCATAGGCCTCTTTGCTTTTTCCTTCTGAAGCTAGGTCAAGTGAGTGCTGTCTCAGTTCGGAAAAACCGCCGACAATTTCCCCGTATTCTTCACTGCTGACAGATTCCTCGGAAAATAGTTCTGGTCTTTCCATACTAATATTAGTCTGAATCAATTCTTCAATTTGCTTCTGTTTGCTTTCTCTGAATGCTTTATCATCGCTGAGCATGGTCTCAAGCATGTAAGAGTCCATGATGAGGTCGTTGCTTTTTATTTTAGCCAGGGTGTTGATTTTAAGAAGCTGATCTTTGTACATAGCTTCTGTATCATTGGCCATAGAACGCATGTAAGCGTATCCAATTCCGCCTATTATAAGAAGCAGTAAACCCGAAATGACGATAAGGGAAACCAGTTTCTTACCTACCTCAAAATTACGCATGTTCCAAACTCCTTTACCATGTTCAGTTTGTGTTTCGTGATTATGTACCTATATAATTGCAAGTTAAATAGATAAATAGACATATTAAGAAGTATTATTACATTATTTTCCGCTATTTGCAATATGAATATTTTTTACATGTAAAAAGGCTCGGAATCTAATCCGAGCCTTTTTATTATTGAAGTTTGAAACGCTGTGTCTGCTTATCCAATTCTTCAGCCATATGAGATAGACGATCCATAAGGGAAGTGATTTCCTCTATAGCAGCTGCCTGGTCTTCTGACTCGTTAAGGACTTGAGCAGTGTTGTCCGCATTCTGTTCCGAGACAGATTCAATTTGCTGCATCGCTTCTACAATTGCGCCGATGTCTATAGAAATGGATTCAATATCTTGATGAATACTGCTGATTTCATTTGAAACAGATCCTACTGCTTCATGTATTGCACCAAAGGATGTACCGGCATTGCGAATTGATTCTGTTCCATCCTTAACTGCTTGCATGCTTTCTTCCGATTCAACGACAGTTTGCTCAGTGTAAGACTGAATTTCATGTATGAGTCCGCTGATCTGTTTCGTTGCACTTGAAGATTGCTCAGCGAGCTTACGAATTTCATCGGCAACAACAGCGAATCCTTTGCCGTTTTCACCAGCACGTGAAGCTTCAATCGCAGCATTCAAGGCAAGCAAGTTCGTCTGATCGGATATATTCGTTATTAATGTAATGATATTGCTGATTTCAGCTGATTTTTCACTCAACGTATTCATAGAGGCGGTCATATGACCTGAACGTTCATTAATTCGTTCCATCTGAGCGATCGATTCGGAAATGGCCCGATTTCCTTCTTCCGCTTTGGAAGAAGTATCGATAGAAGCTGCAGAAAGCTCTTCCGCCTTGTTGCTGATTGTATGAGTCTTCTCAGAAATCGTCGATAGAATGTTATTGCTGTCATGGACAATCTTCATCTGTTCATCAGAACCTTGGCGTACATTCTGTGTAGAGGCAAGATTCTGCTCTGCTGAGACAGAAATCTCTTCGGCGCTTGCCGACAATTCCTCTGCAGAGTTGGCAACCTGGGAAGCATTGGCCGATACACCACCTATGATGCTGCGAAGATTGTCGACCATCGTGTTCAAGTCTCCGGAAAGTTGACCGATTTCATCTTTACGCAGGATCGGCAAGTTCTCCACAGTGAGATCACCGTCAGCGACTCTGCTTGCAAATTGAATGATCGGGTTTAGTGGTTCTGTCGTTTTCTTAATGAGATAGATTGTAGCAAATCCGGCGAGAAGAATTGGAATGATCGCGAACAGGAAGCTTCCTTTAATCATATCCCAAGTTCTTGTACCAACAATATTGGATTCAAAATCGATTGCACTAATCGCTACAATTTCCTTGTCCGGGTCATGATCTTTAAAAATAGGCGCATAGCCGGTCAAGCGTTTCATTCCGCCAAATTCATAGATGTCGGAATAAACAGGAGCACGCGCAGTCATTAAATGATCAAGATCCTCTTCTGAAATCTGGAACTGATCACCAGGATGGAAACCTTGGCTAAGCAGATTGTCATCAACCGCGAGCAGTTTACCATTCGTATCCATGATGTACTGTCCGGCAAAAATGTCTTTATGCTGTACAGTCCAGCTAATATCTTTGCCGACCTTGTCTGCTGTTTCCGTATTTCCGGCTTTGATTTTCTCAATGTCAGAAGGCTTGATCAGTGCAGTAGTGATATTAGCACATCCGTAAGCCTCGACACCGGCTGACTTTTTGATTTCATCATAGTTCGTTTTATACATAGAAACAAAGATAACGCCGATAGAAAATAGCAGAATCCCCATAATAATAAAGCCAAGTTTGCGCGTAATCATATTCTTTTGTCTCATAATAAGGCTCCTCTAATTAAACTAAATCCTTTAGTAATATATCGGACTTAAATCCTAATTATAAATAAAAAATAGAAAAAAATTGGAAGGCTCAGTTTGGAAAGAAGAAGGAACGGGTAAAAAATTCGAGAATGAAAGACTGAATATTTCATATTTTTATTTAGAGGGTATTCACTTTTCAACTTAGACAAGGGGGAAAAACAGAATGAAAAAGGGTTGGGGATTTCTCGTTATAGCAGCTTCACTTATACTGCTACTTGCCGCATGTGGCGGGGGAAATGAAGAAAGCAAGAGCAAAGGGGACAAGAAAAAAGCGCTAAAGGATACATACACAGTCGGAACAGATAATTCCTTCGTCCCGTTTGAGTTCCAGAAGGATGGTAAATTGACAGGCTTTGATGTTGATCTGATGAAGGCGATTGCTGAAGAAGCAGGATTCAATGTCAATTTCAAAACGACGAACTTCGATGGCATCATTCCAGGACTGCAAACGAAATCTTTTGATATGGCGATTGCAGGAATCGGAATTACAGAAGAACGCAAAAAAGCGATTGACTATAGCGATCCTTACTATGAGTCAGGTCTAGGTATTGGTGTGAAGCAGGACAATAAAGACATTAAGGACATTGACGATCTGAAGGGTAAGAAAATCGCAACACGTCTTGGATCCACAAGTGCGGATTATATTAAGAAGCATCTTGATGGAGCAACTCCTAAAGAGTATGAGCAGCTTGATCAGGCATACCTTGCAGTAGAAAACGGCAGCGTCGATGCAATTCTTTATGACTGGCCAAACGTTGCTTACTATATCAAAACAAAAGGTGAAAGCCTTAAAATGGTCGGTGACAAGTACCAGGCTGAGAAATACGGCATTGCTGTAGCGAAAGGGCAAGAAGAGCTTGTCGATGCTGTAAATGATGCTTTGAAGAAGCTGAAGGAAAATGGTAAATACGATGAAATCAACGAAAAATATTTCGGTAAAAAAGAGAGCAAATAAGAACTGATTGTGTGAAAAAGGTGCAGCCATCGTGCGCTTGCGCCTTTTTCCCATCTGAAAAAGGAGGAACTCGATATGTCCACATTTGATTGGGCAGGAGTCCTGGATTATATGCCTGAGCTTGGTAAAGGTCTTTACTATACGATGCTCATTTCAGTGCTCGGCATCGCGATCGGCTTCGTCCTTGGCATCATTTTTGGGCTTGGCCGTATATCCAGGAACAAATTTCTTTATGGACTTTGTACAGTTTACATTGAAATCATCCGCGGCACGCCTGTACTAGTGCAGGCGATTTGGATCTACTTCGCTCTGCCGCTTATCATCAACCAAGGTATTCTCGATGGAGGCAGTTTCAAAATGAACTCCATCGTTGCAGGGGTTATTGTTATTGCTATCAATTCGGGTGCCTATATAGCGGAAATTGTCCGCGGGGCAGTCGCTTCAATAGATAAGGGACAGATGGAAGCAGCACGTTCTCTCGGACTTCCAAGGGGACAGGCAATGCGCCATGTCATTTGGCCTCAGGCTTTCCGCCGAATGATCCCGCCACTTGGCAATCAGTTCATCATCAGCATTAAAGATACGTCGCTATTGTCAGTCATCCTAGTTCCGGAGCTTATTTTCCAGGGGAGACAGATTGCTGCGAACCATTTCAATGCGGTTGAAATCTATTCGACAGTCGCTCTTTTCTACCTCGCCATTACATTAAGTCTTTCATTCATTCTGCGCTATATGGAGAGGAGGTTGAGCGTATGATTGAGATTGTGAATTTGCATAAGTCATTCGGAAATTTGGAAGTACTGAAAGGAATCAATTGCAGCATCAAACCATCTGAAGTTGTTTGTGTCATCGGACCGAGCGGATCAGGGAAAAGTACATTTCTCCGCTGTCTGAACATGCTGGAAGAATTAACAGATGGTGATGTCATCATAGAAGGGCAGCATTTGACTGACCGTAAAGTGAATATTAATGAAATCCGTACAGAAGTCGGTATGGTGTTCCAGCAATTCAATCTGTTCCCGCATAAAACAGTGCTCGATAACATCATCCTCGCTCCTCAAAAGGTACGGAAGCTCAGCAAGGCTGCTGCGAAAGAGAAAGCATATAAATTACTTGATAAAGTCGGTCTCCGCGGCAAAGCGGACAATTATCCAAGCCAGCTTTCAGGAGGGCAGCAGCAACGCGTCGCGATTGCCAGAGCACTTGCGATGGAGCCAAAGGCAATGCTTTTTGATGAACCAACCTCAGCTCTTGATCCAGAGCTTGTCGGGGAAGTGCTTGAAGTAATGAAGGGACTTGCACGAGAGGGAATGACGATGGTCGTTGTAACGCATGAAATGGGCTTTGCCCGTGAAGTCGCCGACCGTGTTATTTTCATGGATGATGGTCTCATTGTGGAAGAAGGAAAACCGAAAGAGATCTTCAGCAACCCACAATCAGAACGGACGAAGAATTTCCTTGGACAGATTTTGTAATAGAAAGAGAGCATGGACGTGGTCCATGCTCTCTTATTCATGGAGCTGTCTGCCGTCTTTCTTGAATCGCCTGACGTTTCCTGAAAATTTGCTCCAGGACGATAGCGATAATGACACCGATGATCAGTCCGTTATTTACAAGTGATACGAGAAGTTCAGGCAATGTGCTGAGTGCATCTTCTGGAACAGCCATCAGCCCGAAGCCTCCCATAAGTGAAAGGCTGATAATAGCTGGTGCATCCGGATTTTGCAGTGCCGTTCGCAATTCATTCAAACCAAGTCCAATCAGGCTGGAGATGGCGAGGAAGATTGTCGCATACCCGAGAGGGACGGGCAGGGAAGCAAGGAACGCCATTAAGACCGGGAAGAAACTCATCAACATAATTGCTGTGCTTCCGATTAGAAACGGCAGACGTTCTTTAATACGGGTTGTAGCAATAAAACCTGCAGCTCCGCCAAGCGGAACAGCACCAATGACAGAGAAGGCCCCTGAGATCAAATGGTTGATCCCCATAATGAATGTCGAGCGCGGGTAGTTGACCGGCTCTTTGCTTTCGCTCACTTTAGATACAACCTCAGCACTCGCTACAAGATTCGTAAGCAGCAGGAAAGCCGTGAAAATGGATGTAAGAACAATGCCTGCATCGAATGTTGGAGTACCCCAAGTGAACACTTTCGGCACAGATATAAAAGAATGGACTTCCAAATTCATCGGTTTTGTAATTTTAAGAAGTGCAAACAGAATCCAACCAGTAGCAAGACTGATTAAAATGGAATAACTGCTAAGGAACTTAAAGCGGCTCTTCGCCAGGATCACTGTCAAAATGAGAATAATAACAGCTGTGATGGCTACTTTCGGATCAAGCCGATCTGACAAATAGTCGACGCCAAGAATTCCTTTAACAAAAGGTCCTGACAGCTGGCTGACGAGCAGGACGAGATATGTACCTGTTACAAGCGGTGTGAAAAGTTTCTTAATCGGATTAATGAGACGGAACACGCTGAGTAATAGGAAAATTCCTCCTGCGATGAAAATTCCGAGCTCGAGACTGCGCAGGACAATGCTCGCTTCCTGCTTGCCTGATGCAACCATTCCGGCAAAAATGAGAAACAGGCTCCACCACAATCCAGCCGGTCCTTCATTCAGCGGCAGCTTATGACCGAATAAACCTTGGAGAAGGGAAGTAATACCAATTACGAAAAACGTCCGCTGCAACAAAGTCGCAATGTCTGCAACTGGCAATCCATAGGCAGCACCGACTGAGACAGGGATGACAACAATATTGGCAAGAATGAAGAACATCCACTGCATGGAGGAAAATACATTTTTCAAAGGAACCAACTCCTTGCATAATTTGGTAACGCTTACAAATATAAAAGGCCCTAAAAATGAGTTATTCCATATTATAACATAATGCAAGTTGAACAGCGTTCACGAATATATAGAAAGAAGCTGCATCTGCAGTCTGTAAGGAGACTGGAGATGCAGCTTCTTTCTATAAGATTATTTGATTTCTGTAACCCAGTTGAAGACATCTTCTTCTGTACCGTACTGGATGCCAGTAAGCGTATCATATACTTTTTGTGTGAGCTCACCAATCTTATTATCATTGATAACAAGATCTTTATCTTTCCATGTAAGCTGGCCAATCGGAGAAATTACTGCAGCAGTTCCTGAGCTGAACGCTTCTTCAAGCTGGCCTTCAAGTGAAGCTGCATATAGTTCTTCAATAGAAATTCTTCGTTCTGTAACAGGAACGCCCCAATGCTTAAGCAATTTGATTACGGAGTCGCGTGTCACGCCGTGAAGGATGCTTCCTGTAAGGGCAGGTGTCACAACTTCTCCTGAAATCTTAAAGAAGACATTACTTGCGCCGACTTCTTCAATATACTTATGTTCCGCACCATCAAGCCAAAGAACTTGAGAGAAGCCTTTCTTGGCTACATTCTCTTGTACGCGGAAGCTGCCTGCATAGTTTCCGCCTGTTTTCGCTTCACCTGTTCCACCTGGGACAGCGCGGACATATTTATCTTCAACAGCGATCTTAACAGGGTTTAGGCCTTCCTTGAAGTATGCCCCAACAGGAGAAAGGATGATCATTAGCTTGTACTCTTTGGATGGAACGACGTTGATGTTCGCCTCAGTTGCGAATACATACGGACGGATATAGAGCGCTGTACCTGGAGCGTTTGGAATCCAATCTTGGTCAATAGAAACGATTTTCTTAACTGCTTCAAGAACGATGTCTTCATCGACTTGAGGAATACACATCCGGTCATTGGAGCGGTTAAGGCGTTTTACATTCATTTCGGGACGGAAGATGCGTGCGCCGCCATCTTTGTCCACATATGCTTTCATGCCTTCGAAGATTGTTTGTCCATAATGAAGGATGCTTGCTGCAGGATCGAGCTCAATAGGACCGTATGGCACGATGCGCGGATCATACCATCCTAGTTCCGGCTTGTAATCCATGATGAACATATGGTCTGAAAAGTACTTGCCAAAAGGAAGTTGGTCAGATTTCGGCTTTTCCTTCTTTGATGTTGAAAGTGTTACTTTGATTTCTTGATTACTCATGCCTCATCTTCTCCTAACATTTAAAAAAATCTCAGTTTCATTTATTATTGTACTATAAAAAAATATCATGCTCGGCAGGTACTTCGAGTCCTGTCCTTGTATCTATAGTATCATTATACTCCTAATGTTTGCTTCATTGAAAAAAAATCACTTATTTTCCGAATTAGTCTGTTTCGTGCATGTTCTGTGAATTCTAGAAGGAGGGTTTTATTATTAATAAACAATGGATTTACGCGTTGCTTGCTTTTCTTGGGGGATGCAGTTTTGGGATACTGTCCACCTTTGTCAAAATTGCCTATGGTCAAGGTTTCACTCCTGCCCAAGTCGTTGGTTCGCAGTTTTTCGGTGGTGCGGCTATGCTATGGATCATCGTTCTGCTCCGCAAGAAATATAAGATGAAAATGTCGATGGTATTCAAGTTGCTTGCTTCAGGTATTGCAATGGCAGGCTCTGGCCTTTGCTATTATCAGTCATTGAAATACCTTGATGCATCAATTGCAATTATTATGCTATTCCAATTTTCATGGATGGGTCTGTTTGCAGAGTGGATACTAGATCGGCGCGTGCCGGGGAAAGGCAAATGGTTTTCAGCTCTGATTCTGTTCGTCGGTTCACTGCTTGCGGCTGGAATTTTGAATGTAAAAGAAATATCTATGCCGTTGCCTGGTATTATCTGGGGGCTTCTCGCAGCGATTAGTTTCACGGCTTTCATTTTCTTGAGCGGACGGGTCGGTGTGGAAGTGCCGCCACTGACGAAAAGCATGCTCATGTCAACAGGTGCATTTATTGTTGTAAGTCTCATATTCCCACCAAGATTTCTGATTGACGGTTCTTTTGTAGGCGAGGGCCTTTATAAATATGCTCTGCTTCTTGGTGTCTTCGGAGTTATTTTGCCACCGCTCCTATTCAGCATTTCCATGCCGAATATCGGTAGCGGGCTGGGGACTATTTTAAGTTCTTCAGAGCTCCCAACGGCAGTGTTCATGTCTGTCATTGTCTTAAGGGAACATGTCTCGGTCGTCCAGTGGATCGGTGTCCTCGTTGTTCTTGCTGGGATTGCGCTTCCAAATATTCGGGCATTGCGCCGGCGGCAAACGTCTTTACAATAGCTTATCCAATGAATACTACTAATAGGGATGTTATAATGAAAGCAATTACATGGTGCAAGCAGGAGGCTTTGGAAGATGAAACTGACTGAACTTGAGACACATGCAGAACGGCTAGAACATTTAAGAGAAATTGTAAAGCCTTTCCGCGAACGAGCAATGAAGGCGGAAGCGGAAGGGAGATTTCCTTTTGAGAATTTCGAAGACTTGAAGAAGAGCGGCTACCCGGCACTAGCTATACCGAAGAGTTTTGCCGGTACTGGCATTTCACTCGTTGAGCTTCTTGAGCTGCAAGTGGAGATTGCCAAAGCTGATGGAGCAACTGGGCTTGGAATCGGTTGGCATATGAGCGTCATGAAGAATATTGGAGAAAATGATCCATGGCCTGATGGGAAATTCAATAAGCTAGCTGGAGAGGTTATCGAAGATGGTATCCTTGTAAACAATGCGGCATCTGAGCCTGCATCCGGAAGCCCTTCATGGGGAAATCTGCCTTTAACGACAGCGAAAGAGACAGAATCCGGCTGGGTTCTAAATGGGCGTAAAAGCTTCACAACAATGGCACCAATTCTCGATTATTTCATCGTTAGTGCTACGATTGAAGGTACAGAGAAGGTAGGGAATTTCCTCGTCAGCCGCAAACATGAAGGCGTTTCAGTGATCCATACTTGGGATTCAGTTGCCATGCACGGTACGGGTAGCGAGGACGTCGTTTTTGAAAATGTGAAACTTGAATCAGATGATTTCCTTGAATATCGGCCAGTTGGACCGAAACCTTCTCAAGGATGGCTCCTTCACATACCAGCAGCTTACTATGGTGTTGCTTTGGCAGCGCGAGAAGAAGCTTTGAAATTCTCAACAAGCTACTCGCCAGGAGATATGGAAGGGACAATTGCAGACATTCCATCTGTTAAAGAACGGATTGGCCAAATTGAACTTCGCATTATGGAGAGCGGTACATTTCTTTTCAACACGGCACGCAAATGGGATGACGGGGATGCAGATGTACGGATGGCGATGCGCGAAGAACTCGGAGTGGCGAAACTGATTGTCGTCAATAAGGCGATGGAAGTTGTGGACCTTGCAATGCGAATTGTCGGTGCACGGAGTCTTTCTGCCAAAAATCCATTGCAACGTTGCTACCGTGATGTACGAGCAGGCTTGCATAATCCGCCAATGGATGACATTACAATCCAGCAACTTGCGAACAAAGGTATTGCTGAATTCCGTTAATTAGAAACAAATGCCTTATCTAGTTGCATAATAAAACCCACATCGCTTTTGCGATGTGGGTTTTGTGTTTTATTGAATCCGCGTTATTCAGTAATCTTAAACGCTTGAGTAAGTTCTTCAAGTTCATTTGCCATGCGTGTCAATGTCTCGGAAGCAGCAGCAATGCTTGCATCCATTTCGCTCTGATGTTTGGCGGATGCAGCAACTTCATTCAACTCATCCAAAACAGTCTTGAATACTGTTGTCACATCTTGAGTGGCAGCAGAGACTTCCTCAGTGCCTGCAGAAATTTGTTCTGCACGTGAAGATACACTTTCAATCTGGCTATTCACATCATTAAATGCATTACGGATCGAATCAAATATGCCACCTAGCTTCTCTATTTGACCCATGCTGTTCTGTACTTCTTCCAGACCATCGTTCATCGATTCTGAAGCTGTACCAGTAGACTGGATGATTTCATCAATAATATTCCGGATATCAACAGTTGCATCACCTGTCTGAACGGCAAGCTTTTTCACTTCATTCGCGACAACTGTAAAGCCTTGACCATGCTCACCAGCACGTGCTGCTTCTATGGAAGCGTTAAGTGCGAGCAAGTTCGTCTGATCGGCTATTTCAGAAATAAGCGTAATAATCTGATGCACTTCCTGCGATTTTTCTTTCAAGGACTGTACAATAGCAGCAGATTCTTTAACTGTGCCGCTCGCGACCGTAATTTGGCCAATCGCTTGCTTCACATCGCTGTTGCCTTGTTCGACCTGTCCTGAAACAAGTTGTGCCGATGAAGAGACTTGAATAGCGGATTCGGCAATATTCATAATTCCTAGCGCCATTTCATCTGTAGCAGCTGCTGCTTGTTCAGAAGCCTGGTATTGTGCTTCTGAACTGTCTGCTACTGAATCAACGGATTGTGAAATGGCCGTGGAAGCTTGTGACGAATCATGTGAAATCTGAGCCAATTCTCCTGATGAGGCAGCAACATGCCTTGTCGTTGATGTAATTTTGCTGACAAGGGAAGAGAAAGCATCAAGCATCTGATTGATATTCTTTTTCACCTGAGAAATTTCATCTGTCCCTGATGTATCGAGGCGTTCACGCAAGTCGCCATTGGCTACCTTTTGCATGATGCCAATAATGCCGGAAAGCTGGCGGATTACGAAACGAGCAAGGACATAAGAAACGACTGCGACAAGTACGACAAAGCCAGCAATGATTAGTATTGATACGAAACGCATACGGTCTACATTGGCGAATACTTCATTCTTAGGTGCAACAGTCACGAGATGCCAGCCTGGAAGGGCAACTTGCTGGAAAGCAATCGTGTCATTGTCATTGGTCATAAAGCCATTCGGTTTGGAGAGTATGTCACGTTTATACTCTGTGAATGCAGCTCCGGATGCAACTGGTTTTCCGACTTTGCTCTCATTTCGGTGTACGAGAACATTTCCTTCAGAAGAGACGAGGTATCCGTACCCGCTTTCTCCAATTTTAATGGAATCAACAAGTGTGAGAATTTGAGCAGGATCAAGAATTGCCTGGACGGCCCCCGCAAAGCTGCCGTTCTGATCTATGATCGGCACGTCAATAATCAGGATGTTGTTACCTGAGTTCACATCAGGGAATACATCGGAAATAAATGTTTCTTTGTTTTGGCTCACTGTTTTGAAATGTTCCTGATCACTTACCTCTGCAGTCTTGCCAAGTGTTGAAAGGGCAGTCCCTTTTTCATTGAGGAAGGAGTACCATTTAACATCGTTATCCGCCTCTGCGATCGTTTTCAAAACAGGCATGATGTCTTTTTTATTTCCCTTTGCGAATTCGGGATGTGCACCGATCACATTTTCCATGGCTGTAATCTTTTGTTCAAGCCAGCTGTTAATGTATTGGGCATTGTCCCGCGCCTTATTCGTCTGCATGCCCTCGACTTCCTTATGTATGGCCGCGTTCGACTGGGAGCTTATGATGATTGTTGCGACAATAAGTGGACCAAGCGATATAGCCAGCAGCAGAGCTGTAATTTTTGCCTTTATGGAAGAATTAAAACGTTTGAGCATACGGTGATTCACCCCTTAAGAAATATTGCCTATATTTGTATTCTATTATATCGGACATTGGCACCAAAAATGAAGCGCTTTCAGTGAAAATTTAATATATTTTACAAATCGAACAAAATAGGACTTAATTCCCCCTGAATCGACAATAAAGGAGAAAACCTGAAAGTCCATTGAACTTTTAGAAAAATGGTTATATAATAATAATTATATTTTTGACGAATCACATTTTTATGAAAAGTCTATGAAAATAGTGATTTTCAACCGAACGATAACAATTCGCACAACAAGGCGAATTTTTTATTTTGGAGGGGGAGCCAGTAATGAGCCAGGACAAACAGGATCTTAGGCATCACAGTAAAGCATTTGATGGTGTCATGCGTGCACCGAACCGTGCGATGCTTCGTGCTGTAGGATTGACAGATGACGATTTCAAGAAACCGATGATCGGTATTGCTAGTACATGGAGTGAAGTAACACCATGCAACATGCACATTAACGACCTTGCCTTGCGTGCGAAAGACGGAGCGCGTGAAGCTGGTGCTGTGCCATTCATCTTCAACACAATTACTGTATCTGACGGTATTTCCATGGGTACGAACGGGATGAAATATTCACTTCCAAGTCGAGACGTCATTGCTGATTCGATCGAGACAGTAGTCGGTGCTGAGAACCTTGATGCATTTGTTGCTATTGGCGGCTGTGATAAAAATATGCCTGGCTGCATGATTGCAATTGCCAACTCTGAAGTGCCGGCATTGTTCGTTTACGGCGGTACGATATCCCCAGGGAAGCTAGACGGAGAAGATATTGATCTTGTATCTGTTTTCGAGGGCGTTGGTAAGCATAACAACGGAGATATCTCTGATGAACAGTTGAAACGCATTGAATGTAATGCATGTCCTGGAGCGGGTTCATGTGGTGGTATGTACACTGCGAACACGATGGCTTCTGCAATTGAAGCGATGGGTATGAGCCTTCCTTACAGTTCTTCTCATCCGGCTGAATGGCCAGAGAAGAAGGATGATTGCTATGACGCGGGTAAAGCAGTATACACTTTGCTTGAAAAAGGAATCTATCCAAAAGATATCATGACGAAAGAAGCATTTGAGAATGCGATCACAGTTGTTATGGCGCTTGGCGGTTCTACAAACGCAATCCTGCATTTGCTTTCCATTGCTCATGCAATCGATGTAGATTTGACAATTGATGATTTCAACATCATCCAGGCGAAAGTTCCACATTTGGCTGATTTGAAGCCGAGCGGAAAGTATGTCATGGAAGACCTTTGTAATGTCGGTGGGGTACCGGCTGTCATGAAGTTACTTCTTGAAGCAGGCTACCTGCATGGCGACTGTCTCACAGTAACTGGGAAAACAATTGCTGAAAACCTTGAAGATGTTCCTTATCTTACTGAAGGTCAGAAAGTTATCATGCCTTTGGACAAGCCGAAGCGTGAGGATGGTCCTTTGATCGTATTGAAAGGAAACCTTGCTCCTGAAGGTGCTGTTGCCAAAGTATCCGGCGTTAAAGTTACACGTCATACAGGCCCTGCACGTGTATACGATACAGAAGCTGAAGCAACAGAAGCTGTTATGAACAACGAAATCAATGAAGGCGACGTTCTCGTAATCCGCTATGTAGGACCAAAAGGCGGACCGGGTATGCCAGAAATGCTTTCCATCTCTGCGATTCTCGTCGGTAAAGGGCTCGGTGAAAAAGTTGCCCTCCTTACAGACGGTCGTTTCTCAGGTGGTACACACGGTCTTGTAATTGGACATATTGCGCCAGAAGCTCAAGTAGGTGGACCGATTGCACTTCTTCAAGAAGGCGATGTTGTTACAATCGATTCCTCCACTAAGGAGATTCTCGTAGACGTTTCCGATGAAGAGCTTGCAAATCGTAAAGAGAAATTCGTAGCACCGCCATTGTACAAGAAAGGCGTACTTGGCAAATATGCGCACAACGTTACTTCCGCTTCCAAAGGAGCAGTCACTGACTACTTCAAGCGGGAAGAAACTGAATAATTAAGATTGAAAAAGCCATTCGGCGGGTTGAGCTTAACCCGTTGAATGGCTTTTTTGTATTGAACAGTAGAGAGGGGATCGGAGAGAGCACAGAGTTATGTGCGAGTAGTAGAACGTTTGTAAATCCGGTTAGATCTCATTACATAAAAATAGGAGTTGCTCCCACGTACTAGACTGTACAGGGGAGCAACTCCATATTACATTTAGCGAGATTTCACTTTTAGCAATCTTAGTGCATTCAGTACAACAATAACGGCTGCACCTGTATCGCTCAGGACGGCCATCCACAGAGTAAGCCAGCCAGGAACAATTAGAACTAAGGCTGCAAGTTTAATCAAAATGGAGAACCATATATTTTGCTTAATGATGTTTAAAGCACGGCGGCTCAGCTTCATCGTATGAGGCAGTTGTTCTAGATTATCTGCCATGAGTACGATATCGGCTGTTTCCATTGCTGTATCTGTTCCTGCGCCGCCCATTGCGATACCAATGTCAGCAGTTGCAAGAGCAGGGGCATCATTGATTCCATCACCGACCATGGCGACATGATGACCTTCCTGCTGGAGCTGCTTGATTGCTTTTACTTTATCTTCAGGCATCAGTTCAGCGAAATAGCGGTTGATGTCTGTACCGTTCGCAACCTTTTCTGCTGTTCCTTTATTATCACCAGTGAGCATGATGAGCTGTTTCACACCGGTTTTGCGGAGTTCTTTCAACGAACGGACAGCTGTCTCACGAATCGTATCAGCAACAGCGATGATACCTAGTGCTTTTTCGGCAGTTCCAATAATGACAATCGTTTTGCCGTCTTTTTGAAAAGCGAGAGCCTGTTCACGAATTATCTTTAAATCTGTTCCAAGCGCGTCAAACAGCTTAATATTTCCGGCATAATGAATAGTTCCAGTAATCTCAGCTTGCACGCCTTTGCCCGTCAAGTTACTGAAAGCATGGCCTTCTGCTTTTTTAATCCCTTTATCTTTCGCATGAGCGACAATCGTTTTGGCAATCGGGTGTGTTGAGTAGTCTTCAAGGGTGAAGGCGACTTCTAGCAGCTCGGATTCCGTTACGCCATTAGTTATAACATCTGTCACTTGTGGCTTGCCTTCAGTAAGTGTGCCGGTTTTATCAAAAGCGATGGCATCAATAGTGCCAGCTTTCTCTAGGAATGTGCCACCTTTGATTAGAACACCGTTGCGGGCGGCATTGCCAATTGCTGAAACAATGGCAACTGGAGTCGATATGACGAGTGCACAAGGACAAGCGACGATAAGTAATGCGAGTCCGCGATACACCCATTCGCTCCAAGTTCCGAAGCCAAAAAGTGGTGGAAGAACGATGAGCGCCAAAGCAATTGAAAAAACAATCGGTGTGTAATAATGAGAGAACCTGTCAATGAAAGCTTGTGCTGGTGCACGCTGATCTTGAGCTTCCTCAACCTGATGAATGATTCGAGCAATTGCCGTGTCATTCGCAAGTTTGGTCACTTTAATCTCCAAAGAACCAGACTCATTGATTGTACCTGCAAAAGCTGTGTCACCAATCTGCTTTTCAACCGGGATTGATTCACCAGTAATTGGTGCTTGATTAATACTCGAATGACCTTCGATTATCGTACCGTCAAGCGGAATACGGTCACCTGGTTTGATTATAATAATTTCATCGATGGTAATTTCGTCTGCTCGTTTTTTTACAAGCTCTGTACCTTGCTTTACCCAAGCTTCATCAGGAGCAAGATCCATCAAGCCACGGATGGAGCGGCGTGTCTTCTCAAGGGAGCTCGTCTGCAGGGCAGTGCCGAGAGCGAAGAGGAAGACGACGGTCGCGCCTTCGAACCATTCACCGATAATCGCTGCTCCGATTGCAGCAGAGGACATGAGTACATTCATATCGAGTGACTTGCTTTTCACGGCGTACCATGCGCTTTTCATAGGTTTGTAACCCGAAAGGACAATGGCAGCTGCGTAAAGCAAAATGGATACAAGAGCAGGTGCAGTTGTATGTTGAATAACGAAGCCAGCTGCAATCAGGATTCCTGAAGAAATAATCGTTCCATAACCTTTTAGGAGGGAGGAATCTGTTTCTTCTTTAGCAGCTGATTTCAATCGAGCTTTGTAGCCTAGCTTTTCAATTTCTTTAATAATTTCCTCAGATGGGTTACTATGATCGGCTGTCAGTGTACCAGACGCAAAGTTGACATGAGCCTCTCGTACAGCATCAAAACTGTTCAAATGCTTTTCAATGCTCAGTGCGCAACTAGAGCAGTCCATCCCTTCAACGTCATACACGCGTTCATGACGATTCGGTCTTTCTTCCTCAATCTGAAAACCGAGTTTGCGGACGATGTCTTCTACTTGTATGAATGCTGCATCATTAGAGCCTTCAACATTAAGCTTGCCAACACTGTAATGGATTGTCGCAGAGATGATACCATCCTTGCCATTCAGCGCTTTTTCAATAGAAGCGGCACAGGAAGGGCAGTCCATACCATCGACCTTATATTTCTTCTGAATTACTTCCTTTGTTCGGACTGGTACATCAGCATGCGAATGTTCATGGTTGGAATTGTTTAAATGATGATTGCTATGTGAGCTGCAACAATCATCTTCATCATCTGACCCGGAACCGCCTGAGTCATCACTTCCACAGCATGAATCACCACTATTGGCAGAAGCACTTTTTGCTAGTTGTCCATTATTTCCGTTTTCACATTTTGAATCGTGTACGGCAAAGCCTCCCGATTTTGTCTGTTCTGCGTGTCCGCAGCAAGATTTACCCATCTGAAAAATCCTCCCTTAATCGTTAATTTGATGCTGACAGGAATTGACGTCATTAGCGACATCGGTCAACACTTCGTCAAACATATTGAGCAGCTTATGAATGTTTTCATTGCTTAAGCTGTAGTACATGAATTTACCTTCTTGTCTCCCGCTGACAAGTCCGCATCCGCGCAGGCATGCAAGATGCTGGGAGATGCTTGACTGGCTGCCGCTAACTGATTGCATGATTTCAGAGACTGTTTTTTCACCAGTCCGCAACAGGTCAAGGATTTGGATGCGAGTCCGGTGTGAAAAGCCATGAAGGAATTGAACTTTAGTATCCAAAGCTGTGTCCAGCATCTCGACATACCTCCAGTATATATTAGAATTTATTAATATGTGTATGAGTACATATTATTAATTTTTAATATGTTTGTCAATCTTCATTATTTATAATTTGCTGGCACAAACGGTACTGCTTGGACTGATGTTACAGCTATTGCGAGGGTGACTGATTCAAATGCTGAAAAAGTCGAATTGATATGAACGTCTTGGGAACTTATGAATTAACTGGTAAACTAAATAATGGTTATATCACTTTCACCATTTACATCCAGCTAAGTAGTCTGAGCACAATTCATGGAGCATTCGTGAGCTTAAATGCTTCATCTATCGTAAGTAGATTACATCAAGATTACATCAGGTTGGCTATACAATAGAAAATTAAGATATGGAATGAGAGGTAATCAATCAAATAGGATGACAACGAGAACAATTTTAATTTGTCGTTTTTTATGACCATTGGGATAATGCATTTGCCGAAGGTGGAGAAATAAGGATGGGTAAGAAGCGTAAATGGAAAGAGGCAAGAGAAAACATTGTAGATGCAGTCCTTGAAGCTTTGTTTGATATGATATTGTTCATACCAAGATTGATAATTAAATTATTCACCGATATCTTTTAAACAAATGTGAAAAGTTGAGGGAGAGAATTCAAATGCAAAATAAAGTGAATATCATGCCAGATAAAACCTTTTGGGAAGTGATTGATTTAATTCAGTTGGACGCTGATGAACCACTAGAGGAAGCTATGGAGAAACTGCTTAGTTTTTCTGAAGAACAGATTGAGCAATTTGAGGAAACACTTTCCCGTAAGTTGTATAACCTTGATACCAAAAAGCATGCCGATGGAATGAGTAAGAGCGTCATTGATGGAGAAGAATACTTCTCTCCCGATTTCTTCCTTTATGTACGCTGCCTTTGTGTAGCAAAAGGCAAGGAATTCTACGAAGCCTGTTTGAAGGATCCTAGCCTAATGCAAGGTATTGACTATGAATATGAATTCGAGGAACTCCTGGAACTTGCAAGCGAAGCATACGAAGAAAAAACTGGCCATGAAATGGATTATATCCCTTACTTTGATTACGAAACGTACTCTAATGAAAAAGGTTGGGAATAAAACGGGTTAGCCGATATGAACAATATGCTGTATGTTGGTTCACATTGGCTTTAATGAACCGGAATTACTCAAGGAAAGAACAGGAGCGGGCTTAACTGTTTTCTTCTATTGTTGCTAATTGGTCCGATCGCAACCCTGTCTGTAGTCTTGTTTTAAAAAAGATAATCCAATAATTAAGTTGTTTTCTAATTCAAGCAGGCTATCAAGGGAATAAAAGAAACGTAAAGGGAGGGTGTACTATGATGAACTATATGGGTAGTATGGGGATGATTTTGTGGCTAGTCACAATCGCTCTGATCATTGTAGGAGCCATGGCAATATTTCGTACAGGTTCGAAGAGTGGAGGAAATATCTACAATGATCTTATTGAAACGAAGTCTGGTGGACAGCATGCAATCGATATTGCGAAAGAGCGGCTCGCAAAAGGTGAAATCACCTTTGAAGAGTATGATCGGCTCATTCAGAAACTAAAAGAAGAATGATGATAAATAAACAGCCGCTCATCCATATTCAGCGGCTGTCGTGTCCAGGTCGGTACGAATAAAAACAGCAGGAATAAACGGAACCAGTCCGCCAGCTGTTCTCCGACTATAATGTTGTTTCTCCTTGCGTTAATAAAGTTACCTCAATGTCTCCTTCTTCAGATTTCTTATATAGTCTTCTGCCTCTCGTTTTGTTATTCCGTAAAATAATTGTGTCTTCCGAATGGCTTCATCTTCTTTTCCAGCATGAATCAATTTTCGAAGCACAATCTGTTTCTTCCCCTCAGGCATGGAACGCTGCTTCATACGACTGTTCAATCCAGGACCTCTGCTTTGCCAAGCACCTGTCAAAAACATGATCGCAATTGCAACGATTAGCAGCAAAACGACTATGCTTAGCCCTCTAACCATTGGTATCCTCCTCATATTAAACGATCGTTTGTTTTAAACTTCTTCCCGCTTTTAGAAGATGTCACTCAAAAGAATGGTGTTTTTTATAAACTAGATTTGAAAAGTGAAATGTACGGATGTTTCGAAAAATTTAAAAGCGGAAATAGTATTAGAGACTAAGGTTAATACATTCGTTTGCCGCTAGTGGCAAACAGATATCAGTTTAATTGAAGGAGAGATATAGAATGGAACAAACAATTAGTGTAGAAGGCATGACTTGCGATCATTGTGAGAAATCAGTAAAAGATGCTTTGCAGGAGCTTCCAGGTGTTAACAATGTGGAAGTAACAAGCAATCCTGGTAAAGCGGTTGTAGACTTTGATAATGCAAAAGTAACGCTTGCTGACTTGGAAAAAGCGATTGCTGAAGCAGGATATACACCAATGATCGATACGAATATGTAATATTAAAGACGAGCCCCCATCAATGCTTTACTCAAGCATTGATGGGGGCTTCTGAGTGTTTACATAAAATTGAGAATAGACTGTTATCAGAGAGGCGAACTTTAACGTGATAAAATAATACCGACATTTTTCATAATAATTCCATCATGAGATGTAGGTGAACAATTGAAACAGAAGCAGATTGGATTGCTATTATTTGCAGCAATCATCGCAATTTCGTTTTCAGCAATTTTTGTGAAATGGTCGGATGCTCCTCCGACAGTGACAAGTATGTACCGGATGTATTTTTCGAGTCTTTTGCTTATTCCATTTGTTTGGCGAAAGCGTCATGATTTTGTCCGCGTATCCAAGTCGGAATGGGGATTTCTAGCATTATCAGGACTTTGTCTCGGTTTCCATTTTGCGCTTTGGTTCGGTTCTCTTGATCTGACAACAGTGGCCAGTTCTACAATGATTCTTGCACTGCAACCGATTATTGCGCTGCTAGGCGGATTTATTTTTTATAAAGAACGTGCTGGATTGCGTGTCATCCTTTCAGTTGGCTTGGCAATCGCCGGCGTTATGCTAATCGGATGGGGAGACCTTGGGCATGGCAGCCGCTTGGCCATTCTTGGTGATATTCTCTCTTTTCTAAGTGTCATTGCTGTTGTCGGGTATTTGCTTATTGGTCAGAATAAAGTGAAACGCATTTCTCACTGGATTTACAGTTTTTCTGTTTTTCTTTTTGCAGGACTGGCGTTGAATCTATTTAACTTGGTGAAAGGTGTGCCGATGACAGGTTATGAGAGAGGGGAGTGGGGGATCTTTATTTTGCTCGCCATTTTCCCATCACTTTCTCATGTTATCTTCAACTTCCTTCTATCCTATGTAAATACGACAACGATTTCGATGAGTGTATTGGGGGAGCCGGTTGGAGCGACTATACTAGCAGCAATTCTGCTTCATGAGCAGGTCACGCTTTTACAAGTCTTTGGCGGTTGTATCGTGCTTGTTGGTGTTTTTATCTTTCTTTCACAGCAACGAAGAAAAGCCCCTTTACCGGATATTTAAAAAAGATAGCGATGCGGGTTACAGGCATCGCTATCTTTTTTAATTTTTGTCATTGTAAGGATTCAAGTGAACGAGTACATCCTCAACTTCTGAATGTTTTTCCATCAGTTGCTTCTTAACTCGTTTTCCAATACGATGGCCTTCTTCAATAGAAAGGTCTGGATTGATGCCCAGCTTCAAGTCGATGACAAGATAGCTGCCATGTGTGCGGGCGTGGATTGTATCGACTCTTCTTACACCGTCAATGCTGCAAGCTGTATGAATATACGGCTCAACAGACTCATCATCCAGCACTTTTTCCATAATAACGAGGGAAGACTCCTTGGCAAGCGAGTAACCGACTTTCACAACGATAAGTGATACAGCTAGTCCAGCAACAGCATCTCCGTATAGGAGCCAAGGAATATTGAACTTTCCTCCGAGGATTGCGGCACCAATACCGATTAGTGCGGCAAGCGAAGAAAGTGAATCAGATCGGTGATGCCAAGCCTCTGTTATTAAGGCTGTACTGTTATATTTTTTGCCAAGACGATACTTATAATGGAAGAGTACTTCTTTGATAAGTATGGAAATGATAATGATGGCAAGGGCAAGTTTACCCGGTGGGACAGGCCTTTCTCCAAAGAAAATCTTTCCCGATGAATAAGCGACTTCTGCCCCTACGATGATAAGTAATATGGCGACGATGAGAGAAGCTACATTTTCCGCTTTCCCATGTCCATATGGATGTTCCCTATCAGGTGGCCTGTTGGCGATTTTAACTGCGAGCAGCACAACAATTGACCCGACAATATCAGAAGCGGAATGAAGCGCGTCAGCGATGAGCGCACGGCTTCCAGAAAGAACTCCGCCAACAGCTTTCAATATAGTGAGGAAAGCATTCACAATAATGCCGACCCATGTTGCAGTGACTACTGCACGTGCACCGTCCTTCAAAAATTTCACCACCCTTTCTCTATTGTTTTCCCATTTTACCAATCGGAATGCATGTGAGTCTACGGGAACATAACTGGAGATAGAGAACATACTCCAATTAGCGCAAAAAAGTTTCCTTTACGCAAATAAGGCTCCCGTATAGACGGGAGCCTTCATTATATAGATTAGGAATCAGACAGTAAAGTGGTCTGCTTTTTGTTCGAAGCGATCTGCTTTCTTGTTGAAGGAATCAGCTTTTTCAGTATTACCGTATTTCTCGGCACGCTCAGCTTTGGCACGCATGATGTCAGCCTTGTTGTTAAACATATCAGCCTTGTCCTGGTAGCCATAGCCGTATGCAGTTGGCTGGCTAGATGCTTGCTCGGCCTTTTGTTCGAAGCGCTCAGCTTTCTTGTTCAGATTGTCAGCTTTCTTCGTGTTGCCGTACTTGGCTGCCTGTTCCGCTTTTTCCTTCACAATTTCAGCTTTCTTTTCGAACATGTCAGCTTTAGAGCTGCTCTTGTACTGCTGGCCATAGTTGTATGATGGCTGTGCTGAAATATTTTCAGCCTTCTTCTCAAACATGTCCGCTTTCTTGTTCAAAGCATCGGCTTTTTCAGTGTTTCTGTTGGCTTCAGCCTGTTCCGCTTTTTCTTTTACGATTTCAGCCTTTTTCTCGAATAGATCAGCTTTTGAGCTTGTTGAGCTGAATGAAAGTTGTTCTGGAGCTGATTCGGATAGAGGCTGCGCTGTTGTCGCGCCAGTTACAGCTACCGCTTTCTTTTCGAACATGTCCGCTTTATCATTCAGAGCGTCTGCTTTCTCAGTGTTGCCAGCTGCTTCAGCCAAGTCAGCTTTTTGTTTGAGGAGCTCAGCTTTATTAATGAAGATGTCTGCCTTGCTTTGGTAACCGTAGCCGCTGAAGTTGAAATTAGTATCAGCGTTTGAATTAATGTAATCAGCTTTTTTATTGAAGATCTCAGCTTTTGCCTGGAACGCTGCTTCTTTTTCTGTATTACCATACTGGCCAGCAATTTCTGCCTTCTTCTCAAATAGGTCAGCTTTCTTTTCGAAGATATCCGCTTTTGCTGGAGCTACTTGTGCACTTACAGTAAGTGGTGCTACGAATGCCATGCTAAGTCCTGCTGCTGCGATTGCCTTTGTCTTTTTATTCATAATATTCCGTCTCCTTTGTGCGGATTGATACACTGTTGAAGCGTTTGGGCCGCTTCTGCATGTGTGATCCGCTTTCGTTTTAGTTTTATGGATGTATTCTGATTCTGAGATTTTAGCGCTAAAATCTTTCGTTCTTGTCCGGATGTTCATAGAGTACTAAGCGAGCATCCAATTTATGGGGTGTTTTTTGAAAAAATCTCTGAATGTGGAAAAAAGTTTCTCGAAAGAAAAAACAGTTAGGTAGAGAAAACCGTATATAACAAGGGGCCATATGTGAAGAAAGAAGCATAAAAAAGAGGGATTTCTATCCAGCCGGAAAGAAATCCCTCATCTTAATTTACTTTTCACTCAGCTCGTCATGTATGAGCTTAATATTGTAATTGAGATATTTGACGTACGTATCGACTTCGTCACCAGCCTGGCCGATTTCATCAGAGTAAATTGGCTTCTTGGAGAATGGTACGCCGGTTTCCTTTGAAACAGTTTCCATTGGACGACGGTCTACATTCGATTCAATGAAGAGAACAGGAACATCATGTTTTTTAATAAAGTTGACTAGGTCTTTAATTTGCTTTGGTGAACCATTTTCTTCAGTGTCAATTTCCCAAATGAATGCTTCTTCGAGACCGTAATGGCTCGTCATATACTGGAAGGCGCGTTCGCTTGTCACGAGTATACGGTTTTTCTCAGGGATCTCATTAATCTTCTCAGTATACTCCTTGTCAATTGCTTTCAGGCGTTCAACATATTCCTTGCCACGCTTCTCATAATGGTCTTTGCGGTCCGGATCGACTTTTACAAATGCTTTTGTCATATCCTCTGCCATTTTTACACCAACGGCAGGGTCGATGAATGCATGGGGATTGATTTCGCCTTCTTCACCTTCCGTTTGCAAATACATCGGTTTGACACGTTCTGTTACTTTAAATACTTTGTTTTCGGGCTGGCCTGCGGTTTCAATCATTTTATGGAACCAGCCGCTCTTGCCACCTTCAAGATTCAAACCGTTGTAAAACAGAACATCTGCATCTGTTGCTGCTTTGATGTCTTTTGGCAGAGGCTCATATTCATGCGGGTCCGTACCAGTCGGAACTAAGTTATGGACTTCGACTTTATCACCGCCAATTTCGTGCGCCATATCCGCAAGAATTGTGAAGGAGGTGACGACTTTAAGCTTGCCGTTTTTGCCCGATGTTTTATCATTGTCATTGCTACAGGCAGCGAGCAAGAAGATTGTCACGAGTGTCAGAATGGATAATTGGAAAAAACGTCTCATTTGTTTCTAATTCTCCTTTGTTTTAATTTTTAAAGCAGCTTAAGCAGCTGCTGATTTACGTGAACGCAACTTGCGGAAAACAATTCCCTGTTTCGGAGAGAAGAGGAAAGCAAGCGCGAAGAATGAAGTTGTTGCAAGTGCTATGACCGGACCAGAAGGCAGGTCGAATTTAAAACTGAAGTACAGACCAATTACAGCCGACAATGCGCCGAACATTGCTGCAAGTGCAATCATGATGGATAGCCTGTTTGTCAGCAAATATGCAGTTGAAGCCGGTGTAATCAGCATAGATACAACGAGAATGACTCCTACAGTCTGCATCGAAGCGACTGTAACTAGTGTCAGTAGGAACATCAATGCATAGTGAATCAATTTTGTTTTTAATCCATAGGCAGCTGCCATCGTCGGGTCAAAGCTGGATATGAGCAGTTCTTTATAAAACAGGATGACGGCGAGCAATACGATGGTACCAATGATGAGAGTAATCCACATGTCGCTCGTTCTTACAGCGAGCACATTTCCGAAAAGAATGACCATCAGATTGGTTGTGCTATGTGCCAGTGTGATCAGAATGATACCTGCTGCGAGAAATGCGGAGAAAACGATTCCGATTGAAGAATCACTTTTAATCCGGCTGTTCTGGCTAATCAGACCGATGCCGAAAGCGGTGAGAAGTCCGGTTGCGACGGCACCATAGAAGAAATTGATGCTCAGCATGTAGGAGATTGCAACACCAGGCAGAACAGCATGTGAAATCGCATCTCCCATTAGGGCAAGGCCGCGCAGGACGATGAAGCAGCCGATGACACCTGAAATGATGCCAACCATTACAGAGGTCGCAAAAGCTTTCTGCAAAAACTCATAATGGGTAAGATCGTAAAGAAATTCCATCAGCTTTCCACCCCCAGCATATGACCGCCAAATGGCATATTATATGCTTTTTCCATATACGTAGGCTGGAAGATTTCCTCCACATTTCCCGCTCCGATCAGCTGCTTGTTCATGAGCAGAAGGCTGTCAAAGTAAGTTTGTACTTTTGACAAGTCGTGATGGACAACGAAAATCGTTTTACCTTCATCACGAAGCGCTTTCAAAATATCAATGATGATTTTCTCACTTGTCACATCAATGCCGACAAATGGTTCATCAAGGAAGAAATACTCTGCACGCTGTGCCAGTGCCCGAGCGAGAAAAACACGCTGCTGCTGGCCACCAGATAGTTCTCCAATTTGGTTCTTCGCATATTCCTGCATGCCGACTTTCTCAAGACATTGCATTGCGAACGCTTTCTCAGCTTTGCCGGGGCGTCTCAGTAAACCTAGGTTCGGAAATGTCCCGAGAAGCACTGTATCTTTCACGATTATGGGAAAATCCCAGTCAATATTAGAACGCTGAGGAACATAGGCAATTTGCTTACGTATCTGATGCAGAGGCTTTCCTTCAATTTCTATCGTTCCTTTGTCCTTAGGAATCAAACCGAGCATTGCTTTAAGCATAGTTGATTTGCCGGCTCCGTTCGGTCCGAGAATACCGATGAGCTTTCCTGTTCCAAATTTAAAATCCATCCCGCTTATGACCGTTTTGCCATAGTAGGAAACGGTCAAGTCTGAAACACTTATACCGTCTTTCATATTTTCCCCTCCCAAAATATAATGACTAAGCTATTTTATTTGCGTATGCAATAATAAGTTTGCCAAGGGCAACTCTTCTCGTCAATTATAAATTTGCCACTTAGAAAAGTAAACCCTTTCCTCTCCAAATTTTAGATAATCTTGGTTGGCAGTCTCTCTGTTTTTCTTCTATTTAATGTAGAAATAATTTCAAGTGTTCTATAAGAACGTTTAATTGGCTATAAAGCCTAGCCATTATGCAATTTCCACAATGAACAAGCAAATTGCACAAACGATTTTACATAAAAATATATAAAATACAGAAAATTACATTAAAAATACGGAATTTGGGAGGATATGAGGCGAATACGGAGGAAAATGGATGATAGTCAGATTATTCTATTATAAATTCGATTAAGCACGGTATAGCACATCATATGCTGTTTAACCCAGTTTGCGAATTAAATGGGAAATCTTTAAAGTTTAACTATAGGATTTCCAAATCGTAAATATTGGAGATTCAGAGAAAGCTTAATTTTCCGGAGGTGGACAGTTATTCTTAAAGTGATAGAAAGAAAGAAAGGCGAAGATGCAGCTCCCCGTGATTTATTTCGCGAACCGGAGCTTGATGATGGAAAGAAAGTCTGGGAACTTGTCAAAAGTACAGGAGTTCTCGATCTCAACTCATCCTACCAATACTTGATGTGGTGCACATATTTCGCAAAAACATCAATTGTGGTGGAGAAAAATGACAAGATTGTCGGTTTCATTTCCGGATTCATCAAGCCAGAATCCCCGGATACACTTTTTGTCTGGCAAGTAGCTGTGGCAAAGAGTGAACGTGGAAGAGGTTTGGCCACGCAAATGCTTCAACATCTCCTTGAGCAGGACGCCTTGCAGGATGTCCAGTTCGTCGAAGCGACGATATCTCCATCGAATATACCTTCACAGCGGCTATTCCGAGGACTCTCTAGAAAATGGAATGCCAATCTCAACATCATGCCTTGTTTCAAGGCAGAGGATTTTCCCGAACAGGGTCATGAAGATGAGCTCATCCATCTCATCGGACCTCTTAATAAATAAACCAAACAAAAAACAGGAGGAATGTAATCAATGAGTGTATTTGTTCAAGAAGCTAGTATGAAGACATTTGAAGAATTGGAATCAAAGGTACGCAGCTATAGCCGCAGCTTCCCGACAGTATTTGAGAAATCCAAAGGTTATAAGCTATGGGATGTAGACGGAAATGAATATATCGATTTCTTCGCAGGTGCCGGTACGCTGAACTACGGCCATAACAATGACTTAATGAAGAAAAAGCTAATTGAATATATCGAGTCTGATGGAATTACACATTCTCTCGATATGGGGACAATCGCACGAAAGAACTTCCTGGAGACTTTTAATGATGTCATTCTGAAACCGCGTAATCTTGAATACAAAGTGATGTTCCCTGGACCGACTGGAACAAACACAGTAGAGAGTGCGTTGAAATTGGCTCGCAAAGTGACAGGACGCGACCTTGTCATCAGCTTTACGAACGGCTTCCATGGCATGACGATGGGATCACTCGCTGTAACGGGGAATGCTTCCAAACGTGCAGGAGCTGGCACGCCACTGACAAACGCAGTTGCGATGCCATTTGACAACTATATGGACGGAATCGATTCTGCTGCCTATATTGAAAAACTTCTCGAAGACAGTTCAAGCGGCATTGACATTCCAGCTGCTTTCATCGTGGAAACAGTGCAAGGAGAAGGTGGTATTAACGCGGCAAGTTTCGAATGGCTGCGCAAAATCGAAGCAATCGCAAAACGTTTCGATATCCTTCTTATCATTGATGATGTTCAGGCTGGCAATGGTCGTACGGGTACTTTCTTCAGCTTTGAGAAAGCAGGCATTGACCCGGATATTGTCTGCCTTTCCAAGTCGATCGGCGGTTATGGAATGCCAATGGCGATTACACTGTTCAAGCCTGAACACGATATTTGGGGAGCGGGAGAACATAATGGTACTTTCCGCGGCAACAATATGGCTTTCATCACAGCGACAGAAGCAATCAAAAACTTCTGGGCGAATGATGAATTTGAAGAGGAAATCCAGGAGAAAGGCGAGTTTATCAGTGATAAGCTGGCAGATCTTATCGTCAAATATCCAGAAATCCAAGGTGAACTTCGCGGGCGCGGCATGATGAAAGGAATTGCTTGTGGCGTAGACGGAGTTGCAGAAGAAGTGTGCAAAGAAGCGTTCAAGCGTGGTTTGATTATGGAGACATCCGGCCCATCAGACGAAGTTGCGAAGTTGCTTCCACCGCTTGTCATTTCAAAAGATGGCCTCGCAAAAGGCATTGAAATTATGGACGTATCGATCCAGGAAGTCATCCGCAAACGCGGGCTATCTGCCTAAGTAGACTGTGTATGCGAGTGGGCGTAGGGGAAGAGAGCTCACTCGTAATGCATTAGCCATTAAAACGATCACATCAATAAATCACAATACCAGGGGGAAGCAACATGATCATTCGCAATATGGAAGAAATCATCGGATCAAAAGACGAAACAATTGCAGAAAACGGTAACTGGGCAAGCCGCCGCATGCTTTACCGCAAGGACAATATGGGCTTCACATTGACTGAGACAATTATCAAAGCCGGAACGAAAACTCATATTTGGTATCAGAATCATCTTGAAGCTGTTTATTGCATCTCCGGTAATGGCCGTGTTGAGACACTTGTTGACGGCAAGGAAGACGGTAATGTTTATCATATCAAGCCAGGCATCATGTACGCGCTTGACAAGCATGATGAGCATAATCTGTATGGCGGTACAGAAGACATGCGCTTAATCTGTGTGTTCAACCCGCCGCTCACAGGCAATGAAACACATGATGAAAATGGGGTATACCCAGTATTGGAAGATTGAAAAAAGGGATCTGACTCGCAATCTGGCGAGCAGATCCTTTTTTATTGCAAGAAAGCTATCTCTTGAGTGCAAGTTCACGTACGGTTTCCTTAATGAATGTGTCAAGAGCGCTGTCCAAGCGTGATTTTGGGTAGACAAGCTGGATTTTTCGCTTAAGTTGAACATCTTCTATTTTTCTTTGAACCAGCTCTCCCGAAAGGATTTCTTTCTCGATGAAAGCATTAGATAGAAAAGCGGCAGTCTTCCCATTGAAAAGCATTTTCTTAATTGTACTTACGGAATCAAGTTCAATTTTTTGTAAAGAAGAGCTGAATGATTCACCGAACCACTTGCTAATGAAGCGATTCGTTGAGCTGGAAGGAGCATGCAATAGCAATTTTGTTTCAAGGAGATCTGTAAGCGAGATGTCCTTTTTTGTTGCTAGATCATGCTCCGGACTATGAGCAAGTACGAGCATATCCTCACCGATTGTCTCGTAGGCAAGCGTTGGCGACTCCTGCTGTGTTTCCATAATGATGCCGAAGTCAAGCTCTTGGAGTGCGAGTTTCTTCTCAATCTCAGGAGCGGTTTTCACTTCAAGAGAAATCTTGATTTCAGGATATGCCTCGGTCATCGCATTGATCAGGTCGGGCATGAATATATGAGCGGGAAGTCCGCTTGCACCGAGTTTAATGGAACCCGTATTGCCGGAATGGAGATTCATTATAAATCGTTCAAGATCTTTTTGGATCTGAACCATTTGCTGAGCATAATGGTAAAAGGCTTCGCCTGCATCCGTAAGTCTGTAGCCTCCTGGGTTTGTCCGGAACAGGCGGATATTATATTCTTCCTCAATTGAGCGGAGATGAAAAGAGACAGTAGGAGCGGTTAGGCCGAGTGCTTCAGCAACCGGTGCCAGCTTTTTATGTTCGACGAGGAGACAGAGTACCTTCAATTTTAATAAATTCATTTTAACCTCCTGAAGTAAATTAGATAAATTCTTGCTTCTTATTCAATCTATTAGAATTCTTTTAATGAGATATTGACGCCAAGTTAATATTGTCTAAATATTCCAACCTTATAGTGGAGTTAGGCAAAGGAGGATTGGCGATATGAAGATCTCAATTGAAGGACTTGAAAAGAAGTATGGCGGTACTCAGGCGCTAAAGCCGATTTCAGCAGAACTGGATTGCAAATTCATTACCATTCTCGGGCAGTCCGGATGTGGGAAAACGACCTTGCTGAAGCTTCTTGCTGGTCTTGAAAAGCCGACAAAAGGTGAAATTCGGTTTGATGATGAGGTGATCTACTCTTCCGAAAGACGAAAAAACGTCAAACCGAATAAGCGGAATGTCGCCATGGTATTCCAGGACTTCGCATTATGGCCCCATATGACAATCTATGAGAATATCGCTTTTGGCTTGAAAGGGCTTGTACCGAAAAAAGAGGTTCCTCAACGAGTAGATGAAGTAATGAAACTCGTTAAAATGAAAGGATTTGAAAAACGCCGTCCTGGTGAACTCTCGGGAGGGCAGCAGCAACGTGTCGCTCTGGCACGAGCTCTTGCAATCAAGCCAAGACTCATTTTATTCGATGAACCGCTCTCTGCTTTGGACGCTGTGCTGAGAGAACAAATGCAAGAAGAAATCATGCATATTATCCATGAACAGGACTGCCAAGCCATCTTCGTCACACATGATCAGTCGGAGGCGATGGCGATGTCTGACCAGATTATCGTAATGGACGGTGGCAATATTGCGCAAATCGGTACGCCGGAAGAAATTTACCGTTACCCGGCAACACCATATGTTGCAGATTTTATCGGAAAAGTGAACTGGTTCGGTGTTGGAAACTTCATCGTTCGCCCGGAAGCAATCTCGAGAAATCAAAGGCCAGGATCAATTGCGAAGCAGGCTCGTGTCATGAAGAGTACATTTGTCGGCGATCGCTATCTCGTTCAGGCTGAAGTGGAAGGAAGGCAGTGGCGTTTCTATGAAAATGCGCCACTTGAAGATGGAAGGCAATTGGAAGTCTTTATTGATGAAAAACAAATTTATCAGCTGGAGGGAATTCAATGAAAAAGAATACATTCAAAATGTTTGCGGTGACAGGAGCGGCACTTACTTTCGCACTTGCAGGCTGTGGCAGTAATACAGATAAGTCCTCTGAAAAAGCAAGTGCCAAGCCAAAAGAGGAAAAGGTGCTTACTGTCTATTCGGCTGGACCTGACGGACTGGCACAAAACATTGAGAAAGCCTTTGAAGAGAAGACAGGCAAGAAGATTGAAATGTTCCAGGGCACAACTGGCAAAATCCTTTCCAGACTCGAAGCTGAGAAAAATAATCCAGTCGCTGATGTCGTCGTACTAGCTTCAGCAGCTTCTATGGATGGATTAAAGCAATCCGACCAGCTACAAGCATACAAGGATGCTGAGAATGCTGACAAAATTAATTTCGACTGGTCTGATGGAGAAGGGTATTATCATGTCTACAGTGCCTCTGCTTTAGGTATCGCCTACAACACGAAGAACGTTAAAGATGGACCGAAGAAGTGGACAGACCTCGCTGATTCCAAATGGAAAGGAAAACTGAACATGCCTGATCCAAGCCTTTCCGGTTCAGCCCTTGATTTTATTTTCGGGTACGCAGCAGCTGATAAATCAGCCTGGAAAACGATTGAGTCATGGAAGAAGAACGAATTGCAAGTGAACGGCGCGAATAAAGAAGCACTTGAATCTGTCATCACTGGCGAAAAAGATGCGACCATTTCTGGTGTCGATTATATGGCTTATAAAGCAAAAGCTGAAGGGGAGCCTGTTGAAATTACATACCCTGAGAGCGGTACAGTCATCAGTCCGCGTGCAGTTGCAATCATGAAGGATGCCAAAAACGTTGAAGGTGCGAAGGCGTACGTCGACTTCCTATTATCTGATGAAGGTCAGAAACTAGTAGCAGATGCGTACTTGCTGCCGGGCAATAAGGACATTGCCGTTAAAAACAGAGCCGCTCTAGATGAGATTCCTCAACTTGAAGTGGACTGGAAAGGTTCTGAAGCGAAACAGGTCGATGTCTTGAATAAATTCAATGACATGTTCCGCTAATAAGACAATAGAGCTGAGCAATGTCTCAGCTCTTACTTTTTCAAGTGGGGTGAAAAATTCATGATTATAGAAAGCAGAAGATCATTTACAATTTTATTCGCTATCGTTACCGCATTTGCGATCGCCCCTTTGATTGCAATTGTAATGTACACATTTATAGGAGAAGGCAGGCTTGATCTGACAAAGGTCGGAAAACTGTTTGAAAACAGTGCTGTCCTGCGCACGCTTGGCAATTCTATGCTCCTTGGTATTTTTGTCATGATCGGTACAACGATCATCGCCTTGCCGATGGCGATGATCAGGACGAAAACCAGTCTTAGCCGCTACAATTGGCTCGATATTGTCTTGACGATTCCGTTCATGACACCACCTTATATTGGCTCGATGGGCTGGATACTGTTCATGCAGAAAAATGGTTTCCTACAGCAAATCATCCCCGCAGCATCGTGGATGTCCGATTATTTCTTTTCAATCTTTGGAATGGTGCTGATCATGAGCCTGCATCTTTTCCCATTTTTATATTTGATGTTAAGGAATGCGTATCTTCGGATGAATGGGTCCTTTCTTGATGCTGCTGAGATCTTTGGAAGAAACCGGGTGAAAAACTGGTTCAAGATCGTCCTGCCGCTTCTCGCTTCAAGCTATATCCTCGGTGTTCTACTTATCTTTATCAAGACGCTTGCTGAATTCGGAACCCCAGCGACATTTGGCAGTAGGATTGGATTCAAAGTATTCACTACTGAAATCCATGCCTATTTATCAAAATGGCCTGTCGACATTAGAATGGCAACTTCACTCTCTCTGTTCCTATTGTCAGTCTGTCTTATTGTCTGGTATTTGCAAAATCTGCTTGGACGCAAATATGCATTTGGCATTCTATCCGGAAAGACCGCAACACTCCGAACAATAGAAGAGAAATGGCCGATTACACTGTTCTCATGGATTTTCACAAGTATCATTCTTATTCTGTCTATCGGGATACCTTACTTCTCAATCATTGCCACTTCTTTGCAAAAAGTACGTGGTGAAGGGTTGGTATTGGGGAATTTCAGTTTCGATGCTTATAAGGAACTGTTTACCGGTGGAAGTGCCGGTTTGACAGCTTTCCTCAACAGCCTCATGTTTTCTGTCACAACAGCAATTGTGACGGCAGTTTTAGGTTTTGCTATTGCTCTTTACATAAAGAAAGGGGAGACAAAAAAGCAGAAAGTGCTCGACTTTTTCAGTCTAACGCCGAATATCATTCCTGGCATTGTCTTCGTTGTCGGTCTGATCATGTTCTGGAATGCTCCTTGGTTGCCGGCAACGATCTACAACACGAAAGCAATGGTCGTTGTCGCTTATTGTGTACTGTTTCTCCCATACTCAATTCAATATACGAAGTCTTCACTCGCTCAGCTCGATGACTCAATCTTCCAATCTGCCTCCATATTCGGGAGGAATCTTTGGGATGTGTACCGCCATATCATCATCCCTTTGCTTATGCCGGGGATTTTGGCTGGCATGATGATGACTTTCATCATTTCAATGCGTGAACTTGTTGCTGGCCTGCTGATCCTTCCGCCTTCGGTAGAGACAGGGGCAACCTTTATTTACAGTCAATTTGAACAGGGGAATGCGAGTGTTGGAATGGCAGTTGCTGTCATTACAGTCATGATAACAGTCATCTTCATGTTCTTGCTCGACTGGGTGCAAAGAAGAGGGGAACGGGCAAATGTTTAGAGTGGAAATATTGGGAGGTGTCGGTGAATACGGGCGCAATTGCTTTTACGTTGAAAATGCAGGGAGCGCCATTCTCCTGGACTGCGGTGTTACGAACAATTTGGAAAAGACATTGCCGAGCTTGAACCGGGAGCATATGGAAAAGCTAGAGGCTGTCTTTATCTCCCATTCACATATTGACCATACTGGAGCGCTTTATGTGTTGGATGAATGGGGAAGTCATGCTCCAATTATTATGAGTGAACAAACAGCAGATCAGCTTGGCAAGTTTCATCCAAAGACAAAGACATTGGATTTGAAAACGTACCGAAAATGGTCTGTCGTTAATGAACACATTCGCTTTCGGTGGGGATTTTCAGGTCATCTGCTAGGCAGTGTCTGGTATGAAATCGAACTCAACGGCGAAACGATCTTCTATTCAGGAGACTATGTTTCAGACTCTTACTTGCATAAAGCGGATTTGCCCGATTTTGGAGAGACAGATTACAGATTGGCTCTTATGGACAGCGGTCATATTGAAAAAGATATAAACAATCCGGATACTTTACGACAATTGCTGGACTATATCGATAAGACGAAAGAAGGCCCATTCATCATTCCATCTTCCTTCTCCGGTAAGACTGCCGACTGGGCCCTTTATTTATTTCAGAATGGGAAGCGAGAAATATTTGTCGACAACCGGTTGCATGCTTTTTTTGTAGCATATGAAAATGCCGGTGTTTATTTGAAAGAGGGACTTGCATCTTTAATTCATACGTTTAACCAAACTTGTTTAACTCAAAAGTTTTCATTTGATTCGAACTCCATCTGTTTTGTGTGTGAAGATGAAGAAATGATTGAAAGACTTTATGAAGCCTGCCCCAATGCAAAGCTTATCGTAACTGGATACTCGAAGCCTCCTTTATATGAGCAGTTCAACCATGAAGGGAGGTGTATCGAATTTTTCTATAAGACGCATCCAGACAAGGCTGATCTTCGCAATCTGGTCAAACAGATTCGAGCGAATGAGTGGATCTTTTTTCACAGTCCTTACGTAAATGAGTTGAAAGTATTCAAAAGCGAGGTGTCCAACAATCGTCCGATTCGTATGGAAGACAGGATTATTCCTGATCATATCAATTGCTTGTTTGATTGCTCCATCTCAAGTAAAAGCGGCTATTGAACCAGGTCATGAAATCAAATTCAATCTGAAGCCCGAACAATTCAATGAGCAGTCCCTCATGGACATCTTTTCAGCTGAAAAGAGAAAAACGCTAAAGATCTACTATTTGGATACTCCTTCAAAAGAGTTCAAAGGAGCGGGTTTTCAGCATCGTATCAGATTGTATAAGGATGAGAAGAAATTTGATATTACCTATAAGAAACAGTTACCAGGCAGCCTTGACGCAGCGATTGCCGAAGCTGAAGCCCACGGCTTTAGCGGAGATGAATCGAATTATAAGTTCGAAGTTGATGCTAAAGGCGGAGAGCGCATTTTCACTATAAGTCGCAAAGAGAAATTTAAAGTGACACCAGCTTTATCTTATGAAGCATTTGACAGTGAGGCCGCAAAAAAGCTGTTCATCGACAATGTTCCTAAAAAAATTGAAGCTTGGTACGGTTCGGTATTGTATAGACAAGCTATGGAACAAGCAACAGTATTTGGCCCGGCTGAAGCAGCTACTTATGAAGGTTCCTATCTCGGTTATGTGGCAGACATTGAAGTGTGGAACAAACAGGGCGATCAAATTGTAGAAATTTCAACCAAGGAACAAAATGCAGTAAAGGCTGAAGAGATTGAAGCATTGTGGAGAACCAATCTACAAGAGGCAGGTTACCTTTCTGATGATCAAAGTGGAAAAACAGATTTTATCATGGGGAACTGAGTAATTATTAAAAACAGGGCTGCTATTCATAATGCAGCCCTGTTTCGTTTAGATTACGCCCAACTTCTCCAAACCTTTCGCAATGCCTGAATCTTCAACAGATGTTGTTTTGTACTTTGCATATTGGAAAAGCTCTGGATTCGCATTGGCCATTGCGAAACTATGGCCGACAGCCTGGAGCATCTCTTTGTCATTCATGCCGTCTCCAAATGCGATAGCCTGATCTTTATTTAGACCAAGTTCTTTCAGGACATGCTCTACGCCAATTCCTTTATTCACATCCTGGCGTATAAGATCGTAGCAATCTTCAGTTCCATACACATTTACTTGTGAAAGGCGGACTGAAGGGTCAATGAGATATGGTTCCAACTCTTCTTCGGTGTTAACTCCCATAAGTGTAACGCCTAGAGCAGGAGGGATGTCGTTCGGATTAAGCTGTGCATTCTCTGTCATATGAAGTGCTTTGGTGAATTTCTGTACACTTGATGCATAGAGATCGGTGTATTCACTTCTATGATCAGTATATAGTCCAATTTCATGGCCATTCTCATTGGCTAGACGGAGATAATGTTCTACCAGCTCTTTCTTAAACGGGCGTTTGAACAGTTCCTTTCCATTCATTGTCGCATAGGCGCCATTGAAGCTAATGAATGACGTAATGTTCAGTTCAGTGGCAAGAGACTTGATTTCATAAAACGGCTTGCCGGTCGCAAGGAATACTTCAACACCGTTCGCTTTTGCTTTGGCAATCGCTTCTTTTGTGGAGGAATCGTATGAGTAGTCAGGCTTCAAAATTGTTCCATCGATATCAAGGAATAGCACTTTGTACATTGGACCGGACACTCCTCTTCTAATATATAGTCAGTGCCATTGTAGCATATTTGCCCATCTCAGCCCCTCATTCTCAATTGGTTGCCGCTGTTCTCATTCCATGATAGGATAAAATTATACAAATTATTTACAAGATTGGGCGGCAGATGCTTGTTCCATCTGCTGTTTCAGTACGGATAAGATATATTTGCATATAGATAAGGCAGGATCGTTTTTAATGCAATTCAGCATACTGAAAGGGAAGGGGGAGCGAGATGAACAGAATTGCAATCATATCTGGCAGTCCTTTTGCGCAATCGAGAACAGACTGTATTCTGCGTTTTTTGTCCAATGAACTGGAAGGACGCGGGTGTGATGTTTCTTATATATCTGTTCGCGATGTACCGGCACATGACTTGATGGAATGCCGCTTTGACAGTCCGGCGATCCTTAATATAATCAATATTTTACGTGAAGCAGATGGCGTCATTGTCGGATCACCAGTATACCAGGCAGCCTATTCAGGAGCTCTGAAAGCACTAATCGATTTGATGCCGATGAATATTCTTGAAGGAACACCAGTGCTTCCACTTATGACGGGCGGTTCGAAAGCGCATCTGCTTGCATTGGAGTACTCGCTGAAACCACTTTTGGCTACCCTAAAGGCACATAATTTGAAAGGTGTCTACCTGATTGATAAGGAAATTGACAAAGAATCAGAGCAGCCGATCCTTGACGAGGATACTTATGGACGAACGATGAAACAGATTGAGTATTTTCTCGAATTCACTGGAAAGATATCCGGAAAAACAATTGAAAATTAATCATTTTGCATCTTCACCGTGCTGATTTGTCCCATAATTCTGTTATTATATATCTAAGCTATATAAGAAGGAGCAATTAAAATGAACCCATTTATTGAATATATGAGAGAAGTCGCACAGCCAATGCGTGATGAATTGACGAATGCAGGCTTTACTGAATTGACAACGGCTGAAGAAGTGAGCGAGTTCTTCGCAAATGAAACTGGCACGAGCCTCGTAGTTATCAATTCTGTTTGCGGATGTGCAGCAGGCCTGGCTCGTCCATCAGCCATTGAAGCTGTTCAAGGTGAGAAGCGTCCGGATAATCTCGTTACTGTTTTCGCTGGTCAGGATCGTGAGGCGACAGTTGAACTGCGCAGCTATTTCCCGACAACACCGCCGTCTTCACCTTCTATGGCCTTAATGAAAGGCGGAGAGCTTATCCACTTCATTCCACGTGAAGAAATTGAAGATGCAGATAAGGAAGAGATCATTAAAAACTTGCGAGACGCATTTGCGAAATATTGCTGAACCTAAGAAAACCTGCATATCCCATTATTGGGGTATGCAGGTTTTCTTTTGCATAATTTTCCGGGAAATGGTTTCTTGTCACAAGTAATTCACATATAATTTATTACAGACCGGCAATAAGCCGGGACAACTTAAGGAGGTTTTACAACGATGTATACATTTCTTGCTGGTATTGTCATTCTGATTATTGGCTATTTTACATACGGCAAATTCATCGAGAAAATGTTCGGTGTCAAAGAAAAACGAAAGACACCAGCTTATTCAAGCATAGATGGTATTGACTACGTACCGATGAATAAGAAAAAGAATGCACTGATCCAATTGCTGAATATCGCTGGAGTTGGTCCGATCTTCGGTCCGATCATGGGTGCGCTATATGGTCCGGTCGCTTTTCTCTGGATCGTATTCGGAGCGATTTTTGCTGGAGCGGTACACGACTATTTGACCGGCATGATTTCTATTCGCAACCGCGGTGCTCATCTTCCAGAGCTGGCGGGGAAATTCCTCGGAAAGTTCATGAAACATATCGTCAACTTGTTTGCACTTCTATTACTAGTCCTTGTAGGAACAGTATTTGCGACATCACCAGCACAACTTCTTCATAATCTGATGAACGGATGGATGGCTTTCGGCGTAATTATTGCAGTTATTTTTGCATACTACATTCTTGCTACAATGTTGCCGATTGATAAAATCATCGGGCGTCTTTATCCGATCTTCGGACTTCTTCTCGTTATTAGTGCAGTAGGTGTCGGAGTTCGCCTGATCATGACTGGGGCACCAATCCCGGAATTGACGCTTAAAAATTTGCATCCTGACAATCTGCCGATATTCCCGTTGCTCTTCCTTACAATCTCATGTGGGGCACTTTCCGGTTTCCATGCTACACAGACGCCAATCATCTCCCGGACGACTGAAAGGGAAAGTCAGGGACGCTGGATTTTCTATGGCATGATGATCGCAGAAGGAATCATTGCAATGATTTGGGCAGCTGCGGGAATGAGTCTTTTCAATGGAGGAGAAGGCTTGAATGAAGTACTTGCAGCTGGAGGCCCGGCTCTTGTCGTAAGCAAAGTTTCTACTCTCATGCTCGGCGCTGTCGGAGGAACATTAGCTGTTCTAGGTGTTATCGTGTTGCCGATCACTTCTGGAGATACGGCTTTCCGAAGTGCTCGCATGATCATCGCTGACTATTTCAACTTCTCTCAAAAGAAAATTTTGAGCAGACTTTGGATCGCGGTGCCACTCTTTGTTATTTCCATTATTTTGACACAAGTGGACTTCACAATTTTATGGCGCTACTTCTCTTGGGCAAACCAGACAACAGCAGTAATTGCCCTCTTCGTTGGGGCAATGTATCTGTTCATGGCAAGGAAAAATTATTGGGTTCCTTTGATTCCAGGTGTATTTATGCTCATGGCTATTACGACTTATATCCTCAACCAGCCAATCGGTTTCGGTTTATCGATGAAAGTATCCTATATCGGTGCTTCAATCATCTCAGTCATTCTAGTTGCACTCTTCTTCAGAGCTGCGATTGCTTCACGCGGCAGAGAGGTCGAGCTTGAAGAGCATGTTGATAATTGGGATGAAATTGCTTAACAATCACCGCCTTCCTCTATTTAAGAGGAGGGCGTTTTTCTGTTATGGCATAGGAGCGAACTGAATAGGGTATATTTCGAGTAATAGCCTGGCAGGTTGCTCACAAATCAGATACAGATTATCTCTCATGAAATTCAGATGGAGGGAGATGCTATATATGAAGACGGTAATTCCGCCTTTAATCATATTCTGATTCATTGACAATAAGGTAAATAATGGACTATATTTCAAAGGCAAGTTCATGTAATGAAGCCAGGCTCGTTCGTCATATGCGTTTATTTTCCTGATCGGAATGCTTTGTATGCACTGACGGGTTTTTTTCTGTTCTCTTTGGTTTCTTTTATTGTCAGTAGCTTCTTTCATGACTTGACAAAATTACGCATCAAGAAGGAGTGAGTGAGCCATGTCGGAATTTATGGCTGAACTGATTGGTACAATGATTCTGATTTACCTTGGTGACAGTGTTGTTGCCGCTGTTTCTCTTAGAGGAACAAAAACAGAAGGCGTCGGCGGAAGCTGGTTGCTTGTCGCGCTTGGTTGGGGACTTACACTCTCAGTTGCAATCTACGCTGTAGGACAGTTCTCGGGAGCGCATTTGAACCCGGCGGTAACATTAGCGCTTGCTTCTGTTGGAACGTTTGCATGGAGCAAAGTCGGATTGTACATTTTGGCACAGATGATCGGTGCATTCATTGGTGCAATTCTTGTTTACTTGCAATACTTGCCGCACTGGCGTGTAACAGAAGACCCTGCTGCAAAGCTTGGCGTTTTCACTACTGGACCGGCAATCCGCAGTCCATTAGCAAATTTGCTTAGTGAAACATTCGGTACATTTATTCTTGTGCTCGGTATCTTGTTCGTTGGGGCGCATCAGTTCCAGGATGGCTGGAATCCGCTTATTATTGGTCTGCTTCTAGCAACAATCGGTATTACGATCGGAAGTACAACTGGATTCTCAATCAACCCGGCACGTGACCTTGCACCAAGGATTGCGCATGCGATTTTGCCGATTCCAGGAAAGGGCAGCTCTGATTGGGGCTACTCATGGATTCCAATTGTCGGTCCAATCGTAGGCGGCTTGTACGGTGCTTCTTTCTATGAGGCTGTATTTAAAAATAACTTTATCACGCTATTCTGGATTTTTACTGTGGTTGTCATTATTATTGCCCTTGCGGCTGTTGCTTCTGTAAACTCAAAAAAGGAGCACGCATAAGGTAAACAGATACATTTGGGGAGGTTGATCGTGTGGCGAAAGATTATATTATGGCGCTGGATCAGGGAACGACAAGTTCACGGGCAATCCTATTTAATCAAGATGGTGAAATCGTAGAGGTCGCACAGTCGGAGTTCGAACAGTTTTTCCCGCATCCAGGATGGGTTGAACATGATGCGGATGAAATCTGGACAACGACATTGAACTGTATTACGGAAGTTTTCCGAAAAGCGGATGTCCGTCCAGACCAAGTTGCGGGAATCGGAATTACGAACCAGCGCGAGACGACAGTCGTATGGGACCGTCATACGGGCAAACCTGTTTATCACGCAATTGTCTGGCAGTCTCGTCAGACGGATGGCATCTGCAAGGAGTTGCGTGAAGCCGGGTATAATGATCTTTTCCGTGACAAGACCGGTTTGCTAATTGATGCTTATTTCTCCGGGACTAAAGTGAAATGGATTTTGGATAATGTCACAGGGGCACGTGAGAAGGCTGAAAAAGGCGACTTGATGTTCGGAACGATCGACACTTGGCTCGTGTATAAGCTTTCAGGTGGAAAAGTTCATGTGACCGATTATACGAACGCTTCCCGGACACTTATGTTCAACATCTATGATTTGAAGTGGGACGATGAACTGCTTGAGATTCTCAATGTGCCAAAAAGCATGCTGCCGGAAGTACGCCAATCATCCGAAGTGTATGCCCACACGGTCGATTATCATTTCCTCGGTGAAGAAGTTCCGATTGCAGGTATCGCAGGAGACCAGCAGGCGGCATTGTTCGGTCAGGCCTGTTTTGAAAAAGGTATGGCAAAGAATACCTATGGTACTGGTTGCTTCATGCTGATGAACACAGGTGAAAAAGGTGTGAAATCCCAGAACGGATTGCTGACTACACTTGCCTGTGCTGTTGACGGGAAAATAGAGTATGCGCTTGAAGGGTCTATCTTCATTGCCGGCTCTGCAATTCAATGGCTACGGGATGGATTGAAAATTATCAATTCAGCACCGGAATCTGAAAAATTCGCAAAACGCGTAGAGTCCACGGACGGTGTCTACTTCGTTCCAGCTTTTGTTGGTCTCGGAACACCGTACTGGGACAGTGATGCAAGAGGTGCTGTATTCGGACTGACACGCGGAACGACAAAAGATCACCTCATCAGGGCAACACTTGAGTCGCTTGCATATCAGACGAAAGACGTTCTCGATGCAATGATTGCCGATTCAGGAATTGACTTGAAAACATTGCGAGTGGACGGAGGAGCGGTAAAGAATGACTTCCTCATGCAATTCCAATGCGATATGCTTGGAGAAGCAGTTGAACGCCCGGTTGTCCAAGAGACAACGGCACTTGGAGCAGCGTATCTTGCCGGGCTCGCAGTAGGATTCTGGGATACGAAAGAAAATATTGCGAACCAGTGGAAGATTGACCGCACATTCGAATGTGCTTTTACTGAAGAGAAACGCAATGAGCTATACGCTGGCTGGAAAAAAGCCGTTACAGCAACACGTTCATTCAAGTTATAAGACAATGCCGGACGCTAGAGGTGTCCGGCTTTTTATTGAAAAATTACTTGTGAAAATCAATGCTGCAGAATTTCAAGACTAATTTGACTTTATAATCATTCGACTGTAAACTTGGTATATATGACCAAAACGAATGAGGTGATTTTGTGATTGAATCCGTTTTCACAATTGGCGGCGTGCTCATAGTCATTTCAATTATTCTCGGACTTATCATACTTAAAGCAACACCGAAATCGGCTTATCTTGCCTATGCACCTGGGGCTATCCTGTTTGCAGGAGGACTAGTGCTCTTGCTTCTGGCAAGCATTATGGAGAAAACTGTCATCATGGGTGCCGGTCTTGGCGGCTGGGGAATGGCTTGTCTGTTCGCTGCAGCATTCGGTTTTATCGTAACATCGACTGCAGATGCATTTGCTCAGGAAGCTTAATTCAATATTTTTCACCGAAAGGAAGCGGGAAATGACGCTTCCTTTTTTGCATTAAAAAGCATAGAGAATCAATTTTAAACTCAACTGGAGATGTAATAAAAATGGGGATATTTTTTAGTGTTATGCTGCCGATTATGGCAGTCTTCGCGCTCGGCTACGGTCTGCAACGCTGGAAGCAAGTACAAGTTAAACAAGTCTCAACTGTCTCGATATACATATTCATGCCGCTTTTCTTCTTTTCTTCCTTATATGAAGCAAAGTTTGATCAGCGCTATACGATCATGATTGTCTTTATCTTATTTTTACTTTTTGTCATGGTGATGATTAGCAAACTGCTCGGCAAAATATTCGGCTGGACCAAATCCGTGGAGAGTGCATCCATTCTTTCTACTGCTTTTATGAATGGCGGCAACTATGGCATTCCAATGATTCTTTTCACGTTTGGGAAGGAAGCACTTCCTTTTGCAGTATTCTATATGGTCATTCAGTCTATGGTCATTAATTTCTTCGGAGTGTATTTTGCCAATAGGGATGCGCAGGGAATGGCTCGAGCAATTCGTAAAGTGTTTGAGATGCCAGCGACGTATGCAGCAATTATCGCAATTATTTTGAATGCTGCTCAAATCCGTCTGCCGGATCCTGTGTACGATACGATCAAAACTGTTGGAGATGGCTCCATTCCACTCATGATGGTCATTCTCGGAATGCAGCTGGCAACAATCCGTACTTTGGATTTCAATTGGAAAGTGCTCATCTCCTCAGTAAGTGTGCGTATGATCGTATCTCCCTTAATTGCATGGGGATTCGTTGAACTTCTCGGAATTGGTCCAATTATTGGCGGTATCATGATTATCATGTCAGCAATGCCGAGTGCGGCTTCTGCCACAATGTACGCGATTGAATTCGACACCGAGCCGGATCTTGTCACTAGCGCAACCTTAATTACGACAGTTTTCAGCTTCTTGTCGATTACTGTTCTGTTAAACGTTTTGACATGATTTTTGTCGAAATCTTTTTCCTGCCTTTTTGACAAGTTGAGACTTGAAAGGGTATGTATCAACAAAAAGGAGTGAAAAAATGATTCAAGAGCTGAAATCAAAAGAAGAGATGCGAGCAGCCTATCCAGTTATGAAGCAATTGCGAACGCACTTGGATGAAACAGCATATCTACGCCTTGTCGAGGAGGCTCGCCAGAAGGATAACTACCGCATGTTCGCCTTGATTGAAGATGAAAAAATCGTTGCAGTGACGGGCTTTAAGCCGATGATTACACTATATTATGGCAGATTTATCTGGGTATGCGACCTCGTCACGGATGCATCTTTCAGGTCCAAAGGCTATGGTGAACAACTGCTTCATTTCGTGGAAGAGTTTGCAAAAGAACACAACTTCTCATCTGTCGCGTTAAGTTCGGGACTTAACCGTGCCGATGCCCATCGTTTCTATGAAAATGTAAATTACGACAAAGTAAGCTATGTTTTTAAAAAGGATTTAGATAAGTAAATGTGGTAAAAGGTGATATAGTTAGTTGCTTAAATAAAGAGTTTTGTAGAAAAACTATTCGAGGATCCACACTGTGTCATTTGAAGATGCTATTTAATATCAGGTACGGTCAAAGTGATGCCGCACCTGATATTGATTTTACTTTGACAGTAAATTGAAAGCGCCAAGTGCCATGAGCAAGAGGGGCGGTAGAAACCCCATGCGCGCAAGCCGGTCGCTGCGCAAGAGAAAGAGTCCGGTCTTCATTCCGAGGAAAAGAAGTGTTCCGCTCATAAGAGCGATCAGTACAGCGGTGAGCAGTGGTGTATAGCCAATAATGGCCGCACCAAGCCCTGCGCCAAAAGCATCGAGAGCGAGTGCGATCCCGAGAAGAAGGCTTTCCTTTGCCGAAATCGAACCGGATTTATCCAAGTCTGCACGATCGGGCGTACCCATAACGGTAATGAAATCACTTCTTTTTGGAGATTCTGATTGTGACTTTGGATTGCTCGATCTTTTACTTTGGCGTAGCAGATTCGTCAGAGAGAACAGACCGATAGCAATCAGAATGAGGCCGCCAAGTTTCTCGGTGATTTCCGGTTTGATCCAAGTTGTGAGCCAAGTGCCGATCGTCATCGAAACGAGGACAACTGTTCCGGAACAGCACATAATGATCAGCAGAGGAAGAAGCGGGAGGCGGATTTTTTGCATGCCGTATGTGATGCCGACTCCGAACCCATCCAGACTCACAGCGATAATGAGAAATAATAAACCAGTGTAATAAAGCATGCGATCCCTCCAATCTGTTTATCTATACGTATGGGCAGCCCATGCATTTGGACTGGGCATATGTCTATCTGATCAGTTAATGCTTCTAAATCGGTTGACAGTATACTATGAGGGGTATATAATAATTTTAGAAAAAGAATTCGGAGGTGGCGTTTTGGAGTATGATAAAAAGATGATCCACCGGCTCAAACGAGTGGAAGGGCAGGTTCGTGCCGTTCTCCGTATGATGGACGAAGGCAAAGACTGCCGTGATGTAGTCACCCAGATTTCTGCTGCACGCAATGCACTTGATCGTGTTGCCGCACTTGTTGTAAGTACGAATCTCGAAGCTTGTATCCGTGAAGATCAAGCGAAGGGACAGGACTCCGAAGAAACAATTCGCGAAGCTGTTAATCTGCTTGTAAAAAGCAGATAATCCATTTCATTTATTAGGGAGGAATTCATAATGGAAGAGATTTCAACAAAGGATTTGCAGGAAAAACTTGAAAAAGGCGAAAAACTTAAGGTATACGATGTTCGACGTGATGAAGAGGTTGCAGAAGGGAAAATCCCTTGTGCCAAACATGTCGAATTGGACAAGATTCCAGATAATTTGGATGCATTTGATAAGAACGAAGTGAACTATCTCATTTGTCGTTCCGGGGGAAGATCCAGCCGTGCTGCAGAGTTCCTCGAACAAAGAGGTTATAAGGTAGTAAACGTTGCTGGTGGCATGCTTGCTTGGGAAGGCGAAACAGAATAACTGGCAACATTATTAGATCTTTTAAAATTTCAGACCCGCAAGTTTTTTGCGGGTCTCTTTTCATATAAGGAGATGCGCGCCATGGATTATGACATCATATTGCTTCTTATCATTTTCATGATCGGTTTTATCGGCTCTTTTGTTTCTGGCATGCTTGGTGTTGGAGGTGCGGTTGTCAATTATCCGATGCTGCTTATGATTCCAACGGCTCTTGGAGTTGGTTCTTTTACTGCTCATGAAGTATCAGGCATTACAGCAGTACAAGTTCTCTTTACGACAGTTGTCGGTGCCCTTGCTTACCGAAAAGGTGGCTATTTGAATAAAAAGGTCATCATTTATATGGGAGGCGGTGTCCTTCTTGGAAGTCTCGCAGGCGGCTTTATGTCCTCAGCTATGCCTGAAAGTGGCATCAATATCGTTTATGGCTTGCTTGCACTTGCAGCAGTTGTCATGATGATCATTCCACATGGGGGAGAAGATGATCTTGCATACAGCACCGATCACTTTAATAGACTTCTTGGCATATCGTCAGCCTTCATCGTCGGTCTCGGTGCCGGAATAGTCGGTGCTGGTGGAGCATTTTTGCTTGTGCCGGTTATGCTCACTTTGCTTAAGCTGCCGACACGTACAGCGATTGCTTCCTCTCTTGCAATTACCTTTCTATCGTCAATTGGCTCTGCAGGGAGCAAGCTCATTATGGGCCAGGTTCTATTTATCCCAGCAATTGTTATGATTATTGCAAGTTTAATCGCATCGCCTTTAGGGGCAAAAGTCGGCAAGAAAATGAATACAAAGTTTCTCGAAAAGGCCTTAGCGGCGCTTATTTTCATCATTGCTGTGAAAATCTGGTTTGATATTTTCGCCGGACATTGATCTGCTTTTTTTGCATAAGCTTTCGTTTACGGACATACTGTAATGGATGGGAGCGTGAATATTGATGATTCTCTATATGGCAGGCGGCTCTTTTATTTTCAGAGGTCCGATGCTCGTCACAATCCTGAGTCTCGTTCTAGGACTCGTCTTTTTCAGGATATTTTCACCATTTCCCAGTCTTAAAGAGACGAAGGCCCGCGAGGACGATCTGTTTACGATAACATTGAGCTTAATTATTACATTATGGATTGGCAAAATTATTACGAATTTCCCGCTCTTTATTAAGAATCCTCAAGCAGGTCTTGTATACCCGGCGGGCAAATATGCTTTGTATGCCGGGCTTGTCATGACTGGAATCTATATTGTCTGGCATTATTCAAGAAAAGGCGAAAGCAGACCATGGCCGGACATTCTGCTTTCTTCACTCATGGTTATCATTTCTGGACAGTTTTTGTTTGGGTTCTTTAACTTTGTACTAGGGATGCAGTCTGTGAACATCGCATATCTCATTTTTTATGCGATTCTGCTTATTATCATGATTTTTGCAAAGGGCAGAGTAGATCGTACATTTTTTGCATTTGGCTTGCTTGCAGCATTTGCTGTAGGGCAGATCATTCTCGGCTTCTTCTGGAGAGGGTATCTGTTTCAGTTCTATCCAGGTTTGATCTTCTGGATCATTCTTCTGCTGTTTGGCCTGTACGGATTGAGCGTCAAAAAAAGGAAAGTGCATTAAAGGAGGACATCCCGTTTGAAAAAATGGTTATTTCTCGGCATACTCGGGCTTATGCTCGGCTATACCATTTATACGACAATGGTCAAAAATAAAGAAGCTGACGAAGTTGAAGAAGCAGAAACAGTCGGCAAGACAAATGTTGATCTTAAGAACGAAGTGAAAGAGGAAGAGACTAAGAAAGGCGACCCAAATGAAGTCGGACTGAACATCGGCAATATCGCTCCTGATTTTGAACTGAAAGTACATGGCGGTGGAACGAAGAAGCTGTCCGATTTTCGCGGTGAGCCAGCCATGCTGAACTTCTGGGGTACTTGGTGTCCTCCTTGTCAGGCGGAAATGCCAGATATGGAGAAGTTCTATAAGGATACAAAAATGCCGATTGTTTCTGTTAATCTGACGCGCAATGAATCGAGCAAAAACAATGTGCCGAAATTCATAAAGGATTACGGCCTTACATTCCCAATTCTGCTCGATGAAAAGCTTGAAGTGTCAGAGCTATACATGGTTCGAGTCATTCCAACGACTTACTTCTTGGACAAGGAAGGCCGAATCCAAGCGAAGCGTCTTGGACCGATGAATTATGAGTATATGAAAGATCAGTATGAACAGCTGAAATAATATGGATGTAAGTGAAATCCTGTCCTAAGGGCAGGATTTTTTCTATAGAAAACGATAGGGCTCAGCTTCGTTTTCCAGCCCTTTCCTATGTTATAATGCTGTGAGAAAGCAGGGTGAATGAATGATGAAAACAGTAGTACTTGCAGAGAAACCTTCTGTCGGTCGTGACCTTGCCCGTGTGCTCCAATGCACGAAGAAGGGGAACGGTTACCTTGAAGGTTCAAAATATATTGTTACATGGGCACTTGGCCATCTTGTGGAATTGGCTCAGCCGGAAAATTATGATGTGAAATACCAGACTTGGAATCTTGAAGATCTTCCGATGCTGCCAGACAATTTGTGCACGGTCGTCATGAAGAAGACAGGTAAACAGTTTCAGGCAGTAAAATCCCAGCTCGTACGCCAAGATGTCGGGGAGATTGTCATTGCAACAGATGCAGGGCGTGAAGGTGAGCTCGTTGCCCGCTGGATCATTGAAAAGGCTAGGGTCAACAAGCCAGTCAAGCGTCTTTGGATTTCATCTGTTACAGATAAAGCGATTCAAGATGGCTTCAAAAATCTGAAGCCTGGCAAAGCATATGAGAATCTTTATTATTCAGCGATTGCCCGTGCTGAGGCAGACTGGTTTGTCGGGCTCAATGCGACACGCGCATTGACGACGAAATTCAATGCTCAGCTATCAGGCGGTCGGGTACAGACGCCAACTCTTGCCATGATTCGCCAACGTGAGGAAGAAATTAAGAGCTTCCAACCACGTACTTACTACGGAATAGAAGCTTCCACAAAGAACGGCTTGAAGCTGCGCTGGTCAGGTGCGAAGGGAAATAGCAGAATCTTTGACAAAGCGAAGGCTGACAAACTGCTTGCCGGAATGAAAGGCGAAGAGCTGGAAATCAAAGACGTCGAGAAGAAACAGAAAAAGAAGCACGCACCGCAGCTGTATGATCTGACTGAACTTCAGCGCGATGCCAACCGCCTTTTTGGCTTCTCGGGTAAAGAGACATTGCGCACAATGCAGCGCCTGTATGAGCAGCATAAATTGCTCACATATCCGCGTACAGATTCCCGCGTCATTACGACTGACCTTGTGCCGACATTGCCGGAGCGGTTGAAGGCATGTGCTACGAGTGATTATGCACCATTTGCGAAGAAACTCATGAACAAGAAATTCAACTTGCCGAAGTCTGTTGTAAATGATGCGGCTGTAAGTGACCACCATGCAATCATTCCGACAGAGGAGACAGCGTACCTTGAGAATCTCGATGCAAGTGAACGGAAAATTTATGATCTGGTAACGAAGCGTTTCCTTGCTGTTCTGTCTGATCCGCATGAGTATGAAGAAGTACAAGTTAAAGGCAAAATAGGACAGGATACTTTTACAGCTAAAGGGACGATTGTGACAAAAGAAGGTTGGAAGGAGATCTATGCACGTAGCAGCTACAAAGCTGATGATGAAGAGCGTGCTGGCCGACTTCCAGATGTGAAAAAAGGCGAAAGCTTCCCATCTCCTGATTTAAAGCAGACAAGTGGAGAAACTGAACCTCCTGCAAGATTCACAGAAGGTACATTACTATCCGCAATGGAAAACCCTGTCCGCTACATGCAGGGGGAAGATAAGCATCTCCAGCAGACGATGACGAAAGCTGGTGGGCTCGGTACGGTTGCGACAAGAGCCGACATTATAGAGAAGCTATACAACACAGGGTATATGGAATTGAAAGGGAAGAATATTTATCTCACATCCAAAGGACGTCAATTGCTTGACCTCGTTCCTGAAGACTTGAAGAGTCCCGCACTTACAGCTGAATGGGAAGAAAAGCTCACAGATATTGCGAATGGGCGTTTGAAGCATAAGGAATTCATTAGCGGCATTAAAGAATATACGAAAGAAATCGTCGCAGAAATCAAGTCTGAGGAAACTAAATTCAAGCATGATAATCTGACAGGTACAAAATGTCCGGACTGTGGCAAACTCATGCTTGAAATTAAGAATAAGAACGGCAAGATGCTCGTCTGCCAAGATCGTTCATGCGGTCATAAGAAAAACATCTCCCGCAATACGAATGCCCGCTGCCCGAACTGTCACAAGCGGATGCAAATGCGTGGCGAAGGTGAAGGCCAGATGTTCTTCTGCACATGCGGACATAGAGAGAAGCTTTCGACATTCCAGGAGCGGAAGAAGAAGCATCAGAATACACGGGTGTCGAAGAAAGACATGAATAAGTACATGAAAAAAGAAGACAGCTTTTCAAACAATCCATTTGCCGAGGCACTGGCTAAGCTAAAGAAAGACTAAACAATAAAAAATCCGGCTCTGTCTTCAGGCAGACCGGATTTTGGCATGAATATCAAAAGATTTTTTTATCAATCATGTTATGGTTTTTATCCCAAACTTCTATCTTACTCGGTGCGTTGTCTTTGGCGAGTTTTGTAGCTGCTTCAATGGCTTCAACTTGAGAATTGTACTGATTTTCCGGAACGGCATCCTCAAGTTTTACAATCCAGCTGGACATATCGGGAGTAGGTACGACACTGTACATGTTCACATTCATGCAAATGTACCCGTCTGCCTATAGACTAAAACAATCTTTATATATCGGAGGGCTTCATATGTTGATTCATGGTCATGAAGTGCCTGGGGCAATTGATGAAGAAACACGCTGTAGCCATTATCATAAGGAAAATGACCGGATTGCGATCAAGTTCCATTGTTGCGGTAAATACTATCCTTGTTACAAATGTCATGTGGAATTTGGATGCGGAAAAAAAGAAGTATGGCCGAAAGCAAAGTTTGATGAAAAAGCGATCCTTTGTGGCAGTTGCGGAAATGAATTGTCAGTGAACCAATATTTTCAGAGCGGCTATGAATGTCCGAATTGTAAAGCTGAATTCAATCCTGGCTGTGGTTTGCATCGAGAATTGTACTTCGAAACTTAAGAGTAGGCTTGTTTTACTTGATATGAAGTGTGATGTATCATAGAAGAGAAGAGTTTTAGTGAATTCTTCCTATATTGTTCTTATTTAGCGTGTTCATGACACGTTTTGAATTGCTATACGATAATAGAAGGAGGGAATAGAAATGGCATTTGTCATCCTTGATCCATGCCGCGGCGAGAAGGCGGGAGAATGTGTTTCCGTCTGCCCGGTTGACTGTATCGAAGAAGGACCGGAACAATTTTATATTGATCCGGATATTTGCATCGACTGCGCGGCTTGTCAGGCTGTTTGTCCTGTTGATGCAATTGTCGAGGAATACGACCTTGATCCTGCACAGGAGAAATTCCTTGAAGAAGCGGAGAAATTCTTCTCAGAACGTTAAAATAATGAGCCTGTTTCCTAATTGGAAACAGGCTCATTTTTATATTGTCTCCTACACTCTTGGCCACTCCGGATTATCATCCGTTTCAAAGATACCGAGCGTTACATCACCAATTGCTGCATCTTTCAATATTTCTTTTTCTAGTTTAAACATAATATCATCAGCTTCACTTAAAGAAAGGTTCTTCCGCAGTTCGACATACACTTCGACATGATACAATCGGCCTTCCTGCACGATGCGCATCTTGTCGATGTCATCAACGTCATCATCCGACAGAATGACCCTTGCTACGCGTTCTTCAATAAGATTGGGTGCTGCCACGCCAATAAGCCCAATTGTGTTGTCATATCCCGTTTTCAGAGCGATGATGATCAGAAGAATGCCGATTAGCATCGTACCGATACCATCCCAGAAAAATTGTCCTGTTATATGGGCAAGCGCAATAGCAGCCATAGCAAGGAGTCCGCCGAGTGTGGCAACGAGATCCTCATAAAAAACAAGACGTGTCGGTGGAGCGGCGTAGCGCAGATGGGGCAGCGCTCCAGTCACAATTCCGAACCCTTTCAGGTTAGCTCCGGATTCATGATTAATCTCCTTAAGCGTCTTAACAAGCACGATGCCATCGAGCATGACAGAAAACAGAAGGACACCCATCGAGAGCCAAAGGCTTCCAGAAGCCTCCGGGTGAACAGTTAGATGCCAGCCTTTCAGAATCGTTTCATAAGCCATAATGGCAATGACAATTACCGCAATTAGAACAAAAAGATTGACGACTCTTCCAAATCCAGTCGGGAATCGTTTTGTTGGTTTTTTTTCACTTAGTGCACTGCCGAAGAAGACAAGTCCCTGATTAAGCGTATCGGCACCTGAGTGGACAGCTTCCGCGAACATCGCACCGCTTCCACTAATCGCTGCCGCAATCCCTTTAATAATTGTTAATACGAGATTGCCGAGCGCAGCAAGGCCTGAGGAAACATTGCCTCTCTTGAAGAATTCAATGATACCCATGATATATGCCGCCTCTCTCAACCATGATTATTTAGTACTTCCCGATTTTGAATAAGACCATACACGATTGGAGAAAGGGCCGAGGCAGTTTTTCATTTATTCATTAAGGGAATAATGTGGACAAAATAAAAAAAGATGGAGGACTGGAAGATGGTGCATTTCGAAAAGGCAGTCCTTTTTTACAATAAGATTGCTGGGGATTCGGATGTGGAACAGAAGCTCGCTGATACTGTGCCCATTCTTGGCAGGGTCATTGATGAGCTAACTCTTATAAGTACCGAAACAGAATCAGATTTACAAACAAAATGCAGAAACATGGCAGAGTTAGTCGATCTGATGATCTTTCTTGGCGGAGATGGGACTGTCCATACTGCAATTAACAGCATTGCCCCTCTTCAGAAACGGCCAGTCATCGCGATTCTTCCTGGTGGAACTTCTAATGATTTCAGCCGAACCTTAAATATTCCACAAAGATTGTCTGAAGCGGCAGAGTCTTTAGCTCAAGGGAAATTGATACCTATTGATGTTGGGAAGTCGAATGATGACTATTTTCTCAATTTCTGGGGAATTGGACTTGTCTCAGACACATCAAAGAATGTCGATGGGAATCAGAAAGAAAGTTTTGGCGTACTCAGCTATTTTATGAGTACATTGAAAACGATTCGTGAAGCAGACTCGTTTCAATATGAAATTCATGCGGATGGAGGGGTGAAAAGGGAAGGAGAGGCAGTCCTTGTCTTTGTTCTAAATGGCTGCTTTGTCGGAACAAGGAGGCTTCCAATCAATTCAATTAATCCCCGGGATGGAATATTTGATATTCTGATTGCCCGCAATTCGAACCTCGCTTCACTACGGGAGCTCATGTCTTTGAAAAATCCGGATACTGATGTAACAGCATTGACAGAACTTGATTACTTCCAGGCGAGAGAACTCAAAATCATTACAGATTCAGCAAAGGATATCGATATGGATGGAGAAATCAATACTAGGACACCTTCTGTCATTCAGGTATTGCCAAACCATCTCGAATTCCTTGTACCTTTTGATTTTGCATAAAGAAAAGCCGACCTAAAGGGGACGGCTTTGTTTATTAATCCTGATTCGATTCTTCTGCCTCTTCGGCAATTTTGCTTTTAATCCATCGTTCAGCTGTTGCTTCGTCAACTTCATAAACTTTACCAGCACGGAAAAGATCTCCGTGATATGCTGTTTGAACGTTCATCTTCACTTTTGTCATGGAATAGGCTCCTTCGTTATAGAGAAATCCTTATTAGCTATTATAACAAAATAACGTTTCAGCTGTCTTAAGGTTGCTTTTTGCTATTTCGAAAAACCTTTGCGCTGCGCACATATTCGACATCTCTCACATCGACTCGAGAATTGGCGACGCGGGCAGCTGCGAAGAAATAGTCCGATAGCCTGTTCAAATAACGGAGCGGCACATCAGGAACATCTTTTTCCTTGTTGATTAGCGTAACGACAGAGCGTTCTGCACGCCGGCAAACTGTCCGGGCAATATGGAGAGCAGCCGCTGCCTTTGTCCCGCCGGGCAAGATGAATCGCTCGATTTCTGGAGCTTCTTCAGAAAGTGTGTCAATGCGATCTTCTAGATTGGTAACGGCTGTCTCACTTAATTTCAAAACTCTTTTTGCAGTAACGTTGGCTAAATCTGAGCCCGCATCAAACAACTCATGCTGGATTGTTTCCAGATCTTCAAGCAAATCTGCAAAATGATTGGCATCCAACTCAGCCACAGCAGATCCGACAAAACAATTCAGTTCGTCAATCGTCCCGTAAGCTTCCACCCGAATATTGTCTTTCGCCACACGGGCACCGATAAGTGCCGTTTCGCCTTGGTCGCCAGTCTTTGTATATAATTTCATAAAATCCTCCGTTCTGAATATTCAGCTTGGCTTTCATCATTTTCTGAAGAGCTGACAAATCTTTTCTCTTCAACTCAAAAGGCCGGAGCGAATATGTATTGAATTGATTGTACCATAACAAAAGGGGCTGGAAGTTCATTCTCCAACCCCTTCTCAAGCTATTCTTTCTTTTCTGTTTCCACCCAAATATCAAATGCCGGGTGCTTTTCTTTCTCGTAGTGTCCGTTCGGGCAGCTTTTCACGATTTGTGAAGGAAATGCTGTCGATTGGCTGATGAGCGGAACTTGGCAAGTCGGGCATTTTTCCACAAACAGATTCTTAAAAAAAGACATTACAAAACCCTCCATGTACTTAAAATCGTTAAAACCAATTTGTTTAATAGGGATTATATCATGGAATTCAGAAAATTGGAATCGTAATATTGTTATCATTTTAAGGATATTAGAGGGAATGTAAGGGGAATAGAAGTTTTGACATACTGTCATGCCGGGAATTTAAGAAATATGAAAAGCAACGTTACAACACAAATAGACATCCTAGAGTGAAGGGAGGACAACACAGATGATTGAACTTGTGATTGTAGCCATAGTGCTTATTGTAGCAAGCACCGTTCTGTATAAAAAAATGGAAAACCTTGAGGAACGTCTGAGTCTCATGGAACAAAAGGTAAATAAGATCGCATACCAGATAGAGTTTCCTGAGCCTGCAGTCAACGCTGAATTGCGTCAGCTTATTCGCAATGAAGAGGTTGAAAAGGCAGAATGTGTCGCCCGTGAAGCGCTAGGCATGACAAGCCTTGAAGGAAGAATGTATGTAAGCGGACTGAAAAATGAGATGCAAATGGAATAGTTTTTGAATTGTTATTGTCCCCTTTCGTCATGGAAGGGGGCCTTTAATTTGCTATTTTTCTAAAGGGAAAAGAGATGTGAACAGAATATAAAGTACTAAAGATGCTACCGAAAAAGCAAGAGTCAAAAATTAGTCATGAAGGCAGAGTATTCTTCGCCTTACTTTTCTCTCAAACTAGTATAATGATATTAGAAGCTGCACAGTTGGGAGATGCTCATATGACGTTTTATCAGCTACTTGTCCTAATCCATGTAATTTCGGCCATCTTGGGACTTGGCCCTGGATTTATCATGACCTACATATTAACGAAGACAGATAAAATTGCAGAGCTGCGCCATAGTTACCAATTGCGAGGCAGACTGCACCTAATAGTCATGAGTGGCGGAATCATCCTCCTTGTAACAGGACTTTCAATGGGAGCGATCAATCCTTATCTATTCCGGACAGGCTGGTATGTTTTAAGTCTTGTTCTTTATTTCGTGGCACTTGCATTCGGCCCATTGCTCCTCTCACCATTAACAAAGAAAATCAGGCCGATGCTTGCTGCACATGATGGTGAGGATATTCCGGAAGGTTACTGGCCACTCGCAAAAAAAGTCTATCTCTATGAGAACATCATTAACGGAATATTTGTTGTCATTATTGTACTTATGATGTTGAAGCCGTTCTGATCAGGTTCGTTTAAGGGGAAAGCTGATGAGCGAAGATACGATGCTTTCATTTTAAGATGATTGACTAGGAGGAGAATTTCTTGAAAGCGATTTTATTGATGGGGTATGGTGCGCCGGAATCTATGGATGATATCGGTGCTTACTATGCGAGTATCCACCATCGCAAATCAGTCGGCAGGGCTGTCGTGAAAAAGGCAGAGAGGCAGTTTTACCATCATGGTACTGGAGAGACACTCGGCAGTATTGCGAAGAGGCAAGCAACAAGTATCGAGATTGCATTGGACCGCTGTTTTGGAATGAAGTTGCCTGTGTATTCAGCATTTCGGCATACTGCACCTTTTGCAGATAGAACTGTAGAGAAAATGCTTCGAGATGGTGTGACGGGAATCTATTTATTCACATTAAAACCGATTGTGACGGAGCGGGAAGCTTTACTGAATGAGAAAATCGTTGAGAAGGAGCTGAAACGATTAAATCAGGCAGAGAAAGTTACGGTACATACGATTCTTCCTGAACATATTGATGAGCGCTGGGTAAACATACTTGCCAATCGTGCTAAGTCAGCATGGACCTGGCTGCCCGAAAAACTGCAACCCCATGCAGAAGTGATTTTTACAGCTCATAGTGTGGCTGGAAAGGCAACGCAGCGCGAGTCATATGACAAGCTGCTGAAAGAACTTGCGTCCGCTGTTGCCGATATAGCCGGACTTAAACAATATTCAACAGCATACCGGAGTGCTGGCAGGAATAGAGACATGTGGTCAGGACCTGATATTCTGGAAGTTATTCGTGAAAAGTCTGAGGAAGGGTGCAAAGCTGTTATTGCGGCCGATTTGCAATCACTGGCAGAGAACATCGAGACTGCCTTTGATATCGGTTATGATTTGCAAGAATTGTGTTCCGAACTGGATATGAAGTTCCTGCGTGCTGCACAGCCCAATGATTCATTCGATCTCATAATCGCTGCAGCTGAGATGATTGCAGACCATTTCAAATGAGGCAATGCATCATGGTATGCTAAAGTTAATGCTCAAAAAAGAAGGAATGAAGATGAAGAAGAAAAAATTACATAAGACGAATGCAATGAGGATTCTTGAGCAGCAGGGGTTTGCCTATAAGATCCATGAATACCCATGGAAGGGGGACAGTCCAGATACGGAGAATGCTGCAGAAGAAGCAGGTCTTCCTGTTTTTAAGACACTTGTCGCAACTGGTGATAAAACTGGTGTCATCGTCGCATGTCTGCCTTCAAATGACGAAATTGACTTGAAAGCACTCGCTCGTGCAAGCTCCAATAAAAAAGTCGAAATGCTTGCGATGAAGGACCTTGAGAAGACGACAGGTTATATCCGAGGAGGCTGCTCACCAATCGGCATGATAAAGCAGTTCCCGACATTCATTGCCCAACAGGCAGAAAATCTGGACACTATGGTTGTCTCAGCAGGCAAGCGGGGCATGCAGATGGAATTGAAACCAGCTGATTTAAAACAGGCAGCACATGCTGATTTTGCAGACTTTACAGCAAAGCATTAATAAAAAAAGGCGACGGATAAGCAGAATCCGCCGCCTTTTTATTATTTTTCGTCATTATCAGCAATTGACGTCCAGCCATCTTCCTGTATGATTTTCTTCTCTTTCATTAGCTTGCCAAGTGCTCTCTTGAAAGCAGCCTTGCTTATTTGGAAAGTAGTGCGTATATCCTCAGGATCGCTCTTATCTGTAAATGGCATCCTGCCGCCCTTGCCCTGCAAGTATTCAAGAATTTGCTCAGCATCATCGCCCATGCTGTATTGTTTAAGCGGACGAAGAGAGAGATTCAATGTGCCATCCTCCTTCACGTCAATTACGCGTCCCTCAACGAGCTCACCAAGGCGAGGTTCTTCTTTACGCTCCTGATGATGGATGAAGCCGCGGTAATCTTCATCTGTAATAATGGCAGTACCTTCTTTGCTCGTGCGATAGACGCGTCCTTTTACAGTTTGTCCATATAATTGATCAGGAGCCCATTCGCGAATATCGTCGATGACATTTTCTGAAGCAGGGATTGCAAGTAGTCGATTCTTACGGTCTGTTTCCAATTTCACGAATAATTTATCTCCACTCTTAGGCCAAACTTGCTCGAAAAGTGGCAAATCATCTGCAGAAACGAGAATTTCTGTAGTTGTACCAATATCAACAAAAGCACCGAGTCCTTTAACAGTACCAGCCACTTCAGACCAACCATATGTCTCAAGGGAGGCTTCAGGCAATTTCCCTGATGCTCGAAGTTTTCCTGACTTCTCCGGATAAATAAAAACTTCTGTTGAATCACCTGCTTCCAGTTCAGCAAGTGATTCTTCACGATCAAGATGGACGCGTCCAAAATTATTTTCAAGCATGTAGCCCGTACCTGTCACACCAGATACGGTCATATGCTGGATTGTTCCTACCATATTCTTCATTAAATCAACCTTCTTTCGATTCATTATGCATATTGTACCAGTTTACCCGATATTGGTTTTGAAATGCAAAAAAGCTTCCTGCCGGCACGCGACAAAAAGCTTCTTTTGCACGGGTTTTATTAATGAGCAAAAGCGAATGACTTGTTTTTCAAATCGGCCAACCACTCGGAAACTTCCGGTGGTGTCATCGGTTTTCCATAGAAATATCCTTGCATGACATCACAGCCTAGTGTTGTAAGAATATCAATCGGTTCCTGATGTTCCACACCTTCAGCAACGATATCAAGCTTAAGACTTTTCGCCATACGAATGATCCCTTTGACAATAGCGTGTTTATTGGGCGTTTCAAGATCATTCGTGAACAGGCGGTCGAGTTTCAGACAGTCAATCGGGATGCGGTCCAGAACAGCAATCGAAGAATAACCTGTACCGAAATCATCCAGTGAAATCCGGACCCCGAGTTGCCGTACATCTTCCAACTGTCTAATGATGTCATCCATATTCCGCATGACCATCGATTCGGTTATTTCCAATTCTAGCATGTGAGGGGGCAGCCCAGATTTTCCCAAAGCTTCTTCCACCCAACTAAAAAGCTGTCCGTTCTGGAAAATACGAATGGAGAGGTTAACGGCAATGGACTGGCTCCAGCCTTGATCGTACCAGAGCCGTGCCTGATGACATGCTTTTTCTATAACCCACTTTGTAATTGGGATAATCAAGCCTGTTTCTTCAGCAATTGGAATGAACTCTGCAGGAGATACAAGCCCTTTTGTGGGGTGTTTCCAGCGTAACAAAGATTCGAACCCGCTAAGCTGATTATCGACTACGTTCCATTGTGGCTGATACGTAATGAAAAGCTGATTTTTTACCAATGCTTGATGCAAATCATGCTCCAATTTCAATTTGCGTGTCTTTCGTTTTCCAAGCTCTTCATTGTATATGACATAGCTGTTGCTTCCGCGCTGCTTCGCCTCATACATCGCCGTTTCAGCTTCGCGCAGTAGATTAGAATGCTCATATTCATCAATTTTGCCAATGCTAATACCGATACTTCCTGTAATGTACAATTCATTCGTACCGATATGGAATACACGTTCAATCATATTTAAAGCCTGTTCAGCGAGCGCTTTTGCCTTCATTTCATTGGAGAAATTTGCAACGATTAGAAACTCATCGCCGCCAATTCGGAATACTTCACAATCCTCGCCTTGCAAATGTTTCAATCTCTGTCCGGCTTCTGCGATTAGTTTGTCACCGATGACATGGTTCAGTGTGTCGTTAATCGTTTTAAATTGATCAAGGTCAAGGAAGAGTACAGCTGTATCGGTACTGCCAGCATTTGAATGGAAATGGCGGTTCATATCATTCCGGTTTGGGAGTCCGCTGATGCTATCGGCATAGGCAAGTCTTTCCAGCACATGTCGCTCAAAGAACATAGCTCCCCATGAAGTGAGAAGAAGAATAAAGATAATGACTGTTACACCGTACAGTAGGACAGGATCCAACCCATTATCCATGCCAGTATGGACGTTGGGCATAGGTAACTTCGATTTGAATATCGTCGCTTTCATGCCGGAATAATGCATTCCACAAATCGCGAAGCCCATTGCAAGAGAGGAGAGCCATTTTGAGATGGAAGCACGGTGGCTATTACGGAAACGGAGAAACAGGAACAAAGCTGCATAGGAGGCGACCAGTGCGATTACAGCTGAGATCGTCCACCAGACAGGATCATACTGAATCGTCATCGTCATCTGCATAGCTTCCATACCTATATAATGCATCGTAATAATGCCGCTGCCCATTACAAGGCCGCCGACGGCAATTCGGGTACCCTTGATTTTTCTCTGAGCAGTGATCCAAAAAGCGATAAAAGCGGAGAAAATACTTGCTGCCATAGAAGTAAGTGTAAGAGCAATGTCATGCTGCATTTTCATTCCCATCTGAAATGACAGCATCCCGACAAAATGCATTGACCATACGCCGCTTCCCATAACGACTGAGCCGGCAGCAAGCCAGAATATACGAGCTTTGCCTTCTGAATAGGAAACTTTTCCTACTATGATTAGTGCAGAATATGAAGCAAGCACAGCGATGATAATTGAAAGGGCTACAATATAAGGGTTATAGCTACCTTGCATAATCATGTCCAATTCTCCCGTCCAAAGAGATTTTATTTGAGTCTAAAGGCTTGTTTTAATTTGAATTGCAAGGATAATAGCATAGTTTTTCAAATTTCGCACTCCTAATATGAAAATTATAGCAGATTTTTAAAATAAGTATATGACTTTAAGCCCGTATTATTTTCGTTTCTCACCAAAAGATTCCCCAGGAAATATGCTGGTTATAAGATATTTTGAAGAGGAGGATATGAATGTGCAAAAACGAGCATGAATTTCATGAGGGGGGAAGTCATAAAGACAATATCAATGAGTTGAAAAGAACTAAAAATGAATTATCCAGGCTAGGAAAAAATGATGAAAAAGAAATTACTGAACGTCCATCTTTATCAGGGAAATTCATGGATGACGATAAGAAAAGGAAAGAAAAGTCATATAAAAAAACGACTGTTGCTGAAGAAAGCGGAAAAAAGGTGCAAGGGGATAAGCCAGAAAAGGAGGAGCGGAAACAGGATACAGATGTATCAAAGCCACCAACCTATGTACCGCCATGTCCTTCATGGCAAAACGGGGCCAAGGGAATTGCGAATTGCAAATACTGTTACACGTATATTTGGCAATTTAACGGAATGAATTATTGGTTCTATCCTTTTGAAATTTTTAGCAGAACTGTTACTGGGCTCATCTGGGCACGGCAGCGTTGGTCATACCATACAATTCCTCATAATGCGATTCGTGCTCACTATAGGCACCGATAGCTCCAGACAAGTTTCTCCAATTGTTGTTTTAAAGCATAAATAGCTTAGTACAAACCATACTAAGGTCGAAATACCACTGTTAAACATGGAGGGATTTCAAAATGGGCAGAGACGAGCATGCAACAAAACGTGGCAATAGGCATTTGGCACAGACGCCGAAAAATCAGGTAAAAGAATCTGACGGTATGGATATCGAGTTTTCTGAAGAACTGGCAGATACAGAAGACAGGGAAGCACAAGAGAGAAGTAAAGCTGCAGAGGCACGTGTAAAAGGAAAGTGAAAGTAAGCAAATGCTAAGCAAATGCGGTTTCCGGAAGAAGTTTTTCCGGAAACCGCATTTTTATACTGCTTGAGTACGATCATCAGGCAAGAAGAATGAGATCAGTGCACCAGCAAGAGGAAGTAAAGAGAGTATTGTAAATACTGTCGCCACGCCAAAAACATCCGCGACAGAACCCATAAAGACAGAGCCGATTCCGCCAGCACCTACACCAGCACCAATGGATAAGCCAGAGGCGAGTGCAATGTTTCGCGGTAAAAGGCGTTGCATATAAACAACTGTCACCGAGAAGGATGCAAGTACTGAAAAGCCGAATACAAGAAGTATCAAGACGGTCCAAACACCGTGTAAATGTGGCAGCAGCAAAGCAAATGGAGTTGCAACGAGCATAGAGCCAATCATAAGCCGTTTCAGCCCGATTCGGTCAGAGAAGATGCCACCGATGAAAGTTCCAAGTGCCCCGGCTCCGACAAAAACAAAATTAAGTGTCTCTGAAGCCGCAAGTGAGAGATGTGTCATATAGAACGGCAGGAAGACAACTACTCCAAGCTGACACCAAGAACGTAGGACAATGACACTAATTAGAAGAATGGCCCCAGGAATGTTATTGCGTCCACGGATTTCTTTTTTCTTTGATGCAGCATCTGCTACTTTCTCCTTCATCCAGCCGAGCATCGGGGCTGTCAGCAATAAGGAGAGAAAAGCGATTGGAATTAGCCAAAGCAGGCCGCGAAGCCCTGTATGAATCAAAAGGAGCGGAATCATCAGTGGGCCAAAAGCTTGTCCTGCATTACCGCCCACTTGAAATATAGCTTGCGCAAGCCCTTTATGAGTTCCAGATGCAAGATGTGTCCCACGCGAAGCTTCAGGATGAAAAGCTCCTGAACCGAAACCTGAAATGGCGACGAAAATGAGGAGCCAGCCAAAAGATGTAGCAGCACCTGTCATGGCCAAGCCGCCAATTGTACAGAATACCCCTGCAGTGAAAAGCCATACACGTGGCGTCCTGTCCGTCAGCATGCCGAAAAATGGCTGAGAAATAGAAGAAGTAAGATACGATATCAAAACAATTAATGAAGATTCAGTAAAACTTAAATTCAGTGCCTCTTTGTACATAACGATCAGTGCGGGCACAAGGCCTGTCGTACATAAGTCATTCAGAAAATGTGCCGAGCTGAACGTATAGACAGCCCTTCTGTACAGCGGTTCATTCGGAGCTGGTGCTGTCGTTGCTTGTGTCATAAACATGTCCTCCTATTCAATATCCGCTTCTAATTCTATCAGGAAGTTCAAGGATAGGCGAACACGGAAAAATGAAAATAAAATGCAGATTTCAAATTTTGAATCCTTAATTATGCTTTAAATACAATATCAAATTCGTTATACGAAATAAATATTGCTTTTGTTTTGAAAAGGATAAGGAAAATTGTTTTTAAGTCTGCCGGCTGAATATTCAGCTTTTCATTTGTGGACCAATATAATATAATGAGGACAATCATTAACTTGTTTCCACAAGGGGAGCCATGAGCTGAGAGTGAACATGTTGTTCTGACCCTTTGAACCTGTTAGTTAGGACTAGCGCAGGGATGTGGTGATACTGAAAATGCATGCTTTTTTCTAGGCATGTGCCTTGAAGTATCCTGAAGACATATCCCTCCTATGGTGCGCTAAATATACCAGGGAGGTTTTTTTATGAGGAAATTGCCGTTGCAGGCGATGATTGAGACGGCTATTTTTGCCAGTCTTGCTTTAGTAATTGATATCGCAATCCCATCTTTGAAATTTGGTCCATCCATTTCGATTTCATTCGCCATGGTGCCTGTTTTCATCGTTGCATTCAGATGGGGAGTACTATCCGGTGTTATCGCAGGTTTCCTATGGGAAATGATGCAAATTATGTTTGGAGATGCGTGGATATTGTCACCGGCTCAAGCCTTCGTTGAATATGGACTTGCTTTTGCTTCAGTCGGACTTGCAGGACTATTCAGCGGACTGATCAAGCGGTCAGCTGCGAAAGGGCAAACTCGAGTTGCGCTTATCTACGTAGTGCTCGGCTGTTTTATAGGTGGAGCAGCACGATACTTCTGGCATTTTGTAGCTGGTGTTATATTCTTCAAAAAAGCTGCCATTGATGCTGGGAAATCACCAATCATTTTCTCACTTACAGCAAATAGTGTCGCTTTCTTCTTCTCAACTCTTGCGTGTGCAGTTCTTATTGTTTTGATGCTTTCGACAAGCATGCGTCTTGTTACATCAGCAAAAGCGAAAAGACTGTCCACAGTTAGCAAGAGTGCTTCATAAGAAAATGATAAAATAGGCTGGTTCATAACTAAAATTGCATATGTAAGAGACGCACAAAGAATCAGATTACAATATGGTAAGGTATCGGTTGCAAACCGCCGGATTTCCGCTGCAGGCGAACGCTTTCCACGGGCATGGCTTCAGCTAAATTCCAGGCAAGAACGCCTGGAATATTTATCTTCACCTCATGCTATTCCCGTTGGAGTCGTCGCCTTCCACTTCAATCCTAGATAGAACATTGGACATAGCGTAGAAAAAATGCGAGACTCCCGCGGGAAGAACAAGCATACTGAGACGGTGAGGCGCTTGCGCCAAAATGGCTCAGTGCTTGCCCGCAGGAAAGCGAGCATTATTTTCGTAGCGACGGCTTACCTCAAAATACTTTTGAGAATCAATACTCGAAAATGAAAAACCCGAACTAAGGCAATTTTATTTTTTGCCTTAGTTCGGGTTTTCTATAGGCTAAAACATTTCTGTCTTAGTCTCTCTTTTTATTTTATTTAAACAAGAATGATCCAAAGCAGCATAGTGAACAGGATTGTAACGACGCCTTGCAACAATGTTGCCATTGTCTGAGCTTTGTAGGCATCTTTTACTTTCATACCGCTAAATTCTGTAACGACCCAGAAGAAGCTGTCATTGACATGGCTGACTGTCATAGAACCAGCACCGATTGCCATGACGACAAGTGCAAGCGGCACAGCACCTTCAATACCCATCTGCGGCAACAGAGGAGCAACAAGGGAAGATGTGATGACAAGTGCAGCAGTTGAAGAGCCCTGTGCAGTCTTCAAGGCAGCGGCAATAACAAATGGAATGAGCAAGAACAATGCGCCGCTTAGTGAACCAGCTAGATTCCATGACTGGATGACATCTGCGACACCAGTTTCCTTAATGATCGTTCCGAATGCACCGCCAGCACCAGTGATCAAGAGAATTGGAGCAGCGTCAAGCAATGATTGGCCGATCCATTTTGTCAAAGTTTCTTCGTTCAACTTTGGCAATAGGAAGAGTGCTGCGACGACACCGGCAATTAGAGCGATGACCGGCTGGCCAAGGAAGCTGAAGAACGCCGCTGCATTTCCTTTCATTTCAAAGAAGCTAATTACAGAACCAAGACCGATTAGAACGATTGGCAAGACAATTGGCAAGAATGAAGCGAATGCTGATGGCATTTTGCCAAATGACTTTACGACTTCTTCATAATCAAGAATATCATCTGCATCATCAATTGTGATGTTCTTCGCAGCGCGAGTAGCCCAAAGATAACCGACTACTGTTGCAGGTATTGCTGTAATAAGACCAATAAGAATAATAGTGCCCAAATAATTTTCTGCACCGATATTACCAGCTGCCGCAATTGGACCTGGTGTTGGCGGAACAAGATTATGAGTTGCGAACAGTCCAGTGGCAAGTGCTACAGACATTGATGCGAGAGCAACGTTGGCACGCTTAGCGAGTGCTTTGCGCAAGCTGTTCAAAATGACAAAACCTGAGTCACAAAATACAGGAATGGAAACAATATAACCGATCAGGCTCATTGCAAGCTGTGGCCGTTTCGGACCGACAATACGCAATACAACTTCAGCCATTCTTAATGCAGCACCAGTCTTTTCAAGGATTGTACCAATGATCGTACCGAACACGATAACGAGTCCGATTCCGCCCATGATGCTTCCAAAGCCGGCGTTCATATTTTCAACAACTTTTGCAAGTGGCATGCCTGAAGCGATACCGACAAATAATGTTCCCAGAATCAAAGAAAGGAACGGATGAAGTTTAAATGTAGCAGTCGCTACGATAATAAGTATGACACCAATAGCTAGTATGGCGAAAAGCATGGGACTTCTACCTCCGGATGTTTAAATTATTTTGTTGATTGGCCGGCGAGCCATATACGTGTAATCTGTTCAGCAGATTGTTCAACAAACTCTGCCGCTCTCGTGATTGCCTGTTTGAGTGAAATGGGCCCGCAAACAATACTATGGGCACTTGTAATGCCGTATTCGTAGAGCGTATCAATCCCCTCGCCAACAGAGCCTGCGAGCGCAAAGACAGGTATATTGAAAGCTTGTGCTGCTTGGGCGACACCCATCGGGGTTTTTCCCGAAGCAGTCTGATAATCAATTTGCCCTTCACCGGTAAAGACGCAATCAGCACCAGGCAAATGTTCATGAAGACGGGCATACTCGATGACTAGGTCAATCCCACGTTTCGTTCTTGATGGGAAGAATGCCTGGAAAGCACCGCCGATTCCGCCTGCAGCACCTGCTCCAGGAAGGTCATGAAGGCGCATGCCTGTCTTCTCCTCGACAAGATTTGCCCAGTGTGTCAGATGAGTATCAAGCAATTCTGCCACCTCAAATGTTGCACCTTTTTGGGGGCCAAAAACATGTGAAGCTCCATCTGGACCGACGAGCGGATTTTGGACATCGGTTGCAATAAGGAAATCTGCTTCTGCTATACGAGCATCAAACAGCCTGTCATCTATTGTTTCAATACGGACGAGTTCGCCACCGCCATATTGGACATCCTTTCCTTTTGCATCGAGCAACTTCATGCCGAGTGCCTGAAGCATGCCGATTCCACCATCATTTGTGGCACTTCCGCCAAGTGCAAGGATGAAACGGCGCAGTCCTTTATCCAATGCGTTGCGGATAAGCTCTCCGGTTCCAAATGTTGTTGTTTTCAGTGGGTCCCGTTCATTTGGATCGACAAGGCAGATGCCCGAAGCTTGAGCCATTTCTATTACACAAGTTTCATTGTCGCCAAGTATTCCATAAGCAGCTTCCACTGGTTTCCCAAGTGGTCCAGTGACAATGACGTGGACCATTCGTCCGTCAGTTGCTGCGACAAGACTTTCTGCTGTCCCTTCGCCGCCATCGGCTAGAGGGATTTCTATCGTTTCTGCCTCAGGCATCGCTTTGCGCACGCCTTTGGCCATTGCTTCAGCCGCCTCTGGAGCTGTCAGGCTTCCTTTGAAGGAATCAGGGGCAAGTATTATTTTCATAAAAATAGCTCCTTCATTTATCTTTAATCTCATTATAAGAAACCCGGATTGAATATTCATCGTGCATCATAAATGAAAAAATAGTATGTCACATTTGTTTTTTTGTATATACTGGACAAAAAGCGGATAGATGGAGTTGGCTCTTATGCTTACAGAGGAAATAGCAAGGCAAATCGTTAAGGAAACGATGACCAGGCTAAATCGGAATATTAATATTATGGATGATAAAGGGACAATCATTGCAAGTGGCGATGAAAGTCGGTTAAACCATATACATGCTGCGGCACGACAGGTCATTGAAACAGGACATGCAATGATTGTTCAGTCAGATGATATCGGTCGGTTCCAAGGTGCCTTGCCTGGAATAAATTTACCTATTGAATTTGATGGCAGAATTGTCGGGGTAATTGGTATTACAGGAGAGCCTGAAGAAATTCGGGAAATTGGAGAGCTTGTCAAAATGAGTACGGAAATGATGCTGAGACAAGCTGTGATGCAGGAAAGAACAGAATGGAAGCAGCATGCAAGAGAAGTGATCTTTAATGAACTGATTAATGGAGAATTCGATCTTGGGGCGGCAGAGAGAAGACTGCAGATTCTTGGAACTTATTTGAAAGGTCCCTATCAAGTTGCTGTCGCAGAAGTGAACTTGGAAAAGACGAGCAGAACTGAATTGCTTCAGCATCTGGAAATGAACTTCAGCAAGGCGGAAGCGATATTCGGCTTTATTAGTGTACAGAGAATTTTCATATTGGGTATGCATATGCCTGAAGATGGGTTCAGAAGGAAACTGCAAAAAATTATGCGGGATGAAAACGGCGGTTCGGCCATTTTGAAAATAGGGCATGGGTCGATAGCGGCTGATGAACAGCAAATCCGCTACACATATGAGGAGGCTCTTTGCGCATTAAAACTTGGATCGGAAGCCGATCTGGTTTCTTATGCAGAAATTGAAGTGAAAGCATTGTTAAACAGATTGAACGATCGAGCACGACGCCAGTTTGCCGACAGGGTACTGAATGGCCTATCGGCAAAACTGGTTGAAACGGTGGAAATTTTCCTTAGAGAAAATTTGAACATCGGCAAATGTGCGGAAACGATGTTCGTGCATCGGAATTCGCTGAACTATCGATTGAAAAAAGTACGTGAACTGACAGGCTATGACCCGCGTGTCTTCCACGATGCTTTGACATTACAGCTAGCGATCTGGGCACAGCGTCTGAATGGTCTAGATTAATCAGGTGTATAATCGATCAAAATCCGCTCCATAAATCATCAGCTACGAATAATTTGTCCGCTGATTGATGGAAATGTACAGAATCATGACCTTGATATGCTGCTGCCCGGATATATTGGATGCCTCCAGCTGGAAGGATGTATTGTAAAAGCGTGTATTGATCTGGGTCTGCAATCCAATATTCCTTAATGCCAAAGGCTGCATAGTCTTTTATCTTTTCACGGCAATCGAGTGGGCGGCTGGAAGGTGACAACACTTCAATCACTGCATCAGGCGGACCAATGACGGCGTGCTCAGCAATGATGTCTTTCCTATGGCGTGAGATGACCATGAGATCAGGCTGCCTGAACTTATTCATCGTAAGCTGCAGGTCACATGGTGCTTGCAGAATGACATGAGTCTCGCCAATTGCCGTATACAGCAGCCTAAGTATTTTTTGAACGATGAGCTGATGCGACGGTGGGGGCGCAGGTGTCCGCATCAATTCGCCTACCAAAGCTTCTGGTGTTTGCAATCTGGTGTGTGAATTTGTTTTAGATTGAACTCGTTCGGAAATTTGCCTGTTTGTCAAAATCGATCCCTCTTTTCAATTTACGGGGATATTTTCAACTATTATTGCATGTTTCAGAATTGTTTTCCATAACCGATTTGACATATGTACATTCAGTTCGTTCATGAATATGGGTTTTTTGCGTGAAATATGGTATTTTGTTAGTACGAACTTACGGACAGGAGAAATGAATCATGCGCAATATAATCCGATTTGTGGCTGCTATTGCCGCAGTTGTGGCGGCTGGATTGTTTATTTACTTCAGCAACCCGGTCAAGGAAAATTCAGCAGATACACAAAAAGAGTCGGAAAAAGCGGATAAAAATAATTCCAAAAACGAATTCAGTGTGGAACTTCCAAAGGTTGGACTCGATCAGAGCAATCCGAAAGAAGCTCCACAACTTGATAAGCTAAAACGCCAGACAAAAAGCATGCATGCGACAATGAATCACATTGCTGCAGAAGGTGCGTTTGACGGAGCGGCACTCAATACCGGTAATATTAAGGAAGATTTGGATAAGTTGAATACGCAAGTGGAGCAGACGAAAGCAGGCTGTGCGAACTGCTCGAGTGATGTTGTGAAATATCTTGATCAGCTGCAGCAGCTGATACAAACTGCGCTTTCCGGAGATGCTCAGGCATTGGGCCAGCTTTATACGAATCTAAGTGAATTTGATAAGAAATTGAATCGACTCAATGCGCTTGCTGATGTTCGTGACCTGACTGATTTGTTTGACCAGAACAAGGCGGGCCCTCGATTCAAAGCTATTGATGACTGGATCAATGAAGCTCAGGCACGACTGGACCAAGATACGGGTGACTTGCAAATGAACGTTCCTGCAGACTTGCAGAAGAAACGGGCAGATGTCGAGGCAAAGCTGAAGAATGCAAAGGCAGCAAAAGAAAAGGCAGATGCACTTGCGAAACAGCTGAAGCAGAAGAATTTAACTGAGGCGAAACGTAAGGAAATTGAGAAAAAGCTTAAAGCTGCACAAATGCAGGCCAATCAAATGCAGCAGGCTGCTGAAGATGCCCAAGCTAAATGGAAAGAATTGCAGGGCAAAGCAGCGAATGCGAAGGCTGATAGAGAGGCTTTTGCAAAGCAGGTAAAAGAGCAAGCATCAACAGCTATTAAGCAAACAAAAGATAAAGACGTAAAGAAGCAGCTCGAACAGATTAATCGCCTGTCGGACTCAATGTTAAAAGACAAGAACAAGCAGGAAAAGACGCTCGATGATTTGAAAAAAGCATTCGATCAGCTTCAAACCATGCAAAAATAGAGCTGAAGGTTCGGCATAAGCCGAGCCTTTTTCTTTTGCTTGAAAAACATCTTAGTTTTACAGGATAATAGTAGAAAGATAATTTGAAATTTACGGAAAAGGAGTGGTGACTTGGAGCCGATCATCAAACTTAAAAATGTAAAATGGCAGCGTGAAGGCAAGAAAATTCTTGATGATGTGAATTGGGAAGTTAATAGTAAGGAACATTGGGCAATTCTCGGATTGAATGGTTCGGGTAAGACGACACTGCTTAATATGATAAATGGCTATATCTGGCCGTCAGAAGGTGAGATGGAAGTGCTTGGATGCACATTCGGGAAAACCGATATAAGGGAGCTTCGCAAGCGAATTGGCTGGGTCAGCTCATCCCTTAGTGCTAGAATCCAAGGAACTACCGACACTCAGGATGTAGTCGTAAGCGGTAAGTTCGCATCTGTAGGATTGTATGATATGCCGACTGAGCGGGATTTTGAAAAAGCGTTTGCACTGATGGAACGCATTGGGGTAAGACATTTGATCGGCCGCAGTTATGAAACTTGCTCCCAAGGTGAACAGCAGAAATTGCTTATCGCACGCGGACTGATGGCAGACCCTGAACTGCTTATATTGGATGAACCGACAAATGGGCTCGACTTCCTATCAAGGGAAGAGTTAATGAAGACAATTAATGAACTTGCACGATCAGAGAAGGCACCGACCATTATACTTGTCACCCATCATATAGAAGAGATTCTTCCGGTGTTTTCTCATACACTCCTTTTAAGAGGTGGGGAGGTTTATGCCCAAGGAGCTAATGAAGATGTTTTAAAAGAAGAGAGTTTGTCAGATTTCTTCAATTACCCGGTTTCTGTAGAGTGGCAGGAAGGACGTGCCTGGCTTAAAGTGAAATAGATATTTGCAGAGCTTGCCCCTTAAAGAAGGGGGCAAGCTGTTTTTCTGCTACCTAATAAAGCCAGGCTAAAAATTTTGAGAATTCAGTTGACAAAAAGTTTCAAATAAGTGATTATTAATTAACAACTAAACCAATTAATTTTATCGGTTATAACTAACTTAAGAATTTTGCATCCAGAGGTGCATGAAATAAAGAGGTGAAGATCGGAATGTATTTGCAAATTGATGGCATAGAGAAGAGCTTTACGAGCAGGGAACGCGGCACTTTCAAGGTGCTGGATAACATCAACTTGGACGTGAATAAAGGGGATTTTCTCTCAGTTGTCGGCCCTTCAGGCTGTGGAAAATCTACATTGCTGTATTTGATTGCCGGACTTGATAAGGCAGACAAGGGGGAAATCCTTGTAGATGGCAAACCGGTTAAAGGACCAGGACCTGAGCGGGTTGTTGTCTTTCAGGAAGCCGGTCTCTTCCCATGGCTTACCGTCCTTGAGAATGTTACATATGGACTGAAGCTAAAGGGCATGAGCAAAGCAGATGCTGACCAAAAAGCGATGGAAACTCTGAAACTAGTACATTTGAGCAAGTATGTCCACTCCTATCCGCATCAGCTGTCAGGAGGTATGAAACAGAGGGTTTCTATTGCAAGAGCGCTTGTCATGGAGCCGGATATTCTATTAATGGATGAGCCTTTTGCAGCATTGGATGAACAGACACGCATGGTGCTACATAAAGAGCTCCTTGAAATATGGAAAAAGCTAAAAATCACAATCGTCTTTATTACACACAATATTAGGGAAGCTGTACTGCTTTCAAGCAAAATAGTCGTTTTTGCGACAAGACCTGGAAAAATTAAAGCAACATTCTCAGCGAAATCAACTAAGGACGGTGTGACACCGGATGATATTACTTTGCATCTGGAACAACAAATCCTGGCTGCGCTGCAAGATGAAATAGAGAAGGTATTGAAGGAGGAAATGGGAGATGACTACAGCTTTGAGACGAATCGGATTCATCGTGATACTAGCGGTGATATGGGAAGTGGCATCTAGAGTTTCCGGTCTCCCACCGTTCATGTTTCCGAGTCTTACTCAAGTATTCGAAACATTGTTCCGTGGCATTGTGGACGGTCAAATTCTGTCAGCAATCGGTATGAGTCTTGGAAGGCTTCTACTCGGTTTTGTTATTGCAATTATCCTTGGTCTATTCTTTGGTTATCTTATTTGGCGATCGAAGTTTGTCGAGGACACACTTGGTTTTCTCGTTACAGCATTGCAATCAATCCCGAGCATCGTCTGGTTCCCGCTCGCGATTATCTGGTTTGGCCTGAATAATGTTTCGATTTTATTCATCGTAACAATCGGAGCGACTTGGACAATGACAGCAAGTGCTGCCAGTGGTTTTAAAAATGTTCCGACGTTGTATCAGCGTGTTGCGAAAACATTCGGTTCAAGCGGCTTCCATTTCTTGCGGACGGTCATATTGCCAGCATCCGTTCCACAGCTTATTTCCGGATTGCGTATCGCATGGGCCTTCTCATGGCGTGCACTAATGGCAGGAGAGCTGCTTGGAGCTGGCGGAGGACTTGGGCAATTGCTTGATATGGGGCGTTCACTTGGACAGATGGATCTTGTCATTTCAGTAATGATCATCATTGCTGTAATTGGTACGATCATTGACAATGTTGTCTTTACTAGACTCGAACGAAGTGTACAGCGCAAATGGGGACTTACAACAGCCTAATTAGCAGGCCAGATAGAAAAAAATGGGGGAAAGAAAAAATGAAAAAGAAGTTTGCACTTATTTTGATTACAGCATTATTTGCAGGACTTCTCGCAGCTTGCGGGAATAATGATGGAGGTTCTTCAGAGCCGAAGAAGGAAGTGACGATCGGCTATTTCCCGAACCTTACTCATATTGCTACAATTGTCGGTCTTGAAAAAGGATATTTCAAAGATGCTTTCGGCAAGGATGTTAAAATTAAAACAAAGACAGTGAATAATGGCGGCTTGTTCATGGAAGCGATGGCTACAAATGCAATCGATATCGGAACAGTTGGACCAGGTCCTGCAATTAATTATTATGTTAAGGATCCAAAGTATCATATCGTTTCTGGAGCGGTAAACGGTGGAGCAGTCCTTGTTGCTGATAAAGATGCGAAAATCAACAGTCTAAAAGACTTGGATGGCAAGAAAGTTGCAATCCCGGTTATCGGCAGTACACAGGATGTTATGTTGCGAAAAGCTTTGAATGAAGTTGGTTTGAAGCCAAAATCAAACGGTGGAACAGTCGATCTACATCCGGCAGCACCTGCAGATACGACAACATTGTTCAAACAAAACGCAGTTGACGCAGCAGCTACACAAGAGCCATGGGGATATGTGCTTGAGACACAAGCTGACGGTAATGTAATCCTTGGATGGGATAAATTTGCCTGGGGTAAAGATTCTACGAACACAGTTGTCGTAACAAGCGATGGTTTTACGAAAAATAAAGACCAGGTCAAACAGTACCTCTCTGCTCATAAGAAAGCCGTTCAATTCATTAAGGACAATCCAGATGAGGCGAAGAAGCTTGTAATCAAGCATTTGAAAGACTTGACTGGCAAGGAACTCGATTCAAAAGAAGTTGATGTTGCCTTTGATCACTTGCAAGTTACAACAGATGTAAACGAAAAAGTCATCCAAGATATGGCTAAGATTTCTAAAGAGGCTGATTACATTCCGAGTGATGATGTTAAAGGTCTTGTTGACTTGAAGTATTTGAAAGAAGCGAAGTAATTTAATTTGAACTTCAAATAAGCGCGTGAGCAGTCCTCTGCAGCCGCATGCATGTGTGAAGCATGCCTCATCAGTATTGAATACAGGGAGAGATGATGATGAAGCGACTGTTAATCCTGATTGGGACGATCGTCCTGACTAGTCTATTAGCTGCGTGCGGCAATGGGGATGCAAGCGAAAAAGCTAAAGGCAAAAATGAAGTAACAATTGGTTATTTCCCGAATATGACTCATATCACGACAATTGTCGGTTTGGAAAAAGGGTACTTTGAGAAAGAGTTCGGTAGCGTAAAAATTAAGACAAAGACGTTTACACAAGGCGGCCTATTCATGGAAGCTTTGGCAACAGGCGCAATTGATATTGGAACGACAGGACCGGGTCCTGTACTCAATCATTATACAAAGACACCTGACTATCATATTATTTCCGGAGCGGCCAATGGTGGCGCGGTACTTGTCGCAAGCAAGAAATCTGGTATTAACAGTATCAAAGATTTTGACGGCAAGAAGATTGCTATTCCGGGTTTGGGTAATACACAAGATCTGATGCTTCGGGACGAGCTTAAATCCGCTGGACTGAAAGCTAAAACAAATGGCGGCACAGTTGAGCTCCATCCAACAGCACCAGCAGATATGCCTACATTGTTCCGCCAAAATTCTGTAGCAGCAGCGGCAGTTCCAGAACCTTGGGGATATGCGCTTGAAAAGCAAGGAGGCAAGATTATTGCCGACTGGAAAGACTTTGCCTGGGGTAAAGATACGCCTGTGACAGTAGTCGCTACAAGTTCAGGTTATCTTAAGAACAATAAGAAGCAAGCCGAAGCTTTTTTGAAGGCGCATGAAGAGGCTATCCAGTTTATCAATGAACATCCGGATGAGGCTAAGAAGCTTGTGAGCAAACATATTGAGAAGCTGACAGGACAGGCACTCGCTGCTGATGAACTTGATGCTGCTTTTGCGAGAATGAAAGTGACGGACAAAGTAGATGAGAAAGTTGTTCAGGAGATGGCCAATGTTTCGAAGCAAGCGAATTACATTCCGAATAGCAAAATAAAGGGAATGATTGACTTGTCATTGCTCCAAAAATCTAAATGATTAATTAGAAGGATGCATGTTTCTTGAGAGGGGACATGTATCCTTCTTTTGTTTTTTAAAATTAGGTGGAAAGAACCAAGAAAATATGCCATTATAGAAAGTAGAGAAATAGAGAGATGGCTTTTTACGGATAAGGGGGATGGACAGATGGCTTTTACGTTATTTAAAAGAACAGATGTGTCGCAGCCGGTACTGTTGGAGCTGAGCAAGAATAAACAGCCACAAGTAGAGGTGCCGAGGGGTTCTGATCTCGAAAAGCAATTGAAAATGCTTCATTTGGAAATGGTTGATTTTTCGATAGCTCAAGTGTTGAAACCTTACGTTCAAGAGAATATCCAAATGATTATTGATGATTTCTATGATAATCTTAACATTAATCCAAAGCTAATGCAGATTATTGAAGAACATAGTTCTATTGAACGACTTAAGAAGACTTTGAGCCGTCACGTAATCGAAATGTTTGCGGGTGTCATGAATGAAGCATTCATTGAAAAGCGTAGAGTCATCGCGAAGATCCATGTCCATATCGGTTTGATGCAAAAATGGTATATCGCATCATTTGAAAAGATCTCCTACAATATGACGAAAATTATTCGCGATACTTTTTCAACTTCTGAAGATCAGCTGCTTGCTATGACTGTTGTGAACAAACTGATCAACTTGGAACAGCAAGTCGTTCTTGAAGCTTATGATGATGAAGTTGCCCGTTTGAAAGATTTAGAAGAACAGACACGAAGAGAAATGGTCTCTTCGCTTGAACATACGTCTGAAGAACTCGCTGCACTTTCTGAAGAGACAAACACATCCATGTCAGAAATGACTGTTCAGGTGCGTACCATTACAGAGAACTCCAAAGCAGGCAATAAGGTAGCTGAGGAAGCGAAGGCGGCTGCTGATGAAGGCCGTGAGCGACTGACGAACATGAATGATTCCTTGGAAAACATGAAAGCAAGCACACAGCGCGTAGCTGAGGACATGTCCTCTTTGGAAGAAACTTCGACTAAAATTAAAGATATTGTTGCTATGGTTAAATCCATCGCTGATCAGACAAACTTGCTTGCTTTGAATGCATCGATTGAAGCTGCAAGAGCTGGTGAACATGGAAAAGGTTTTGCTGTTGTTGCTGATGAAGTACGCAAACTTGCAGAACAGACAGCTCAGTCAGTTACGAGTGTCACAGAACTGATTAATCAGACAAACGAACAAATTTCTGTCAATGCGGCTTCTATTCAGCAGGTTGAAGAGTATGTATTGCGTGTCAGGGAGCAGATGCATAGCACAGAGAAAGCATTTGAGAAAATCGATCAGTCTATGGCGGAGAATCAGGAACATAATGCAAGCATTCAGGAAGACTTGAATGCGTTCGACCTAGTCATCAGAGAGATTGCGGAAGCTGCTAATTCCATTTCTGAAACAGCTGACGGCCTTAATCGTATGATAGATGAGCGTAATATGTGAAAATAAAAAAAGCACGCTTCACTATTAGTGAAACGTGCTTTGAAACATGCTATTAGGCTGCGTTAGCAGAGTCAGGTGATTGCTGCTGTTCCTGATCTGTTTGCGGATTGCTAGAATCCTTGTTCTGATCTGTATTGTTTTGAGGTGAATCAGGTGTCTCGCTCTGATTTTTTTCATTAGATTGATCTGGATTGCTGTTCTGCGGGATATCAGGCGTATTGTTATCCTGCCCGCTATTATCTGCTGGTGATGTATTGTCATTTCCTTGTGCAGGCTCTGTTTGCTCACTGTCAGGAGCCTTTTCACCATTTTCTTTCCAGTATTGATCATAATCATATTCCCAGTAATCATAATGATCTTTATCTTTGGAGACGTCTCCATCTTCAAAGCGGCCATCTTCCGCTTCCCAATCATCGCCGAATACATATTCGCCGTCCATGCCATAGAATTGTGCAAGCAGTTGCTTTTCATTCATTGGACTACTGATCCAGCCATCGATGAGACTGGAAACCTGGCTGATTGGAATACTAAATCCGACGGAAACATTGGATGTACTCTGTGCCGAGTTGATGGCAATGATTTTCCTGGAATTCTTTGAAATGAGTGGGCCACCACTTGAACCAGGGGCCGTCGGGGCAGAAATCTGGAATAGATGATCATAGGTGAATGTTCCGATGATAAAACTTCGGTCTGTACCAGTCAGATATCCCATTGTTGCAGTATTTTCTTTGCCGAGCGGACTGCCAAGTGTAACAATCTCATCCCCAATATTAATAGACGAGCTCGTATCGATAGGGAATGGCTGTCGTCCAGCGAGTTCAGGAACCTGAACAATTGCTACGTCTGTCTTGTTCGAATAACCGATTACTTTACCGGTAAATGACTCTCCAGTGCTTGAATGCACTGTAGCTTCTGTCCATCCCTCGATGACGTGTGCGTTTGTTACGATGATGCCATTAGAATTGTAAAGGAATCCGGATCCTTGCATTTCTGGTGTTGTCACTGTGAAGACAGATTCTTTAGCCGAATCGATATAATTCGTGATGTCTTCTTTTTTCTCAAGATTCATCGTCTGCTTTTCGATTTTAGGCTGTTCAGGCTGTGCATCAGCACCCTGGATATATTCATCAGAACTGCCAGAGGTATTCTTCTCGGACGTCTCTTGCTTTACAGGTTCTTCTTTCGTCTTGTCTTTAATCGCTTCCGTGGCATGTTCTTCTTCCTTCGAGATTGCGATCGGTTCTTCTTTTGCTGATGGCTTTGTTTTTCCTGGTACACCATCTTTGAACCAGAATGCTGCAATCGCGATGCTCATCGCCACAATGAAAACAAGCGTTGTGATGAAAATCGCTCTAAAAGGATGTTTTAATCGATTGCCGCAATGAGGGCAAAAGGGATCCTTTTTAGAGACGGATTTTCCACATTTTGGACATTCCATTCTACATCTCCCTTTCGGAAATCAATTGCTTTGACCCCTATTATATACTGAAGTCTGCTAATTTGATATGAATATCTTGAAGAATACATCTTCTTTCGATAGATTGCAAATTGCAAGCTATCTATGAAAAAAAGAGCCATTTTCGGCTCTTTTATTGGTGAGGGACTAGTCAGTAACTTGTTCACTATATACTTCATATGACTGGTCTGTACCGTCTGGAACATCTTCCTCGTAGTCCTCATCTTCGAATTCATCAAGAATGTCATCGGAATAATCTTCCTCATCCTCTGAAATGAAGTCGTCTTCTGTTATTATTTCTTCATCGTCATACAATCCTTCATAATCTTCATAACTATCATCGCTTTCATTCTCATATGGTTCTTCGTAATTCCCGTAGTCGGTATCTTCCTCATTATATTCCCAGTAGTCGTAATCGTTTTCGTCATCTGAGTAATCACCATCATCAAAGTATCCTTCATAATTCCAAAGGTCTTCAAAGAAGAGTGATCCGTTTTCCCCATAGAAGAGATTGTCAATATCATCTTCTGACATAGGCTTATCTATCCACGACTGAATAAGTGCAGATACTTTCGGAATTGGAATGCTGAACCCCATGGATGCTGCTTCTGTGCTCTGTGCAGAATTGATCGCTGTAATTTTTTCAGACTTCAGGGAGACGAGTGGGCCTCCACTTGATCCCGGAGCAATCTGAGCGGATGTCTGATAGAGGTTGCTGTATGTATAATGGCCGATTGTAAAGTTCCGGTCTTTACCGGTAATATGACCCATTGTTGCTGTGTTTTCCATTCCAAGTGGACTGCCTAGAGCGATGACTTCCTCACCGATTTCGAGCTGGGACTGTTTTTCAATCGGGTAAGGAACGCTGCCTGAGAGTTCTGGCACAGATATGACTGCAACATCAATTTCGTTGGAGTAACCAATCACTTTACCTGAAAAGCTTTTTCCACTCTTCGATTTCACTTCGAGATTAATAGTACCCTCAACAACATGGGCATTCGTAACGACATGTCCCTTGCTGTCATATAGGAACCCTGACCCTTGTGCAGAATCTGTGTAAATGGTGTAGACAGTTTGTTGTGCCGAAGAAATAATATCAGTTAATTTCTTTTGTTGCTTAACCGGAAGCTTTTTGGCAGAGGCTACAGGCTGTATTACGTTATTTGCTTTTTCCCTTTTCTTTTCTTGCTTAGGTGTTTTCTCGGCAGCAACTTGTTGCTTACCGGGTTCGTTGAAGTCTCCCCACATATAAGCGCCTATTGCAGCCGCTGCAGAACAGGAGAGGAAGAGTAAAAAGATAAATAGCATTTTGAGAGGCTGGCTTTTTTTATGGCCACATTTGAAACATTGTGCACCTTTAGACGGCATTTCAGAACCGCAATGTTTGCAGAACATGCAATAATATCCCCTTTCGGCATAATTCTATAGTAATAGGTATATTATACCATTAATGCCGAAGAGAGGGGAGAAGTTTCGATAAATCAAGAATTTTATATTAAGAAGCCGATTGCGGCAAAACAGATACCGACAATTACCGATGCAATGACATACAAAACTGCCAGGTTAAGCCGCTTTGTTTCCAATAGGACCATCGCCTCTGTTCCAAAAGTAGAAAATGTCGTAAAAGCTCCACAGAAACCTACACCGAGGAATAGCCATAATCCGGTTCCAATAGTTGCGTGAATATGTAAGTTGGCAAGAAGTCCAAGAAGGAATGAACCGGCTGCATTAATTATGAATGTACCAATAGGGAATGGGGAAGCTTGTGGAAAGCTGCGATTGATCCATCCGCCGAGGCCGAATCTTGCACAAGCACCAATCATTCCGCCAGCTCCAACGAGTAAAAACAATTGAATCACTCCTTTAGCTTAATTTTAAGTTCATGAAGATGCAGACTGCTTCAACATTGCCTTGGCTAAGTGCATACCTATCAGAACGAGGAGGAGGCCAGCGATGATGGAAACACCAATATTCATTAAGCCAATGAGCACATGGCCTCCTTGAATCAATTCCCAAGTTTCGACTGAAAAACTGGAGAAAGTTGTAAAAGACCCTGTAAAACCTGTTCCAATTAATAGAACAAGACGTGGGTGAGGAGACTTGCCCGCAACATATGTGGAGAACCATCCGAGAAACAAGCATCCTATGAGGTTCACAGTCAGTGTACTTACTGGGAAGAGGTAATTGTTCGTTTCGATTACCCCAATGGAATAGCGTGCTAGGGCACCAAAAAATCCGCCAATTGCCACAATGATGTATTGCATTTTTACACCTCCTAAAGTAAATGTCTCCTGCAATTATTCAAGTTATGTATAGTATCTGTCAAATTAAAATAAAAGAAGAAACCCAGCACAGGCTGGGTTTCTCCCGGTATTGTTCAATTACTCGTTTTCTAAATTATGTTTATCTGTTGTCTGTTCCGATGCTGGAAGAGTTTCAGCTGACTGTGAATCGTTTTGTTCAGATGTTATGCTTTTATCTGATTCATTTTCTTCACTTACGCTTTTACTGGAAGCTACTCCTGAATTGCTGACAGTGTCTCCGGAGTTTTCTTCCGTAGACTTTTCTTCATCAGTGTCAGATGTAATTACTTGAGAATCTGTATCTTCCTTGTTTGTTCCTGCTGCAGACGTCACAGTAGCCTCATTTTGTGCATTTTGATCTTCCAAGTCACCAGGTGTTTGCTTAGTTACATCTGAAGTTTTGCTTGTCTTTTCAGTTGGTGCTGGGGCTGTGTTTAGCTTGGAGCTTTGAGGAGCCGAAATTTGTTTCTGTTCTGCAGAGACTTTTTTCTGACTCTCTTTCACAGCAGACTTCTTAACAGTAGTCCTTTTTGCAGTCGTTTTATCGCCTGCGGAAGGATTCTTATAAAGTGCCATGATTTCTTTTTCTGTCATTGGCTTCTTGCTCCATTTGGAAAGAAGCTTTTCCGCCTCATTGAATGGCATACTGTATCCAATTGAGTTCTCTGTCAGACTGTGAAGAGAATTGATGCCGATGATTTTCTTTTGTTTTATCGAGATAAGTGGCCCACCGCTGAAACCTGGCGGCGTCGCTGCACTTGTTACATACATTTTCGGATAGAAATACGGGTCATTATCACTCGTTTTCATATTAAGATCCGTCTCGATGATTTTTCCTTTTGTCGTTTTGACAGAGAGTTGATTGGCGATTGCAGCGACTTGCGTATCGACACCATATTTCTTCGTATCGATAGGGAAGGGCTTCATTCCCAATAGTTGCGGCACATACACGAGAGCAACATCAGGTTTGTAGGCAAAACCAATGACAGTACCCTTATATTTTTTGCCGTTTTCCGCCAAAACGCTTACTGTTTTGGCACCTTCTACAACATGACCATTCGTGACGAGCATTCCTTTATTGTTATAAAGGAATGTTGAACCTTGCAAGATGGTGTACTCGTCTGCAGAAGTGTCTTGCACATTGTAGATGGTGAACAAAGATTTACGTGCACGGGTAATCATCTCGGCAAATGTTTCCGTTTTAGTTGCTGATTGAGTAGTCTTATTAGGACTTGCTGTACTCTTGTTTACTGTTGAATTTTTAGATTGATTGCTAGGTTTCGATTGAACATCGGGCTTCGGTTGAGCAACAACTGCTTTCTTCTGGTGCTGTCCGGCCTCTGGCTGTAATACAAGTTGCATTTGTCCATGTTTTACTTCGACGGTATTTTCCTCTGCGGTCCTAGGAGCAGTCTGTCCTTTACTTGCTACAGTGGAAACATCCGCTCTTGAAGAAGATTTGTGTGGATCGTTTGCAGTTTGTTCCTTTCCTACCGCAGCGGAAACATTTGCAGTGGATTGGGATACAGATTTAGAGTGTACAGATGAATTATTGCCTGTCCGATCATGCGGAGCGGCTATGGACTGATCTTTATCCTTCGCTGCAACAGGCTGCTTCAATTGCTGCAGTCTATCGGTTTTCTGCTCTCCCTGTGTATATTCAGATGAAGCAGAATGGAAAAGTTGAAAGGCGACCAATCCAATGACAAAAACTGCGGCAACGAGAAGGACAAGCGGTAATTTGGCAATCCCTTTCTCGCTGCTGAATGACTGGGGACTCTTTAGCTGATTTGGGAAACGCATATTTTCCCACCCTTCTTAGGAAATGGATCGCTTGTATTATAGCATCCATCACCAAGTTTGAAATAGAATCATTGCAATCTTCTACAAAATGTTACCAAAATGCAACACTTGACAAATAAATAAGGTTGCTAGGTTGCTTGCATCATTATTCCCTGAGCGATTACCCGATAAACCGATGATACAATGTTTTGGCCTTACTAATATCCTTTGTACCGTGGATAAGAGCACGGCCATCTTTGAACAGAACGATCCTGAATGAGTCAACGGTGAATGAGATGAGAAACGGATTGGCTTCATAAGGGATGCCAAGTCTCTCAATCTGTTCCTTAAAATTTTCAAGATTCGGAGGATGGTTGGTCCCAGGCCTGATCTGTACAGTATTGCGGCCGCAAAGAACAGCAGTCTTCGTTTGGTTTTCCCACTGTAAAAATGGATAGGAAGGATGGGAGCCGCAGGAAGGGCAGTCTTCTTTGCGTGCTTTGCTCACGCCGACCTGTGCATACTCATTATTCCATAAATCAAATGATATGAGTTTGCGGCGTAATGCATTCAAGTTGCCAGAAAGGATTTTCAAAGCTTCGGCGCTTTGATGAGCAACAGTCATTTGAACAGCTGGTGCGATGATGCCTGCTGTATCGCATGTTGCAGCACCTGCTGACGGTACAGTTTCCATAAGACAATGCAAACATGGTGTTTCACCAGGAATAATCGTCATGCTGATTCCATAGCTGGCCACGCAAGCTCCATAAATCCAAGGAATACCCTTCTTTTGAGAAATATCATTAATGATCATTCTCGTCTCAAAGTTGTCTGTTGCATCAATAATCAAATCAACGTTTTCGGTAAGGGAATCAATCGTTTCAGGATTCACATCCATGATATGCGCATGAATGGTAGCCGATGACCTAATTTTCAAAAGGCGTTCTTTCGCTGCGACGGTTTTGGGGGTTCGGTCAATGGCATTCTGCTCTGTAAACAGCTGCTGTCGTTGAAGATTGCTAAATTCGATATAATCCCGATCGACAATGGTCATTTCGCCAACTCCGGACCTCAGCAGGATTTCAGCATTCGACGTGCCAAGTGCACCAACTCCGATAATTAGGACATGTTTTCGAGCAATTTCCTCTTGTCCTGCTTTACCAATTGGAGAAAAAAGAATCTGCCGCGAATAACGGTCATTCGCTGCAGAATCAGAGTTTTTCATATTTGTTATTTTGTCTGCCATGCCGATTTCCACCTTTTGTATCTAGTTTGAAAGTATTCTATAAGTTGGCACAGGTCAATCAGGCATTAGCAAATTATAAAATTGCTTGATCATAACAGGCCGGTCGACGGCTTGCCAAGTGCTTGACTCTACTGCAATGCCAGAAGCGTAAGGAAGAACACTTTCAATATTGCGTGCTGTAATACCACCATAAGCAATAATTGGGAGGTTAACTGCTTCGTACAGCTCTTTGAGTTTTTCGAAACCTTGTTCATGTGCATCCAATGAAGCAACTTCCTCAAAAATTTTGCCGAACATTATATAGTCGGCACCTTCTGATTCAGCCAATTTTGCTTCATCAATAGTGTGAATCGTCTTCCCGACACGGATAGAAGGGAAGGCTTCTCTTACTTTACTAACAGGAAGGCTTCGATAATTGAGCTGTACACCGCCTGTGCCAGCAGCAATTGCTACATCAACACGATCATTGATATAGATCTTATTGCCAGGAATCCCTTTTTCAGTGAGGCGTTCAACCAAGGTGTACAATTTATGTGCCGACCATGCCTTGACCCTGAGATGGACAGCAGTGATAAAAGGATGAATTTCTTTCGTTGTTTCAATGAAGTCATGCTCATCAAATATAATATCAGATATAATATGAAGTTCTTTTTTCAGAAGCGTAGCACCTCCGGAATGCTGCCTGTTTACAAGATTCAAGTCTATCTTGTCGTTGCATAGTCGGCAGTAGCTGCAACCGGCCACATTTCCTTGTTTTCTGCCATTTCCCAGAACATGTACTCGAAGTAGCTTGTCTTGACAACGATATCCTCAAGGATTGCAAGGTCTGAATCAGATTTGCCTTCAGCCATTTTATCAATAAGATCAATACATTGCAGGGTAAGCTCTTTGAATTGCTGGGATGAATACATTTTAACCCATTTGCCGTAAAATTCATGTTCTGTTGCTCCTGGTATTGCAGCGAGCGATTCACCTATGAATTGATAGCTCCAAGCACAAGCGAGAACTGAAGCAGCTGCATTCTCAACACCACCTAGCTGGCTCTTGTTGAGCATATAGCTTGTATAAGATGTCATTGAAGCTGCCGGTTCAGTGTTTTCCAACTCTTCGTTTGAGATGCCGAGCTCAGCTGCATATTCTCGGTGCAGATCCATTTCTACTGTCAGTGTGCCATGCAGCAGATTTGCAAACGCTGTCATTGTTTCCAAATCATTTGCTTTTGCTGCACCAAGCGCAAAAATGCGTGAATATTCAATTAAATAAATGTAATCCTGTTTCATGTAGTGCTTGAATTTCTCTTTGTCGAGGGATCCATCACCGATTCCTTTAACAAAAGGGTGCTGAAGATAGGAACGCCATACAGGTTCAACTGTTTTCCAGAGCCGTTCGCTGAATTTCGCCATGAAAAAATCTCCGCCTTTTAATTATTTTAAAGAGTGTTATAGAATGCGTGACATGCATAATTGGCGAAAGCGGGAGATGAAGGGAGAAGAGTGGCAAAGACCAACAGCATTTGGAGGTGCCACGCTCTGACGCTTCATACGAAACGGTCATGATGCAGTTGAGATTTGGAGCCACTTTCCTACGCTAGTATGAACTAGATCAGGTTCAAAGGGTCAAGAACCAAGTTCTTTCTCAGCAAATAATGCTCCCCCAGTGCCTCGCATATACACGATTCTATTCAATTCCAGTAAACCATATCGGCAGTTGAAAGGCAAACAAGGGTACAGCATCATCTTTTAGGAAATGGCAGTAGTCTCATAGGATTATATATATTATACATGGTTCTTATTGTAAACCTGAACAAAAGCAAATCAAAAAAGCCAAGGTAAAATATTATGCTTCTTCTGTAATGGCAAACATGTCATCGAAGAGTTGTATAAGTGCATATCTCTGTAATAGGAGTGTTGAAATAGTAATTGCCTCGCTTAAACGTAAGAAAAAAGCGTTATGAGGGGTAGCGGGTTTCTGGTATATGTTGAGGAATGCCATAACGCACAGCCCCAAGCCCCTGTATGTTTTTTTAAAAGCTCAGTAAGCTGACGCGTTATGGTCAAAATATTTCATTGTAAGCTACGAATAAAGTATAACGTGTCCGTGCAGAACGATTAGAGACTGTGAATTGTTTTTTAAAGGAAAGCGGTGAAACACTCATTCAGGACATTCATAAAGCAAAATGATAGCTATAGAAGTATGTTACCCACTGAAGCTTGCTTCAAGGGATCTATAACATGTCCTTTTTCCAACTCATTCTGAGCTGCATATTCTTTAGTTGGTAGCAAAAGATCGCTTAAGGATATATCCAATGCAATAGTCAATTTGCAAAGGTTCAATATTGAAATATTCCGTTTGCCTGTTTCAATGTCGGAATAATAGGAGCGAGAAAATCCTGCCTTTGAAGCAAGCATTTCTTGTGTAAAGCCGCAAGACTTTCGAAAAGATTTCAATCGTTTGCCGATTTCATGAAGTACTTCCAATTCGTTCTCTTTGAACAAATCATTCATGGTGTCCACACCTTTCAGTACAGGATAGTGTAATGAAGATTTTGAAAATGAAATATAATAAGTGCTCAAATAAAAAAATAATATATTTTAATAATAAGGATAATTAACCAAAAATTCCACCTGTTTTAAGTTACTATCCCAATCTTTTTCCCTAAAATTTGTTAGGGTGTTAGTCGTTCAGCAAGTAAAGGTTGTCGTTATGCTTATATATTAATAATACATAGGTGGGACTGTTAGAAAAATGCTTGTTCCTAAGCACTTGTATCAATGTGAACAATATGGTCCGTTTACATCGATTAGGACAGATATGACTCCTGCCAGTCGAATAGTGGCAGAGGAATTCAGCATTCGATTATTTCCTGGGCAATATTCAACAAAATAAAGCTTTATCCTCAAAAGAAAAGTCGGAAACCAGCAAATGTAGTAACGAACTGTGTTTGCAGCTGAATATTATTTGCAGACAGCTTACAAAGCGGGCTCAATCTGCCGATAATAAAACATCAACAGATACAATCATTGCAGTCGCTATGGAAATAGGAAAAATTACCTGTTATACTAGGTGTATTATCACCTGTTAAGCGCAGGAATGTGCGTATACCGTGATTTGGAGGAGATTTTATGCAAAATGATATTTTGTTGGAGAGCGGTACAAATGAATTAGAAGTGGTGACATTCCATGTTGGTTCTGGATCATTTGGAATTAATGTGTTGAAGGTACGGGAAATCATTGTTCCTTTGCCGATCACGGATACACCGAATGCTCATCCGAATGTGGAAGGTGTTATTCGTTTGCGTGAAGAGATTATCCCGGTAATCGACCTTGCAAGAGTTCTCAACCTTCCTCCATCAGATAATCCTGAGAAGGACAAGTTGATCATTGCAGAACTGAACCAGCTTAAAGTGGCATTCCATGTTCACAGCGTTTCAAGAATCCACCGGATATCTTGGGAACAAATTGAAAAGCCTGATGAGCTTTCTGCAGGGCAGCAAGCATACACGATTGGTATTATCAAGTTGGAAGGCGAAATGTCTTTGCTTCTTGATTTTGAAAAGATTGTTGTTGAAATTAGCCCAGAGGCGAGTATTAATGTTCAAAGTCTTAAAGTGCTTGGTGAACGGGAACGCTCAATTAAGAACTTGATTGTGGCAGAGGATTCAGCAATACTTCGCCAGCTTTTGAGAGATACCCTTGAAGAAGCAGGTTATGATCGTGTTCAATTCTTTGAAAATGGTAAAGATGCCTGGAATCATCTCGAGTCGCTTGCCTATGATGAAAGCATTACACCTTCAGAAGAGGTCAATTGCATCATAACTGATTTGGAAATGCCTCAGATGGATGGCCATCATCTGACAGACAAAGTTAAAAAGAATGAGCGGTTGAGCAATATCCCCGTAATTATCTTCTCTTCATTAATTACAGACGATCTCTTCCATAAAGGGGAAAAGGTCGGAGCAAGTGCTCAAGTAAGCAAACCTGAGATTGTTAAGCTTGTAAAAGAAATTGATGCTCATATACTATAGTAAAGAATAAACACTGTCTGGCTGCAACAGACAGTGTTTAATTTTTTGTTTGTTCAAGTTAACCAATAGTTTAAACAAAAGTGATAAAAAAATAATTTAGATGTTTAAGTTGTACAACGAAAATAACTCTATTTTGTGCATTACAAACAATGACATAGCTGTTTTTATGGATTACAATAGACCCAGTTATCGATTGAAAGCGTTTACAATAACTTTGGCAGAAATTTATTCAATAATCACACTTAGTAAAAAATATTTATTTTTAATTTGAAAGGAGTGATTTTGCCGAGAGTCGGGTAATAGGATAAAGCAGGCAAGCAAGCGAACAAGCAATTGAACTATTAACAATATTACAGATCGCAGCGAGCCAAACTTATTGCCGAGGGGGGTTGGCATTTCCTCATTAAAAAAATAGAAAATAGGAATGCCCGCGGGAGAAATGAAAGCGTTTTCTAAGTTTGATTTTCTCCAAAAAGCAAAAGCACTTTATCTATCTATTCAACTTTAAGGACGGGTCATTTCTGTAAAGGGTTCCTAGTAAAGTGGGGATCTGGCTAAATTTTATTAAACTAGGGGGTCCAAAATGAGTAACTCAAGAGTAGATGAGAAATTCGGTTTTGGTAAATCTACAGTACTCGGTATGCAGCACGTAGCGGTAATGTATGGGGGAGCAGTCGCTGTTCCGATTCTTATTGCGGGGGCATTGGGTCTAACGCAAGAACAGCTCGTATACTTGATTTCTTTTGACTTGTTTACATGTGGTATCGTATCACTTATCCAAACTCTAGGGATTGGTAACTTTGTAGGTGCGAAGCTTCCGGCATTAATGGCAATTTCTTTCGTAGTAGTTGGTCCGGCAATTTCGATAGGTACAGGGCATGGCGGAGGAACCGAGGGCCTTACTTATATCCTTGGTGGTGTAATTGGAGCTGGGGTGCTCATAACCGTTCTTTCACAGTTTGCAACACAGCTTGTCCGTTTCTTCCCGCCGATTGTAACCGGTTCTGTAGTACTCGTTATCGGTATTACGTTGATGCCTGTTGCAATGCGTAACGCAGCTGGCGGAAGCGCAGAAAACTTTGGTGCATGGCAGCATCTTACAGCAGCAGCTTTCACATTCGGTGTGTTCTTGTTGCTAAACCATTATGCTAAAGGTTTTGTTAAGTCTTGTGCAATTTTGCTATCACTAGTTATTGGTACAATTTTTGCTTCGTTTATTGGCCTTGTTGACCCATCTGGTCTTAAGGATGCTAGCTGGTTCTCATTGCCGCAGCCATTCTACTTCGGTGTTCCTAAGTTTGATATTGCTGCAATTTTGACGATGACTCTCGTTGGGATCATTATTATGGTTGAATCTACTGGTGTATTCTTCGCCTTGGGTGAAGTCTCTGGCAAGCGTATTGATGGTGAGATTATTAAGAAAGGTTTGCGCGCAGAAGGTATCGGCGGTATTATCAGTGGTATCTTCAACTCGTTCAACCACTCTACTTTCTCTCAGAACGTAGGTCTTGTATTCCTTACTAAAGTTGTATCACGTTATGTAGTTGCTTTCGGTGGTGGTATTCTCGTATTGCTCGGTCTTGTTCCTAAAATTGCGGCTGTTACAACAATGATTCCTTCAGCTGTTCTTGGTGGAGCTATGGTTCCGATGTTCGGTATGCTAATGGCTGCTTCAATGCAGATGATGGCTAAAGACGACCTAACAAAGGCTTCAAACCAGTTGATTATCGGTGTTGGTATCGGTCTTGCTCTTGCTTGCGCAGGTGCTTCTGATGAAACATTCAAATCTCTTCCTCAGCTTGCTGCAATGCTAATTGGTACTGGTCCGGTAGTAGCCGGTGTAGGTTGCTTCCTTCTTAACTGGTGGTTGAATGGTGCAAACTATGATCCAGTAGCAGAGTACGAGGCTTCGGAAGAAAATAATGCAAAAGAGAGTACTGCCTGAAAAGATATAAAATAGCAGTTCAAAAAGACGATTCGAACCCGATAAGGGGACGATCGTCTTTTTCTTACGTACTTTTTCTTGAAAGGGCATTATGCTAAGCTGGTAATAAAGTTTTAAATTAAGGGAGCCTTGCCTGTGGAAAAGCAAAATAAACTTCTGGTCGACGAGAAGGATTTAAAGGTCTATCAATTTGTTCTAATTATCGGGATTATCTTGGCAGCCTCCAATATGCGCCCTGCTATTACTGCAGTAGGTCCGCTTCTGCAGACAATTGGTGCAGATTACGGACTTGCGCATTGGATGGCGGGTCTTTTGACGACATTGCCTTTACTAGCCTTTGCCTTTTTGTCTCCACTTGCCCCACAAGTTGGAGTGAGATTGACGAATGAACTAGCAATTGTTGCAGGTATGCTCATGCTGATTTGCGGCATGCTGCTCAGGTCTGTTTCGCTTCTATCATTTCTGTTCCTAGGTACTTTGATCGCTGGTGCTGGGATTGCTATTATGAATGTTCTCATACCAGGAGTCATTAAACATAAATTCCCACTGAAAGTCGGTTTGATGACAGGCGTCTACTCCACGACAATGAGCGGTGTTTCAGGAATCTCTTCCGGACTTAGTGTTCCATTCGCGAAAGGTCTTGGATGGGGATGGAAGTGGGCATTGGTTATTTGGGTAATTCCAGCTATTGTTGGCCTAGCGGTATGGATTTTTCTTGCTATAAAAGAAAACCGCAGGAATCATTTAACCAAATCCCAAAGAAAACATAAAGCTGAGGAGCAAAAGCCGGATTATATCGATGATCGCAGAATTTGGAAATCGGGGTTAGCTTGGCAAATGTCATTCTTTATGGCTTTGCAAGCCTTTCTTTTCTATGTAACAATCACGTGGCTTCCTGCGATATTGGAAAGTAATGGATATACTGAGTCCGGAGCCGGATGGATGCTTTCCTTTATGCAGTTTATCGGGTTACCTGCAAGCTTCATAGTGCCTGTGCTTGCAGATAGAGTGAAGAGTCAAAGTGCTCTTGCAGTTGGACTTTGTGTCGCCATGTTTGTCGGTTATTTAACATTGCTTCTTGGTCATTCACATATCGTGATGATTATTGGTACAGCAATTATCGGTCTCTCTGTAAATGGTAACTTCTCCCTTGCACTCGCATTCTTTGGTTTACGAGCAAAAACAGGAAAAGATGCCGCAGAATTATCTGGGATGGCCCAGTCGCTCGGTTATCTTCTCTCTGCATTTGGGCCAACGCTGCTTGGGTTGCTCTATGATAAAACGCAAACGTGGTCAGCGCCGCTTTATGTTATTTTGGCAGTTGTCCTTGTTCTATCAATTCTTGGTGCTCTTGTCGGAAGAAATCGCTATGTTTTTGATGATAAGAAAAAACTCAATAAATCAGCATTATGATCAATCGAAAGAACAGCACGCGGTAGCTAAACCGCGTGCTGTTCTTTCTTTATCGGTGAGTAGAAAAAGATTTTCACACTCCAATAATGCTGAGAAATAGGCTATAATGGAAATATGGAATCTAGCAAACAGGAGAGAAGGGGAGCTGTGAAGGATAGCAGAAAGTTCGGAATTAAACCTAAGATTATTATCGGCTATGCAGGAGTAATTGTTTGTCTCGTCATAGTCTTCTTAATATTAAACATGCAGATCGGTTCTTTGCAGGCTGAAAGAAATCAGATCATTAAGCATGAGATGGATGTCAATAATATGGCTAACCGTCTGGAGAGTTATTTCATTGATATGGAAACAGGTCAGCGTGGTTATCTGATTACGGGAAAGGAAACATATCTCAATCCGTTTTTCAATGCATTGTCGAAGTGGGAAGACAGCTATGCTGAATTAGCTGATTATTTGAGAGATGACAAAGAGCAGGTTAAGCGTTTAGGGGAAATTAAGACAACGATCCGTGATTGGATTAAAAATACAGGTGAGCCTGCAATCGCTGCGAGAGAAGATGGCAACCGCAAAGAAATAGAAGCATTGCTGTCCGAAGATCCGGGTAAGGAAGATATGAACAAGCGTCGCCGCCAATTTGAAGCATTTCGCAAGAGTGAACAGATGACTACACAAAAGCATGTTGCTAAATTGGATGAGCGAAATAAGAATCTTACCATTGGCCTATTCAGTGTCCTTATTCTTATTGCTGGTGTAAGTATTGTAATCGCCTATGTGACAGCTCGTTCCATTACTCGAACTGTAAATAGTGTTACTAATACGATTCGCGGACTCGCTCATTCGAGCAAGGATCTTAAGAAACGTATTCATGTGAAGACAAGAGACGAAATTCGAGATCTTGGTGAAGCGACGAATGAATTGCTTGATATTATGGAAAAGCGTGATTGGCTGCAAGTTAGTGTCGCGGAAATACTGAAATCTGTCCAAGGTGTCGCCTTGATCGATATATTGGCGAAAGAGTTTCTTGGGCAAATGGCGAGAAATACAAACGCAGCAATGGGAGCATTCTATATTAGACAGGAATGCGAGAACGGTATTGAATATGAAAAGGTCGGCTCTTTTGCCGACAGTGCCGAAAACATCGGACGGGAACGTTTTAAGGCCGGTGAAGGTCTTATCGGTCAATGTGCTGAAGAAATGCAAATGCATATTATTCAGGACATTCCTGAAAATTACCGCGTTATTGGTTCTGGACTTGGAGAAGTTAAACCGAAGAGTATTCTTGTGGCGCCTGTCATCTTTGAAGGTAAAGCGGTCGCAATTCTTGAGCTTGCGACGTTGGATCATTTTACGGAAGACCACATAATGCTGTTCCAAGAAATCAGTGAAACGTTTGGAGTAATTGTTCATAGTGTTATGAATCGAATGGAAGTAGTACGATTGCTGAAAGATTCTCAAACGATGACCGAAGAGCTCCAAGCTCAACATGAGGAACTGCAAACACAATCAGAAGAATTGCGCATGCAATCAGAAGAGCTGCAAACTACGAATGACCAGCTGGAAGATCGCACGACCGAAGCTGAATCAAAGGCACTTGAGCTTGAAATGGCGAAACGCCAACTTGAAGACAAGAATGATGAATTGCGTCGTAGTTCCAGTTATAAATCTGAATTCCTGGCAAATATGTCACATGAATTGCGCACACCGCTTAATAGCATTCTCATTCTTTCAGAAATGCTATATGAAGCGGAAGAGGCAGAGAGTGAAACAGCGGAATATGCGAAGATTATCCAGTCTTCGGGTAAAGATCTGCTTGGGTTAATCAATGACATCCTTGACCTTTCTAAGGTTGAAGCTGGAAAGATTGAAGTAGTCATTGATGAATTGAATACGAGTGAATTCGCTGAATTGACTCAGTTGAAATTTAATCATCAGGCTGCTGAAAAGGGCATTAGTCTTGTTGTGGAAAAGGATCCGAAAGTACCGGAGATTTTCCATACGGATTCTACTCGACTCCAGCAGATTGCAAAAAACTTGCTATCAAATGCGCTTAAGTTCACCGAGGCTGGTGAGGTTAAACTCCAGCTTACTGCCATTACGGATAGTCAGATGGCAGAAAGCATGCGCCAAGTGAGCGACGAATGGATTGCGCTTTCTGTGTCGGATACCGGTATCGGGATTCCCCCTGAAAAGCATGCGCTTATCTTTGAGGCTTTCCAGCAGGCGGATGGTGCGACAAGCCGCAAGTATGGCGGTACAGGACTTGGGCTTTCAATCTGTGCTGAATTTGCAAAACTTCTTGGTGGATCGATTATGGTTGAAAGTGAAGAAGGTAAAGGAAGCAAATTCACCGTTCTCGTCCCTAGTCTTAAAAAAGGGATAGAAGATATTCAGCTGCTTGATTGGAGTCAGGAAGATACTGCAAAAGTAATTTACGGAGAAACTGCGCTTGCAACAGTAGCTGCTACAGAAGAAGTAGAAGTTCGAACAGATGCTATCCCGGATGACATAGATATATTTGCAGGCAAGCATGTGTTGCTTACGGATGATGATCCGCGTAATATCTTTGCCTTGAAGAAAGTGCTTGAGAAGAATGGTATGCATGTCATAGAAGCAAGAGATGGAATTGAGTGTCTTGAAACAATGCAGCAACGTACTGACATCGATATTGTCCTGATGGATATTATGATGCCGCGAATGGATGGATATGAAGCAATCAGCACATTGAGAAATGAGTTGGGGTACACAAATTTGCCGATCATAGCATTGACGGCAAAAGCGATGAAACAGGACCGTGAGAGATGTCTTGAGGCAGGAGCTTCAGACTATATCAGCAAGCCAATTGTCATGGAACAGCTGTTATCAGCAATGCGTGTTTGGCTGGCTCCGGTTGGAGAGGAAGTACAGTAATGACTGCCTACCATCTTTGGGAAGAAGAAATGGAATCAAACCCCCAGGTTGAAATGGAAATTGACCTGCTGCTGGAAGGAATCTTTCAACTTTCAGGTTATGACTTTCGTGGTTATGCCAAGTCATCCATTACCCGAAGAGTGCTAAATCGCATGAAAATCGATAATATTCCTACTGTAACCCGGGTTCTAGATAAGGCTTTTCATGAAAAAGGTTTTCTTCAGCAGCTGCTCAATGATTTTTCCATAAATGTGACAGAGATGTTCCGTGACCCGGAGTTTTTCCGGGCACTACGGGAGCAAGTATTGCCTGAATTGGCCAAGCTGCCCGAAATTCGTATTTGGCATGCTGGCTGTTCTTCAGGAGAGGAAGTCTTCTCGATGGCTATTTTGCTGAAGGAAGCAGGGCTTTATGAACGTTCTGTCATGTTCGCGACAGACTTTAATGACAATATCTTGAAAAGGGCGAGGCAGGGTATGTTCCCACTCGCCAAAATGCAGGCGTATACGAAAAATTATATTAGTGCCGGGGGAATGAGGGCTTTCTCTGAGTATTATACAGCTGATCGAAATGCAGCCTATATCGACCCTGCTTTGATGGAGAATATGATTTTTTGGCAGCATAATCTTGTGACGGATTATACATTCAATGAATTCGATTTAGTTATTTGCAGGAATGTCCTCATCTATTTTTCCTCTGAGTTGCAGGCGAAGGTGCAGAAACTATTTTACAATAGCCTTTCAGACGGAGGATTTTTGGGCCTTGGGGATAAAGAGACTCTAAGGTTTACCACGATTTCCAACGCTTATGAGGACTTCAATGAACAAAATAGGATTTACCGCAAGAAGACCCAACTTCTATGAAGTTGGGTCTTTCTTTTGTTATTTAACTTGAATGGTGATTAGACAAATGTCATCAGGCTGTTCATTTTGGTGAGGTGTAATATCATCCAGTGAAGGTGCTAAGTCTCCCCAATCTTCGGAAGTAACCTTTTCAAGATGTTTGTCAGCTTCTATTTCTACAAGCTTCATTGCTTCGTAAACTCCGTCTGTGAACAGCATAATCTGAATATGATCTTCGTAGCTGACAGTTGTAGTTTTAACTTTGATCTCATCAAAGAAGCCGATGGCACAGCTGCCTCCTGATAGTGCTACAGTCTGTGAGCCATCAATATTCAAGAAGCCGGGAGGATGCCCGGCATTCACATATTCAACGGTTTTTCGAAGAGGATCAATGATTAAGTATATAGCTGTAAAATAAAACGGGATATCAGAAGTTTCCTGATCAAGTAGTGACATTTGACGGTTTAACTCTTTAATAACGAGCTCTGGTTCCCTGAGATTTTTCATAGCTTCTCGTAAAATCGAAGAGACAAACATGCAGACGAGTGAAGAAGAGACTCCATGGCCCATGACGTCGAACAGCATGATTCCATAGCGGTTGTCGTCGAATTTCTGCCAATAGTACATATCGCCAGACAAAGCGGAGGACGGCTTGTATGTTACGTCAATCCGAATGTCTTCACTAATCGGCTTATTAAGTAGGCCGCGTTGCACTCGGGCCGCGAGCTTGAGGTCCCTATGTATTTTTAGCTCGCTTTCTTTGCGAAGATCGAGTTCCTTCTTCAGTCTCAGAGCAGCACGGATACGAGCTAGCAGCTCCATCTTGTTAATTGGTTTTGATATATAGTCCGTTCCGCCCGCGTCTAATGCTTTGGCCAATATTTGACTGTCATCCAATGAGGTGACAAAGATGATTGGCAGGTCTTTATAACGGGCATGCTTCCTGATTTCCTTACATGCTTCGATACCATCAATGTCCGGCATCATGATGTCGAGGAGGATAAGATCAGCCTCAACCGGTTCCTGGACAGGTTCTGCCAGCTGCAAATGATCATATAAAGATTGAGCGGATGTGAATGATTCAAATTCTTCATACCCAGCTGCTTTTAGAATCTTCTCCATTACGAACAGATTGACTTTATTATCGTCAACTATGATAATCCCCATCGTTCTACCTCCACGATCTTCCGGGCCATTCGCCCGGCCATGCCAACGTTAAGAGGCATGGCTGTCGACTGTGGCATGCCGGTCCAATATATTTGATTCCATACCATTATAGCAAAAGCTGCTATATTAAGCAGGACAATTAATTGAACAGCTAATCGGCATTTCTATATGCTATAGGTTAATATTTGTATCAGATGAAGGAACTGTAATATGCTGTTCCGTCGCAGGCATTGAATTTAGATTGTTTGTCAAAGATGCTCTTCTTCCAGAAATGACTGTGCTGAGTGACCAAAGTATGATCGCAGCGATAATTAGAATGATCCAGAAATATTTATTTCTGTAAAATACGGTTCTTTTTCTCTTTTCCATGGCAAGACACCTCTTTGTTTTTTAAAGTAGCTGCACATGTTCCGGCATAGTATGCAGTAGGAATGCATATAATGACTGGAGCATCTTACAGAAGGAAGGGTTCCCCATGTATCGTATTCCCTATTATTTGACCGGTCATACATCCAAAGGGTTCATCAATTTGCTTTCTGAGCAAACACTCATTGGCATTGAGCGGATTTGTGTATTGGATCATGTGTCAAAAACAGTGAAAACGAGTGTTCTTCATGCTTGTCTGGAATCAGTGGCCGATTCGGAACATGAAGTCCTGCTTAGTCCCGATGGTAAGGAATATTTAGAAGGAGTGATCATTCGAGATCATTCACTAGCTATTCTCACGAATACAATTGCCGATAGTGCCAATTTACCAACAAAGTTGCTTGGTAAATTGATTCGTATCGAGCTCGATGTCCATTTTGCCGAAAACGAACCAGATGCAGCAGAAGTCCGGCTTTTAGAAGGAGTATGCAATAAAGCTTATGACGCCTTATTAGCCGGTTTAAGAATTCATGATGATCTGGAGTCCGTTTATGGAGATGAAATGGACTTCGAAAAAGCCGATGAAGTTGCAGAAACAATCACAGATCTCCTTCTAGGTAAAGTATCAGACAGACAGAAGGAACCCCAAATTGAACGTCGTATGTTCGGAACGAATACGCCTGATGGCATTGTCAATATTGTTCCTGAAATTATAAACCGCACATCTCGGATTCACTTTGTTCACGGCCGTGCGGGTACAGGTAAATCTACCCTGATGAAACGTATCGCAAACACATGTCTTGAAAAAGGGTTGAACTTGGAGCTTTATCACTGCAGCTTTGATCCTCAAAGTGTAGACATGATTCGTGTGCCAGAGCTGGATTACGCTATTTTCGATGCGACTGACCCTCATGCCTTCAATCCTGACCCGAACGATTCGGGGCAGGAAGTAATCGACACGTATGAATTGTTCGTTAATCCTGGAACAGATGAAAAGTACGCAGATATCATAGAGGGTGTGACGAGACGATACAAAAAGAAGGCGGGAGAAGGTATTGAATGGCTGAAAGAGGCTGGGAAGATCATGGAGCGACTCGAAGAGCCATATAAGACAGAGGAGTATACTTCACTGCTTCAAGAAGAATGTCCAAAAATTGCTGGAGTTTTAGTTGAAGAGGAATATTAGAATTTCGAACAGTTGTCATAGTAGCGACAGCCGAGATTACTTTGGCTAAATAACTATTGTACAGACCGTCAGTCTTGATTATTGCGCTTGTTATCGCATGTCTGAAATTCTTGCACAACCGCTATCAAAAAATCTGTCTGAATTACAACAAGCTGCTTCCAATTCGGGGAGGCGGCTTTTTTCATATACCAAGGATATATGAGCGGATTATTGATAGAGAGAAGGGGCATACTTTACAGTGAGAGTGCAATGATGTGGAAGTTGAACGCAAATAGGACAAAATAGCCTTCGTGTAATATGTTAATTATGCATAAAAAAGGTACTTAGATTTATCTACTATGAACAATGACTTTATATGTCGATTATGAGTAAACTAGAAAGGCAGACGCCAAACTTCCGGCAGCGTTCGAGAAGTTGAATCTGCAGGCAGATGAGCAAAGACAAATTACTGCGGAAGTTGAGCAGGTAAAGACTGGATTGCTCGTTTTTTTATGCAATAAAACGAACTATTCCCATTGTCTGCTTATCTCCAGCGGGGTTCGGCAGGAGGAACGGCAGATTTGCGGCATACATATGATCATGTTTGGCGAAAATGGACGCAAACTGCGGCATACTTTCCATTCCAGTTGCACTTGGACACATGGCTTTGTCGTTCTCCGGAAACTCGGCTAAACTGCCGGAACAATCGGTTCAGCCCGCTTTTGGGCGCTTTCGGTCTGAACTGGAATGCGCTTTTCCGTACGGTTATGATCTGAGCGGAAAAGATACCCTGACCAATATGTTCTACAACTTCTGCATTTTTTGTCTGAATTCAAGTGGTATCGCTTGAATATATGGCGAAATGCGCTAAAGTAGACTGTGGAGCATTTGGATAAGGTAATGCAATTCTAAAGTAGGCTCATGACTCATGGAGCTGAAAAGCACTACAAAATACTAGGCTTGGGAGTGAACAACTTGCTTTCTACTGTGATTAAGAAGAACACATATCAAGACTCAGTAAGCTTGATGCTACTGACGAATCACTTGTCAAGTGTTGAAGGCGTAAACAAGATTCAGGTTATGATGGGTACGCCTGCCAACAAAGACATCTTCAAAGGTTCAGGCCTTTATACTGAAGAGCTGGAAGATGCAGCTCCAAGTGATCTTTGCATCGTTGTTGACACTGATAGCGAAGATACGACCGCGAACGTTGTCGAAGAAACTGACAACTACCTAGCTAACCAGGCTACAGAGTCTGCACAAAACGACATCTCTACTGTACGTACTTGGGACATGGCTCTTAACAAGCTTCCAAACGCTGATCTTGCTGTTATCTCAATTGCTGGTGAACATGCAGCAACTGAGGCAAACAAAGCTCTTGACCGCGGCCTAAGCGTATTCCTCTTCTCCGATAACGTAAGCGTAGAAGATGAAAAAGCTTTGAAGACACGCGCTGACGAGCTCGGCTTGATCGTAATGGGTCCTGACTGTGGTACAGGTATCCTTGATGGTGTTCCAATCGCATTTGCGAACGTTATCGAAAAGGGCAACATCGGTATCGTTGGTGCATCTGGTACAGGTATCCAGGAAGTTTCTACAATCATTGCTAACCATGGCGGTGGAATTTCTCAGGCAATCGGTACTGGTGGACGTGACTTGTCTGCTGACATCGGCGCTTTGACAACAATCAAAGGCTTGCGTGCACTAGATCAGGATCCTGAAACAGAAATCATCGTTTACATCTCCAAGCCACCAGCACCAGAAGTTAAAACAAAGGTTGTCGAAGTCTTCAAGACTTTGTCTAAGCCTGTCGTAGCAATCTTCATGGGTGACAAGCCAGCTGCAGCTCATGACAACGTTCAGTATGCATGGACATTGCATGATACAGCTATTCTTGCACTTGAACTTGCTGAAAGCACTGGCGGTTCTATCGATAAGATCGTCAAGGAAAACGCTGACGACATCGAGAAAATCAAAGCAAATGCTAGCCAACGCTTCATCAAAGGATACTTCTGTGGTGGTACATTGGCACTTGAAGCTGCTATGATCACTGAAGATGCATTCGGACTTCAAGGCTCAGCAGAACACCCTGAAGGTATGATGCTTAAGCATGAAGGACATGAAATCATTGACCTTGGTGATGACGCTTATACACAAGGCCGCGCACACCCTATGATCGATCCAACATTCCGTGTTGAAAAAGTTAAAGAAGCTGCACAAGACGCTGAAACAGCAGTCATCCTTCTTGACAACGTAATCGGTTATGGTGCACACGAGGACATGGCAGGCGTATTCGCTCCTGTAATTAAAGAAGCTAAAGAAGCTGCAGCTAAAGAAGGCAAAGCATTCATCGCAATCGCTTCCGTTACTGGTACTGCTCAGGATCCACAAGTGTATCAGGATCAGGTTGACAAGCTTGAAGACGCTGGCGTGATCGTTCTTGAATCAAATGCCGAAGCAACAAAGCTTGCTGCAGACCTTATCAAATATCTGAACGGTGAAATTACAATCTCTGATAAAGAAAGCAAAAAGTCAGCCGATCTTGAAAAAGTTTCTGAGTTGCTCTCAAGCAAGCCACGTGTTATCAACGTTGGTCTTAAGAGCTTCGCACAGACAGTTTCAGATAATGGCGGACAAGTTGTCCAGTACCAGTGGAAGCCGATCGCAGGCGGAGACAAGCGTCTGGCTAGCCTTGTAAACCAGCTTTACAAGAAATAAGAACAACACTTCCAATTTTAGAGAGCTTTCAAATACAGGCTTATATAACAGGAGGATTAAAATGACTTACAAAACGATTGATGAAGCAAACGAAGCGGTAATCCAGAAAGTAATTGAATCCCAGCCATTCTTGCTGGACGTAGTTCCTGCAAAATCCGTAATTTCCGAATTGAACGAAAAGGCTCTTCTTCACTCAGGTCCTTCAATCAAGTGGGAAGACATGAACGATCCTATGCAAGGTTCTTGTGTTGGTGCAGTACTTTTCGAAGGCTGGGCTAGCAACGAAGAAGAAGCTCGCAAAATGCTTGCAGGCGGCGAAATCAAGTTCATCTCTGCTCACTCTGTAAACGCAGTAGGCCCTATGGGCGGTATCACTTCTGCAAACTTCCCAGTTGTTGTTGTAGAAGACAAAGCTAGCGGACGTCGTGCATACTGCAACCTTAACGAAGGTATCGGTGCGGTTCTTCGTTTCGGTGCTTACAACGAAGAAGTTATCAACCGTTTGAACTGGATGAAGGATGTTCTTGGACCTGCTCTTTCTAAGGCTCTTGCTCAAATCGAAGGCGGCATGAACGTTAACGTACTTGTTGCAAAAGCAATCACAATGGGTGACGAATTCCACCAGCGCAACATCGCAGGTTCTGCTTTGTTCCTTAAAGAGATCGTTCCTTACTTGATCACTGCTGGTCTTTCAGAAAAAGAATTGCAAGAAGTTACTAAGTTCTTGGCTGACACAGATCAGTTCTTCTTGAACATCATGATGGCTTCTGCTAAAGCAGTTATGGACTCAGCTCTAACAGTTGGCGAAGGTTCAATCGTAACTCACTTGGCACGTAACGGCCACATGTTCGGTATTAAAGTTTCCGGTCTTGGAGACCAGTGGTTCACTGCACCGGTTAACACTCCAGATGGCTTGTACTTCACAGGCTACAGCTCTGCAGATGCTTGCCCTGACATGGGTGACTCAGCAATCACTGAAGCTTATGGCGTAGGTGGTATGGCTATGATCGCAGCACCTGGTGTAACTCGTTTCGTAGGTACTGGCGGATTCTCTGATGCAATCAACACATCTGATGAAATGCGCGAAATCTGTATTGCTAACAACCCTAACCTTTCAATCCCAACTTGGGACTTCCAAGGCGCTTGCCTAGGTATCGACCTTCGCAAAGTAGTTGAAACTGGAATCACTCCTGTTATCAACACTGGTATTGCAAACAAAGTTGCTGGTAAAGGTCAGATTGGTGCCGGTACTGTACGTGTTCCACTTGGCTGCTTCGAAAAAGCAATCGAAGCTCTTGCTGAGAAATACGGCGTAGAAGCTTAATTCAGATTACCTTTTCTGAAAGAATATAAAATATATTTGCGGGTATGCAAAGTTGTCGACGGGCAGCCTTGCATGCCCCAAATTATGAATTGACCCAAATCATTCCTACTCGGAGGTATAACATGAGCGAAAAAGTAGTAGTTGCACTCGGCGGTAACGCGATTCTTCAGGCTGGTCAGGAAGGCACTTTCGAAGTCCAGTATAACAACATCAAAGGTACTGCAAAGTATCTTGCTAAATTGATCAAAGACGGTTATGAGCTTGTTATCATGCACGGTAACGGTCCTCAGGTTGGTAACATCCTTCTTCAGAACGAAGAAGCTAAAGATGTTGTTCCAGCACAGCCACTTGATGCACTTAGTGCAGAATCTCAAGGTTTCATCGGTTACATGTTCATCCAGGCTCTTGAAGAAGAATTGAAAGCACTTGGTTTGGATAAAAACGTTGTAAACTTGATCACTCGTACAGTTGTATCTAAGGATGACGAAGATTTCAAAGATCCTTCTAAGCCAATCGGTCCTTTCTACTCTGAAGAAGAAGCGAAAAAGCTTGCTGCAGAAAAAGGTTGGAGCGTAGGGGAAGATGCAGGCCGCGGATACCGTCGTCTTGTTCCATCTCCACAGCCACTTAAAATCATTGAAGCAGACGCTATTAAAACACTTGCAGAAGGCGGCAGCATCGTTGTTGCAGCTGGTGGCGGCGGTATTCCTGTTGCTGAAACTTCTAACGGCTACGAAGGCGTTGAAGCAGTAATCGATAAAGACCGCAGTGGTTACAAGCTTTCTGAAGAAGTTGAAGCAGACGTATTCATGATCCTTACAGACGTTGAAAACGTATTTGTAAACTGGGGCAAGCCAGACCAGAAGGCTTTGGAAACTGTTACAGTTGAAGAAGTTGAAAAATATGTTGCTGAAGGCCAGTTCGCTAAAGGCAGCATGGGCCCTAAAGTTGAAGCAGCTCTTAACTTCGCTAAAAGCCGTAAGGGCGCTAAAGCGATCATCGGCTCACTTTCAAAAGTTGATGCAGCACTTCGCGGCGAAAGCGGCACAATCATCAGCCTGTAAGGTTGGTTAAGTTATAAAAGATAGGCACTCTATTCCCAAATTGGGGGCACTGCCCACTATTTGGGAATAGACGTGTTTAAAAATATTCATTTAGGAGCGTATGTAAAATGGGATACCCTAAAGGTCTTTTAGAGAGCAGAGCAGTATTCGAACAAGGCAAATTCGCAATCATTCCTCCAGAAGGTCTTGTGAACAACGTATTGCCTGAATTCGAAAACACAACAATGTCAATTCTTGGTTCACCACGTCTTGGTGCACGTTTCGCAGACTATATCGTGACATTGCATAAGGGCGGTAAAACAACTGGTTTTGCTGGCCAGGAAGATGTTCAGTCTTTCGTTTATGTAATCGATGGTAAAATCAGCGCATCTGCTGGTGAAGAGAAGCATGACTTGACACAAGGCGGTTACTTGTACTGCCCTCCAGGCGTTCAAATGAAGTTCGAAAACGCTCAGGACGAAGACACAAAGCTATTCCTCTTCAAGCAAAAGTACACTCCACTTGAAGGCGGCAAGAAGCCTTGGGTTGTTACTGGTAATACAAATGATATTAAACAAGAAATTTATGATGACATGGAAAACGTACTAATCCAGGATCTTCTTCCTGTAGATTTTGCTTTTGACATGAACATGCATATTCTTGAGTTCAAGCCGACTGGTAACCATCCATTTGTTGAAACACACTTCCAAGAGCATGGTGCATATCTTCTTTCCGGAGAAGGCTTGTACAACCTTGATAACAAATGGTTCCCAGTACAAAAAGATGACTACATCTACATGGCTCCATACTGCTTGCAAGCTTGCTATGCAGTAGGCCGTGAAAGCATTTCATACATCTATTCCAAAGACTGCCACCGCGATCCAGAACTATAAGACGGGGCATTCTGAGAGAAACAGGAATTGGACGGCGTCTAACCGTCCCTTCCTGATTTAATCGACAAGGAAGAGGAGCAGAGCTTTTGCTTGTCTTTTTTGTCTTTACTCTTAATTGGAATGAGATAAGGGTTTAATACGATTTTGTATTATTCCTAGCTGTTTACTTTTATTTATGATATGATGAATTTAGAGCGTGTTTCCGAACAATAAACCTTTTTCCTTTATTATCTAAATGAAAGATAGTAAACTGTGCATGCAGGTTTAAAACAGCTTGACACGCGCAACATAACAGAAGGCTTCATAAAAACGACAAAGAGGTGTTCGCATTGGTTAGAATTTCAGAAGAAAAGCTGAAAGAACTTATCAAAAACAAAATCCACAAAGCAGGTCTGACTGAAGAACATGCTGCTGGTGTTGCAGACGTTCTTGCACATGCTGACATGCGCGGTTATCATTCACACGGCGCAATGCGCGTAGAATATTATGCAGAGCGTATCGCTAAAGGCGGTATTACACATAACCCTAAATTCGAATTCAAGAAAACTGGTCCTGCATCAGGTATCTTCGAAGGCGACAACGGTGTAGGTCACGTTGCTGCTATTAAGGGTATGGAAGAAGCAATCAAACTTGCGAAGGAAAGCGGAATCGCAGTTGTTGGTATGAAACATATCAGCCACAGTGGAGCACTTTCTTACTTCGTAGATCAGGCTGCTCGTGAAGATCTAATCGGTATTTCTATGTGTCAATCTGACCCAATGGTAGTACCTTATGGTGGAGCTGAGCCTTATTACGGTACAAACCCAATTGCTTTCGCAGCACCTGGTAAAGACGGTCAAATCGTTACTTTCGATATGGCTACAACTGTACAAGCATGGGGTAAGATCCTTCACGCTCGTTCTAAGAAAGAGAGCATTCCTGAGGGTTGGGCAGTAGACGAAAATGGCGCACCTGCAACAGATCCATTTGCGGTTAAAGCTTTGCTTCCAATCGCTGGTCCTAAAGGTTATGGCTTGATGTTGATGGTAGACGTTTTGTCTGGTATCCTTCTTGGCCTTCCATACGGTAAACACGTTTCTTCTATGTATGCAGACCTTACAAAAGGTCGTGACCTTGGTCAATTGCATATCGTTATCGATCCTGCTAAGTTCACTGATATCGAGTCATTCAAAGAGCATCTTTCAGCTTCTATGCAGGAGCTTAACGACTCTAAACCTGCTGAAGGTTATGACATGGTTAACTGGCCTGGACAGCGTAGTGCTGCTCGTGAAGAGAAGAACAGAGAAAACGGTGTTGAAATCGTTGATGACGTATACAACTACCTCGTTTCTGATGTTGTTCATAACAATAAATACGATCATAAAGATCCGTTCGCTGAATAATTTTTATCAGTTAGAGGACCTCTTTCCATTCGGAGAGAGGTCCTCTTTTTGTATGCAGATTACATTGTTTGGTAAAGGTATAGAATGGGGAAAAGTTGTTTGATTACCTACTTATACTCAAATGAAATAATGGAAAGGAGCATGCTGCTTGAAATATGATTTGATCGTCAAAAATGGAATTGTCGTTTTTCGGGATGAGAGCCGCTCGGCAGAGATTGCAGTTAAGGATGGCAAGATTGCAGCAATAGCGGACCAATTTGATGAAGATGCAGCTGAAGAGGTTCTGGATGCGAAAGGTCAATATGTGATGCCTGGCATGGTTGACACACATGTTCATATTAATGAACCCGGACGCACAGAGTGGGAAGGCTTTGAAACAGCTACAAAGGCTATGGCTGCAGGTGGAACTACGACTTGTGTCGACATGCCGCTAAACGCACTTCCGGCAACGACTAGCAAAACGGCTTTTGATAAAAAGCTGGAGGCAGCAAAGGGTAAGACCTGGATAGATGTTGGTTTCTATGGCGGTCTTGTTCCTTATAATTTGGATGATCTACAAGATCTGGCGGATGCAGGAGTTCTAGCCTTTAAAGCTTTTATTGCGACATGTGGAAACGATGAAATACCTGGAGATTTCAAGGATATTGATGATTATTCACTTTATAAAGGAATGCAAAAACTTGCCGAGCTTGACCGCATTCTCTGTGTACATTCCGAAAATGCGTCTATCACGGATAACTTGGCAATTGAAATGGTGAATAAGGGGAAAACATCTGTTTATGATTATGTAGCTTCTAGACCCGTTGTAACAGAGCTTGAAGCAATACAGCGTTGCTTGCTCTTTGCTAAAGAGACGGGATGTAAACTGCACATTGTGCATGTTGCCTGCGCAGAAGGTGTCGAAATGATCAAGTCAGCACAGGAAGAAGGACTCGACGTTACGATGGAGACATGCACCCATTATCTAGCTCTTAATACAGATGATTTTGCTCGTATTGGTAATAAGGCAAAATGCTCACCTCCGATTCGAGATCTTAATGAGCAAAAACGACTGTGGGAAAAAGTAAAGGCTGGAGATGTCGCGTGGATTACATCCGATCATTCACCTTGTACTGAAGACTTGAAACAGGGCAACGTTTTTGAAGCTTGGGGTGGAATTAGCGGCTGTCAAAATAGCGTCGATCTCATGTTTGATCTTGCTGTTAACGAGCATAACATGGCAGTACATGAATTTGTAAAATGCATAACATATAATCCTTGCCGTCGTTTCAACTTGCCGCAAAAAGGAGAAATCGCTTTAGGAAAAGATGCTGATCTAGTTTTACTGGATCCGGACGCATCCTATGTACTGAAGAGCGAAAATCTATATTATAAAAATAAATTTAGCGCCTATGAAGGTACGAAAATCAATTGTCGTGTCACTAGAACCATTTTACGTGGAAATACGATATTTGAACTCGACCGTGGGATTGAAGAAGGAGCAATAGGCGAATTCCTCACATATCCGAAACAATAACATAGCTTGTAACAGAAACCCGTTCAATTGTGAGCGGGTTTTTTCGGGAGATTTCGCAAATGTCGTAAAAACGTTGGAAAATTGCCGGATAAGGATGACGAACAGGGGGGAATAACGTATAATTGTTTGTGGACATATGGAATCTTTCGGATCGGTATTTTCGGAATGCAATTGCCTGAATGCAATGATTTCCGAATCAGCTTTAGGATCCATATGAATTGTTGCATGTTGAAGCAAAGCAGGTGATGCAGATGCGCATTATGACACAGGACGCCAGCAGTCATGTTTTTTCAGTTATGGATCAATCCCCGAGTGGTGTGGTTCACAGTGTCTTCAATAACAGTTTTAACCTCATTTTCGGTGATCGGCTCATACATATTGGTGCAAGTGAAAATGGGTTATCTCCTTTTGGGATTTCGGTATCCGGCAGTCTTGCCACATTGTTAACGGCTTCTGTCAGAAATGAAAAAGAAGCTCATTGGAAGTCAGATAAACAAGAGATTTCTATTGGTAATAAAATTACCGTTGATGTTTCTATCGCAGAAATCCATGATATGGCTCTTGCAGATGACGAACCGGATGCAGATTTGTTATACAAACGTTCTGTTATTTGTGCAGAGCACCTTTCCGCAAATGGTTTTCGTGCAGGCTTAATTAATTCGGATGAAGAACAGACTTCACTCCTCAATTATCTGCTTCATGGTCGTTCTCCACAGACAGAATTTGAATCCCGAATTGTATCCCTGGAAATGCTCGCCCAAGGGAATTTTAGTGATGCTCCGAAGGCTGTATATGATTACTGGATTGGAAGAGGGCCTGGATTGACACCAAGTGGTGATGATATGATGACGGGTCTGCTTGCGAGCATGGAGATGCAGGGTATTCTATCTCTGGACTTGCGAGCTACACTTAAGGAATACCTGGAACAGCAAGGGCTGAAACGGACGACTCCAGTTGCGTGTGAATATCTTCTGTATGCATTGCGTGGCTTTTTTCATGCTTCGATCCGAAATCTTTGCATGGCTTTTTCTAACGGGGATGGACAGCAGTTTTCTTCAGCTCTTGAGGAAATGGAGAAAATCGGTCATACATCCGGCATTGATACGATCATTGGAATGCTGATCGGCATAAAGGCGGGTAAACAGTTTGTCTAATGCATGTTTGCGGTCTTTTTAAGGTTTCTTAGTTTTTCTCACTTATAGAAAGAAGGTATACCTATGAAGGAATTAACGAAATCAGGAAACTGGATTTCGGGGTTGCAGTGGCTATTTTTCATTTTCACCAATATTGTAGTTATTCCTATAACAGTAGGAGCGGCGTTCGGACTTTCTTCAGAGAAGATTGTTTCATTGCTTCAGCTCTCATTCATCGTTACAGGTATTGCCTGTATGCTCCAAGCATTAATTGGACACCGTAGAGCACTTATGGAAGGCCAGTCTGGTCTTTGGTGGGGAGTAATCCTGACACTTGTAACATCTGCATCGGCTCAAGGTGTTCCATTGACTGAACTTGGTGGCAGCTTGGCAATCGGGGTTATGATTTCCGGTGTATTGACGATTCTCATCGGAATTACAGGCATGGGACCACGTATCGCGAAGTTGTTTAATCCTGGAGTCATGGGTGTGTTCATGTTCTTGTTCGCAACACAGCTATGCGGTATTTTCCTTAAGGGTATGCTCGGCATTCCGTTTGGTAATGCAGCTAAAGAAGCGAGCATTAATATGCCAGTTGCCGGTTTGGCAATTGTTATTGCTATCCTTGTCATCTTGATCTCAATTAAGGCACCGACAAGCATACGTCGCTATGGTTTGCTAATTGGTATCGTTGCTGGCTGGATTGTTTATACACTCATCTTCGGTTCTGATGAAGGGGCAGGAGCAGGCAGCGGTGGCGGCTTTGGATTTGAACTCTTCCCATTCGGAAAGCCGGTTTGGAATACAGGAATCATTATTACGACTGTGCTTGCTGGGCTTCTTAACTCCGCAAATACGTTTGGAGCTTTAAAAGGTACAGATGAAATGTACAATGAGCTCACTACAAATAAGCAGTATCGTGCTTCCTTCTCTTTGACTGGAATTATAACTGTTTTCGCAGGTGTATTCGGGCTCGTTCCATATTCACCATATGTATCATCGATCGGTTTCTTGAACCAGACTGGTGATTTCAAACGTACACCGTTCATTCTTGGAGGATTCATGTTCTTCATCATGGGTGTCATTCCGCCAGTTGGACACTTCTTCTCGCTGCTTCCACTAAGTATCGGAAGTGCGGCACTGTTTGTATCTTACTCACAAATTTTCAATTCATCTTTGAGATTCTTCCAGCAAGTTACATTTAATACTCTAAACGTTTATCGCTCTGCTGTTCCATTGTTTGTTGGTATCATTATCATGACAATGCCTTCGAACTATTTTGCAACAATACCTGACTTCATTCGTCCGCTCGTATCTAGCGGTCTTCTCGTCGGTATTATTCTTGCACTCTTCTTGGAAAACCTGTTCCCATGGGATCGCCTCGGTACATCCGAGCAGAAGGTTCAGGCTCAGAAGTCCAAAGAAGAACGTTTGCGCCGCGATGAAGCAGCAATGGAAAGCAACTGATTTGATAAATAGAACTGAAAGAAGGGACCCGCTACAGTAGGTCCCTTCTTTTTTACGTTTATTTTTTTGAAGACAGAATGGATGAAACACGTTCAACTACGATATGGCCGCGTCCTTCAGCCTTCTCAACCATCATCGAGATGACTACATTCTTTTCTTTTGTCGGATAGGCTGTGAACCAGCTATTTTCATGGCCTGTCGAGTTTTGGGATTTCTTCAATTCGGCAGTGCCGGTTTTTCCAGATATGGCAACTTTAGCGTTTTTCGCTTTCGCCGCGGTACCATCTGTGACAACTTTGCGTAAAGCTTTCTGCATAACGTCAGCATGTTCTTTGCTTAAAAGATTTTCATGCCATGCTTTTCCTTTTTCATCTGTAGAAAGGAGAAGAGGTTTTGGCATGATTCCATTGTTGATAATTGGTGCATATGCAAGTGCAACATGCAGGGAACTGAGCTGAATCTCACCTTGGCCATAAATTGTATTCGCAAGCAGGACTTCATTGTCCAGCTTTCCGTTATTGGAAATTTGAGACCTCTTAATCGGATAAGAGAAGGGAATTTCTTCACCAAATCCAAATGATTTTAAGCCTTTGACATATTGATCTGCGCCCATTTCAACAGCTTTTCGAGCGAAGAAAATATTATCGGAGCGGACAAGTGCATCTGTAACATCAACAGGCTTACCGCCAGAACCAGTAACACGGCGAACTTTATAGCCGCCCCAGTTCTTCTTGCCCCATTCAAGCCCATTGATTGTCATCGTTTCGTTTGATTTAATAGAGCCGTTTTCCAACCCAATCATTGCACTGATCGGTTTCATGACAGAGCCAGGGGCATATGTCAGGTTAAAGCGGTTGATTAGCGGCTGTTTAGGATCATCTTCCAGTGCTTTCAAGCGTGAAGAAGAGATGCCTGTTACGAATTCTTCAGGATCAAATCCGGGACTGGAGACAAGTGCAAGTACTTCTCCTGTCTTCGGATTGACTGCAGCAGATGTTCCTGCATCACCACCATAAGATTTGTAAATCTTCTCCTGAAGTCTGCTATCAATAGTTAATTCAATATTTTTACCATCTTTAGAGTCGGTTTGTGCAAGCACTTTCTCTTCGCCATTCGAGTTAGTGGCAACAATTTTAGAGCCGTCTTTGCCTCGAAGTTCATCCTCGTATTGCTTTTCCAACCCACGTTTGCCAATCATGTCGTCTACAGTGTAGTCATTCCCTTTTTCTTTCAATTCCTCGGCATTAATTTTGCCTACATAGCCAACCAGATGTGCCGCGGCAGGACCGGCAGGGTATGTGCGGCTTGTCGTTTCTTCATACGTGACTCCTGAAAGGGAAGGGAGTTCTTCAAGTGCTGCTGAATTTTCAGAGATGACTTTGAGCGGCACGAACAGATTTGGCTTTACCCAGCTTTGATTCAGTTGATTTTTGATATCAGCTACAGAAATGCCTAGCAGGGAGGCGAGTTTTTGCATCTTTGCTGAGTCAGTGCCAAATTGTTCGGGAACAATACCGATCCTGTACGCTTTCTCGTTGATTGCTAGTGGCATCTTGTCACGATCCAGAATTTCCCCGCGTGCGGCTGGCAGTGTTGCTAGAGTGACAGATCCGCCATCTTTGATTTCTGGGAATATAAGTCCCGGATTCCAGTTGACGTACCAGTTTTCCTTACCATCTTTATTTTTTTCACGTTTCAATTGAACATCGGCAGTGAATGAAATCGGACCACTCGTACTGTCCATTTTTACTTTGATAGGAAATGTAGCATGATTTTTTTCCAATTCCATTTTTAATTTATCTTCATCGGGTTTCTTGTATGTGATTTTTAAATTTTTGATGTCGAGCTCTTTGTATATTTTTTCGTAACGGTCAGACATTTTTGATTTTGGATATTTTTCCTTTGACTTGTGTGTATCCATACTGTACATTTTATCAAATTCTTCTTTTTTCCAATGGTCAATATAGCTTTGCAGCTGTTCTTCTGGAGTTGCCTGATCACCGGAACAGGCGGAGAGCAATAAAATAGTGAAAAGCAATAGGGATAATGTCCAGATTTTTCTGCTCATATACGTATTCCTCCATTTCTTATTTACAAAAGATGTCAGGTTATAAGATTCTGTTTCCAATTAGCAGGGGCGGAATGCCATTTTATGAAAAACAGCCGTTCTGATTATTATCAGAACAGCTCTCTTTTAGGTCTTGGAGAATGATCTTAGGTGAAAAAGCAGTCGAATCTCTGATTAAATTATAGTAGATATAGAGCTTTTAGTCTAATTAAATTGCATTTTGTCTGTAATTTTTTGAGGAATCTGTACTTGAATTGAGAACAGAGTCACAAAATAGTTTTTCTTGGCAAAATTGAATGGAAAATGGTTTTCCCGAATGGATAATTGGGAACATAACATGTTGTATGTAGTGAATATAAAGAAAACGTAAAAAAATTAAAATGAAAATCAAGGTTTATTCAAGTATAATAGCGAAGTAATTAGTGAATTCGTAACTCTGCGGAAAGGAGTCCCCGCTTGTCGCGTTTTCACTAAAGACGAGATGAGGGAATCCTGATGAAAGAACGTGAAAAGATAAAAACATTAATGGAAAAGTTGATAAACGAAACTGAAAATAGCCGAATTGACACTTCCGAAGAACTTATACAAGCTCTTGTGAAGGGGCTTGATTTCATAAAAGGCGGCGAATTGCAGGCACAACCAGTAAGAAAATAATCAGCTTATACCGGCTTTCGACAAAGTCAGGCAGAGGAGGACATTTAGTTTGAAGATTTTAAAAGTGAAAAATTATGAACAGCTAAGTAAAGCTGCTTGCGATATTGTAACGAAAAAAATAAAAAATATTGAACATCCTGTTTTGGGATTGGCGACAGGTTCTACACCTGAAGGGCTTTATAAATGCCTGATTGAACGCTATGAAGCAGGTGAGATTACTTTTGCAAACGCTACGAGTTTCAATCTGGATGAATATGTCGGTCTGGATGAAACGCATCCGGGCAGCTATCAGTATTATATGAAAGACAAACTGTTTAATCACATAAACTTGCCAGCAGAACGGGCATTTGTACCGAGTGGAACAGACGAGGACTTGCAGGCGCATTGTGAAGCGTACGAGGATAAAATTAAAAAAGCTGGGAAAATAGATATCCAAATCCTGGGTATCGGAATTAATGGACATATCGGCTTTAATGAGCCAGGGACATCCTTTGACAGCCGTACACATGTCGTGGAACTCGATGAGTCAACACGAGAAGTGAATTCACGCTTCTTCAACAGTCTGGATGAAGTTCCAACAAAGGCTGTTACAATGGGAATCCAAACAATCATGGACGCAGATGAAGTTGTACTGATTATCTCTGGAGAGAACAAGGCAGATACAGTACTCGCTTTCATGGAAAGTGAGATTTCAGAGGAATTCCCAGCTTCTATATTGAAGAAGCATCCGAACTTTACATTGATTGTTGACGAGCCTGCATATTCAAAAGTACCTGATAATATAGCAGCTGAGTAAAAAAGAAGCCGCACTGAGGAGTGCAGCTTCTTTTTTTATTTCATGAGTGTGGAATATCGATATATTTGGAGTCAAGTGTTTCAATATGTGCCTGATCATTTGTTAGATCGACCATCCATTCAACGAAACGCTTGGCATCTTCGGTTTCGGCATAAACGGTAAAAATCACTTTCTCCTGATAATCTATTCCTTCCAATGCGTACTCAGACTGGCGCAGAGCATTTTCCAGTTTGCCGAGCAATGGGTATTCGACAGATACAGCGAAACCATCCATCAGCTGTCTTCTTACAATGCCAGTTGTGGCAAGTGTCAAAGAAGCTGTGCTGCTATAAGCACGAATTAAGCCACCAGCACCAAGCTTGATCCCTCCAAAATAACGCGTAACGACAACTGTTGTATCTTTCAGCTTTTGTTTTTTCAGCACTTCAAGAATTGGGACTCCTGCAGTACCGCTCGGCTCCCCATCATCATTCGCTTTCTGGATCAAATCATGTTCACCGATCATATAAGCAGAGCAATTGTGGGTCGCTGCAGCATGTTCGGCTTTAATCTTTTGGATGAACTGCAATGCTTCTTCTTCGGTCTCCGTTCTAGCTACATGACCGATAAAACGTGATTTTTGGATCACTTGCTCATCCTCGCCATGCAGGTTGACTGTCAGGTAATTTGTAAGCATTCCATTAACCTCCAAGCAAGCTATGATTGTAGTATTTATGCAGGAAATGTTTATAATAAAAAGATGAGCATAAAAAAATTGCTCAAAATCTCAGTATATGGAACCAAGAAAAACAACCCATGTCAACGGTCTTAAATAACGGGCATAACGACCCTGTTAAAATAGAAACCATCTGCGAATGATTATAACATAAGTTGGTGATTGCCTTTGCTGAAGAAGTTTAAGGACGGCGCAATCGACTCCGTCATAGACGAAATGGTTGAAGTCGTTCAAAATTCCAAGGATGAAATATTTGAAATAAGCGAAGAAGCGCGTAAAGAACATTCTACGCTGTTGAAGGAAATTGAGATTACAAAAGAACGTGTTCTTGAATATATCAATACAGGCAACAAACTCGAGACAGAAGTACGTAATTCACGTAAAAAACTTGCTGAAGTAAGCAAGCACTTCGACCGATATTCTGAAAAGGAAATTCGTGAAGTATATGATTCAACGCATTTGCTTCAGACACGGCTTATCATGCTGAGGCAAGAGGAGCGGACACTGCGTGACAAAAGGGACTCTCTTGAAAGACGTCTTGTCTCACTCATGCAGACAATTGATCGGGCCGAGGATGTTGCGAGCAAGATATCGGTAGTGCTTAATTACTTGAGTGATGACTTCAAGAAGGTCAATGTCATTATCGAAGAGGCACGTGAGCGACAAGCATTCGGACTGCAGATTATCGAGGCTCAAGAGGAAGAACGAAAACGTATTTCCCGTGAAATTCATGATGGTCCAGCCCAGATGCTCGCGAATATTCTACTCCGCTCCGAACTAGTTGAGCGAGCCTATAAGAAAGGGAACGCCCAGAGTGCTCTTGAGGAAATTAAGAGTGTGCGCAAGATGGTCCGTTCTTCATTATATGAAGTACGGCGAATCATTTACGATCTCCGACCAATGGCTCTTGATGATCTTGGGTTGATTCCAACCTTGAAGAAATATGCCGATACAATAGCTGATTACAATAACACGAATATCGAATTTAAAATGATCGGTGAAGAAAGGCGTCTCGATTCCAAGTATGAGGTCGCGTTGTTCCGCCTCGTTCAGGAATCATTGCAAAATGCGATTAAACATGCTGATGCCAAACTAATTCAGATAAAGATGGAAATAACAAAGGATAACATTACATTGCTAATCAAGGACGATGGAAAAGGATTCGATACGTCTAAGAAGAAAGATAAGTCATTTGGACTGATTGGTATGCGTGAACGGGTTGAAATGCTGGATGGTAAACTGGAGGTCAAATCCAATGTTGGAAAAGGGACGTCGGTAATTATCCAAGTCCCAAATGTATTATGACCGTTTTGTAACAAACAGCCCAAATCCCTATTAAATGTGATAGACTTTATGACGATAATAAGAAATGGACAAGTGAATCTGAATGATTATGTCGCAAGTTCGTTAAAAAACATGTAGCTAAGGGAGAATCTATCGTGGACTCGATTAAAGATATTGATATTGTACTAATAGACGACCATAAACTTTTCAGAGAAGGGGTTAAACGGATTCTTGAATTCGAACCGGGATTCCGTGTAGTCGCAGAAGGCGATGACGGATCGATGGCTCGTGAACTTGTAGCTCAACATAAGCCGGACGTCGTACTAATGGATATTAACATGCCGGAAATGAACGGTGTTGAAGCGACTGGTGAACTTATTGCTCACTACCCGGATACGAATGTAATTATCCTTTCCATCCATGACGATGAGCATTATGTCATGCGTGCCCTTCGTACCGGTGCTCAAGGCTACCTTCTCAAGGAAATGGATTCAGATGCACTAGTTGAAGCGATTCGCGTCGTATCAGAAGGCGGCTCCTATCTCCATCCGAAGGTAACGCATAATATCGTCAGCGAATACCGCAAACTTGCTCATATTAATGATCGGGAAGAAGGCGGGATTCCAGACTTTGAGAAACCTTTGCACGTTTTGACAAAACGCGAGTGCCAAGTGCTACAGCTGCTTGCTGAAGGTAAAAGCAACCGTGCAGTTGCTGAATCTCTTGAGATTAGTGAAAAGACAGTCAAGAACCATGTTAGTAACATCTTACAGAAAATGAATGTTAAAGACCGGACTCAGGCCGTTGTCACAGCAATTAAAAAAGGCTGGGTTGAAATGAAGTAATGTACAGGCCCGGGAGGCATGCCCCCGGGCCTTGATTTTTGCCTGAATTATTGAAAGGAGCGGTTAGGATGAAAACTGCAGTCCTGACAGATTCGACAGCGTACATACCAGACAATTTACTGGAACAATATAATATTTATACGGTACCGCTCAGTGTCAATTTTGAGAGTGAAACGTATCGTGAAGGTCTCGATTTATCAACAGAAGCTTTTTATGAGAAGATGAGGAGCACACCGGAGCTGCCTAAGACGTCACAGCCCCCAATCGGTCTCATTGTAGAGACATTGGAAGAAATTTCGAAAGAACACGATGCATGCATTTGCATCCATTTGTCGAGTGGTATTAGCGGAACCTATCAGTCTGTCTTAAGCGCAGGCACTATGGTAGAGGAATTGGAAGTGTTCGGCTTTGATTCCGAAATCAGCTGTATGGCTCAAGGATTCTACGTATTGGAAGCAGCGAAAATGGCACAGGATGGTGAGACACCTGATGTAATTTGTGCTCGGCTTGCAGAAATGAAGAAGACCCTCCGCGCCTACTTCATGGTCGATGACTTGAAAAACCTGCAAAAGGGTGGCCGTTTATCCAGTGCTCAGGCGCTAATCGGCAGCATGCTTCAAGTCAAGCCAATCCTTCATGTTGAAAATAAAGTCATTGTGCCGTTTGCCAAAATTCGTACCCGCAAAAAAGCAATAGCGACTATTATGGGAATGCTTGAAGAGGATGCGGCAACTGGAAAACTTGCTAAGGTTACCTTTATTCATGCAAATGCTCTGGAGATGGTAAAAGAGCTCCAGATGGCATTCAGTGAGAAATTTCCAGAGGTTGAGACAATTCTCAGCACATTCGGTCCTGTAATCGGTACACATCTTGGTGAAGGGGCCCTGGGTATTGGCTGGTATTTGAATGAATAATCTGATCTCCGGCAGTGAAAAGACTGTCGGAGGAATATTGAAAGGATGTGCCTTAAGAAATAATGACTCCACTTAATATTGCCTCTGAACAAGAACTTCGTTTTGCTCAACATCTTGCCGGTAAACGGCTTCTCCGCTCAGAAATTCCTTTTTCGAAAACAGAAATTGAACAGTTGCTCTCAGCAGGATTGCTACACCCGGTACCGGCAATTGTCCGCAGTGCTTTATCTCTCTGTTGTGGTCGATGCTTTAATGATCATCCTGCAAAGTTCGGTACAATTCCCTGTGCGAAATGCGGTAGCCAACATCGCTATTGTCGTCACTGTATTAAAATGGGCCGTATGATGGAATGTGAACCCCTTTATGAATGGCTTGGCTCGCAACCACGTTGGGAGCAAGTATCCTCGCCACTCACATGGAATGGACAGCTTTCGCCTCTGCAGCAGGAAGCAGCGAACATTGCTGCCGCTGCGATTACCCAGGAGCAGTCAGAGCTGCTGCTTTGGGCAGTTTGCGGAGCGGGTAAGACTGAAATGCTTTTCCCAGCAGTAGCAAAAGCGCTGACGCTTGGAAAAAGGGTATGTCTTGCTTCTCCAAGAGCTGATGTTATAAGAGAGCTTCTTCCAAGATTCCGTTCTGCCTTTGCGAAGACGGGAATTCAGGCACTATATGGAGGAAGCGCTGATAAGTCTGCTACAGGCCAGCTTATCCTTGCAACAACACATCAGCTGCTCCGCTTCCGCCAAGCTTTCGACGTGCTGATCATCGATGAAGTGGACGCTTTTCCTTATCATAATGATCCTCAGCTCCATAAAGTTACCGACCATGTGAAGAAGCCTGTTTGTACAACTATTTATCTGACTGCCACTCCGCGTCCTTCACAAATTGCTCGAATTCGTAGAAATAAACTGCCCCACCATTTCATCCCCTGTCGTTTTCATGGCAATCCCCTGCCTGTTCCAAAATTAGTTAACTCCCTCTTTATAAAACAATCCCTTAAAAGATTTATGCCGCCACATACATTTTTCAAATGGCTCAAGAAACGCCAAAATAAACAGCGACAGCTTTTGATTTTTGTGCCGACTATTAAGCTCGCTGATCAAATGCAAGAGCAAATTGTATCGCGTCTGATTGATGAAGGACATATTGCATCAGTATCCGACCTGGAAAGTGTACATGCAGAGGATCCCGATAGAGAATCTAAGGTTCTTGATTTTAGAAATAAGAAAACGAGGATATTACTCACAACTACGATATTGGAAAGAGGCGTTACATTCCCATCTGTAGATGTGGCGGTAATTGATGCTGGTCACGAAGTTTTTGATGAAGCGGCTCTAGTTCAGATTGCCGGAAGGGCAGGCAGAAGTTCGGACGACCCGGACGGGGAAGTCTGCTTTTTCCATGACGGTAGAACAGAGGGAATGATGAAGGCAGTCCGGTCAATTACTGAAATGAACAGAAGGGCGGGATTCTGATGCTTTGTACTTTTTGCCTTGAAGATCATCAGGAGCAGCTTAGCTGGTCGAATATTTTTACCCCTTCTCCGCTCCAAAGTTTATGTCCAGATTGCAGTGGGAAGTTGGAGCGGATCAAAGCCCCTTGTTGTCGGCGGTGTAGTAAGCTTGGAGCCAAGGGGGCGTGTGAGGATTGTTTGTATTGGAAGAAAATAAACAATGGAACTCCCTTTTTGGATGGCAATCAGTCTGTTTACACTTATAATAGCCATATGAAGGAAATGATTTATCAGTGGAAATACCGTGGTGATTACGAAGTAGGATTCAGCTTCATGCAAGATATTAACGATGCCTTCAGAAAGCTGGGCACAGAGAAAAAAACGATTGTTGTCCCAATTCCACTTAGTGAAGAACGGCTTGCGGAGCGGGGATTCAATCAGGCTTTGCAATTGGCGAGCTTTATCCCTAAGAAAAGTGCCCTGCTGCTACGCCGTGTGCATGGAGAGAAACAGTCCAAGAAAACGAGACGGGAACGAATTACTGCAGAGAATCCATTTATCATTGAAGAAAAGGTTGAAAAGCCGGTCATTCTTGTCGATGATATATATACAACAGGCGCTACGCTGCACAAGGCAGCAGCTGTACTAAAAAGAGCTGGCTGCCCACGTGTTGAGAGCCTTACACTCGTGCGCGGCTAATTTAATATAAATTGATTTAATAGATTTCTGGGGGGGAACCAAGGTGGAACTGGCGAACTGTGTACGATGCGGTGATGTTTACGCAAAAGGTTTGCGTAATATTTGCAGAAAATGCTATGAAGAAGAAGAAGCGGCTTTTAAAATGGTTTATAAATTCCTGAGCGTGCGGAAGAACCGACAGGCAACAATTCTCGAAATCGTCGAAGCGACAGACGTTGATGAAGATCTGATCATTAAGTTCATTAAAGAAAAGCGTCTGCGTGCAACTGATTTTCCGAATCTTACTTATGGCTGTGAAAAGTGCGGCAATCCGATAATTGAAGGGAAGCTTTGCAACTCATGCCGTCAACGGATACTTGATGATATGAATGAATATGACCTGATTACGGAAAAGGCGGAAGCACTGAAAGAAGCAGAAAAGACAAAATCAGTTTATTATGCAATTGATAAGGAACGAGAGAACTGAACAAGCAAATCGTGCTAAACATCGGCTAAGTATTTGCCGATATTAATAATAGATATGTGTGGAATAAGGGAATAAACGCAAGAAGGAGGATTGTTAAAATGAAAATCCATGGACCGAACCAGACGAATTTTAATCCTTATAAGAATCAGATTCACCGACAGCCGAAGAGTACAGCAGGTATCGGCAAGGAAGATAAGCTTCAGATTTCCAATGAAGCTCAGAAGATGCTTGAAAAGCAGCAACCGAACACGGAACGGACGGCCCGAGTGGAGAAAATCAAAGACGAAGTGTCATCAGGAAATTATAAGATAGATTTAAAAAAGACAGCCGGCAAAATGATCGACTTCTGGACAAAGCCACAGTAAGCGAGGGATGAAATGATATGTCATTGCAAGAGATGATCGGTACAATGGATGAGCTTTCAGACGTACATGACGAACTGATTGCAACATCAGATGAAAAAGCGCAGACAATTATCAATAATGATATTCCCGCTTTGCAGCAAGTTCTTATTAAGGAACGCAAGCTTGTCCAGAAGCTGCAGCAAAGCGAGAAGCGACGTACAGAAGCGACAGAACGATATGCAACAGAGCGCGGCCTGCCGGAAGTGACAGTGACAGCTATTCTTGACAGTCTTGATTCAGAGACTGACCAGCAGAAATTTGAGAAGGCCGCTGTCAAACTGACGGAGAAACTCGCCGAACTTAAATCCAAGGAGCAGGCAAGCAGAGCGCTTGTCGAGCAATCCATGCAATTCATACAATACTCTCTCAATCTCCTCAGCCCCTCCATTAATACAATGAATTACGGAAGCGGCAAGGATAAAAAAAGCGGCAACCGTTCCGTATTCGATTCCAAAGCATAAAGAAAAGTCCCATTCAGTTGGGTTTTTCTTTGTCCTAGCTGAATGCCGGATAAATTTATAAGACTGTCAAAGTAACTCGCGTTCATTTGGGGCAGGAAATGCATTACAGTCTATTAATCTAAAATAAGACTTTGAAACATAAAGGAGCAGCGACATGAGCACATTCCACGGTTTGGAGATGGCCAAGCAGGCGCTATTCACCCAGCAAATGGGTCTCTACACAACAGGCCACAATATTTCCAATGTCAATACAGAAGGTTATTCAAGACAACGAGTCAATTTTGAAACACTCTCACCATACCCGTCTGCATCACGAAACCGTCCGCAAATGCCAGGCCAGATCGGCCAAGGTGTTAAGGCAGGAACTGTGCAGCGCATGCGCGACTCTTTCCTGGATACACAATACCGTTCCCAAACGAGCCGTGCTTCTTATTGGTCAACAAAGACTGACGCACTCTCACGTATGGAAAGTGTTATGAACGAAATCTCAGGCGGCGATGGGTTGAATAAGGTGCTCGATGACTTCTGGAAGTCTTTGCAGTCGTTGTCGACGAATGCTACGAATTCAGGTGCTCGTGATGTTGTGGCTAATAAGGGCCTTGCGGTTGCAGAAACATTCAAATACCTATCAACTTCTTTGGAAGGGATCCGCACAGATCTAAAAACTCAAATTGGTGACGCTGATGGTACAAGTGGAAAACTTGGAGATGCCAATTCTCTGCTAAGACAAATCAACTCATTGAACAAACAAATCAGCGAGATTGAACCACATGGCTATTTACCAAATGATCTTTATGATCAGCGCGATGTTCTCATTGATCAGTTATCTCAAATTGTGAATATCAAGGTAACTTATGAAAAGAGCTCCAACAGTTCATTGGATATAGCTGATGGAATTGCCAATATTGAATTGGAGGATGCAACAGGAAATTCATTTAATCCTGCATTTAGCCTATTAACTAAAGGCGATATGACAAAGGCAGATAGCGAATTGAAAAAATTCACAATAGCTTACGGTGACGGTGAAAATAATTCAATTTCGGAAATAAAATTCGGTGACACAGTCGTTCCTATTGATAAAGTAGATGGTTCATTAAAAGCACTATCGGAGAATTATGGGATTAAGAACGGCGACAAGAATTACTACACAAAAATGCTTTCCGATTTAGATAAAATGGCAAGTGAATTTATCAAAGCATTCAATGAGATACACAGCAGTGGATATGGGTTGGACGGTACAACAGGCCGCAATTTCTTCACAGGAACAAAAGCGAGCGATATTAACGTAAGCTCGGAAATTTTGCAAAACACGGATGCGATAGCTGCCAGCCTAGAGGCCAATAATAAAGGCGATGGCCAAAATATGCTCAAATTGTCTGATGTTATTACTGAACCAATATCCGGTCTTGGTACTAATACTTCTGTAAAAACTTATTACCAGAAACTTATTGGAGAATTGGCGGTTAATACGCAAGAGGCTGGCCGTAATGCAAAAAATACTGCACTTCAACAAGCTAATGTTCAAAATGACCGTCTTTCTGTCAGTGCCGTATCCCTTGATGAAGAAATGACAAATCTACTAAAGTTTCAGCATGCATATAATGCTTCAGCCCGAAGCATGACTGCTATGGATGAACTGCTTGATAAAATTATTAACAGTATGGGTCTTGTAGGGAGGTAATCGATAATGCGAATTACACAGGGCATGATGACGAATAACATGCTGAATAACTTGACTAAAAGTTTTAATAGCATGAACAAGTATATGGATCAATTGAATACTGGTATGAAAATTACGAAGCCTTCCGACGATCCATTCATTGCAATCAAGGGGCTAGGATACCGGTCACAACTAGTACAGGCTGAGCAATACAGCAGTAACGCAGCTGAAGTACATCAGTGGATGGATAACTCGGATGGTGCATTGGACCATGCAACACAAGGTTTGCAGCGTCTTAAGGAGCTTGCAACACTAGCTTCCAACGGTACGAATAGTAAAGATGAACTTGAGAATATTGCTAAAGAAGTAGATCAGATTAAAGAAGACTTGATGTCGATTGCCAACTTAAAGGTGAACGATAAATATATTTTTAATGGAACGAATACGACAGTACCTCCATTTGGTAGTGATGGACAGCCAAGTGCTGGCTTTGCTGATCAAAAACCTGTTAAAGTTCCAATTTCCCCAGGAGTTGAATTGACAGCGAATGTTAATGGGCAGACAGTTTTTGGCGGAGATTTCTTTGCGAATATTGATAATTTCTCTCAGGCATTGAAAAGTTCTGATAGTGCGAATATAGATCAATATATTTCTAAAATAGATACGAACATTGAATCGGTCGTTAACGCTCGTGCCGACTTGGGTGCCCGTATGAATCGACTTGATCTGGTCGAAAACCGACTCTCTCAACAAGAGCTAACAGCGAAGGACATTATGTCCAAAAACGAAAACGTTGACTATGAAAAAGCGATTACGGATCTGCTGACACAAGAGACAATGCATAGAGCAGCGCTTTCTGCAGGTGCGCGTATCATGCAGCCGTCCCTCGTCGATTTTCTAAGATAATTAAAGAACCTGGACCTGCATGAGGCGTGTCCAGGTTTTTTTCATGACAGTACATAAGGAGGCGAGAGCATATGCAATTGCCACAGATACGAATGGAATCAAAGCTAGGCCAAATTTCTCTGCAAACCATCAACGCAAAGCAGGAGATTCGCCAGCCGCAAGCAGATTTATCAATTGAACAGCCACATGCGGAAATCACAATGCATACAAAGCCTGGAAAACTGACAATTGACCAGTCAAAAGCTTTTGAGGAAATGAACTTGATGAGCATTTTGCGCAGGAATGATAAATTTGCCCAAGAAGGGATGCAGGCAATACAGGAGGGAATTGGTCGACGTGCAGCTGAAGGGACGGAGCTGATGCGCATTGAAGATGGTGGAAATCCACTCGTCTCTCAAGCTGTTAATTATGCCAATCCCCCAATGAAGACACTGGCAATTAAATTTGTCCCATCTTACGGTTCGGTGAAAATCAATTATGAACCGGCAGACCTGGATATACAGGTGACCCCTCAGAAACCGCGTATTGACGTACAGATAAATAAGCCTGAAATGACCTATACTCCTGGCCGTGTTGAAGTGGGCATGCTTCAAAAGGCAGAACTGAATATAGATTTTGTAAATCTTTTTCCGGGAAAATAATAAAACAAACTTTTGAAAAAGGGTGGAATTATGCAAATTCATACTAAGTATTTGGGCGAACTGACAATAGAAGAGAAACAGATAATTCATTTCCCTCATGGATTGCCTGGCTTTCAGGAGGAGACGCGGTTTGTCCTCATGAATTTGCCAGATGGCGGAATGTTTGAAGTATTGCAGTCGGCTGAGACTCCTGAACTTGCCTTCATCGTTGCCAGCCCTTATCACTTTGACCAAAGCTACAAGGTGGAGATAGACGAAGCAGTACAAGAGTCACTTGAAATTGAACAACCGGAAGATGTGGCGATATACGGTATCGTTACAATTCGTGATCCATTTGCGAAGAGCACAATTAATTTGAAAGCCCCACTTCTCATAAATGTGAACAAGCAGCTGGCTAAACAGCATATCCTCACAACTGATCATTATGTAACTAAGACGCCGATCATGAAGGAGGAAGCGTAATGCTTGTACTAGGCAGAAAAGTGAATGAATCTATTCAAATTGGCGACGACATTGAAATTAAGATCATTGCCATTGAAGGGGAGCAAGTGAAACTCGGCATTCATGCTCCAAAGTCTGTAGATATTCATCGCAAGGAAATTTACCTTGATATTCAGAAGGAGAACGGCGCAGCAGCGAATATGCCAGCAAATGTCCTACAGCTTCTATCAAAAAATAAGACTGAGGGTTGAGGAACTTTCCAAAAACAGTTCAATCTACATAATGCCAAGCCGATAATATTAGTGAGTAGAATTAGATAAGAGGAGTTGGCACGATGCGGATTGAACAGGCAGGACTCACACCGGAGATAGCGAAACAGAATGCGGCGAATGAGGCAATGCAGCCGCAACCCGTTTCACCAGCTCAACGTACAGGTGAAAGACAAGCGGATGACAGTACAAATCGATCTGAAGTCATTAAAGCGGTTGACCGGTTCAATGAGATTGCTGAACCACTTCAGACGAACATAGAATTCAGATTCCATGAAAAGCTGAATGAATACTATGTCGTTGTCATTGATAAATCAACAGATGAAGTAGTGAAGGAGATTCCTTCAAAGAAAGTACTGGATATGTACGCGGCCATGACTGAATTCATGGGAATCTTCCAGGACAGAAAGCTTTAAAAGGGGCGAATGAACATGAAAATTGGCGGACTCGCATCCGGTATTGATACGGAAGAACTCGTAAAAAAATTAATGACGGCTGAACGTATGCCACTTGATAAGATGAAGCAGCAGAACCAGAAGCTGACTTGGCAGAGAGATGGGTTCAGAGATATTAATAAGTCTTTGGCTGAACTTGATAAAATGCTCTTCGACATGAGCCTTTCAACAGGCTACAAAATAAAAAATGTTAGCTCAACGCAAGAGAGTGCTGTGACAGCGACTGGGAGTTCAAGTGCGACAGATGGTACTTATGATATTGAAGTGAAAAATCTTGCTAGAGGCGAGATGATCATTAGTGACCAATCTACAAATAGTGATTTTAATATTGATAAAAAATTGAAGGATCTAAATTTCACAGGTAATAAATTAACATTTACAACAGGTAATAATCCGGATAAACCGGTTGAAATTGAAATAGACATTGAAAAGGACACAATTAAAAGTGTTTTAAAAAAAATTAATGATAAAGACGCTGGTATCCGGGCGTTTTATGATGACAAATCAAGTCAAATAGTAATGGAGACAACTTATACTGGAAAGCATAGAGATGAAGAAATTTCATTCGGCAAATATGAAAATAGTGATGGAGCTGACTTTTTTAATGATATTTTAGGTTTTGGGCGATCTCGCGAGGTAGATCCCAATATTCCTGACAAACCACCGGCCGTAAAATACTTTGCGGCTGAAGACGCTGTATTCACTTATAATAATGGGCTTGATCTTACTTCTCCAACCAACAGCTATGAACTAAATGGTATTACTTTCAATTTCAAAAATGAAACAAAGGAAGGCCCGGCAAAACTCTCTGTCACAAACGATACCGATAAAGCATTCGACAATGTTATGAAATTCATTAACAAATATAATGAAGTCGTAGAAAAGTTAAATGGCACGCAACAGGAAGCAAAGTATCGTAACTTCCAGCCACTTACGGATGAGCAAAAGAAGGAAATGTCTGAAGACCAGATTAAACAATGGGAAGAGAAGGCCAAGAGTGGTTTGCTTAAGGGCGAAGGTCTAATTACAAATGCGCTCTTCTCCATGCGAGGTAATTTTTACTCGAAGGTTAACACAGATGGAAAGTATAAATCAATTAGCGACCTTGGCCTCGGTACTTCAAAGAACTATATGGATGGCGGCAAGATTGTCTTGGAAAATGGTTCTGAAGACAAGCTCCGCAAAGCACTTGCTGAAGATCCGGATGCTGTCATGAAACTATTTACAGCTAACGGTTCTGATGAAAAAGGTACTGATGCAGGGATTATAAAAAAATTGCGAGCTTCTATTAAGACCACTACAGATCAAATCAACGAACGTGCAGGTAAGCCTTCCGATACGACAGAGAAATATACAATCGGTAAAAATATGAAAGATTTAGATAAGCGCATTTCCAATTTTGAGAAAAAACTTACCCAAATTGAAACACGCTACTGGAACCAGTTCAATGCAATGGAGAAGGCTATTAACAAACTGAATTCGCAGTCTGCTCAGATGCTTTCACAATTCGGCGGGCAGTAGTACAGCCGAGGATTTCTAAGGAGTGAGGAACATGAACAAGCCACATCAGGCTTATCAAAACAACGCAGTGAATACAGCGACAGGTGCCGAACTTACTTTGATGCTATATAATGGCTGCATCAAATTCATCAAGCAGGCGAAGAGAGATATGGCTGCTAATCACATTGAAGGCAAGAACACGCATATACAGAAAGCACAGAATATCATCCGTGAACTGATGATTACTCTGGATCCGAAAGTAGAGATTTCAAAGCAGTTCGCTCCTCTTTATGATTTCATGCTGAACCGTCTGACTGAAGCGAATATCCAGAATAATGAAGAGGCGCTTGACGAGGTTATGGATCTTGCTGTCGAGTTTCGTGATACATGGAAGCAGGTCATACAGAAGACACGTCAGGTAACTTACGCGCAAGGCGCAGAAGTGTAATGAATCGCCTTAAAGTGATTATGGATGTTTCTAAAAAGCTTGATGAACTCCTTCATTCCGATGAGCATGCAGACGATCGTGATATCCTGATTAGCAAAGCAACCGAACTCATTGAAGAACGCGGTGTTCTCATGGCAGAACTTCAGCCTCCCTTCACTGAAGAAGAAACAAATATGGGAAAAGAGCTTATTCCACTGAATACACGTATTGAAGTCAGGATGACCGAGCTTTTCGAAGAATTAAAAAGGGAAATGAAGGATCTCAAGCAACAGAAACGTTCTAAACAACAATATAAAAACCCATATAGGCATGTAGCGTCCATGGACGGTATGTACGTTGACAGCAAGAAATAATCTCGGAATATTTTCAAAACCTCTCTAATAAAATGTTTGTGTACCTAATGTAAAGGGAATGGATTAGTGTAATGGAACTTAGGTCCTTAAGCTGACGAAACTTGGTCATTTAAGAGGTAAAGCAGGAGTTATCCGACCCTCTGTGGAAAGTAGATTGGCAAGGACGAAAAGGGGGACATTTTTGATGAGATATAATATTCGTGGAGAAAACGTAGAAGTAACCGACGCAATTAAAACTTACATCGAAAAGAAAGTTGGTAAGCTGGAGAGATATTTCAACCATACACCAACATCTGATGTCCATGTGAACTTGAGTGTGTTTAATGATGAACAACGTATTGAGATTACTATTCCAATGACTGATTTACTGTTGCGCGCCGATGTGCGACATAATGACCTGTATGCAGCTGTCGATCTGGCTGTTGATAAGCTGGAGCGCCAGATTCGCAAATATAAAACAAGAGTGAATCGTAAAAACCGCCAACAAGGCAGTGCAAAGATTGTATTCGCTGAATTGGAACAGGAAGCGAATGAGCAGGTCGTTGCAGAGGATGACCAAGATGGTGTTGAAATCGTACGTACTAAGCGTTTCGATTTAAAGCCAATGGACTCTGAAGAAGCTGTGTTGCAAATGGATTTGCTTGGGCATGCTTTCTTCGTCTTTGAAAATGCTGAAAATGGCAGCACGAATATCGTGTATCGTCGTAATGACGGCCGCTATGGTCTGATTGAGCCCAGCTAATTTCATATGCTGATAAAAAGCCTTTCTTACAAGAAAGGCTTTTTTTATTTGCATTGGCCACGAAAATAATACTCAAATCTACAATAAATCCGTCTCTTTGTCGAAAAGAAGTGAACGCTATTCTGAATATTAAATTTGGAAAATAGATTCGACGCTAATTCGACATGTTACGACTGTATTTATGTCGAATTCGCATAAGAAAAAGATAGTATAATGTCGAAAAAGTGACGAATGCAATATTTGGCTATTCGACCAGGCTGTCTTACCTATGTTATAAATAATTCAGCAAGACCAAAGGAGGTATGTGCAATTGCAAAATAAGAAGAAATGCATCTGTTCTGAACTGGAACAGAAAATTTCCCAACATGAAGAAGTGATTACGCAATTGCTGCATATGCTTGCATCATTAAACAAGGCAGTATCTGATCTCGCGGCGAAACAGCAAATTGCGAGACACGCGGGACATCCCCCAGTTCCCACTCCTGCCCATTAAGATCAGCATAGCTTGAAAAGCTTCCCTCATCTCCCTCGTAACTCCCCCTCTTTTATAGCGAACAGAGCCGATTCATCTCCTGAACGGCTCTTTCGCTTTTTATCTGCAGTGCACAGCAGAGGGTCAAAGTTGTCATCTGTAAAGATAAAATGTTATCATATAGGCTGTTGATTATTGATTATTTAGATTCAGTATGTGACCAGATGACCAATTGAGGAGCGCGCATATCATGTCTTTATTAAAAAAGATTTTTGGCGATGGCAACAAGAGACAACTTAAACAAATTTCCAAAATAACCGATCATATAGAATCCCTTGAACCGGATTTTGAAAAACTTACAGATGAACAGCTGCGTGAAAAAACAGCTGAATATAAAGAACGCTTCATAAACGGAGAGTCGTTGGACAAGCTGCTTCCTGAAGCCTATGCGACAGTAAGAGAAGGAGCAAAACGTGTGCTTGGCATGCGTCCTTTCCCTGTGCAGATCATGGGAGCCATTGCTCTTCATGAGGGCAATATCGCAGAAATGAAGACAGGTGAAGGTAAAACACTTGCCTCTACTATGCCTGCATATTTGAATGCGCTGTCCGGTGAAGGTGTCCATGTTGTCACAGTGAACGAATATCTTGCTGAGCGCGACTCTAAGGAAATGGGTAAACTATTCGAATTCCTTGGACTGACTGTTGGTTTGAACGCAAATGAGCTAACGAGTGAAGCCAAAGCTGAAGCATATAATTGTGATATTACTTATACAACGAACAATGAACTTGGCTTTGATTATCTGCGTGATAATATGGTCCTTTATAAAGAACAAATGGTTCAGCGTCCGCTTAATTTTGCAATTATTGATGAGGTCGACTCGATTTTGATTGATGAAGCGAGAACGCCGCTTATCATTTCGGGTACAGCTCAGAAATCTGCTGAACTTTATCAGCGGGCGAACGCGTTTGTTAAGTTGCTGCGTAAAGAAGATGACTACACATATGATGTTAAAACAAAGAGTGTCCAGCTTACTGAAGAAGGAATTAATAAAGCTGAACGTTACTTCCATATCGAGAACTTATTTGACCTTGAACACGTCTCTCTGACGCATCATATCAACCAAGCTTTAAAAGCTCATGTTGCGATGCTGCGGGATGCCGATTACGTAGTACAGGACGGTGAAGTGGTAATTGTTGACCAATTCACTGGACGTCTTATGGCCGGGCGTCGTTATAGTGATGGTTTGCATCAGGCTATTGAGGCAAAGGAAGGACTTCAGATTCAAAATGAAAGCATGACACTTGCTTCTATTACCTTCCAGAACTATTTCCGTATGTATAAGAAGCTTGCTGGTATGACTGGTACAGCAAAGACGGAAGAAGAGGAATTCCGTAATATTTATAATATGGATGTTATCTCAATTCCGACGAACCGTGAAATTGCGAGAAATGATCGCGCTGACCTTATTTATAAATCAATGCCGGGTAAATTCCAGGCTGTCGTTGAAGAGATTAAGGAGCGCAATGAAAAGGGACAGCCTGTTCTTGTAGGTACAGTTGCAGTTGAAACTTCCGAACTGATTAGCGACATGCTGAAACGTGCTGGTGTTAAACATGATGTATTGAACGCGAAAAACCACTATCGTGAAGCCGAAATTATTGAAAAAGCCGGAGAACGCGGTTCTGTAACGATTGCGACAAACATGGCTGGCCGCGGTACAGACATCAAGCTAGGTGAAGGTGTTAAAGAACTTGGCGGGCTTTGTGTAATTGGAACAGAACGTCATGAATCCCGACGTATTGATAACCAGCTTCGTGGTCGTTCCGGACGTCAGGGAGATCCAGGTGAATCATTATTCTATCTCTCCATGGAAGATGAGCTTATGCGTCGTTTCGGTTCTGACAACTTGAAGACAATGATGGAGAAGCTTGGCATGGATGATACACAGCCAATTGAGAGCAAAATGGTTTCCCGTGCTGTCGAATCCGCACAAAAACGTGTAGAAGGAAACAACTTCGATGCACGTAAGACAATCCTTTCCTATGATGATGTACTCCGTGAACAGCGTGAGATTATTTACAAGCAGCGTTTTGAAGTAATTGAAGCTGATGAAAATCTCCGTGAAATTGTTGAGGGGATGATCCGCTCAGCAATTTCCAGACAAGTCAGTGCTCATACTACTGATGAAGACATGGACAACTGGGAATTGGATACAATCGTCGAGTATGCGGAAAACAATTTGCTTGAACAAGGTGATCTGACAGTTGATGAACTGAAAGGCAAAGAGCCTGAAGAAATCACGGATCTTCTAATGGATAAAGTAAAAGTGCGTTATGATGAGAAAGAAGAAGAAATGACGCCAGAGCAGATGCGTGAATTCGAAAAGGTGATCGTGCTTCGTTCCGTCGACTCAAAATGGATGGATCATATCGACCAGATGGACCAGTTGCGTCAGGGAATTCATTTGCGTGCCTATGGCCAAAACGACCCGCTTCGTGAATATCAATTGGAAGGCTACCAGATGTTCGATCAGATGGTTGCTGAAATTGAAGAAGAAGTGGCAACTTATATTATGAAAGCCCAAGTGGCTGAAAGTGAAAACATTGAACGTGAAGAAGTTGCTAAAAACACGCAAGCAGTCGCAGGCGGCGGCACAAATGAAGAAGAAAAGAAGAAAAAGCCAATTGTACATGGTGAGCGGGTTGGACGAAATGATCCGTGTCCTTGTGGGAGCGGCAAGAAATATAAAAATTGCCATGGCAATGGATAAAGATACATGTACGACAGCTGGGCGAAAACTATTAAGAGGTGAATCATATGGAACTATCCGAAATTAAACAGAAGCTTGACCAAATAACTTCGCGCGTCGAAGATTTTAGGGGGTCTCTTTGACCTCGATACGAAGAAAACAAGAATTGGCGAACTTGAAGAACTAATGTCTGCGGGAGATTTCTGGAATGACCAGGAATCAGCTCAGAAAGTCATCAATGAAGCAAACGGGCTTAAAAGTTATGTGAACAGCTTTGAAGAAATTGCAGGCCGTCTGGATGACTTGGAAGTTTCCTATGAACTTGTCAAAGAGGAAAATGACGCAGAACTGTTTGCAGAACTAGAACAAGAAATTCAAACACTCACAAACGATGTCGGTGATTTTGAACTGCAAATGCTTTTAAGCGATCCATATGATGCGAATAATGCCATCTTGGAATTGCATCCAGGTGCGGGAGGAACTGAGTCTCAAGATTGGGCAAGCATGCTCCTTCGCATGTACCAGCGCTGGGCAGAAGATAAAGGTTACAAAGTGGAAACACTCGACTATCTTCCTGGTGATGAAGCTGGTGTAAAGAGTGTCACTCTTATGATCAAGGGACATAATGCTTATGGTTACCTTAAAGCAGAAAAAGGTGTACACCGCCTTGTCCGAATTTCACCGTTTGACTCTTCAGGTCGTCGTCATACATCTTTTGTATCCTGTGATGTTATTCCAGAACTTACTGAAGATGTAGATATCGAGATTAAGTCAGACGATCTTAAAATCGACACTTATCGTTCAAGTGGTGCAGGTGGTCAGCACGTTAACACTACTGACTCTGCTGTACGGATTACCCATACTCCAACTAATACAGTAGTCACATGCCAGTCTGAGCGTTCTCAGATTAAGAACCGTGAGCAGGCTATGAAAATGCTGAAGGCGAAGCTTCATCAACTTGAACTGGAGAAGAAGCAGGCAGAGGTCGCTGAATTGCGCGGAGAACAGAAGGAAATCGGCTGGGGAAGCCAAATTCGCTCATATGTTTTCCATCCTTACTCAATGGTAAAAGACCATCGTACGAATACCGAAGCTGGTAATGTCCAAGGTGTTATGGATGGCGATATTGATCAGTTTATTGATGCATACTTGCGTTCACAAGTAAAGTAGTCTCTTTCTATCGTCCGGGATATGTTTAATATCCCGGACTTCTCTGTTTAATTCTTCCTTGTTCGGTTATAATAGTTAGGAAACTATTAACCGACTAAGGGGGAATGGAATCGTGAAGAAATGGCTTATGGCAATTGTATTTGGCTCCGCTCTAGTACTTGGAGCATGCGGAAATGATGATTCTGACAGCAAAGAGAAAAACAACAATAATAAAACTGAAACATCTAAACCTGCAACACCTGGAGAAAGCAAAGTAGATTCTGCAAAAGCAGAAGAACTATTCTCCAACAACTGTGCTTCATGCCATGCACAAGATTTGTCTGGCGGAGCGGGTCCAAGCTTGAAAAATATTGGTTCACAGCTGAGTGAAAGTGAAATCAAGAAAATCATTGAAAAAGGTAGAGGCGGCATGCCTGGCTTTAAAGGAAACCTTGCCGATGGTGATATCAGTATTCTTTCTACATGGCTTGCCGAACATAAGTAATTCCAAAAAAAGCAGAGACTGCAGATCAGCAGTCTCTGCTTTTTTGCCTTTCATTTTGTCGAAAAGTATTTCAATATGAAATGTAAATGTAATGTTTTTGTGTCGGAATGCGTTGATAAATAGTGTTATAATGAGGTGGATTGCCAGAAGGCTAGCTTGTTCGTTAAGCAAATACATATAAAATTACGACTTAAAATTAACCGGTTTACACAGGAATTAAAGGTGGTATGCAGTGCAGATGATTTCAATGAAAAATGTATACAAAACATATGGAAATGGGGTCACGGCGCTAAACGGCATTAATGTCGAAATTGATAAAGGCGAATTTGTCTATGTTGTCGGTCCAAGTGGTGCCGGCAAATCGACATTTATCAAGCTTATATATAGAGAAGAAAAAGCGACCGCTGGAGATATTGTTATTAATGAAAAAGAACTTTCAACGATAAAAGAGAAACAAGTCCCGATGTTGAGACGGGACATTGGTGTAGTCTTCCAGGACTTTAAGCTGTTGCCGAAACTGACAGCCTATGAAAATGTCGCTTTTGCTATGGAAGTGATTGAAGCTCCGCCTTCCACTATGCGAACACGCGTCTTGGAAGTACTGGATCTTGTCGGGTTGAAGAACAAATCCCGCTTCTTGCCGGATGAGCTTTCTGGTGGGGAACAGCAGCGGATTTCGATTGCAAGGGCAATTGTTAACCGTCCGAAGATTGTCATTGCAGATGAGCCTACAGGCAACATCGATCCAGATACATCTTGGGAGATCATGCAGATCTTCGAGGAAATCAACCGTCGGGGTACGACTTTAATCATGGCGACTCACAGCAGAGAGATTGTCGATACAATCCGTAAACGAGTCATTGCGATTGAGAACGGTACCATTGCAAGAGACGAGGCATTGGGGGAATATGGCTATGAAATTTAGTACACTCTCACGTCATGCCCGAGAAGCGATGAAGAACATATTCCGTAATGGTTGGATGACAGTAGCCGCAGTTGCAGCGGTTACGACAACGCTAGTCCTTGTAGCCGCGTCACTTGCGATCATCCTTAACTTGAATCAGATTGCAAAAAAGGTAGAACAAGATATTCAAATCGATGTCTTAATTGATAATACGGCCGATGAAGCTGATATTAAACTTCTTGGAGAAGAGCTTGAACAGATGGATGGCGTGAAGTCAGTTGTCTTCTCTTCCAAGGAGGACGAGTTAAAGCAGCTTAAGAAAAGCTTCGGAGATAATGCTCGGTCGTGGGAAATTTTTGAGAAGGATAACCCGCTGAATCACGTGTATAAAGTAAAAACATCCAATCCGGAAGATACCGTTGCTAAAGCAAAGACTATCGAAAAGATGAACTATGTAGAGAAAGTGAATTATGGAGAAGAAACAGTAAAGCGCCTGTTCCAGTTTAATAAATACGCACGAGCCATTGGAATCGTACTGATCGTTGGCTTGCTGTTCACGGCGATTTTCCTGATTTCAAATACAATCAAACTGACAATTATGGCACGAAGCAAAGAGATTGGCATCATGAAACTGGTTGGTGCGACAAATGGATTTATCCGTTGGCCATTTTTCATTGAAGGCATGCTCCTCGGACTGCTCGGTTCAGTTGTCCCGATTATCCTGATTCTATCAGGCTATTATTATCTTGATCATTACGTCAAAGGGAAAATCAGTTATTCATTCATGGATCTGCTTCCATATAACCCGTTCGCATTTGAGCTATCCATTATCGTAATATTGCTTGGCGTCTTGATTGGTGTTTGGGGCAGTGTCATGAGTATACGGAAGTTCCTTAAAATATAACCTCATACAATACAAATCAAACAATATCGCAAATTATGCTGAAGAGAGGAGCATACGGAATTGAAAAATAAACTTAGTGCCTGCCTGCTCATTCCAGCGCTTCTAATCGGAGTTGGAACAACAGCTGAGATTCATACGGTTTCAGCAAAATCCGCTAGTGATGTTCAGAAAGAAATTGATGATCTGAACAAGAAGAAAAGCAACATTAGAGAACAGAAAGCGAATCTTTCTGGCAATAAGAAAGACACTGAAGCAAAGCTGAATGAAAATGAAAGTAAGCAGGAAACGGTGGAAAAACAACTGAGTGAGTTGGAAGAAGAACTCGGAAAGACTTTTAAGAAGATTAATGATAAGAAAAAGTCTATTACTAAAACGAATGAACAGATTAAGAAACTTGAAACAGAAATTCGCAAGCTGCATGATGAAATCGAAGTACTGAAAGATAAAATTAAAAAACGTGAAGAAATTCTTAAAGATCGTATGAAGTCCATTCAGGAAAGTGGCGGAACGATCAAATATCTTGAAGTTCTCATGGGCTCCCAAGATATTGGAGACTTCATAAGCCGCTCAACCGCTGTTGGCACAATTATGGATCAAGATAAAACGATCATGGAAGAACTTGAGGCAGATAAGAAAAAACTTCAAAGCAAGAAAAAATCTGTTGAAAACAAAAAATCCGAAGAGAAGAATAAGAAAGAAAAGCTTGTTGCTCAAAAGAAAGATCTCGATCATTTGAAGGCTTCACTAGATGACCAAAAATCTGAAAAAGATAAGCTTATGGCATCACTTGAACAAGAACATAAGCATCTTGAGGAATTCAAAGTTAGCATTGACGATGAACAGAGAATTCTTGCAGCTCAGGAAGAAGCAGTACATAAAGCCATTTCTCTTGCAGAAGGCAAAAAAGGAGAAATTGAACGTCAGGCGAGAGAAGCTGAAGAACAGGCAGCAAGATCGTCTCAGCATCAAACTTCAGCTTCAACCTCATCCTCTTCAGGGACGAGCAGCTATTCAGGCAGTGTGCCTTCAACGGGAGGAAGTGCGAAGTTCAGCTGGCCGGCATCAGGAGCTCTATCATCCGGTTACGGACATCGCTGGGGAACATTGCATGCAGGGCTTGATATTGCAAATGTAATAGGGACTCCTGTCAAAGCAGCAGCTCCAGGTGTTGTTATTTCTACAAACACACCGAATGATGGACAGATGAATGGTTATGGAAATGTTGTATTGATTGCCCACTCTATGGGCGGTACAACATATACGACACTTTATGCACATATGAGCAAGATTTCTGTTAGTGCAGGTCAACATGTGGATACGGGTGATCTTGTTGGTGCAATTGGAAACACAGGTCAATCAACAGGTCCACATCTTCACTTCGAAGTCCATCATGGTGGCTGGAACGCAGCGAAGAGCAATTCCATTGACCCGGCAACAGTACTGCCATAAGCTGATTACGAATCATGAATTGTTAATCAAAAGCATATATTTTACAAAAAGGCGTCACACTTACTGTGGGACGTCTTTTTTTGGTAAAATGGTTGGACGAACAAAGTAGCTTAAAGAGGTGTGGATATCATGAAACGAAACAGGACAAAGATCGTCCTGCTGCTCATACTTATGCTCTTGATCGGGGCTGCCGCCGGCGGTTACGCAGGCATCAGATGGTCAATTGCGAAATTCCAGGAAGAAGGAATTGGTCTTGTCCCTAGTGATAACGGGACAGAGGGTGAAGCAGAAGACGGCAATCAATCGGCCTCCATGGCAAAAATCAACCAAGCCTATAAGCTGATTCAGAAACATTATGTTGAAAAGGCAAGCGACAAGAAACTTACTGAAGGTGCGATTCAAGGGATGCTTGAGGCGCTCAAGGATCCATACAGTACATATATGGATGCAGAGACGATGAAGCAGTTCAATGAACAGATCGAAGCATCATTTGAAGGAATTGGTGCGGAAGTAAGCATGCAGGAAGGCAAAGTGACGATTGTATCCCCAATCAAAGGCTCACCTGCCGAAAAAGCAGGACTGCGTCCGAAAGACCAAATCCTTAAAATCGATGGTAAAAGCATTGCGGGACTCGATTTAAATGAAGCTGTTGAGAAGATCAGGGGCAAAAAGGGATCTAAAGTAAAGCTGGAAATCAAGCGTCCTGGTGCAAAAAGTGCTTTCAGCAAGGAAATCACGAGGGATGAAATACCTTTGGAAACTGTTGAATCAAGCATGAAGACGGTTGATGGCAAGAAAACAGGCGTCATTAAACTGACTTCATTCTCAGAAACGACGGCTGATGATTTCAACAAGGCACTTAAGAAACTTGAGAAAAAAGGCATGCAAGGACTGATCATCGATGTAAGAGGAAATCCAGGAGGTCTGCTGAACTCAGTCGAGGATATCCTTGGGAACTTTGTTCCGAATGACAAGCCTTTTGTCCAGATTGAGGATCGTAAAGGAAATAAAGAGCCACACTACTCCGACTTGAAGAAGAAAAAAGACTATCCAATTTCAGTGCTTACTGATGAAGGTAGCGCATCTGCCTCTGAAATTCTAGCTGTAGCGTTGAAAGAAACAGGCTATGATACTGTCGGAACGAAAAGCTTCGGTAAAGGTACTGTCCAGCAGGCTGTTCCGCTAGGTGATGGCAGTACAATCAAGCTGACATTTTATAAGTGGCTCTCCCCAGATGGCAACTGGATCCATAAAAAGGGGGTCAAACCGACGATTGAACAGAAACAACCAAAGTATTACTATGCCAATCCTGTACAGGCTGATAAAGTATTGACAGTCGACCATACAAGTGATGACATTGAGAACTTGCAGATCATGCTGAAGGGACTTGGATTTGACCCAGGAAGAACTGACGGTTATTTCAGCAAGGAGACCGAAAAAGCAGTCAAGGCTTTCCAGAAGAGCAATGGACTAAAAATAACAGGCAAGGCTGATAAACAAACAACGGAAAAGATTGAATCAGAAGTCGTCAATCATATTCGCGAAGGCAAAGACGACAAACAGCTTGAAAAAGCTCTTGATACACTCTATAAATAGAAAGTTACCCTCCGCAGCGTTCAGTGCGGAGGGTTTCCTTTTGTCCAAATGGGCATGTCCGGCCGGTTTGTGCTAAAATATGTAGAGTAAATGATTCAGGAAGGGGGCGGGAGAATGGTTGAATCCTGGCTCTTGGAATTGGTCAAAGGCATTGGGCGGGTTTTCCTGAACCCGATGTTATATTTGGCAGTTTTTATCATGTTCTTCGCAAGCCTGCAGCGGATCAGGCGTGAACGACTTGATTTTGGAATTATGGTCAAACCGCTGCTTGCTGAGACAAAAGGTGTTTGGAGCCTCACGCTTCTTGCAGGCCTTATCATTAGCATCATCATGCTTGGAGCTGGTTTTGTATTTTCATACGAAACAATTCTTGTTGTGAATCTGGCTGTCGTTCTTCTTGGAATTACAATACGCTTTTCTTTATTGTCAGCCGGATATACAATCGTACTCGCTGCTCTTGCCTTATACATACTGCCATACTGGTTTGGAACTGCAGGATTTCTGAATGAGTCTCTGCCACATGGCGTCAACTATTCGGGTCTGGCGATTCTTGCCGGACTGCTCATTATCGGTGAAGCACTTATGTTGAAACGGACGAAATCGAATGAATCTTTCCCTTCCCTTGAACTTGGTAAAAGAGGGCGATGGATTGGTGGACATCAACTGAAAAAGATGGGCATTGTTCCGTTCTTCGTATTGATTCCTTTAGGAGCAATCGAGCATTCATCGACTTTTTGGCCAGCTGTCACAATCGGTGGGAATACGTACGGACTTATGCTAATCCCGTTTGTTATTGGTTTCAGCTACCGAGTACACGGCGATCTGCCTGTTACCGAAAGAGCTAGATTGGCAAAACAGCTGCTGACAGTCGGTTTTACAGTTGTCATTGTTGCTTGTATTTCCATTTATGACGTCCGTATAGCGCCATTAGCATTTATTCTCGCCTTCCTCGGCAAAGAATGGATTCACTTCCAGCAGCGGAGACGTGAGCAAGGAAGCAATCCAATTTTCCATGAGAGAAAAGATGGGCTGATGGCACTTGATGTACTGCCTAATTCTCCAGCTTCTCGTGGAGGTATCCAAGTCGGGGAGCGCGTCGCTAAAGTTAATGGGACAAAAATATCCAATGTGGCTGATCTAGAAGAGGCACTTCTAACAAGCGGTTCGTTCTGCAAGCTGGAAGTGATTGGCCATGATGGAGAGAAGCGATTTGAACAGACGGCGCTTTATGATACAGATCACCGTCACCTCGGACTTGTCCTAGTTGGAGAACCGTATGACCAGAAGTATGCATCTAGAAGAATGAGTGAGTTTCAACAAGGTTAATTGAGACGGACGTCTGGAAAAGGGCGTCCGTTTTTTCTTGTTTTACCAAGTTCGTTTGCGAGAATACTTGTTCGTAATATGGTAAAATGGAGTATAGCGTTTTAAGTACGAATCTTACCGGCCACACAAATGGTGCGGATAAAATATATGGATAGATGGGGGTTTGCCTTGTGAATGACAAGTTTGAGCTTGTGTCCGAGTACAAGCCGCAGGGAGATCAGCCGAAAGCGATTCAGGAGCTTAAGGAAAGAGTTCTTGCTGGACAGCGGCATCAGACGCTTCTCGGCGCTACAGGTACAGGTAAAACTTTTACTGTTTCCAACGTTGTGAATGAAATCAATCGGCCGACACTTGTCATTGCCCACAACAAAACGCTTGCTGGGCAGTTGTACAGTGAGTTCAAGGAGTTTTTCCCTAACAATGCGGTTGAGTATTTCGTCAGTTACTACGACTACTATCAGCCGGAAGCTTATGTGCCTTCCACTGATACTTTTATAGAAAAAGACGCCAGCATCAATGATGAAATTGATAAGCTGCGTCACTCGGCGACAACAGCGTTGTTTGAACGCCGTGATGTCCTTATTGTAGCTAGTGTTTCCTGCATCTATGGGCTCGGTTCGCCGGAAGAATATAGCAGCCAGGTTGTTTCACTCCGTACAGGAATGGAAAAAGAGAGAGATGAACTGCTTCGAGACCTCGTTGACATTCAATATGCACGAAATGATATTGACTTCCAGCGCGGAACGTTCCGTGTACGCGGTGATTCTGTCGAAATCATTCCGGCTTCAAAAGAAGCAAGCTGCATACGTATCGAATTTTTCGGTGATGAAATTGACCGGATGCGTGAAGTGGATGCGCTCACTGGTGAAGTAATTGGCGACCGTGAGCATGTGGCGATTTTCCCAGCTTCCCACTTCGTAACTGGTGAGGAGACGATGAAAAAAGCGATTGTCAACATCAAGGCAGAGCTAGCCGAGCAATTGAACAAATTCCGTGAAGAGAATAAATTGCTGGAGGCCCAGCGTCTTGAGCAGCGGACGAACTATGATATTGAGATGATGGAAGAAATGGGTTTCTGTTCAGGTATCGAGAACTATTCCCGTCACCTTACTCTCCGCCCAGCTGGCTCCACACCTTATACATTATTAGACTTCTTCCCTGACGATTACCTGCTCGTTATCGATGAGTCCCATGTAACTTTGCCGCAAATACGCGGCATGTACAATGGTGACCAGGCTCGTAAACAGGTACTCGTCGATCATGGTTTCCGTCTGCCATCAGCGCTGGACAATCGTCCACTTAAGTTTGATGAATTCGAAGAGAAGACGAACCAGCTCATCTATGTATCCGCAACTCCAGGACCATATGAGTTGGAACATACACCGGATATGACAGAGCAGATCATTCGTCCGACTGGGCTGCTTGATCCGCCTATTGAAATCCGTCCGATCGAAGGCCAGATAGATGATCTGATAGGAGAAATCAACAAACGTGTTGAGAAGAATGAGCGTGTGCTCATTACGACTCTGACAAAGAAGATGTCAGAGGATTTGACCGACTATCTGAAAGAACTAGGCATGAAAGTTGCCTATCTCCATTCAGAAATTAAGACATTAGAACGGATTGAAATTATCCGAGATTTGCGTGTCGGCACATATGATGTACTGATTGGTATCAACTTGTTGAGGGAAGGGCTGGATATTCCTGAAGTTTCACTCGTTGCAATTCTTGATGCGGACAAGGAAGGGTTCCTCCGGTCAGAGCGTTCGCTTATCCAGACTATGGGACGAGCTGCTCGTAATGCTAATGGTCAAGTTATCATGTACGCAGACAGGATTACGAACTCCATGCAAGTGGCGATAGATGAAACACAGCGCCGTCGAGCTAAACAGATTGCCTATAACGAAGAACATGGCATTGTACCGCAGACGATTCAGAAAAACGTACGCGATGTGATCCGCGCAACAGTTGCTGCTGAGGAATCTGAAGAATATAAAGCAAAAACAGAGAAGTTCTCTAAGATGACGAAGAAAGACAAGAAGAAAATGATAGAGAAGATGGAAAAAGAGATGAAGGATGCTGCCAAGGCACTCGACTTCGAACGGGCCGCCGAACTGCGTGATATCGTCTTTGAATTGAAATCGGAAGGGTGAACAGCCTATGCAGAACAAAATGATCCGGGTTCAAGGTGCACGTGCTCATAATCTTAAAAACATCGATGTTGAGATTCCGAAAAATGAACTTGTCGTCGTGACAGGACTCTCCGGTTCAGGTAAATCATCACTCGCCTTTGACACAATATATGCAGAAGGACAGCGTCGCTATGTCGAATCGCTCTCTGCATATGCGCGCCAGTTCCTCGGACAGATGGACAAACCGGATGTAGACACGATAGAAGGCTTGTCTCCGGCTATTTCCATAGATCAGAAGACAACGAGCCGCAACCCGCGCTCAACTGTCGGGACAGTTACTGAAATCAATGATTACCTGCGTCTCCTTTATGCACGTATAGGAAGACCAACTTGTCCAAAGCATGGAATCGAAATCACTTCCCAGACCGTCCAGCAAATGACCGATCGCCTGCTTGAATATCCTGAACGCACAAAGATGCAGCTCCTTGCACCAATTGTTTCCGGACGCAAGGGTGAGCATGTGAAAGCACTTGAGAAACTTCGTAAAGAAGGCTATGTGCGGGTTCGGATTGACGGTGAAATGATGGAAGTGACTGATGAAATCAAGCTTGAAAAGAACAAGAAGCACTCCATTGAGGCTGTTATTGACCGGGTTGTCATCAAGGAAGGAATCGCTGGAAGACTTGGCGATTCAATTGAAACAGCTTTATCCCTTGGAGAAGGCAAAATGATTGTCGATGTCATCGGTGAAGAAGAGCTTGTTTTCAGCGAATTACACGCTTGCCCAATTTGTGGCTTCTCCATAGAGGAGCTCGAGCCGCGTCTGTTTTCTTTCAACAGTCCATTTGGTGCCTGCCCAAGCTGTGATGGACTAGGTTCGAAGCTGGAAGTCGATCTTGATCTCGTTATTCCGAACTGGGATCTTACTTTGAATGAACATGCGATTGCGGCTTGGGAACCAATCAGTTCTCAATACTACCCGCAATTGCTGCAAAGTGTGTGCGAGCATTACGGAATTGATATGAACACGCCGGTAAAAGACTTGCCTCAAGAGCAGATGGATAAAATTCTAAATGGGAGCGGCAAGGAGAAAATCCGTTTCTACTACGTGAATGATTTCGGAAAAGCACGTGATCATACTGTTGAATTTGAAGGGGTTCTTAAAAATATTGAACGCCGTTTCAAAGAGACTACATCCGATTTTGTACGCGAAACTTTAGAAAAGTATATGGCGACGAAAAAGTGTCCGACTTGTAAAGGGTATCGTCTTCGTGAGGAAGCCCGTGCAGTTCTCATCAATGGAATGCATATTGGTGAAATCAGTGATTTTTCAATTACAGAAGCGAAGAAATTTTTCACTGATGTCAAATTGACAGAGAAGGAAGCGAATATTGCTCGTCTAATATTTAAAGAAATATGTGACCGACTCGAATTCCTGGCAAATGTCGGACTCGATTATTTGACGATGTCACGGACAGCAGGCACGCTTTCTGGCGGGGAAGCCCAGCGAATCAGGCTGGCCACACAGATAGGCTCAGCGCTATCTGGAGTTCTCTATGTACTTGATGAACCTTCAATCGGCCTTCATCAGCGTGACAATGACAGACTCATTGGCACTTTGTTGAAAATGCGTGACCTGGACAATACATTAATTGTCGTTGAACATGATGAAGATACGATGATGGCTGCAGACTGGCTAATTGATATCGGACCTGGAGCTGGTGAACATGGTGGACAAGTTGTTTCCGCTGGACGTCCGGAAGATGTGCTCAAAGATCCAAACTCGCTTACAGGTGCATACTTATCAGGACGGAAATTCATTCCGCTCCCGGAAGAACGCCGCAAGCCGGACGGTCGGGAAATCAAGATTACCGGAGCAAAAGAGAATAACTTGAAAAATGTAACGGCAACATTCCCGCTAGGTATCATGACTGTTGTCACAGGTGTTTCTGGTTCCGGAAAGAGTACACTGATCAACGAAATTCTTTATAAATGCCTCGCCCGGGACTTGAACCGTGCCAAAGTGAAGCCAGGCAAACATAAAAATATAACAGGCCTCGAACATATTGAGAAAGTAATTGATATTGATCAGTCACCGATTGGTAGAACGCCTCGTTCGAACCCAGCGACATATACAAGTGTCTTTGATGACGTGCGTGATGTATTCGCGCAGACAAATGAAGCGAAGGTGCGCGGTTATAAAAAGGGGCGTTTCAGTTTCAATGTTAAAGGTGGCCGCTGTGAAGCGTGCAGAGGTGACGGCATAATCAAGATTGAAATGCATTTTCTTCCTGATGTCTATGTTCCGTGTGAAGTTTGTCATGGTAAACGATACAATCGTGAGACGCTTGAAGTGAAGTATAAAGGTAAATCAATTGCTGATGTTCTAGACATGCGTGTGGAAGAGGCACTTGAATTCTTTGCCAATATCCCGAAAATCAAGCGTAAGCTGCAGACGATTGTAGATGTTGGTCTTGGGTATGTAAAGCTCGGCCAACCTGCGACGACGCTATCGGGCGGAGAAGCACAGCGAATGAAACTGGCCAGTGAATTGCATAAACGATCCAATGGTAAGTCATTCTATATCTTGGATGAACCGACAACCGGATTGCATGCAGATGATATCAAGCGTTTGCTTGTTGTGCTTCAGCGCCTCGTCGAGAACGGTGATACAGTTCTGATCATCGAGCATAATCTTGATATTATCAAAGCAGCTGACCATATTATTGACCTTGGTCCAGAAGGGGGAGCTGGCGGAGGGCAAATCATTGCGACCGGTACACCAGAGCAGGTTGCAGAAACGCCGGGTTCCCATACAGGCGAATACTTGAAACCGATATTGGAACGTGATCGTGAACGGATGCGCAACATTAAAGAAGAGGCCGAAGAAGCAGAGCATGCCGGCAAATAGAGTAATAACGATGGACTTTTTCAGCGGCCGACTGCATTTTGCAGCCGGCCGTTCCAGTTTCAATGTTTTGACGAAACGAATCATATTCTCTAATCTTGTAGAATAGAAAGTAGCAGGGAGTGGAATTGATGAAACCGATTGAATTGAATACGGTCCAGGAACAGCTGGATCAATTTTTGAATAAACCAGTTTATATCCATGTGGAAACGACGAATGGAGCGTATGCGAGCCATTTCGGAGATGAAGCATTCAATGTTGGAGCTTATGTACGCAATGCCCAAGTAAAATACAGCCAGGCAAAAATCGTCGGGGCGAAAGGTGACTCATTCCGTGTCGGTCTGAAGCTCGAATATGGCTGGGTTTATGCTGAAGGATTGACGGATTGGGAGCTGTTCGAAGGAGATAAGCTGCTTATGGCTGGACATGACCCGGCCGGACGTTTGCTCGTCGCTCTCGAAATTAGTGAGACACCGTTTGGAACGAATAACAGAAGGGACTAGGTGGAAGGAATGAGTAAAGAACGACATGTTGTCATCATTTATCCGCATCCAGATGATGAATCATTCGGGTCTGCGGGTACGATTATTAAAATGCGTGAAGAAGGTACGCCTGTTACGTATTTATGCGGAACATCAGGTAATATGGGACGCAATATGGGATTTCCGCCAATCGCCAACAGGGAGTCCCTTGCAAAAATACGTGAAGCTGAACTAGATGAAGCATGCCGTATCCTTGATTGTGACTTGCGCATGCTCGGCTATTTGGACAAAACAATGGAATTCGAAGATAAAATGGAAGTTGCTAAGCATCTGAAGGGACTTATCGAAGAAATCAATCCGAGCCTTGTCATTACCTATCATCCACTCTACGGTGTCCATCCAGATCATAATGCAATTGCCGCTGCGACAATTGAGGCGCTACGCATGATTGATCCTGATAAACGTCCTAAGATGTGGGCACGTCCAGTCGAGCGGAATTATCGTGAAATACTTGGAGAACCGGATGTTACGTATGATGTACGGGATAATTTTGAACGTAAAATGGAAGCAATTGCAGCCCACCATTCACAGGCCGACGGCATTCTTGGAGATATGCTCCGCAAAGCTAAGCTTGACGAAACAGTGATGGAGGAAGCGATGGAAGTGCTTGGTGTTGAAGACTATTATGTTTGGGATTTTGCTGATTGATTCCTTTATTGTATGTTTACAAAAGGTCTGAATCAGGAAAAATGAATCAGAATCATGTTTATTGGGAGGAATCGGTATGAAAAGGCTATACCGTTCAAGCAGAAATAAGATGGTTGCCGGCGTTCTAGGTGGAATTTCTGAATACTTCAATGTCGACCCGACACTCGTCCGGCTCATTTTCGTTTTGCTGGCGCTCGTGACAGTCGTAATACCGTTGGTTATTTTCTACCTGATTGCTGCTCTCATCATTCCGACTGAAGGAAGTGGTTACTGATGATTTTGCGATGGTTTCTGTCGCTATTTCTCAATGCGATTGCTCTGATTGTTGTGGCTCAGCTGTTTGACTCATTCCATTTGGAAGGGTTCGGCGCTGCCTTTATCGCGAGCATTATCCTTGCGATTCTGAATGTTATTGTAAAACCGTTTCTCGTTTTGCTGACATTGCCAATCACAGTGATATCACTCGGCTTGTTCCTGTTTATTATAAACGCAATCACACTCATGATTGCCCAGGCAGTTATGGGATCTTCCTTTGTGATTGATAATTTTGGTACTGCTATTATCGCTGCGATTATTATTTCAATCATCAATCTCATTTTGAACAAACTAGTCAAAGACACAATTGTGTCCTAGAAGATTGTCCTCCTACTGAAATAGTGGGAGGGCTTTTTTCTTGTTTCTGTCATGCTTGAGTTGTTTATGCTAAAATAAATCACAGTTGCTAGCTCGATTTTTTAGCTTGAACGAAAGGATGTTTTTATGGGATTTGTACGGACAAAAGACCTTGTTGGTCGGTTGAATATGAACCTCCTTGCCGGTGAAAAAGGACTGGACAGAAAAATTACAACGAGTGAAATTTCACGCCCAGGTATTGAAATGACCGGATATTTTGCCTACTATGCCTCAGAGAGATTGCAGCTGATCGGGCGCAAGGAGATGAGTTATTTCCTGGAATTGGATCACGAAACGCGTCAGGATCGGTTGAAACGTATGTTTACTGATGAAACACCGGCGGTAATTATTGCCCGGGGAATGGAAGTGCCAGAAGAATTCATTGAGGCGGGCAATAAATATGATATGCCAATTTTTCATTCACCTTTGAAGACGACACGGGTCATTGGCAGACTTACAAATCATCTCGAAGCCAAGTTCGCCCCTTTTACTGCCGTACATGGTGTGTTGCTCGACATATATGGAGTTGGCGTTCTCATTACGGGTAAAAGCGGCATTGGCAAAAGTGAAACAGCACTTGAGCTTGTAAAGCGTGGGCACCGACTTGTCGCTGATGACAGTGTAGAAATTCGCCAGGAGGATTATGAAAATCTAATTGGTACAGCACCTAACTTAATTGAGCATCTGCTTGAAATCCGCGGTCTCGGTATCATTAATGTAATGACATTGTTCGGCGCTGGTTCGGTTCGCCGTTTTAAAAAAATCAACATGATCATCGACTTGGAAGAGTGGGTTGAGAATAAGCAGTATAACCGGCTCGGCCTTGAAGATGAGACAGCGCAGATCATGGACGTGACCCTTCCAAAAGCGACAGTGCCGATTCGTCCTGGACGAAATCTCGCTGTCATTATTGAAGTAGCTGCTATGAATTTCCGAGTAAAGCTCTTTGGTCTGAACCCGGCGGAGGAATTTTCCGATCGGCTTACGTCAATGATTGAACAGGGAAAACATGATTTGGAATAGGAGGGATGTTCTATGAGTTGCAGCGCACCCCATTTGGACAGAGTATTTATTCAAATCGGTTCACTGCCGATTTACTGGTATGGTGTCATTATCGCTGCCGGTGTTTTCATCGGTTTGTTTTTGGCACAAAGAGAAGCGGCGAAACAGAATCTTGAGAAGGATTCAATTATCGATCTCGTTATTCTTGCAGTGCCCGTTTCCATCATCTTTGCAAGGATCTATTATGTTCTATTTGAGTGGGATGCCTATGTTGGTGGGCCATGGTGGAAGTGGTTTGCGGTATGGGAAGGCGGCATTGCAATCCATGGAGCTCTAATTGGTGCTACACTGACTGCGATTGTTTATACGAGAGTGAAAGGAATCTCATTCTGGAAGATGGCTGACATTCTGGCGCCGAGTCTGATTCTCGGACAGGCAATTGGCCGCTGGGGAAATTTCATGAATCAGGAAGCGCATGGCGGTCCGATGTCAAAGGCTGCTTATGAAAATTTCCATCAATATTTGCCTGATTTCATTATGAATCAGATGTGCATTGATGGTGTTACATATTACCCGACATTCCTGTATGAATCGGTTTGGGATTTGATCGTGTTTGGTCTTCTTCTGCTAATCAGAAAGAAAAATCCACTCCGAGGTGAAGTATTCCTCAGTTATATGATGCTTTATTCAGTCGGCCGTTACTTCATTGAAGGATTGCGCACAGATTCTTTGTACATCATTCCAGGCGTCGTTCGTATCGCCCAAGTCGTCTCATTGCTGTTGATTGTGGCAGCCATTCTGATTCTGATTTACCGAAGAAGAAGCGGTCTTGCTAATGTGCGATATAACGGTGAGCCACGGCAAGAAAAATAAAATTAGCTGAAAGGATGACATAATTTGGCTATACAGACGATTCTATTTGATCTGGACGGAACTTTGATTGATACGAATGAATTGATCTTATCCTCTTTCCAACATACATTTGACTTTTACGACCTTCATTTTTCACGCGAGGAGCTTTTGCAATTCAACGGGCCCCCGCTGCGGGAAACATTCCAAGCGGTAAATCCTGAACTTGCTGATGAAATGATTCGGGTCTATCGAGAACATAATATTAAACACCATGACGCTCTCGTTGAAGCATTTCCAGGTGTTGTGGAGGTTGTATCCACTTTGTACCGCAAAGGCTTCGGACTTGGTATCGTGACGGCAAAAGTGGATCAGACTGTTGAAATGGGACTGAAGCTGACAGGGCTGGATGGCTTTTTCAATACTGTCGTCACAGCTAATGATGTCGTACATTCAAAACCTCATCCTGAACCTGTAATCAAAGCGATGCACGAACTGAAGGCTGACCCGCGGACGACAATTATGGTTGGTGACAATTCCCATGATATCGAAGCTGGCAGAAATGCTGGAATACGGACAGCTGGTGTTGCCTGGTCTCATAAAGGACGTACATTTTTGGAAACTTTCAAGCCTACTTACATGCTTGAAAAGATGGAAGATTTACTAGAGATTATAGGGGTCTAACTTATATGAGAAAAGTGGACCGCTTTCCGGTAGAAGGGCCGAACCCGCTTTTTCGGATGTACTCGACAGTCTCTTTTTTAAAAGTGGTCAAAAACTTCATTGTCATTCAAACGTCGCGTTACACTCCATGGATAACAGTGAAAAATATCCTTTTTCGCTTGTTTCTTCGTATGGAGGTGGGCGAACACTCAGCGTTTGCATTGATGGCAATGCCAGACCTGCTTTTTCCGGAGAAAATTAAAGTTGGGCGCAATACGATTATCGGCTATAATACGACAATTCTGACCCACGAATATTTGACCCATGAATACCGGACAGGCAATGTTGTAATTGGCGACAATGTAATGATCGGTGCCAACACAACAATTCTGCCTGGTGTAACAATTGGAGATGGAGCGGTTGTTTCTGCAGGCAGTCTTGTCCACAAAGATGTGCCTGCCGGTATGATGGCTGGAGGAAATCCGCTACAATTCATTCGGAAAATATGAAAAAGCAAGCACCGTACAAAGTGCTTGCTTTTTTGTTTGTCCATGTACATGAATCAAGGATTTCAGGGTATCTATATTAAGAATAGGTTAATACCCGAATGAGGAGTGGTCGGTGTGAAGTTTTCGAGTGAACAAAGAAGCAAAATCATAAAGAAAATGGAATCGGAACAATTTGATGTGCTCGTCATTGGCGGGGGAATTACAGGAGCCGGCATCGCTCTTGATGCAATCACACGCGGTTTGAAAGTCGCCTTAGTAGAAATGCAGGATTTCGCAGCAGGTACATCTAGCCGCTCAACGAAACTTGTCCATGGCGGCTTGCGCTACTTGAAAAACTTTGAAATTAAAATTGTGGCTGAGGTAGGCAAGGAAAGGGCGATCGTCTATGAAAATGGACCCCATGTAACAACACCCGAGTGGATGATGTTGCCGTTCCATGCAGGGGGAACATTCGGACCGTTTACAACGAATGCAGGTCTTCGCGTCTATGACTACCTCGCTGGAGTTAAGAAAAAAGAGCGGAGGAAAATGCTGTCTCCGGGAGAAGCAGCAGCAAAAGAACCGCTCATTCGAAAAGACGGATTGAAAGGTGCCGGCTATTATGTGGAATACCGAACGGATGATGCGCGGTTGACCATCGAAGTATTGAAAAAAGCGGTCCAGAAAGGTGCCTTTGCGATCAATTATGCGAAGGTACAGGAGTTGGTGAGCCGCCCAGATGGGAAAATCGCCGGTGTTCATATTGAAGATATGAATACAGGTAGACTTCACGAAATACATGCTAAAAAGGTGATCAACGCTGCAGGCCCTTGGGTGGACAAAGTAAGGGGACTTGATGAACAGGTGCATGGCAAACGTTTACAGCTAACGAAAGGTGTTCATCTCGTCTTTTCCCTAAAAGATTTCCCGCTTCGCCAGGCAATTTATTTTGATGCACCTGATAAGCGGATGATCTTCGCTATTCCACGCGAAGGAAAAACATATGTCGGAACTACGGATACCGTATATGACGGTGATATCCAGCACCCTCAGACGCTTAAAGAGGATAGAGATTACTTGCTTAATGCCATCCACTATATGTTCCCGGATGTGAAAGTCGGTCCAGAACATGTGGAATCAAGCTGGGCAGGGCTCAGACCGCTGATTGCCGATGAAGGCAAGAAACCTGGAGAGATTTCACGTAAAGAGGAAATCTTCATTTCTAAATCAGGCCTTATTTCAATGGCAGGGGGCAAGCTGACAGGCTATCGGAAAATGGCTGAGATAGCAGTGAATGAAGTGGTGAAACAGTTAAAGGACGAAGAAGGCATCCTCTACTCTGAATCGGAAACGGAACATATGCCGATTGCCGGCGGTGAAGTAGGCGGTTCTAAAGGATTTGCACGGTACAGAACGCGTAAACTTGAGGAAATGGCTGCTCTCGGTATTAGTAAAGAGATGGCGGAGTATGTGTTAAGTCTCTATGGAGCAAATACTGACCATGTGTTGGAATTATATTTAAAAGGGAAAGATTCCGCAAAATATGCAAATCTCGATCCACTCGTCTATGCGATGCTCGTTTATGGCATTGAAGAGGAAATGGTCAGCCGGCCAATCGATTTCCTCGTAAGACGAACAGCTGGTGTATATTTCCATATGGAATGGGCCAAACAACAGAAAGAACCGGTCATCCAATATATGAAACAGAGATTCGGCTGGACGAAGGAATGGACTGAAAGGCTTACAGAAGAAGTCGATTCAGAAATCATAGAAGCGGAAAAAGCGGCAGCAGACATGCTAGACTAGGCAGGCAGCAACCAAGCTGTCTGCCTTTTTTTGTTCGCTATGGGTCAAAGTACCGTAAAGCTGTGTGTAAATTAGCGAACGACTATGTTATACTTTGGGGAGATTAATTATAGGGGGATTGGGATGCCTAGCGTAAAAGACAAACCTTCGAGCAAACAGCTGAATAATCTTGTCCCTTTTATTCCCGACGGTGATTTCTACTTTACCAAAGGAGTCGAAGCGTTTCGCAAGACAAAGTTCCAGTCTGCGATCAAGTGGCTGCAGAGAGCGCTCGAGCTGTCACCGAAGGATCCGCTTTACCAATGCCAGTTGTCCGTTGTCTATACGGAGATCGGTTTTTTCCATTCTGCAAATGAACTGCTTATGGATGTACTGGATCGCAACCGTGACAAATATCCGGACTGCTATTACTTGCTTGCTAACAATTATGCACATCTCGGTCTTTTAAATGAAGCGAAAAAGCATGCCAGCTTCTATTTGAACGTTGAGCCGGATGGAGATTTCGCTGATGAGGCTGAGGCTTTACTTGAGCTATTGGATATAGATGAAGAAGATGATGAGTGGGAGCTTGACAATGAGGACGAATTGCTCGTATCTCAGGAAGCAATTTTCCGTCATATGGAATATTTGGAATGGGAAACGGCACTGCCGCTCATTCAAGAAATGATGGAAAATTTCCCAGACCAGCCTCTTGCCAAACATGATTATGCACTTGCACTTTTTGAAGCGGGTGAACGTGAAAAGGCTCTAGAACTTGAGTTGGGCCTTCTTGAGAAAAATGAAGATGAAATACTTAGCCATCTGAACCTTGCTGTGTTTTACCATGAACTTGGTGACAAGGAGAAATCGGAACAGTTTACTAAGCAGTTGCTTAATGTATATCCGATGCATGAGCAGCAGAAACTGAGAATTGCCGTAGTGCTTGCAAAAACAGGTCATTATGAAGTGGCATGCAACCGTTTCCGCCAGCTTCAGCGTTCAGGAGTACGCAGCCATCCATCTTTCTACAGATGGTTCAGTCGCTCATCCTACATGCTTGGTGACCATGAGACTGCCGACCGGCTTTGGAATGAAGGTTGCCGCAAGCATGCGCCGCTTATGCGGGAATCAAAGCCGTGGGAATTGAGCAAAAATATGGACGAAAACGCATCGATTCAATAAGCTTGAGAGAGAACTAAGAAAAGGGGCGACTTTGAATGTCCGAAGACCGTATCTATGATGTAATTATTGCAGGTGCTGGGCCGGCTGGCATGACGGCAGCACTTTATGCTTCACGTGCCAACCTTGATACAATGCTAATCGAGCGCGGTATTCCCGGCGGTCAGATGGCGAATACAGAAGAGGTAGAGAACTTCCCTGGATTTGAAACAATCCTTGGTCCAGATCTCTCCAACAAAATGTTTGAACATGCGAAGAAATTCGGTGCCGAGTATCAGTATGGAGATATTAAGGAAGTTGTCGACCATGGCGATTACAAGGTCATCAAAGCTGGTGCTGACAAGGAGTATAAGACACGCACTTTGATTATCACTACTGGAGCTGAACATAAGAAAATCGGCGTACCTGGGGAAGAAGAACTTTCAGGACGCGGGGTTTCCTACTGTGCAGTATGTGATGGCGCATTCTTCAAAAATAAAGAACTTGTCGTAATCGGCGGGGGTGACTCTGCTGTCGAAGAAGGAATTTATTTAACGAAGTTTGCGAGCAAAGTAACAATCATCCACCGACGTGATGAGCTGCGTGCTCAGAAGATCATCCAGGAACGTGCTTTTGACAATGAGAAAATTGACTTCATCTGGAATACAGCGCTTGAGTCAATTAATGATAAAGACGGAAAAGTCGGCAGTGTAACGCTCGTGAACCGTGAGACAGGTGAGAAGTCTGATTTCGCAACAGATGGTGTATTCATCTATATCGGAATGTTGCCACTGAGTTCTCCATTTGCATCACTTGGAATTACGAATGAGGAAGGATACATTCCAACAAATTCCGAAATGGAAACGAAGATTCCTGGTATTTACGCTGCAGGAGACATTCGTGAAAAACATCTTCGCCAAATCGTAACAGCGACTGGTGATGGTAGCATTGCAGCTGAGTCTGCACAGAAGTATCTTGAAGATTTGAAAGACAAAATGAGAGCTACTAAATAAGCTATACAAAAAAATGTAACACTACGTTAACGCTCGCGTAACATAAGCGAAATATTTTTGGGGTACAATATAATTACTAATTGACCCCCTTTTAATATATTTTGGCACAGACGCTTATGTCTGTGCTCTTTTTTTTGTCCACAAAATTGGGTTTGTTGCAAATGACGATTCATTGTATAATGTGGATAAGAACAAAGAACGTTTTTTTATACGATTGATCACGGATCGGTATATGCTAAACCTCAACATAATCATGTTATATCGAAATAACATAACATGAGAAGCCCCCATATTCTATGCGCAATGAGACTGTTAAGCTTTTTCTGACATCGGTGCAAAGGGGTTACCCACAGTGTGGATATGAACCATGAAGGAGAGAGCTTGCGTGTTGATAAATGAAAAGGAAACAAAACTTGTAATCATTACTGGCATGTCGGGTGCCGGAAAGACGGTGGCCGTGCAGAGTTTTGAAGACTTGGGCTATTACTGTGTTGACAATCTGCCTCCCGCATTGCTCCCGAAATTTCTGGAATTGCTTAAAGACTCCTCCAATACAATCTGCAAAGTTGCCCTTGTCATGGATTTAAGGGGACGTGAATTCTTTGATTCCCTCGTTCAAGCACTTGATTTTCTGGATAAAGAAACTTGGCTTACCCAGCATGTGCTCTTCCTGGATGCAAAGGACGGTGCGCTTGTCCGCCGCTATAAGGAAACGAGACGTTCGCATCCACTTGATCCAGGAGGACGCATTATTGAAGGGATTACGAAGGAACGTCAGCTGCTGGATGAATTGCGAGGAAGAGCTCAGCGCATCATAGACACAAGTGAATTGAAGCCTCGTGAATTGCGGGAGATGATCCTATCTAAGTATTCAGAGGAAAAGCAGGATATTTTCTCTGTTCATTTCGTTTCATTTGGCTTTAAGCATGGTATCCCGATTGATGCCGACCTTGTCTTCGATGTCCGCTTTCTCCCCAACCCTTTCTATGTCGAGAGCTTGAAACCACTCACAGGTCTGGATTCGGAAGTTTCCTCCTATGTCATGAAATGGTCCGATACGCAGCAATTTATTGAGAAATTGCAGGATCTGCTCCAATTCATGATTCCTCAGTATAAAAAAGAGGGCAAATCACAGCTCGTCATTGCAATCGGATGTACTGGAGGCCAACATCGTTCGGTTACCTTAACAGAATATTTCTCAAAAGCTTTATCTAATTTGTGTCTGACACATGCGAGCCACCGTGATATAGAGAAAAGGAAGAAATATAATGAACAAAAATGAACAACCAAAAGTCGTTGTTATCGGCGGGGGAACAGGTATGCCGGTTCTTCTGCGCGGTCTGAAAAATCTCCCAATCAATCTGAAAGTACTGGTTACTGTTGCGGATGACGGGGGGAGCTCCGGCCGCCTGCGTTCGGAAATGGAAATCCCTGCACCTGGTGATGTGAGAAATTGTCTCGCAGCTCTATCTGATGCTGAACCGATGCTGCTTGGCCTATTTCAGCATCGCTTCAAGGAAGGGAATGGACTTTCCGGACACTCAATGGGTAATTTATTGCTTGCTGCAATGTCATCGCTGAGTGGTGATTTTTATACCGGCATCAAAGAGATTTCGCGTGTTCTCTCTGTAAAGGGAGAAATTTATCCGATTTCTAATGAAAGCATGTTGCTGCATGCTGAAATGGAAGACGGATCGATTGTTTCAGGGGAATCCAATATTCCGCTTTCTGGTAAAAGAATTAAACGTGTATTCCTATCTCCTCAGCCTGCACGTGCACTTCCTGATGCCGTAAAAGCGATTTGCGATGCTGATTTTGTAATCATCTCGCCGGGAAGCTTGTATACGAGTATTTTGCCAAATCTCATTTTTCCTGAGATTGATGAAGCACTACGCCAGACGAAGGCAAAAGTCGTCTACATTTGCAATGTGATGACACAGTATGGAGAGACGACTGGTTTTAAAGCTTCTGATCATATTAGAGCAATTACAGATCATATTGGTCATGAAGCTGTCGATGCTATTATTGTTCACAATGAACCGATTGAGAAAGAAATGCAAAAACGATATGCGGTCGAAAATGCAGAACCGGTTGAATATGATATAGAGAAGCTTGTTGATATGGGCGTGGAAATTATTGAAGGCGATATCATCGATCATGAAGCGCCGACTTTGCGTCATGATACATCCAAGGTGGCAAAGCTGATTCAGGCATTGATCAGCAGTTAATATCGTCATGAGCAGGCGAGCATATTTGCCGTCTGCAGGAGGGGAGGGCGAAGCAAAATGTCCTTTGCTTCTGAAATTAAAAAGGAACTGACTGGGATTGAAGTGGATTCTTGTTGTACATATGCAGAACTTGCCGCGTTAGTCCGAATGAATGGGGCCATTTCTTTTTCCAGAATGGACTATACACTTGATGTACAGACTGAGAATGCGGCGATTGCCAGACGAATTTATACATTGATCAAATCTGTATATAAGTATCCAGTTGAACTGCTTGTCAGGAAGAAAATGAAATTGAAAAAGAATAATGTTTATATTGTACGCTTGAAAAGGAATGTCGCCGAACTTCTTAAAGATCTAGGCATCCTGCGAGAAGCGAACATTTTGACACGCGACATACCGGATAAGTATTTGCAGAACAATTGCTGTAAACGTTCCTATTTACGCGGAGCTTTTCTTGCAGGCGGATCGGTGAATAATCCTGAAACCTCTTCTTATCATCTGGAGATCTTCAACTTTTACAAGGAGCATAATCATGCATTATGCTGCCTGTTGAATGACTTCGGATTGAAGTCACGTGAACTGGAACGGAAAAACGGGTATATTGTATATATAAAAGAAGCAGAGAAGATTACAGAATTTCTGAATATTATAGGGGCTTATAACGCTTTATTCAAATTTGAAGATGTTCGTATCGTGCGTGATATGCGTAATTCCGTCAATCGTCTCGTCAATTGCGAGACAGCCAATTTGAATAAGACGATTGGAGCGGCATTCCGCCAAATAGAAAGCATCAAATATATTCAGGAAACTGTAGGAATTGAAGCTTTGCCTGAAAAGCTGCAAGAGATCGCTCGCCTCCGAATTGAACACCAGGACGTCTCTCTCAGAGAGCTCGGTGAATTGGCATCAGGTGGCAATATTTCAAAGTCTGGTGTGAATCATCGGTTGAAGAAGATCGATGATTTTGCAGAAAAATTGCGCCGTGGCGAGCATGTTTTTAATAAATAGCACATTCAGGGGAAAAATAAACTAAAGAAATTAATGCCATTTCCAACAAGGCAGCATTGAACGAAGACAAATCTGCAAAGGCCATATGGAAGGATGATTGAAATGGTGGAAAAGACAGTACAAATTAAACTGGATCCGGGTTTGCAGGCGAGACTTGCCGCTAAATTCGTCCAGGAAGCAACAAGATTCTCATCACAGATCAATCTGCTGAAAGATGGTCGTACAATTAACGCAAAAAGCATTATGGGACTCATGAGTCTCGCAATGGCAAAAGGTGAGGAAATTACGCTCCAAGCTGAAGGAGCGGATGAAGAAGAGGCATTGGATGTGCTTGTTCGATTCGTAACAAATGAAAGCTAAAACAACCCGTGAACAATATTTGTTCACGGGTTGTTTTTTTAATGTTACTTCTTCTCTTTTTTCTCAATGACTTTGTCGATAAGACCATATTCTTTAGCACGTTCAGCAGTCATGAAGTTATCGCGGTCAGTATCGCGTTCAACAACCTCAAGAGGCTGGCCGGAACGTTGTGCCATGATTTCATTCAATTTTTGGCGCATTTCGATAATACGTTTAGCGTGAATCTGAATGTCAGCAGCCTGACCTTGAGTACCACCAAGAGGCTGGTGAATCATGACTTCACTGTTAGGCAAAGCATAACGCTTGCCAGGAGCACCAGCAGTCAATAGGAATGCACCCATTGAAGCAGCCATACCGATGCAGATTGTAGATACATCAGCATTGATGAACTGCATTGTGTCATAGATCGCCATTCCGGCAGTGATGGAACCACCAGGAGAGTTGATATAAAGAGAGATGTCCTTTTCAGGATCTTCTGCTTCAAGGAACAAGAGCTGAGCAACGATTGAGTTGGCGACATTATCGTCAATCTGGCTGCCAAGCATGATGATGCGGTCTTTCAAAAGGCGAGAGTAAATGTCATAAGCACGTTCCCCGCGATTTGTCTGTTCAATAACTGTAGGTATCAAGTTCATAGTGATTCCTCCTCAAGTATCCATTTCGTTTTCCAGATTTATCATAACTCAATAGGTCAATTAAGGTCAAACAAAAACGTTCAACATTTTTTGCATATGTAGTAAAACTGGAAGCTCTCTATATTATGCCCATTGGCAAAAGGAGGTAAACCTTGCTGTAGTATGGAAACCGGATCGGAATATAAAAATGGCAAGGGTACGAAATGTGCCCTTGCCATTACAGTAAAATATCTAGCGCGCCTAAGAGGATTCGAACCCCTGCACCTGGTACCGGAAACCAGTGCTCTATCCGACTGAGCTATAGGCGCATAATTAGCATGCAAGAGCTATTATAGCGTTTGGAAAAGATTAATGCAAGTAAAAAGAAGCTGGGACTTAACTAATATTGTTTATGTAAAAGAGGAACAATGAATTAGATAACATCATGGTATGACAACGATTGCGCCCCGCCGGATTTGCGCTACAGGCGAACGCTTTAAACCAAGGGCTCAAGGGCGACATCTGTTCAAGTTTCTTTCACAGTGTCTACTTTGCCACGGGCATGGCTTTAGCTAAATTCCAGGCAAAGAACGCCTGGAATATTATCTTCTGCTCATGCTATTCCCACGAAGGACACGACGTCCTAGTGCCGACAATGCCACAGGACGTGGCGTTATGTCGGCTTGAAGTCATCGCCTTCCACTGCAATCCTTGATAGAACACCGGACATAGCGGAGAAAAGATGCGAGAATCCCGCGGGAAGATAGCTAAAATCGGTCGCGTCCTGCGACCAACGCCATCACTAGGCATCCTGCCGTCGAAACAAACGTACTGAGACAGTGAGGCGCTTGCGCCACAGTGGCTCAGTGCTTGCCCGCAGGTAAAGAAAGACACTGAGAAAGCGACTGAAAAGGTAGCTTGAACAGATGTCGCACTTATGCCCTTGGGTGAAAGCGAGCATTCTTTTCGCAGCGGCGGCTTACCTCAAAAAGAATCAATATTCGAAAATGAAAACCCCGAACCAAAGCAATTTTATTCCTTGCATTAGTTCGGGGTTTTATAGGGTTTCTATAGGCTAAAGACACTTATGTCCCAGCCTCTGTCCATTAATCCTCTTTAATCATAAGAACGATGATGCATGCACTGATATATGTTGTCAGGCGGAAAGCGGAATCAAGACCGTTCCAGATTTCGCTTTGCCACATGGCAAACCATTCTCCACCAATTACCTGGAAACCGAGGAACCAGACTGTGATACCGAGTAGAAGACCGATGAATCCCCACTTCTTAGCAGCGTGGAAAGAGGCTGCATCTGCTTTCATGTATTTACCCATTTTCCAAGCACCGACAAGACAGGAAATAGCGATAATCCACTCAACAATAATAATAAGGATGTAACCTGTATGGTGTACCCATGTTGCACCGAGTGCACGGTACATGAGGCTATTGCCGTCAAAAGTTGTATCCATGCTAAGGACATGTTTTACGAATTCAAAGTTTGAATTGTAGTCTGTTACGTTTCCAAAAGCAACGAGAAGAACGTAAAGGCCGAAGAAACCGGTCATTAATGTTTTCGTTAATCGAATATAGTAGTTTGTATTTCTCTGCATACGTTGATACCTCTTTCTTAGATTGTTTTAGATTGTTTGATAGATGATTAATCCATCTTGAATTTGTCGACTTCTTTGATCAATTCGTCGGCAATTTTTGAAAGGTTGCTTGCTCCGTCTGTCATGTCTTCAACAACAGCAGTTTGTTCTTCTGTTGTCGCGGCAACTTCCTGTGCATTAGCAGTCAGTTTGTCATACAAGTCGGCAACTTCTTGGATGGAACCGAGAAGTCCGGACGTGATTTGTTCAACCTCTAAAGAAATCTCTGCCGTGTGGCGGGATTCTTCAGAAACTTGTTCAACCGCTTCAAGAATGCCATTAAATGCAGTGCCCGCTTCATTCGTCAATGTATTGCCTTCTTGAACAGCTTCATAGCCATCGTTCATACTGTCCATAGCCTTGGAAATCTCATTTTTGATTTCAGCAATAAGGTCATTGATCTGCTTGGCAGCTGTGCTCGATTCGATTGCAAGTTTGCGTACTTCATCAGCAACAACAGCAAAACCTTTACCGGATTCACCAGCTCTTGCAGATTCGATTGCTGCGTTTAGAGCAAGCAAGTTCGTCTGCTCGGCAATTGACGTAATAAATGAAGAAATCGTTTCGATTTGAGTTGATTTATCATTCAGCTGGATAACGATATTTTTTGAGCCCTTTGTATGGGTGTCTATTTTGACCATATTTTCCGCGGAATGGGCGATAGCTTCTGATCCGCTATTCGAAATTTCTACTGTATGGCCAACTAGATTGTTTACTTTCTGGATATTATCACTAACATGTTTGACTTCATTTGTAATCTGATGAATATCTTCAATCGCATTGTTAACAAGCCTTGATTGTTTCTCAGTTTCATTGGATACATCCTGAATGGATCCCGAAATCTGACCTGCTGCTTGTCTTGTTTCTTCAGCACTTGCCTGGAATTGTTCAGACATGGCTGCCAATTGGTCTGCGGAATGAACGACCTTTGAAAAAGCGGAACGGACTTCTGAAAGCATATGATCATACTTCTCAGCAAGATTGCCAAAATCGTCATTACGTTCCTTGAGTTGTGTTAAATGTTCATTATCCGTAAATTCAAGTCTCGAAGTCCGATCAATTACTTCACCAAATGCCTCAACTGGCTTGGAGATTCTGCGGCTAATTATAATGGATAATACAATTGATAAAATGACTGAAACGATGACGATAATAATGGAATAAATGTTTTTCTTCATAAGAAGGCCTTTGAAATAGGACTCATCATACTTGATAACAAGCAGGCGTGATTGTTTATAAAGTGTGTCGCCGTTTTCATCCTTTTTCAAAGCAGGTATGTAATGGTATTTAAATTCTTTTCCATTTTCTTTTGCTTCTTTTTCGATCGAATTTCCACTCTTGATTGCCTCGGCACCAATCTTGGCTGACTTTTTGCTAATCTTGATGGATTCACCTTTATTGTTCTGATCTGTGATTGACTGTTCTGGCATTTTATCAGCTTGGACTGTATAAATGTCGATATTGTCCACGTAATCATGTGCCTTTTCCAGATTGGAAGCAAGTTGTGTCATGTCCAGATCTTTAATGAGACTGTCGAATTGTTCAGATGTGGCACCTAATTCAATTAAATACTTCTTATCAGGTGTCGCCATATAGCTGAATTTATTCGCTTGCTTTGTCGCTTCGGAGATTTCCATTCGATCTGTTTCGAATTTGCCGCTGTTCAAACGGCCCATGAGCAAATCGGTAATCCCGAATTCCTTAAAGTCGAGACCAAGGTCAGCTTTGCGGGATGAGTGGGTAATGACAAGATCCTTATTCAAGACGAAAATATCAAACCCATCGAATTGCTTCTTATAATCAGCAAGATTCCATGAATCGATATTCGGGTTCTTTTTGTATTTGTTTATAAGGACCTTCGTGTATTGTTCCATCTTCTCGCCAAGCGACTTTTCAATAATGCTATAAGCAGCATCCGAACTGTTAATGGCATTGAGTATATTCTCCTCTACCAGCTGTTCGGTCTCTTCATTCTTCTGGACAAGATCCTTGCGAGCGTTCCAGTAATTGAACAGCATGATCAGGATGACTAGCACAGAAATCGATATGCCCAGCATGAAAACGAGATTGCGCTGAAAAGTATTTCTCTGGCGCATGTTAGTATAGACCTCCTTATTTTTTGATAAATGGTATATATAACCTATATTAGTATCCGTCCAATTACATATAAAATCAAGATGTTTTGTTGAAATTTGTCATTTTTTTGTCAAACTGAATGCATAAAACGTTAAAATAAATCAATATGACTATAGAAAAAGATTAAGAATTCGAAAATTGCGAATCAGGGGGAAAAAGAGTTAAAATGTAGTATAGTTAATTTGAACAAATTACATAATACCTTTCAGGAGGGGAAAAGTTCATGCGTAATGAAGAAATGCTGTTGATCCCAGGCCCAACGCCTGTTGTCGACTCTATCTACGATGCAATGTCTCAGGAAACATGGAGCCATACAGATCCGCGTTTCGCAAAAATCTACAAAGATTCAGTTGCGAAAACACGTGAAATGTTCAATAACACAGAGGGCGAAGTAATCGTCTTTGCTGCTTCCGGAACACTAGGGATGGAAATGGCACTTGCGAATACAGTCAAGCCTGGTGAGAGAATTCTAATCATCAGCCAAGGCTTCTTCGGTGACAGATTCAAGGATGTTGCCGCAGCTTATGGCATTCCTTTTGACGTTGTTGAAGCAGAATGGGGCCATCAGGTTGACCCGAACATGGTTGCAGCACGTCTTGCAAACAACACGTACAGAGCTGTTACTGTAACTCACGCTGATACATCTACTGGTGTTGCAGCTGATCTTGATGTTCTTGTTCCTATGATCAAGCAGCATGGCGCGCTTGCAATCGTTGATGGCGTTTGCGCGACTGCGGCAATGGAAGAAGACATGGGCAAAGCATATTGCAACAACCCTGAATGGACACTTGATGTAGTTCTTACAGGATCCCAGAAGGCTATCGGTGTACCACCAGGTCTTGCGATTGTATCATTCAGCAAAACAGCTCTAGCAGCTCGTGATGCAATGGAACGCGTTCCTGGTTATTACATTGATATCAAACGCTGGATTCCGATCATGCATGACCCTACTAAATATTTCGCAACACCTGCAGTAAACCTTGTCTATGCTTATAACGAAGGCATGCGTCTTGTTCTTGAAGAAGGACTTGAGCAGCGTTACCGTCGTCATCGTCAATTCCGTGAAGGTGTACAAGCTGCACTTGCGGTATACGGCATGAAGGCACTAGCAGTTGAAGGTGCTGCTGCTGATACGCTTACTTGCGCACTTTATCCTGAAGGTGTCAATGATGCAGAATTCCGTCAGAAGCTTGCTGACAAGAAAGTTGTCGTTTCCGGTGCACTTGCACATTTGAGCGGCAAGGCTTTCCGTATCGGGCATATGGGTAATACAACAAAAGAAATGCTTGCTGAAGCAATCCGCCTCATTGGTGAAACTTTGAAGGAAATGGGCTTCGAAGCAGATATCGATGCTGCTGTTAAAGTATTCAACAGCAAATTCTAATTTTTGTAAGCTCCGGACATACTCCGGGGCTTTTTTACTTGCTGAAGTTGACTTGCTTTATTTCTTAAATCATGACATACTGTCATTAAGTATGCTGAAAATTCAATAATTTTATCACCACTAGGGGTGCTCAATTGCGAGCTGAGAGAGGCGTGGCCTTGACCCTTGAACTTGATCTAGTTCGAACTAGCGTAAGGAAGCGGTGAAGAAGATCTCTGCATGGTCATGACCAGCAGTGTATATTCTGTATGTGTGTCTAAAAAGCACCGCTTCCCGTATTACTGGAAGCGGTGCTTTTTTATGTTAGACGGATTGATCACTTGAAGAAAGGGTGTGAAAGGAAATGAGTGAAAAGGCTTTAGAGTTTGAAAATGTCAGTTTCAGTTATGGAAATAAAGAGATATTGAAAGGGGTTGATCTATCGATTAAAAAGGGTGAGTTCGTAAGTCTGATTGGTGCGAGTGGTTCGGGCAAGTCAACTATTTTCAGATTAATTACAGGTTTGGAAAAGGTGGATTCCGGTGTAATCCAACTAAACGGAGAAATGAGGGAGAATCGGCATGGAAAAGTAGGTTATATGCCACAACGGGACCTCCTTATGCCATGGCGGACAGTATATGAGAATGTAAGGCTGCCCCTGGAGTTGAATAGAACAGAAATTCATAGCGATGAAATTACAGAAATGCTTGATGCATTTGGACTTGACGGCTATGCGAAGAAATATCCGGGTGAACTTTCTGGTGGTATGCGTCAGCGTGTATCCTTTTTAAGAGCAACGCTTGCTGGGTCTGAATTACTGTTGCTTGATGAGCCTTTTTCCGCTCTTGATGCACTTACAAAACTTTTCATGCAGGAATGGCTTTTGGAGCGCTGGGAGCGTGATAAGAAGACTGTTTTGTTCATCACTCATGATATAAGTGAAGCAGTATTTCTATCAGACCGGATTCTTGTGCTGGAAGAGACGCCGGCTAAAATGCTTACAGAGATTGAGGTACCGCTCGATCGGCCGCGAAGGCGCAAAGATGAAGATCTACCGGCTGTTCTGCATTTGAAAGAATCGCTCATTGAACGGTTCAGAAAGCAGGCTCTAAAATGAGACGGATTGCACCGGTAATATTTATTATCATCCTCCTGATCATCTGGGAAATCGTTGCCCGTTCGATTGACATGCAATTCATTTTGCCAACACCGACAGGCATAGTCAATAAGATTTGGGAGCTAAAAGATGTGCTGCTCCTGGAACATTTGCCGGCTACAATGCTTGTCGTTTTCATCGGCCTTATGATTTCGATTGTACTTGGTATTCTATTAGCGATTCTAATGACAGTAAGCCAAATGATAGAGCAGGCACTTTATCCTGTTTTGGTCGCAACCCAGACGATACCAATTATAGCCATTGCCCCAGTCTTTGTGCTTTGGTTCGGCTATACAATCTGGAGCAGAGTACTTGTGACTGTGCTGATCACCTTTTTCCCAATTGTCATTTCTTCATTTGATGGGATTCGTGCAACAAGTAGAGAATTGACAGAACTGATGCATACAATGGGAGCTAATCGGCGAGACATCTTTTTCAAATTACAAGTTCCTGCCTCACTGCCCAGCTTCTTTTCCGGATTAAAAGTTGCTGTTCCAATGGCAGTTATCGGAGCGGCAATCGGTGAATGGCTCGGTGCACAGGAAGGACTCGGATACTTCAGCAGAAGAATGATGACACAGTTTGATGGAGCAGGGGTCTTTGCACCAATCATCGTATTGTCACTCGCAGGCCTGTTGCTATTTGCAATTGTTTTGGTACTTGAAAGTTACATATTGAAATGGAGGAAATACGAATGAAAAAATTGTTGATATCGTTTATTGCTATTTTTACATTATTATTGATTGCTGGATGTGGTGCGAAAGATGAAACTGAAAAAGATCATGCAAGAGGGAAATCAGATGAGCGTTTGAAAAAGATTACCGTCATGCTGGATTGGTATCCCAATGCTGTACATAGCTATTTGTATGCAGCCAAAGAGAAAGGTTATTTCAAAGATGAAGGACTTGATGTAGAATTTGAATTTCCTGCGAATCCGACAGACCCGCTCAGTCTCGCGGCTTCTGGGAAAGTGACGATGGGAATGTATTATCAGCCGGATGTCATCATGGCCCGTGCCAATGAAGACATTCCAGTAAAAGCAGTTGCAGCTGTTGTTCGTTCACCACTTAACCGCCTCGTATATGAGACTAAAACAAAAATCAAGTCACCAAAAGATCTGGAAGGAAAAAATGTTGGCTATTCTGGTATTCCTGTAGCAGAAAAAATGATTGAAACGATGGTCAAAAAAGACGGAGGGGATCCGGCTAAAGTTAAAATGACGGATGTTGGTTTTGATTTAATGCCGGCACTTGTTTCTGGAAAGACAGATGCTGTAACAGGAATGTATGTGAACCATGAGGTACCGATTCTCGAAAGTGAAAAGCATGATGTAGGTGTATTGAATCCAGAAGATTACGGCGTACCATCCTATTATGAACTTGTTGCAGTAACAAGTGATGCGACCCTAAAGAAAGAGAAAAAGCAAATTGAAGCGTTCTGGCGTGCGGCAGAAAAAGGATTTAATTTTACAGTCGAGAACCCAGAACAGTCATTGGAAATTCTCTTGGACAATCAGGACAAGTCCAATTTCCCACTTGACGCGACAATTGAGAAGAAGAGTCTTGAAATCCTTCTGCCAAAGATGAAATCTGACAAAGGTTTCGGCAGTCAGGAAAAGTCATCTTGGGAAGAGACGGCAAAATGGCTTAAGGATTATGATCTAATCAAAAAAGAACCTGAAGCTACAGACGTTTACGTAAATATTGCAGAATAAATATATGAAATCAGACAACTTATATTGGTTGTCTGATTTTTTGTCGTATACGGCGAATTTTGGAGAAATCAATTTGCTCATAATTCGCCAATGTTATCTTGGGTTGTCGATTGTTATTCTAGGTTTCGACAAACAAAGGAATGTGTCGAATAAGCATATGGAAGTTGTCGAATCTAGCAAGTGAACATGTCGAAAGATGAACGAGTATATTCGACACGAACTTAATAGAATGTCGAACGAGTTAATAATTTTCGACATAAAAAATCCCGATTGCACAGTGCAACCGGGATTTGGTTCTCGCGTTATTCAACTGTCAAAGTATAGTGCTCATGTTCATGCAAACCTTTATCATTTTCAACGTGAATTTGTACTGTATACTTGCCGGCATTTTTAAAAGCATATGTAGCTTTATATTGACCGGTCTTAATTTCCTGCGTAGCTACCCATGCATGTTTTTTAACATCATCTTTGGAAATTTCATAACGGACATTTGCTTCTGTAAGTGGTTTTCCGTCCTTCTCCAAATGAACGGCCAATTCAGTATCTGTATTTTTGCTGATTTTTTCCGGCTTTATAAAATGAAAACTGAGATCAGAGGCATGGTGCTCATCGCCGTGGCTGTGTCCCTCATGCTCATTCCTCGTAGTTTCAGAACTGTCGATCGCAATTTTCTTTGTTGGCATCTGGTGTTGCTGACGTGCCGTTACATGTACCTGGACAGTATAGACGGCATCTTCTTTGAAAGTGTAATTAGCAGTATATTTACCGTCTTTTTTATTTGCAGCATCAATTATTTCGGAGTCTTCTTTGGCGCCGTCTTTCCATATTTCGAATTGAACCTCAGAAGCATCGTCTACTAGCTCTTTCTTTTGTTTAACTGTTGCTTTTAGTTCAATGGGCTTGTTCTTTTCGCCAGTTTCGGGCACATTCAGAGCAACTTCTAGCGGATCGAGCGTGTTCGGCTCTTTTGATGAAGTGTCCTTCGCTTTGTCCTTTTCCCCACATGCTGAAAGGAAGAGTACAAGGATCACTGTTCCAATAATAAATAGACTTTTTTTCAAATGAGTATCCTCCTTTTATTGAACTTTCTTTAAGTCATCCACGATGGCATCAATTGATTTATTGTCACTTCCGTCGTATCTCTTAATTACTTTGCCGTCAGGATTAACGAGGAAGAAGCTCGTCCCGTGTGTGAACTGGTCTGTATCGGTTCCCTCCGGTGGTTTCTCGGCTAGACTTTTGAAAGAGAGTACGGAAAGCTCTTTAATTGTATTGAAATCATAACCTGTTAGGAAATTCCAGTTCTTCGTATCAGCATTATAGCTTTTTGCATATTTCTTCAGCACATCTGGTTTGTCGCGATCCGGATCAATACTGAAAGATACAAGTTGGACATCGACATTTTCTTTTGCTGCTCTGTTCTGAAGCTGTTTCATATTTGAAGTCATTGGCAGGCAAACGGTAGTACAGTTTGTAAAGATGAAATCGGCAACCCACCAGTTACCTTTTAAATCTTTAAGTCCGAATTTATTACCATCCTGATTCCTATATTCGAAGCTTTTAACGTCCACAGACATATTCGTCTCAATTTTGGACTGGCCACAAGCAGCAAGTAACAGAATGGCAAGGAGCGGAATGATTTTATATATTTTCAAATAAATAACTCCTCTCACCCACTTATTAAAATCTTCTACAAATTTTACTATAGCATCTATTATCTGCAACCGGTATGACAGTTATGTGAACGTAAGTGGTTTATTTTACGTTATTAATTAGCTCGTTAGCAAGCGGTACTGTCACTTCGGCAAAAAGGCGGATACTTTGCTCAACGAGTGCGGCGGGCAGTCCGCCAATATCCATTTGCGCAATGAACCGGTTATGGCCGAATAATTGATACTGATTGGCAATTTTCTGAGCTACACTCTCAGGGCTGCCTACAAATAGGGATGTATCAGGTGCTGTTAACTCCTCGAACTCCTCCCAAGTTAATTGAAAGTCTTCTCCACGCTGTCGATGCACATAGCTGCGATAATTCTTGTAATAAAGATAGAATTGCTCCTTTGCTTCTTTTGTTGTTTGAGCAATGAAAGCATGCCCTGTGACACCTAGGGAAAGCTGATCGATCGGTTGTCCAGCATTGCGTGCAGCTTCCCAATATGCATCAGCAAGCGGCTTGAATCGCAAGGCATCACCTTTCAAAATTGCCATAGCCATATTGGCCCCGCTCTTCCCGGCAAATGCCGCACTTTCCGGAGAACCGCCGACACCAATCCATATCGGCAGCTGTTCCTGTAATGGACGCGGAGAAATTTCCGCTTGCTGCAGTTCGGGACGGAAGCGCCCGTGCCAGGAAATGATCTTTTCTTCATTTAGCTTTAAAAGCAGTGCCATTTTTTCTTTAAACAAAGCATCGTTTTCTTCCAATTCATAGCCGAACAGAGAAAAAGACTCAGCGAAAGCGCCGCGTCCACACATGATTTCCGCCCGTCCGCCGCTAAGAAGGTCGAGAGTGGAGAAGTCTTCAAACAATCGAACCGGGTCAGTCGTACTAAGAACTGTGGCGGCACTTGTCAATCTAATTTTTTCGGTTGCCTGAGCAATGCTGGCGAGAACAAGGGCAGGCGCAGAAACTGCGTAGTCAAGTCGGTGATGTTCGCCTACTCCAAAAATATCCAATCCGCCTTTCTCAGCAAGAATTGCCTGATGAATGATTTCCTTAATGCGGACAGCGGGCGATACAATTTTTCCACTGTGCGGATCGGCAACGAGATCTCCGAGCGTATAGATGCCGTATTCCATCTTTTTCTCCATGAAAGTCGTCTCCTTTTTTACACTATCATTTTTATTATAAAGCGCCGTGTGCGAAATTACGCATTTACTGTTTCAGAAAATGACGATAATCGTCTTAAATTAGTGAGACAGGCATGAAAAGGATGAGAAAAACAAGTTTGGAAAATTTCACTAAATAAATTAACTAAACTGCTACATATATAGTTCAAAGATCCGATAAAATGGAAAAGGAAGGGGGGCATGTTTGACAATGAAGTGGACAATACGTAAAAAGCTGGTTTTAATCTCATTGATTTTGTTAGCGCTTCCAACTATGATTATCGGCTACTTTGGATATACGGGTGCGAAGAAAGGTCTTGATGAACAAGGTACGAAAGGTCTTAAGAATAATGTAATCCTTGCGGAGAAATTAATTACTGTGCTAAATGAGGAAGTTAAAGCAGGTAAGCTGACACTTGAGGAAGCTCAGGAAAGGGCTAGAGTAATGCTCATTGGGAAGAAACAGGGAGATGGCAAACGTTCCATTGATTCAAAAGTGGATATGGGAGAGAATGGCTACTTTTTCGCACTTGATGATCAGGGGGTCGCTGTTGCCCATCCAATGAAAGAAGGAGAAAGCCTCATTGATAGCCAAACTCCCGATGGCGTATATTCTACTCAGGAGATTATCAAGAGAGCGAATAGCGGCGGTGGTTTTATAGAATTTGAATTTGAAATGCCTGGGGGCAAAGAAATAGCTCCGAAGATTGTTTATGCAGATAAAGAAAAGAACTGGGGATGGATTATCACATCAGGTTCTTATATGAAGGAATTCAACAGTGAAGCAACAAAAGTTCTAACAACGACATTGATTGTACTTCTGTCAGCCCTGACTATCGGAATTATATTCATTTTCTGGTTTGCCGGAAAGATTGCCAATCCGATTTTAGTTATTACAAAGCAGGTCGAAAAGCTGGCGAAAGGGGATTTGAAAACTGAAGAGGTCTCTATCAAATCGAATGATGAGGTAGGCGAATTGTCCCGTTACTTCAATGAAATGGCTGGAAATTTAAAGACGATGATACTGAGTGTATCGGAAGCTTCCCATCAGGTTGCAGGTACATCAGAACAATTATCAGCAAGTAGTGAAGAGACTGCCAAGCTGGTTCAACATGTTGCAGAATCGGTACAGGAAATTGCAAGCAGCGCAGAGGGACAAGTGAACCGTTCCAGTTCGTCCAGCAATGCAGCCAAGAATATCTCAACTCATATAAATGATATTGTCATGATTGTGGAGGATGTCAGTCTCGCCTCACGTCAAACAGCAGATGGGGCAGAAAATGGTAACGAGATTATTACGGCAACTGTTGATCATATGACGACTGTCCAGGAACATACTGCCGGGCTTTCGGGCATTGTAAACGGGCTTGGCAGCAAATCAAAGGAAATTGGTAAAATTGTTTCAATGATTACAAGTGTCGCCGAACAGACGAATTTGCTTGCACTTAATGCATCGATTGAGGCAGCACGTGCAGGTGAGCAGGGGAAAGGTTTTGCTGTCGTTGCCAATGAAGTTCGCAAACTTGCAGAGCAGTCCGCTGACGCCGCACAGCAAATCAGCAGTCTGATTGAAGCGATTCAAGTCGACATTGATAAGTCGGTCGTCGCGATGCATGAAGGAGAGTCATCTGTTGATGAGGGACTGAAGCTCGTAAACGAAGCTGGTGATGCATTCAGGGATATCGTGCAGGCTGTGCGTCATGTTTCTGATCAGGTGGAGGAAGTTTCCGGGGCTGTTCTTGAAATGTCCAAAGAAACAAAAGAAATGGAAAGCCTAATTGAAGAATCAGAGCATACGACGGACGTAGCAGCAGATTATACACAGCAAATTGCCGCAGCTGCTCAGGAGCAGAGTGCGTCAGTGGAAGAGATAACAACAGTGTCCAATATGCTTTCGGAAATGGCACAGCAACTTCAGGAATCAATTAGTGATTTTAAAATGTGACACATTGACGAAAATGATTCCTTCTCGGAAAATGAAAATAGATAATTATGAGGAGGAAGCCGCTACGATGAAGGAAGTTTTACTGTATACGAGAAAACAATGCCCACTTTGCGATGAGGCGAGGGCCCTCCTGGAGCTGTTCGATGTGAATATAATAGAGCACGATATCGAAACGAGAGATGAGTGGCAGCTCAATTATGGATTGATGATTCCTGTTATCGTCATTGATCGTGAAGAGATGTATGGAGAGCAGATTAGTTTTGAACAATTGAACAAGCGATTAAGTTCATAGAAGATTAAACTGCTCGTATGGCAGATGATAAAGGCCGGCAACTGGAGTATTTTGCAGTTGCTGGCTTTTTCTATTAAGGCAAGGGGATATTTCCCCCTTTAATCGGGTAGAAAATAGTATGTCACTTTTAATGATAATGCTACAATATAGTAGTCCTTTAGAGTAAACTCTTATATAATAAAGGAAAAGCAGACGGTGCAAAAAAGCCGGATTGCGTATACATAATGAAGATAAATGCAAATATTGGAGGATATGAAACATATGAATAAAAAAACGCTGAACGATCTTGATGTGGCTGGCAAGAACGTGTTTTGCCGTGTGGACTTCAATGTGCCGATGGATGAAGGGGAAATTACTGACGACACACGTATCAAAGCAGCCTTGCCGACAATCAGACATCTTTCCGATCAGGGAGCGCGTGTCATTCTTGTGACTCATCTTGGACGCCCTAAAGGAAAAATTGATGAAACATTGCGTCTTGATCCAGTTGCGGCTAGATTAAGTGATTTGCTAGAGCGTGATGTTATCAAGACAGATTCGGTTTATGGTTCTGAAGTGGATGAAGCGATCAAAGGCCTTTCAGATGGTGATGTCCTCTTAATTGAGAATGTACGCTTTGAAGCCGGCGAAGAAAAGAATGCGCCTGAGCTTGCAGAAGCATTCGCAAAAATGGCTGACCTCTATGTAAACGATGCATTCGGAACGGCTCACCGTGCTCACGCTTCAACAGCAGGTGTAGCAGAAAAACTGCCGAGCGCAGCAGGTCTGCTCATGGAAAAGGAAATTGAAGTTCTCGGGAAAGCTCTTGAAAATCCTGAACGTCCGTTTACAGCGATTATTGGCGGCGCCAAAGTAAAGGACAAGATTGATGTCATCGACAATTTGCTTGATAAGGTTGACACATTGCTAATCGGCGGAGGACTTGCCAATACTTTCATCAAAGCGGAAGGTCATGATGTAGGAGACTCGCTTCTAGAGGCTGATAAAGTCGATACAGCGAAAAGATTCATTGAGCTAGCGAAAGAGAAAGGCGTTCGTTTCGAAATCCCAGTCGACGTCGTCATTGCTAATGAATTTTCTGAAGATGCAGAGACAAAAGTTGTACCTGTATCTGAAATTCCTGAGGGCTGGCAGGCACTTGATATCGGGCCGAAGACACGCAAGACGTACAGTGAGCTGATTGCTGATTCCAAGCTGGTTGTCTGGAACGGACCGATGGGTGTATTTGAAATGGAGCCTTTCTCAGCTGGAACGAAAACAGTTGCCGATGCACTGGCAAAAACAGCAGGTTATTCTGTAATCGGTGGCGGAGATTCGGCTGCAGCTGTTGAGAAGTTCGGTGTTGCAGAAAAGATGGATCACGTTTCAACTGGTGGGGGAGCATCATTGGAATTCATGGAAGGAAAGACACTTCCAGGTGTCGCTGCACTTGATGACAAGGATCAGGGGGCACAGCTTTCATGAGGAAAACAGTAATTGCCGGCAATTGGAAAATGCACAAATTGCTTAATAGCGCCGGCCAATTTATAGATGATATTAAATCCTCTGTCCCATCTGCAATGAAGACAGAAACGATTGTTTGTGCACCGTATCTATTCCTTCCACTGCTCGTTGAAAAGGCAAAAGGAACTGATATCAGAATCGCTGCCCAGAATATGCACTTCGAAGAAAAAGGTGCATTCACTGGTGAAGTGAGTCCAGGAATGCTTGCTGATATTGGTGTAAGCCATTGTGTTATCGGACACTCTGAGCGTCGTGAAATGTTTGGAGAAACAGATGACTCAGTGAACAAGAAAACTCATGCAGCTTTTGCTCATAATATCCTTCCGATCATCTGCGTTGGTGAATCACTTGAACAGCGCGAATCAGGAGTTATGGAAAGCCATATTAGACAGCAAGTTGAAAATGCGCTCTCAGGTCTTTCAGATGAGCAGATTTCCAAAACAATCATTGCTTATGAACCAATCTGGGCTATTGGAACAGGCAAGACAGCAACAGATGAAGAGGCGAATGATGTTTGCAAACATATTCGCAAGACCATTGCTGAACTGTCTAATCAGGAGATTGCAGATCAAGTCATTATTCAGTATGGCGGTAGTGTGAAGCCTGATAATATAGGGGATTTGCTTGCAAAAAGTGATATCGATGGTGCCCTTGTCGGTGGTGCGAGCCTTGAAGCAGATTCCTTTGTGAAACTGCTTGAGGAGGGCACCAAATGACGGATCGGAAACTTGCCGCTCTCATCATCATTGATGGGTTCGCATTTCGTGATGAAACGGAAGGCAATGCCGTCGAACAGGCACATAAGCCGAACTTTGACCGCTACTGGACTGAATTCCCGCATGAGACATTGACTGCATGCGGGAATGCTGTCGGTCTGCCGGAGGGGCAGATGGGCAATTCCGAAGTTGGTCATTTGAACATTGGTGCTGGCCGAATTGTTTATCAAAGTCTGACACGGATCAATCTGGCAATTGAGAATGGTGATATCTTTGAAAAGCCGGCTTTCTTAAAAGCTGTTCGTCAGGCTCGGGATACGGGCAAAGCACTTCATTTGTTCGGTCTGCTTTCCGATGGTGGGGTCCACAGCCATATTCGTCATCTGTATGCTCTGCTGAAGTTGGCTAAAAAAGAAGGACTTGATCGTGTGTATGTACACGGATTCCTGGATGGCCGGGATGTCGGCCCTAAGACAGCCCTCGGATATATTCAAGAAGCTGAAGAAAAGATGAAAGAAATCGGAGTCGGTTCTTTCGCAAGCATTACCGGCCGTTATTACGCAATGGACCGTGATAAAAGATGGGAACGGGTAAAGCTTGCCTATGATGCAATGACTGCTGGTGCTGGAGAAAAGTTCCAGTCTGCTGAAGCAGCTGTCGAAGCAAGCTATGCATCTGGCATCACAGATGAATTCGTAAAGCCAACGGTAATGGTAAATAGTGAGGAGAATCCGATTGGTAACATTGAAACCGGGGATTCTGCTATATTCTTCAACTTCCGTCCAGACCGTGCGATTCAGCTTTCACTTGCTTTTGGCAATGAAGATTTTAATGAGTTTGACCGAGGTCCATCAAAGCCGGCAAACTTGAATTTCGTCATGATGCTCCCATACAGTGACATGATTCATGGAGAAACAGGCTTTGAACCGATCAATTTGAATAATACTGTAGGTGAAGTGATCTCTGTTAATGGAATGAAACAGCTCCGGATTGCAGAGACAGAAAAATATCCGCATGTCACATTCTTTATGAGTGGCGGACGGGAAGATGAATTCCCTGGTGAAAAGCGGATTCTGATCAACTCACCAAAAGTAGCTACATATGACTTGAAGCCGGAAATGAGTGCCTATGAAGTGACAGATGCGCTGCTTGAGGAACTTGATAGAGATGATCTGAATGCAGTAATTCTGAACTTCGCCAATCCTGATATGGTCGGCCATTCCGGTCTTCTTGAGCCGACAGTGAAGGCAATTGAGACAGTAGATGAATGCCTTGGCAAGATTGTGGACAAGATTATCTCTCTTGGAGGTACAGCAATTATTACTGCAGATCACGGCAATTCCGATGAAGTTGTTACGATAGAAGGCAAGCCAATGACAGCTCATACGACAAATCCAGTTCCTGTAATCGTTACAAAGAATGGAATTGATCTGCGCTCCGGCGGTATTCTTGCTGACCTTGCACCGACATTGCTCCATCTTTTAGGGTTGGAAAAACCGGAAGAAATGACAGGAAAAACACTAATCAAACAATAGAGAGGAATAAAACATATGCCATTTATTACTGAAATTTATGCTAGAGAAGTACTTGATTCACGCGGGAACCCAACTGTCGAAGTAGAAGTTGGAACAGAATCTGGAGCATTCGGATCTGCTATCGTACCGAGCGGTGCATCAACTGGTGAATATGAAGCAGTTGAACTGCGTGACGGCGATAAGTCACGTTACCTTGGAAAAGGTGTTGAGAGAGCAGTAAAGAACGTTAATGAAATTATTGCTCCAGCTCTTCTTGGCGTCGATGTAACAAGCCAGAACATCATTGATCAGATCATGATTGAATTGGACGGAACTGATAATAAAGGCAAACTCGGTGCCAATGCGATTCTTGGTGTATCAATGGCAGCAGCACATGCAGCGGCAGACTACCTTGATATGCCATTGTATAAATATCTTGGCGGTTTCAACGCTCATGTACTTCCTACACCGATGATGAACATTCTAAACGGTGGCGAGCACGCTGATAACAACGTTGATATTCAGGAATTCATGATCATGCCGGTTGCAGCTCCTACATTCAAGGAAGCACTCCGTACAGGTGTGGAAATTTTCCACTCTTTGAAGAAAGTACTTCAAGACCGCGGCTACAATACTGCTGTAGGTGATGAAGGCGGCTTCGCACCGAACCTTCAGTCTAACGAAGAAGCACTTCAAACAATTGTTGAAGCAATTGAAAAGGCTGGTTATAAGCCAGGTGAAGAAGTGAAGCTTGCAATGGATGTTGCTTCATCTGAAATGTATGAAGACGGCAAGTACAACCTGAAAGGCGAAGGCGTTGTTCGTACGTCTGAAGAAATGGTTGATTGGTATGAGCAGATGGTCGACAAGTATCCAATTATCTCTATTGAAGATGGCTTGGATGAAAATGACTGGGAAGGCCATAAATTGCTTACAGATCGTATTGGCAACCGTGTTCAGCTTGTCGGTGATGACTTGTTCGTAACGAATACGAAGAAGCTCGCTCAAGGGATTGAGCAGGGAGTCGGCAACTCTATCCTAGTTAAAGTGAATCAGATCGGTACATTGACTGAAACGTTCGCTGCGATTGAAATGGCTGCTCGTGCTGGCTATACAGCTGTTATCTCGCATCGTTCAGGTGAATCTGAAGACGCAACAATTGCAGATATCGCTGTAGCGACAAACGCAGGTCAGATTAAAACTGGTGCACCTTCACGCACAGATCGCGTTGCCAAGTACAATCAGCTTCTTCGCATTGAAGATGAATTGAACGGATTTGGAACATATGCTGGAGAAAGTGCTTTCTACAATTTGAAAAAGTAATTTTACATGCAACCCTGACCCTTTTCATGGGCAGGGTTGTTTTCATGAGAGGAATTTTTTTATGACTTTTTACAAGCACTACAAGGGTGGAATATATGAGTATTTGTTCACTGCGACACATAGTGAGACAGAGGAGCAGCTCGTTATTTACAAAAATCATGAACAGCGCATCTTTGCACGGCCGTATGATATGTTTTTTGAAAATGTAATCGTAGAAGGAAAAGAAATCCCTCGGTTTGCCAAGATGGACTAGAGCATACATGATTCACATGCTCTAATTATATGATTCCATAATCCAATTCAAGATTGTTTTCCAGACTTCATCTCGATTGATTTCATTCAGGATTTCATGGCGCATGTCTTCAAATAAAAGAACTGTTATGTCTTCCAGTCCTGCCTTGCGATAATGCTCTGTTGCCTGCCATACACTTTTTCCAAATTTGCCGACTGGGTCATCATGGCCGCTCATGAATAACAGTGGGAAATGTTTTCGGATGTTAGTATTTTTTCTCCAGTTACCAACGATTTGCAGGCCGTCCAGCAAATCGTAAAATAGTCTGGCCGTCGGGATAAATCCGCAAAACGGATCTTCAATATACCGGTCAACCTCGTTCACATCACATGAAAGCCAGTCAAAATTCGTCCGCGGTTGGATGATTTTTTTATTGTAACTTCCGAAAACAAGCTTGTTCAGGAGCGGCGAGGACTTTTCTGGTGGAAGTCCCGCAGCAAGTGCTTTGCCCAACGTTGTCGTCAGCCTATTTTCATTTCCTGTACCACAAATAATTGCACCGGAGTACAAATGGCTGTTTTCCTGCAAGGCTTTTTTTACTATGAAGGAACCCATGCTGTGGCCAAGCAAAATGATTGGAATGCCACGATGCTCATCTTTGATGCAAAGACTTACGTGAACGAGATCTTCCGCCAATTTGTTAAAGCCTTGTTCAGGAGCAAAGTATCCAGGCTTGTTCTGCTTGCGTCCTGTCTTTCCGTGACCGCGATGGTCGTGGCCGAACACGAGGAATCCGTGATCATTAAGAAATTGAGCAAAAGGCTCATACCGTTCGATATGCTCTGCCAAACCATGGGAGATTTGTACAATGGCCTTGATGTCTTGTCCATCAGGAATCCAGGAGACAGCATGAAGTCCCATGCCTTCTTCGTTCTGAATCCAAAGTGATTGTTTCATGACTTCACCTTCCGTTGTTTGCAGTATTTAACTATGTATGAACGGCACAGCCTTTTTTATGACAGCAGACTTCGAATTGGCATCTTTTCCCCATATTCATCCTTGCCGGTCGAGCCATGCTTGTGCTAAAGTAGAAAATAGCAGATTTGTTCGTTTATTGGGAGGTAGAATTTGCATGTTGAATGTTGTAAATATATTGCTCATCATTGATGCGATTGTCCTGATTGTATTTGTTGTTCTTCAGTCAAGCAAGAGTGAAGGTCTTGGGGGTGCAATTTCTGGAGGAGCCGAACAGCTTTTCGGCAAGCAGAAAGCACGTGGACTGGATTATGTGCTTCATCGCGGTACAATCGTTACTGGCGTATTGTTGTTTGTACTCGCATTTTTGAGCGGTTATGTACTTCAATAGAAGAGATTTTCCCCGATCATTCAAGATGGTCGGGGATTTTTCGTCTTTTACGGCACAATATAAGATTGAACCGGATTAATCAATATGGCTTCCAATGATTGTGAACCAATTTTAACCACTTAAACAGTGGCTCTTATTAGTATCATGCGCCTAAAAAGGGTAAAGTAGAAGTGGGAGAAATGGAGAAGGAGATGCAGCTTGATGAAAATAAAACACCCAGAACCATTTACATTTGAAGCAGGCCCACGTGCGGTTCTACTTTTGCATGGCTTTACCGGGCATTCAGCTGATGTGCGTATGCTTGGGCGCTATTTGGAAAAGCAAGGATACACAAGTCATGCACCGATATACCGGGGCCATGGCGGCGCAGCTGAAGAGATTGTGGAAGCAACAGCAGCTGACTGGTGGGAAGATGTTGTAAAAGCATATGAGCATTTGCATGAACTTGGATATGAAGAAATTGCAGTAGCCGGTCTTTCACTTGGTGGGGTACTGGCGATAAAACTCGCATATTCACATAAGGTCAAAGGGGTCATTCCGATGTGTGCTCCGATGTTCTTTGATAATGAAGAGCAGCTGACAGCCGGGTTCAAACACTATGCGAAAACATATAAAGAACTTGAAGGCAAAAAAAGTGAGCAAGTCGATTCGGAAATCACAGAACTTATGGCGCATTCCCGTCCTGTTTTTCAAGAGCTCGGGACATTTGTGGAACAAGTGCGCGAAGAGACAGATTCCGTCTATGCCCCTGCTTTAGTCGTTCAGGCGAGGCAGGACAAAATGATTAATACAAAAAGTGCACAATATATATATGACCATATTCAGTCGGATGAAAAGGAACTGAAATGGTATGAACAATCAGGCCACGTCATTACGCTGGGCCCGGAACGCGAAAAGCTGCACGAAGATATTCACCAGTTTCTTGAAAGTCTGCAATGGGAAAATAATAGATAGTCAAAGCATGTATGAAGGAAGGTGTTTATATGAGTGAATCAATGAAAGACCGACTCAGGACTTATTTTAATGAAAATGTGACACGTCCACTATCTGTTGGAGAACTGGAAACTGCTCTGGAGATTGAGGATGCAGACGATTTCCGAGAGCTTGTCATCTCTTTGAATGCGTTGGAAGAAGATGGAGAACTTGTACGAACACGCAAGGATCGTTTTGGATTGCCGGAGAAAATGAATCTCGTCCGTGGCCGCATACAAATGCATTCCAAAGGTTTTGCATTCCTCATTCCTGATGAGGAAGACGCACAGGATGTATATATTCATTTCACCGATTTGAATTCAGCGATGAACTCAGACAGAGTGCTCGTTCGAATTGACAAATACGACGCTCAAGGGAACCGTCCAGAAGGAACTGTTATCCGAATTCTTGAGCGAGGCTTGCATGATGTCGTAGGAACATTTGAGGACAATGGGGCATTCGGTTTTGTCATTGCGGATGACAAGCGGATACCAAATGATATCTTTGTTCCGAAGAGTGCCATGCACGGAGCGGTTTCCGGACATAAGGTTATCTGCCATATTACGCAGTATCCAGAAGGGAAGAAAAGTGCCGAGGGAGAAATTGTTCATATCCTTGGCCATCGCAATGATCCCGGCATCGACATTATCTCCATCATTTATAAGAATGGCATCAAGATTGACTTCCCGGATGAGGTTTTGCAGGAAGCTGCTGGTGTCCCGGATGAAGTGCCAGAAAAAGATATAGAGGGCCGCCGTGATTTGCGTGACAGACAGATTGTCACAATTGATGGTGCCGATGCGAAAGACCTTGATGATGCCGTTACTGTAACAAAATTGGAGAACGGTAACTACCGTCTTGGTGTCTATATTGCGGATGTAACTCATTATGTCAAGGAAGGGTCCGCAATTGACGAAGAAGCATTGGAGCGCGGAACGAGTGTTTATCTCGTAGACAGGGTAATTCCAATGATTCCACACCGTCTTTCTAACGGAATCTGTTCCCTTAATCCGAAAGTGAACCGTCTCGTCATAGGCTGTGATATGGAAATTGATTCAACAGGAAAAGTCGTTGATCATGAAATTTTCCCAGGCGTTATTAAGACGACGGAACGCATGACATACTCTGATGTTAACAAAATACTCGTCGACCAGGATGAGGAATTGCGTTCGAAATATGAACCGTTAGTTCCAATGTTTGAGAATATGGAGGGGCTTGCGTCAATTCTCAGAAAGAAACGAATGGGACGTGGGGCGATCGATTTCGACTTCAAAGAAGCAAAAGTACTCGTTGATGAGAATGGAAAGGCAGACGATGTCATCATTCGTGAACGTTCTGTAGGTGAGCGTCTCATTGAAGAGTTCATGCTTTGTGCGAACGAAACAATTGCTGAGCATTTCCATTGGCTGGATGTACCGTTTGTCCATAGAATTCACGAAGATCCAGACGCAGGGAAGCTGGAAAAATTCTTTGAATTCCTTGGTACACTTGGATATTCTGTCAAAGGAACAGCAAATGAAATTCACCCGCAAAGCCTACAGACGGTTTTGGAAGAAGTACAGAATAAGCCTGAAGAAATGATTATCTCCAAGCTAATGCTACGCTCTATGAAGCAGGCGCGCTATGATGTAGAAGGGATTGGCCACTTCGGTCTGGCAACACAATTCTACACGCACTTCACTTCTCCAATCCGCCGTTATCCGGATTTAATGGTGCACAGACTTATCCGTTCCTACTTGTTCGATAAGAAGCTGGGAGCAGAAGATATTAAGCATTGGAAGTTGCGACTCCCTGAAATTACCCGCCATTCATCCGAGCGTGAGCGTGGCGCTGTGGACGCGGAACGGGAAACAATTGACCTGAAGAAAGCGGAATTCATGAAAGACAAGATCGGCGATGAATTTGTCGGTGTAATCAGCTCGATTACAAACTTCGGAATGTTCGTCGAGCTTGAGAATACTGTTGAAGGACTTGTTCATGTTAGCTATCTGACTGATGATTACTATCATTATGATGAGCGTTCCATGGCCTTGATCGGTGAGCGAACAGCGAAGATGCATCGTATCGGTGACGAGGTTAAAGTAAAAGTGATCGGAGTCAATCTGGATGAACATACGATTGATTTCGAACTTGCTGGAACTGTTAAGGCAAACAAACCGCGTAAGCCCATTCAAGGAAAAGGAAATCCTAATAATAAGCAGAGCGGCAAACAAGGTTTGAAAAAGAAGCAGGGCGGCAATAAAAAGGGCAAACCGAAAGCGAAGAAGCCTAGTAAGAAAGGCCGCAATTAACGATTGTCAGTGAGCAAGCAAAGGTGCAGCTGAATATTGTCTGCACCTTTGCTTTTTGCTCGCTGAAAATAGTATATATCTGTTATGATGGAGTACGCTATATGAAGGGGGAAACAGATATGCCAAAAGGACTTGGCAAAGCGATTGCCCAGAACAAGAAGGCATCGCATGATTATTTTATAGAAGAAACATATGAAGCCGGCATTGTATTGAACGGTACCGAGATCAAGTCGGTCCGAAATGGACGGGTGAACATGAAGGATGCCCATGCCAGAATCGATCGCCGTGGCGAAGTTCAGCTAATTAATTTGCATATTTCACCTTATGAACAGGGTAATCGTTTCAACCACGACCCAACACGTTCACGCAAGCTGCTGCTTCATCGTAAAGAAATAGACAAATTGATTGGACTCACACAGCAGCAAGGTTATGCACTTGTACCGTTGAAAATGTACATTAAGAATGGCTTTGCAAAAGTTCTTATTGGACTTGGTAAAGGTAAGAAGAAATACGACAAGCGTGATGACCTGAAACAGAAGCAAATGAAGCGCGATATTGACCGTGCGATGAAGGATTTCAACAGATAGACGCCTGAGTTGCAATTTCATCTAGATATGCTATAATAGGAACATAGGAAAGGCACCCAAGCACAATGCCTTCTCCGTTCGCTTCATTTTTATAATGGGGACGTTACGGATTCGACAGGGGCGGTTCGAGCTTTGGTGGCGCGTCGAGGTTACGACTCGTAAAACGTTACTCGCCTAAATATAACTGGCAAAGAAAACAACTACTCTCTAGCTGCAGCGTAAGCTAATCTAGAGGATCCTTCCCGGAATCGCCCGTGTTCCGGATTGAAGGGTCTCAAATTAAGCGGGCTATTGCAACCATCCCCCGCCTGAGGATGGCTGCTGAATTAAATCAGGCTAGCCATGCTGTTCAGCCCGTTGGCAGGCTGTGGCATGTGCGAAATACAATATGCCGACTACACGCGTAGAAGCCTTAGTGGCGATGTCTCTGGACGCGGGTTCGACTCCCGCCGTCTCCACCATACATATATCGTTGGTGGACTGGACATTCAATCATAGCCCGGGATTAAGGGCTTATATAAAACCTATAAAGAAAACCGCTCAGGAATTTGTTTCCTTGAGCGGTTTTTCTTTATATTAGATTTTCTTAATGACCATATTGTGAGAAAAAGTTGGCCAGCAAGAGTCCGGTAATCCCGTACTTTTACTGGCCAATACTGTTTTAACTACTAAATCAACCGCGTCCCGCTTGGAATGAAGGATACAGTGTCATACCGCCATCCGCAAACAGGGTAATCCCTGTTACATAACTCGCCTGTGAAGAAGCCAACCATGCTGCCACATTGGCGATTTCTTCAGGTTTTCCGATGTAACCCATTGGAATCATACTTTCAACATCTGCACGCTGTTTCGGATCGGCAAATTTCTCAGCGTTGATCGGCGTATTGATAGCACCAGGTCCGATATTATTCACACGAATTCCTTTTGGTGCATACTCCATTGCCAATGTTTGAGTCATCAGCTTGATTCCGCCTTTACTAGCTGCATAGTGAACGAACAATGGCCATGGAATCTGTTCGTGAACGCTGGACATATTGATAACAGCGCCTTTGATGTCATGCTCTACAAAGTATTTGATAGCTTCGCGGCTGCCGAGGAAGGCGCCTGTCAAGTTCGTGTCGATAACTCTGTTCCAATCTTCAAGCGGCATCTTATGAGATTCCACCGCATTTTCAATGCCTGCATTATTGATCATGACATCAAGTGTGCCGAATTCTTTAACGGCTGTTTCGATGAGGTTGATCACATCAGCTTCCACAGTCACATCACCTTTTACAGCAATGGCATCTCCACCGGCTTTCTTCACTTCTTCTACGACTGTATCGGCTTCTTCCTTATTGCTGCGATAGTTCACAACAACCTTAGCCTTTTCTTCTCCGAAACGATTGCTCATTGCTCGTCCCAATCCGGTTGAGGCTCCTGTAATAACGACAACTTTACCTTCCAAGTCTGTAAACATATTTATTTCCTCCTTTTATGCTTTTGCATTACCGAGCATGAAGCCGGCAACAACGATTAAAATGATTCCAATAATAATCCAGACGAATTGGCGTTTTGTCTTTTTCTCTCCCAAGATAAAGATTCCACCCAAAGTTGAAACAATAATGCCCATTTGTGACAGTGAGAAGCTTGTCGCCACACCAACACGCGGTTGGGAAATAAACAAAAACATATTACCAGCTGCCCAAATCAAACCCGGAATGATGTTTCGGATTGCATATTTGTTAAATGGTTTATGTTTAAAAGTCAAAATGATCCCGCCGAGCACCATACCGATTGCTTGTGGGAATAGTGCAGCCCAACCATCTACATGGAAAAGACGGGCAACGACGACATAAACCAAATATCCGAGCGTTGAAAGGAGCAAAATCGGAATCCCTTTTTTCAGATTAGCTGATTCAGCACTCTGTCCGCTCCGGTCTGGCAGTGATGTAAGAACAGCACCAGCTATAATAAGAACCAGCGCGAGAACTCCGAGTATGATTGAAGTTCTAGTAGACCATTCATTAAAAACAATGACGCCGAATAATGCAGTCGATACGAGTTGCATTCCGGTAGAGATGGGCATTGTTAAGGAAACACCCATCAAGTCAATGCTTTTCAACTGATTGATCTGACCCAACGCCCAGAACAAACCTGACACGATTCCAACTGCAAAAATAACAGGACTCAGTTCAGGTCGGACAAATATATAAATGCCAACAGAGAAAATAAGCGCGCCGAATGTAGTCCCAAGCACCTGGCTATAAGGCCCGCCGCCGAGCTTAACATTGAACAGCACGATACTTCCCCAGAAAAGAGCCGGTAAAACGGCCAAGAAAATATCCATATGATTTTACCTTTCTATATAGATTTGAACTCGTACACTGTTGTCGCTGACAAAGAGTAAAACGTCAGAGGACATTTGATGCCGAGTCATTTGTACATCTATTTGTTTTACACATTCAGGTGATTTTTAAACATTTAGTTACCAAAAGTTCTTAAAGAATTGTTTCGCTTGCTTGCTAACTGGGTATAGAAATATATATCCGGTTGGTCGTATCTACGCTTTTTTTGAGCCAACCCGGCGTTTTGCCGGGTTTTTGTCGTTGATTCGGACATATTAAAGAGAAGAATGAACAGAATTAAGGGGGTTTTGCCATGCTTGAGTTTGAACATGTTTCCAAAATATATAAAGGCGGAAAACGCGCTGTCAATGATGTATCGTTTAAATTTGATAAAGGTGAATTTATTTGTTTCATCGGACCGAGTGGTTGCGGAAAAACGACGACAATGAAAATGATCAATCGGCTTATTGAACCGTCTGAAGGACGGATTCTTATAAATGGAAAAGATATTATGAAGCAGGATCCTGTTGAACTTCGCAGGAACATCGGCTATGTCATCCAGCAGATTGGTCTGCTTCCGCATATGACAATCCAAGAGAATATTTCCCTTGTATTAAAGTTGCTTAAATGGCCTGATGCGAAACGCAAAGAACGTGCTCGTGAACTTTTGAAGCTTGTCGACATGACACCGGATTATCTTGACCGCTATCCTCATGAGCTTTCTGGAGGGCAGCAGCAGCGGATTGGTGTTCTTCGTGCGCTTGCAGCGGATCAGCCGCTCATTCTCATGGACGAGCCGTTTGGTGCACTTGATCCGATTACGCGCGATGCGTTGCAGGATGAATTCAAAAAGTTGCAGCGTCAGTTGGACAAGACTATTGTCTTCGTTACACATGATATGGATGAAGCAATTAAGCTTGCTGATCGTATTGTCATTATGCGTGACGGGCAGATTGTTCAATGTGATACACCGGATGCAATTCTTCGCAATCCTGCAGATGAGTTTGTTGAGGACTTCATTGGAAAAGACAGACTTGTACAAGCTCGACCTGATATTGAGACAGTAGCTCAGATCATGAGCCGAACACCGGTCACAATCAAACCGGAAAATACATTGCAAGAAGCGATTCAGCATATGAAAGCACGCCGAGTCGACTCACTGCTTGTTATTAATGATGAGAACATATTGCTCGGTTATGTTGATATTGAGAGCATTGACCGAAATCGCAAGAAGAATCTTCTTATCGGAGATATTATTGAAACAGCATTCATGCAAGTGGAACAGCACACCCTTGTAAGAGATACCGTAAGAAAAATCTTGAAGCGGGGAGTTAAATACGTTCCTGTCGTTGATGAGGCGAATAAGCTTGTCGGCATCGTGACACGTGCGAGCCTCGTGGATATCGTTTACGACTCGATCTGGGGTGAAGAGGATACCGCTCAATAGGAAGGAGGAGACAATGCATGCATGATATTATTTTGTTTTTTCAAAACAACTGGGGTACATTCCTAGTCAAAGTATGGGAGCATCTATACATCTCTCTCATCGCAGGCATTCTTGGAATCATTGTCGCAGTTCCTCTAGGTATTGCTCTTACCCGTTTTAAAAGAGGAGCTGGGTTTATCATGGGAATTCTGAGTGTCATTCAAACATTCCCGAGTTTTGCGATTTTAGCATTCTTCATACCGCTTTTAGGTGTGGGTAAAATTCCAGCAATTGTAGCGCTATTTTTCTACTCCGTCCTGCCAATATTGCGCAACACTTATACAGGTGTACGCGGCGTAGATCCAAACTTGCTTGAAGCAGGTAAGGGAATGGGCATGACTGTGATGGAAAGAGTTTGGCATGTCGAACTGCCGCTTGCAGTTCCGGTCATCATGGCAGGAATTCGGCTATCGATTGTTTATTTAATTGGTTGGGCAACACTTGCTTCATTTATTGGTGCCGGTGGTCTTGGTGACTATATATTCAGTGGTCTAGATAATTACCAGCCGGAACTGATTCTTGTAGGTGCCATACCGGTTACAATCATTGCTCTGCTAATTGACTTGTTGCTCGGGCGTATTGAAATCGGCGTAACACCAAAAGCAATTCGCGAAATCAACGAGGCATAGAAAGGGTGGTACACATGCGCATTAAGAAGACAGGAATGGCGCTCATGCTTGCAGGCATAGTGCTTCTGACGAGCGGCTGTGCACTGCCTGGACTGGGCGGAGCTGCCGGAGATACAGTGAAAATAGGTACACAATCGATTTCTGAGTCACAAATTATGGGTGAAATCATTCGTCAGCTCATTGAACATGAAACAGACATTCATGTAGATATGGTAAATAATCTTGGTTCATCCATTGTGCAGCATAAGGCACTTGTTAATAAGGATATTGATATCGCTTCAGTTCTTTATACAGGCACTTCACTAACCGGACCGCTTGGAATGAAAGCAGTGAAGGATCCTGACGAAGCTTTGAAAACTGTCCAAAAAGGTTATAAAGAGCGTTTTAATCTTAAATGGTTCAACTCTTATGGCTTCTCAAATACGTACGCTTTTGCCATGCGAAAAGGTGAAGCAAAGAAAAGAGGAATAAAAACAGTTTCAGATTTGGAAAAGTACAAAGATGGTTTGAAACTCGGTGTCGATACTTCATGGCTGCAGCGTAAAGGTGATGGGTATAAAGGGTTTGTTAAACATTATGGTTTTGACTTTGATAACAAATACCCTATGCAGATCGGTCTCGTTTATCAGGCTTTGAAAAATCACAAGATGGATGTTGTTTTGGCTTATTCTACAGACGGCCGTATTCCAGCATATAATCTTGCTTTGTTAAAGGATGACAAACGATTCTTCCCACCTTATGATGGATCACCAGTTGCCAGAAACGAGGTACTTAAGAAACATCCGGAATTGGCGCCATTGTTGGAGCGGCTTGCCGGTAAAATAGATACCAATACAATGCAACAATTGAATTACGAAGCGGATGGCAAGAAAAGAGAGCCATCAAGAATCGCAAAAGAATTTCTTGTGAAAAACAATTACTTCAAATAAACGGAGGTGAGACAGATGGATACAATCAGGGAAATCCTTTCATATTACAGCGATAATGGAGGTTATGTATGGGAGCAATTTTTCCGACATTTTCTCATGTCAGCGTATGGTGTGTTATTTGCCGCAATCGTCGCCATTCCGCTTGGAATCCTGATTGCCCGCTATAGACAGCTATCCGGCTGGGTCATGTCCCTGGCGAATATCATTCAAACAATTCCTGCACTTGCCATGTTGGCTATTCTCATGCTGGTCATGGGGCTTGGGACGAATACAGTCGTCGTTGCGCTTTTCCTTTATTCAATCTTGCCAATCCTGAAAAACACGTACACAGGTATTCGCAGTGTCGATTCTAAATTGCTTGAATCCGGGAAAGCGATGGGCATGACTCGTTTCCAAGTGTTGCGTATGGTTGAATTGCCACTGTCCATGTCCGTAATCATGGCTGGTCTTCGCACTGCACTCGTTATTACGATTGGTGTTGCGACAATTGGCACGTTTATCGGTGCGGGAGGACTTGGTGATATTATCCTTCGAGGTACAAACATGACGGACGGAACAGCAATTATTCTTGCCGGAGCAATCCCGACAGCATTCATGGCTGTAGCCGCAGATTTGATTATGGCACTTCTTGAGCGACGTTTCGATCCATCTAAAAAGAGAAAGAAAAGAATTGTAACAAGAAAAGTTGTCTAGATATAGAAAGAGCGCAGTTGATTCTGCGCTCTTTCTTTTTTTATTTGTAAGTTCTCTAAAATCATTAAATCTGATAATAAATTTTGGCAATATATCAAATATTATTATCAAAAGTAAAGTAATTTTATTTGTTTAATTATATTTTTCAGAAATTTAAATGAATCCCTTCATTAATAGGCTTCGAATATTAATTTTTATGGTTAAAAACCTTATTGACTTCGAAAAAATAATATATATAATTAAACACATCAAATTAGTTGGAATTAAAATTAAACACAGAGAGGTTGGATTTCATGACAAAGGCTGTATTGATTTATGGTGGCAGCAGAAACCCATCAAGGTTGCAGGGAATTTACGAAAAGGCTCTCGAGTATCTCAAAGGTCGCGGTATTGATGTTCAGTCCATTAATGTTCCACATATTCCGGCTGAAGATTTAATCCATACCAAGTTCAACAGCCCTGCTATACAGGAAGCGAACAGACTTTTAAACGAAGCAGAGGCGGTTGTTGTTTTGACACCAGTATACAAAGCATCTTTTTCTGGAATTTTGAAAACATATCTGGATCTGGTACCGCAGAAAGGACTGCAGAATAAGACAGTCCTTCCAATAGCAATTGGTGGATCTCTAGGTCATTTACTTTCAATTGAGTACTCACTCAAGCCAGTTCTCTCTATATTGGGAGCCAATCGCATTCTTGACAGCATTTTCATCCATGATGAGCAGGTAAAGCGGCTGGAGTCGAATGAGTATTTTATTGAAGAAGGGGCGGCTTTCCGTTTGCATAACGGTTTGGAGAAACTCGGGGATGGATTAAAAGATGCTCATACTGCAATAAGTTCCTAACTATTTAAATAATTAAGCAATTCATTTTAAGGGGAAAGCGAGGATCTGGAGATGAGTGTACAAATTCAAGTGACAGAGAAGTCTTTCTTAAAGGACATGAAACCGAATACGGTCTTGAAAGATATCCGTTTTGAATTGAAGAAAGGAAGTTTCTTAACGATGATTGGGCCAAGTGGCTGTGGAAAAAGTACCTTGCTCAAGATCATCGCAGGTATTGATACTGATTATAAGGGCGTTGTGGTCATTGGTGGAAAGACGATTCGCCAACCTGGGATTGATCAGGGGTTTATTTTTCAGGAGCATCGCTTATTCCCTTGGATGAATGTGGAACAAAATATTGCGGCGAATCTCAACTTGAAAGATCCTAAAGTGAAATTAGAGGTTGAAGAACTAATTGAGATTGTCAGACTATCAGGCTATGAAAAGGCTTATCCTTCTGAGCTCTCAGGAGGTATGTCACAACGAGTAGCCATAGCAAGAGCTTTATTGAGAAACCCTCAAGTTCTACTGCTGGATGAACCATTCGGGGCTTTGGATGCTTTTACGAGGAAGCACTTGCAAGATGTACTTCTTGATATTTGGCAGAAGAAAAAGATTACTATGATCCTCGTTACACATGATATTGATGAGTCGGTCTATCTGGGGACAGAGCTTGCAGTGCTCCGTGCAAATCCAGGACAGATTCAAAAGATTATACCGATTGACCTGCCCTTTCCAAGAAGCCGTACAGATTCATCGTTTCAATATTTGAGACAGACTGTTCTGGGAGAGTTCGAAAAAACAGAGTCGCCTATGTTTGCAAATGGCGAAGGGATTTGAGGAGGATGAGAAGATGAAAAAGCTTTCGTTTCTTTTAGTTATAGTTCTGATTGGTATTTTGACAGGATGCTCGGCAAAAGCGACAGAGAAGCCGAAAGAAATTAACATCGGCATCCAGCAAAGCTTAAGTCCATTGTGGATTGCAAAAGAAAAGCGGCTGTTTGAGGATGCGTTTAAAGAAGATGGAATCAAAATTAAATGGACAGAATTTCAAAGTGGTCCTCCTCAATTCGAAGGGCTTGCTGCCAATAAGCTCGATTTCTCCCAAGTTGGTAATACACCAGTCGTAGCCGGTCAGGCTGCAAATGTGAAATTCAAAGAGATTGCTTTATCCGGTGACGGAGTGAAAGGTAACGGCATCCTAGTTAACAAAAATAGTGAAATCAAGAAGCTGGAAGATTTAAAAGGAAAGAAAGTCGCAGTGGCTAAAGGAAGCAGTGGATTTGGATTTTTATACAGTGCATTAAAACATGCCAAGATTTCACCGGACGACGTAGAAATCATCCAACTTCAGCCTGATGAGGCCTTGCCAGCGTTTGAAAGTGGAAAAGTGGACGCCTGGTCAATTTGGGAACCATTCCTTTCCCTTGAGTCAATTGAGAACGATGCGGTTATTCTGGCAAACGGAGAAACACTGGGTAGCTTCTCTCCTTCGTTTACATTGGCTCGAGATGGCTTTATAAAGGATCATCCGCAATATGTTGAGAAGTTCCTTCGAGTATATGACGAAGCTGTCCGTTATCAATTGGAAAATGAAGAAGAAGCAATTGATATTTACGCGAAAATGAAGGGACTGGACAAAAAAGTTATTAAAAACGTCCTGGATAATACGAAACCGCTGAATGAGCCGATCACTGACAGAATTATAAAAGCACAGCAAGAGACGGCAGATTTGCAGCTTGAATTGAAAGCAATTGGAAAGAAAATCGATGTAAGTGAAGTAGTCGATAATCAATTCATTAAAAAAATTCAAAAGGAGGAGAAATAGATGGGAGCTGAAGCGTATTTGCCAGCATCATCTTCAGCGGGAACTTTAAAAGCGGCTAAAAAGAAGTGGAATGTGCCTGCTTGGACAAAAGGTTTTCTCCTGCCAGCGGTGATCGTTGCAGTATGGCAAGTCATTGGCAGTCTGGGATTAATATCACCAACTGTTCTTCCGGTCCCATCGGCGATTCTGAGTTCATTCTGGGAATTGACAGTTTCAGGTGATTTACTGGCTAATTTGCGGATAAGCGTTTTGCGGGCCGTACTTGGATTTTTGTTAGGCGGAAGCCTCGGGCTCCTGTTTGGCATTCTAGTTGGCTTTTCGCGAAAAACAGAATCTTACCTGGACCCTTCGCTGCAAATGCTAAGAACCATTCCCAACCTGGCTGTAACTCCATTGTTTATACTCTGGTTCGGATTCGATGAATTGTCAAAAGTTCTATTAATCTCTTTTGGATCTTTCTTTCCAATTTATATTAACACGTATCTCGGTATTCGCAGTGCAGACTCAAGGCTATTTGATGTTGCACGTGTACTCGAATTCAGTCGCAAACAGCAAATAACTAAACTTGTTCTGCCGTCAGCTTTAAGCAATATTCTTCTCGGCGTTCGCCTGTCACTTGGTATTGCGTGGCTCAGTCTTGTAGTGGCTGAGCTGATGGGTTCCAGTGCTGGTATCGGTTATTTGATTATGGATGCTAGACAGTTCTCACAAACAGATAAAGTGTTTGTCGGAATTATTATCTTTGCTGTAGTCGGCAAACTGACAGATTCACTTGTTCGTTTACTGGAGAGAAGACTATTGAAATGGCGTAATAGCTTTGAAGGATAAAAAATTGGAGAGGAAGTTGTGAAATGGATGTACTTTGGTTTATTCCTACGCATGGTGACGGTCGATATTTAGGAACAGTAACTGGTGGAAGAGAAGCGGATCACACGTACTTCAAACAAGTAGCGCAGGCTGCAGAGAGACTAGGCTACGATGGGGTTCTGCTTCCAACTGGTAAGTCTTGCGAAGACCCGTGGATTACGGCTTCCGCTCTATCTGCTGAAACAAGTAGATTAAAATATCTAGTGGCCGTCAGACCAGGGCTTATGCTTCCAGGTGTTGCCGCTCGCATGGCTTCTACACTGGATCGACTATCCAACGGGCGCCTGCTCATTAATGTCGTAGCAGGGGGAGACCCCGTTGAACTAGCCGGGGATGGTATATTCCTTTCACATGAAGAAAGATATAAAGCGACCGATGAGTTTCTAACAATATGGAGGCAATTGCTATCGGGCGAAAAAGTTGATTACTTGGGAGATCACTTGCGAACCGAACAAGGAGAGCTTTTGTATCCGCCAGTACAGTCTCCGCACCCACCAATCTACTTTGGAGGTTCTTCTCCAGCGGGACAGCAAGTCGCAGCTGAACATGCTGATGTGTATCTCACCTGGGGAGAACCAATCGAGGATGTTAGGGAAAAAATAACTCAAGTGAGAGAGCAAGCGGAGCGAAATGGCAGGAAAATCAAATTTGGTATCCGTCTCCATGTAATTGTAAGAGAAACAAATGACGAGGCATGGCAGGAAGCTGAAAAGTTAATCTCCCATCTGGACGATGAAGTGATTCAAAAAGCACAAGAGGCTCTTGGTCGCTACGACTCCCATGGTCAAAAACGAATGGCGGATTTGCATAAAGGAAAAGACGGTGACTTGGAAATCAGTCCGAACCTCTGGGCTGGTGTGGGACTTGTGAGAGGTGGAGCAGGAACAGCGTTAGTTGGAGATCCAATAACGGTAGCCGAGCGAATTAAGGAGTATTGTGATATCGGTGTAGAAACGTTCATTTTCTCTGGTTATCCACACTTGGAAGAAGCTTATCGCTTCGCAGAACTTGTTTTTCCACATTTACCATTTGATCCGAAGTCAGAAAGAGCTTCAGGAGCTATAGGTGAAACGATAGGAAATAGTTATTTGCCTAAAGCTTAGAATATAATATTTCCTAGTTTTGAGTGAAAGTAATTAAATATTAGGAAGATAACCGCCAAGTAAAAGATTGCTTGGCGGTTTTTAGTTTAGGCAATTATCAAATTGTGAAAAAAATCTTGCTTTAATATTTGTTTACTTGTATAATTCCATTTAATCGTAATCATTACGTTTTATACACGAATGAATACGGTTTTCTTTTTGGTGATTAAATCGTAATGGTTTCGTATTAGGAAGGTGGAGAGATGATATGGTGAAGAGGAAAATTCCTGTTACAGTATTGAGCGGTTATCTCGGTTCTGGAAAAACAACAATTCTGAATCATGTTTTGAACAATAGACAAGGGTTGCGTGTAGCAGTCATAGTCAATGACATGAGCGAATTGAATATCGATGCGCAACTTGTTAAGAACAATACAGCACTTTCAAGAACGGAAGAGAAACTTGTGGAGCTATCCAATGGCTGCATTTGTTGCACATTGCGAGAAGATCTTCTTATTGAAGTACAAAGACTCGCTGAACAAGGTGTTTATGATTACATAATAATTGAATCGTCGGGCATATCAGAACCTGTACCCGTAGCTCAAACATTCTCCTATGCAGACGAACTTACTGGAATTGATCTTAAAGAAATTTGTGAACTTGACACGATGGTGACAGTAGTTGATGCCAATCGATTTTGGCTAGATTTGAAATCTGGTGAAAGTCTGCTGGACAGAAAACAGGCGGTCGGAGAACTTGATGAGCGTGAAATCTCAGATCTTCTCTTGGATCAGATTGAATTTTGCGATGTACTCGTCGTTAATAAAATAGATTTGATCAGTGAGAAACAGTTGAAAAGATTAAAGAGCGTACTCAATAAACTTCAGCCTGAAGCAAAGGTCATCACGACAACAGAAGGCAAATTGGATCCTGTAAATATACTAGGAACGGGTTTGTTTAATCTGGAGAAAGCGAGCAATTCAGCGGGATGGTTGAAAGAATTGCAGATTGGTCCTGAAAATCATGTTCCGGAAACAGATGAATATGGCATCTCCTCATTTGTATATAAAAAAAGAAATCCATTTCATACAGAGCGCTTGTATCACTGGCTTCAGAACATGCCTGATAATATTGTCCGCTCGAAAGGGATTGCATGGTGTGCAACAAGGAATGATGTAGCTTTGCTTCTTTCACAGGCAGGACTTTCTGTGAATTTGGAACCAATGGCATACTGGGTAGCAGCTTTGCCAGGAGATCGACAAGCGCAGCTATTGCAGCAAAACCCTGAAATTGCTTCTGAATGGGATCCTGATTACGGAGATAGAATGACACAACTTGTTTTCATAGGAACAGATTTGAATAAAGAAGAAATCATCAATGAACTTGATTGCTGTCTGCTGACAGAATCTGAATACATGGTTGACTGGACGGAGCTTAGTGATCCGTTCGAATGGGAAGTACAACAAGTTTGAATTTGAGGAGGAATATTGAATGGCGAAAAAATCAAAAATCGCAAAACAGCTGAAGAGGGAACAACTCGTTGAAAAGTACAGAGAGATTAGAAATGAATTGAAGGTTAAAGGAGATTATGAAGCAATCCGCAAGCTTCCTCGTGACTCATCTCCAACTCGGTTGAATAATCGTTGCCCGCTTACTGGCAGACCTCGGAGTTATATGAGGAAATTTAACATGTCACGCATAGCTTTTAGAGAATATGCACATAAAGGGCAAATTCCAGGAGTCAAAAAGTCGAGCTGGTGAATTTAGGGTTTGCCAACCTCATATGGGAAATATATGAATATATTATTGTTCAATCAGCCCTTTCTTCTTATTAATTTGTTATTATAGTACAGAGAGATTACTAATGGAAAAAACATTAAGGTTCTTAAGACCTGTATTAACAAATTAAAGGGGAAGCGATGAACATTGCATAAAAGAATGGCGACAATGTCAGCAGCGGCTTTGCTTATTTTCTCTTTGTGCAGTCCGGTTTCGGCAGAGTCCGTACAGGAACTAACAGCGGATCAACAACAAATACAGAAAGATAGGGCTGAAGTTACTGCCGACTTGTCAAAATCAGAAAAAGAGATTGTCTCCTTACTTGAAGAATTGGATAAGAAGCAAGATAAATTGGACCGAACAGCTAAAGCTTTGAAACTTAATGAGAAACAGTTGACCCGGACAAAGAAGAGCATTTCTAATTCCGAGAAGAAAGTGGACAAGCTAGGTAGCGAAATAGATGGACTGGAACAGCAAATCACGCAACGTTATTCCATTTTGAAAGAGAGACTTGCTGCTTACCAGAAAAGTGGTGGCGACATTGGCTATCTTGAAGTACTTGCCGAAGCTCAGAGTTTCAGCCAATTTGCGAGCCGGGCTAAGGCAGTTTCAACAATTTCAAATTCTGATTATGACTTAATGAAAGAATTGGAAGCGGCTCAGGATGAACTGAGCGCTAAGCAAAAGACTGTTGAACAGGAGCTTGCCAGTCAGAAGGAAGAGCAGGCTGAACTTGAAGGGGTTCGTAAAACAATCGCCGATCAGAATAAACAGCTTGCAAAGAATAAGAAGGCGTTGGAAAAGAAACGTTTAGAACTTAAAGAGAAACAAACTGCTTTGAAAATAAAAGATGAAGAGCTCGTTACTTTGCAAAAACAGGTTGGCGAGCGTATTAAAGAGAAGAAAGAAGAAGAGAAGCGAAAAGCTCAAGAAGAGGCAGAACGTAAGGCGGCTGAAGAAGCGAAACGTTTGGCAGAAGAGAAGCTTGCTGCCAAACGTGAAATACAAAAGCAACAAAATGAAGAAAAAGCTCAAAACCCAAACACATCATCTGCTTCTTCAACAACAGTGACCAGACATGAAGAGAATGAAGGTAGTTTAAATAAGAAAGATGTCAAAAAAGAAGAAAGCAATCAACCGGCTAAAGCTAGTTCATCTTGGAATTCCGAACCAGCCCAGGCAGGAGCTATGGCCAAAGCAATCGAAGCAGGCTATACACAGATTGGGACACCGTATGTTTGGGGTGGGAAAAAGCCAGGCGGGTTTGATTGCTCTGGGTTTGTAGCCTGGGCTTATCGTCAAGCTGGCTATGACTTGCCTTCAAGCACTGCGGGCTTACAATATGTTGGGAAAAAGATTCCTTATAGCGGTGCTCAAGCGGGAGATATGGTTTTCTTTAACACGTACAAAACAAATGGCCATGTCGGCATTTACCTTGGTGATGGACGTTTCCTCGGTGCTCAAGATTCAGGGTTGGATGTCGCGGATATGAATAGCGGCTACTGGAAGGATCATTTTAGTGGGCATGTCAGAAGAATACAATAGAAGCGAGCGGGCTTTTCATGTCTTGTTGAATGGAAGGCCTGCTTTTGTATAACACTGACGGACGATTCACTTCTAATTGGGATGGAGCATATGATGCGATGCAGGCAAAAAGCCCGGATTTATCGGCTTTTTTGAATAAAAAAGTTATTCAGTTTTTTTCAAAAAAAGAGGTTGTATATTTATACTGAATTATGTATAATGATACCAACGCATTAAACGGAACCGAGTTTTCTTGGTTAACTGGAGGAGGAATTCTTAATGGCGAAAGGTAAAATTGTTTTGGCTTATTCCGGAGGTCTTGATACTTCTGTTTCCATAAAGTGGCTTCAAGAGAAATATGATTACGATGTTATCGCACTAGCAATTGATATGGGTGAGAACAAGGATCTTGAAGCAGTACGTCAGAAAGCATTAGATGTTGGAGCAATCAAGGCAGTTGTCATTGATGGTAAGCAGTTGCTTGCAGATGAATATTTGATGCCTGCATTGAAGGCGAACGCACTTTATGAAGGCAAATATCCGCTATCTTCTGGTCTTAGCCGTCCGCTCATTTCAAGATTGCTTGTCCAGGTAGCTGAAGAAGAAGGCGCGGTTGCCGTTGCACACGGCTGTACTGGTAAAGGAAACGACCAAGTACGTTTCGAAGTTTCAATCAAAGCGCTTAACCCGGACCTAGAAGTTGTTGCACCAGTACGTGAATGGGGCATGACACGCGATGAGGAGATTGCCTACGCAGAAGAAAAAGGTATCCCGATTCCGATCGATCTTGACAATCCGTTCTCTATCGATGCAAACATCTGGGGGAGAGCTTGTGAAGCGGGCGTTCTTGAGAACCCTTGGAATGCAGCGCCTGAGGAAGCATTTGCATGGACGAATCCGATTGAAAAGACTCCGGATGAAGCAGAGTATATTGAAATTGACTTCGTAAAAGGTATTCCAACTGCAATCAACGGTGAAGAGATGAACCGTGTTGATATTATTGAATACTTGAATGAAATTGGCGGTAAGCACGGTATCGGAAGAATCGATCATATCGAGAACCGTCTTGTCGGTATCAAATCAAGAGAAGTATACGAGAATCCGGGAGCACTAATCCTTATTAATGCTCACAAAGAGCTTGAATTCATTACACAAACTCGTGAAGTTGGCAAGTTCAAGTATAAAATTGAACAGGAATATGCAGAGCTTGTTTACAATGGTCTCTGGTATTCACCACTTCGTCAGGCTCTTGATGCTTTCATCAATGAAACACAGGAAGTCGTTACTGGTAAAGTACGTATCAAGTTGTTCAAAGGAACACATATGGTTATCCAACGCCAGGCACCACAGAGCATGTACAATGAAGAACTTGCCACTTATGAAAAAGGTGATATGTTCGACCACCATGCTGCTGTAGGTTTCATCAAACTATGGGGCCTTCCGACAGAAATCCACGCGAAGAACGAAAAAAAAGCTAAGCAATTGGAAGTCGGCAACTGATCCTGAACATTAAAAAAGCCATCAAATTCACGGACGGCGGGCATGACGTCCGCAATCCGGATTTGATGGCTTTCCTTTTACATAAATCGGTTATAAAACTGGAGGGAATGTCAAATGTCCAAATTATGGGGCGGCAGATTTACAAAACAGACAGACAAACTAGTTGAAGAATATACAGCTTCAATCTCTTTTGATAAAAACCTAGTACATGAGGATATCGCAGGCAGCATAGCTCACGTTACAATGCTTGCTGATTGTGGAATCATCGGCCAGGATGAGAAGGAAACGATTGTAGCAGGTTTGAAAAAGGTAGAAGCGAAAGTGGAAGCAGGAGAAGTAGAATACTCTGTTGAAAATGAAGATATTCACATGAATAATGAAAAGCTTCTTCTCGATGAAGTGGGTGCAGTTGGCGGCAAGCTTCATACTGGAAGAAGTCGAAATGACCAAGTCGCTACTGACTTCCATCTATATGTAAAAAAACAGACTGAAGTCATGATCGAGTTGCTTGATGCCGTTCAGAGATCAATCGTAGAACAGGCGAAAGACAATCTTGAGACTATTATGCCTGGATACACACATTTGCAACGTGCACAGCCTGTCCTTTTCGCGCATCATCTCCTTGCCTACTTCTGGATGTTCGAACGTGACAAAGAACGTTTCCGTGACAGCCTTAAGCGTGTCAACTGGTCACCGCTTGGAGCAGGTGCACTTGCCGGAACAACATTCCCGATTAATCGCCAGCAGACAGCCGAAGCACTCGGTTTTGAAAGAGTATATCCAAACAGCATGGATGCAGTAAGTGACCGTGATTTCGCACTGGAATTCCTATCAACTTCCTCTATCCTGATGACTCATATTTCGCGTCTATCAGAAGAACTTGTTAACTGGTCGAGCCAGGAATTTCAGTTTATCGAGCTTGATGACGCCTTCTGCACAGGTTCAAGCATCATGCCACAAAAGAAAAACCCAGATGTGCCGGAATTGCTAAGAGGCAAGACTGGACGTGTCTATGGTAATCTTATGGGCTTGCTGACTGTTTTAAAAGGTCTTCCGCTTGCCTATAATAAAGACATGCAAGAAGATAAGGAAGGCGTCTTTGATACGGTTAAGACATTGGATGGAGCGCTTCGTCTGCTTGCGCCAATGCTTGCTACAATGCAGGTTCGCAAGGAGAATATGTATAAAGCAGTCGCAAATGACTATTCAAACGCTACCGATATTGCTGATTATTTAGCCAATAAAGGCCTTCCATTCCGAGAAGCACATGAAGTGATTGGCAAGATCGTTCTTTATGCAATCCAGAACAATAAATTCCTTCTTGATCTGAAATTTGATGAATATCAGGAATTCAGTGATTTGTTTGAAGAAGATATTTATAAAAAATTGGATCCTGAGCAGGTAGTTCGTGCCCGTACCAGTGAAGGCGGCACTGGACATGATCAAGTGAAAGCACAGTTGAACCAGGCAGAAAAACTTCTTGGCTAAGTGTGTTTCAGTGTTCAATTTCCCCACTTGTTTTTGGAAAAAAACGGTGGGGCTTTTGTCCAACTTGAATAAAATGAATGGAATATCATACTGTTTTCCTATACAATAGAGAAAATACATTCTGAACATATATGGAGGTGGGCTCCCGAGCATGTAGTGTGTGAGGGAGGAATCGTTGGACATAGTCAATTTATTAATGGTTGCTATATTGATCATGCTTACTGCATTCTTTGTAGCAACCGAATTCGCTGTAGTCAAAGTTAGATCAACACAGATTGAGCATCTTGTCGAGGAGGGGGACAAGAAGGCGCTTGATGCCAAGAAGCTGATTGATAATCTTGATAACTCATTATCAGCATGTCAGCTTGGTATCACAATCACATCTCTCGGACTCGGTTGGCTCGGGGAGCCTACTATCCAGGCTTTATTAAAACCAGTGTTCACGGAACTTGAGTTGAGCAGTTCGCTTACATCTCTGCTTTCATTCCTGATTGCTTTCTTCGCCATTACATTTCTTCATGTTGTGGTCGGGGAACTTGCACCTAAAACAATGGCAATACAAAAAGCAGAAACAATCGTGCTCAATTTGGCAAAACCTCTATTGTTCTTCACTAAGATCATGTACCCGTTCATTTGGCTCTTGAATGGCTCTGCAAACCAGCTCGTCCGCATTTTTGGTTTCCATTCGGTTAAAGAGTCTGAAGTAGCGATGACAGAGGAAGAGCTTCGCCTGATTTTATCGGAAAGCTATAAAAGCGGTGAAATCAACCAGTCGGAAATGATGTATGTAAACAATATTTTCGATTTTGATGAGCGGCTTGCAAAAGAGATCATGGTGCCGCGTACAGAGATGTTCTGTTTGTATAAGGAAGATAGTTATGAAGAGAACATTGAGATGATTCGTGAGGGACAGTTCACACGCTATCCTGTAGCTGAAGAAGATAAGGACCATATTGTTGGACTTGTCAATCTGAAAGAGATCTTTACTGGTCATTTTGCAGAGGAACCGATTTCGCTTGAGCAGTTCATCCGTCCGATCATCCATGTTTCGGAAGCGACACCAATCAAGCAGGTTCTGTTGAAGATGCAAAAGGAACGCATCCATATGGCAATTGTCATGGATGAATACGGCGGTACAGCGGGCCTTGTCACAGTAGAGGATATTCTTGAAGAGATAGTCGGTGACATTCGTGATGAATTTGATGCGAATGAGGAAGAGCTGATCGAGGAGATCGACAGCAATACGATGATTGTATCTGGACGTTTACTTTTGACAGAATTAAATGAAAAGTATCATATCGATCTATTAGGTGAAGAAGATGTAGATATAGATACTGTAGGTGGCTGGATTCTAGCTAATCATTTGGATGCAGAGCAAGGTACGACTGTTGAAGCAGATGGTTATGCATTCATTGTTGAAGAGATAGATGGCTATCAGATTAAACGAGTAAAGGTTACTCGGCTTTAACAGATCAAAAGACCGATTTGGCAATTTACTGCTAAATCGGCCTTTTTTGTTCTTTAAGCTAAACCAAACAGTTTGAGAGTAGTTGTAAAGAGGAACAGATAAGCACATTTCAAAGTTAAAGGAGTGTGTTCAGCGAATGGATTTGGCAAAACAGCTTCAAGAACTTGAACAGATTCATGGCGATGGAAGCAAGGGGAAAATTCTTACCATGTATTTGAATACAGACCCCGCGGATCCGGATCAGCAAGGTGGAAAGTGGAGAATTACGCTGAAGAACGGTCTGCGAAACTTTGAGAAGTATATACAGGAATCAAATGATGAACAGGAAATGAAAGAATTTCAACGTGTGAAAGAAAAAGTGACGAACTATATTAATAATAATGAATTGGATTTAAAGAAAGGCTTAATCATTTTCGCAACTGCGGATGACAGGGTCTGGTTCACTGCAAAAGTACAAGTGCGTCTGCGCTCGGACTTCTATTGGCAGGAGACACCAGTTCTTGATCAGCTAATTGAATTGAAACAGGACTATCCAAGAGCGGGCATCATCCTCGTTCAATCAGGACAGGTGAAAATCATTGAATCCAATATGAATGAAGTGGAAGGTACCGTTCATTATGAATTGGATCTTGATACAGAAGATTGGAAGCAGAAGCTAGGGCCGCAGCAGGCGAAAGGCGATATGCAGCCAGGTGCGCATAATCTCCAAGTGGATAATTTTAATAGCCGGGCAGATGCCAACCGTTACCGCTGGTTCAAATCTATTGCACCCAAGCTCGATATGCATGCAAAGAGCGGTAACTGGGAGAAAATCTTTGTCATGGGAGAACCGGATGCAGCCCAGACTGTAACAGACCTCATGAATAAACCAGTTGACGGTGTGCTTCAGAAAAATATGCTTGATCAGGACGAACATCGTGTACTTGACGAATTATTTGGCTAAGTCCATAAGAACAGGGGCCCCTCCAAAAGGAAGGGCCCCTGTTTGTTATGCACAACGGCATTCTGGGCAAATGCCATAGACTTCAAATTTATGTGACTCAATTTCATAACCATTGAGCAAATTACTGCAAATACGGTCCATTGGACAAATATTGATTTCCTTTGTCCTACCACATTTTCTGCATATGAAATGATGATGGTGGCTGTCAGAACAAGATATTTGGAAATGCTTTTCACCATCTAACTCAGTCATTTCGAGAATATCGAGTTCAGCAAATGTATTCAGATTGCGATAGACCGTGTCAAAGCTGATTCCTTCATATCGCTCTTCCATATACTCATTCAGTTCCTTTGCTGTACGATAACCGCCTGCAGATAGGAAGAAGTTAAGCATATCTTTACGTTTATCAGTCATTTTGTAGCCATTTTCTTTTAATCTGTTTATCGCCTTTTCAAAATTCATGATACGACCTTCTTTCTCGCCGTGCGCATGGTGAATTTCTTACCGATAATTGAGCAAAGCAGAATCGCGATAGATATGATTACGATCGTTCCGCCGGGAGGAATGCTGAAATAGTATCCGGAGATAAGGCCTAGAATGACTGCAAGCTCACCGAATATTACAGATAGCAGCATCATTTGTTTAAAGCCTTTTGCAAGCCGCATTGCGCTTGCGACAGGCAATGTCATCAAAGCCGAAACGAGAAGCACACCGACAATCCGGATGGAAGTACCGATTACAAGAGCAGTCAATATAATAAAGATTAAGTGGATCCTTTTTGAATGAATACCGGATACAGTTGCATGTTCTTCATCAAAAGAGAGTGCTGTCAATTCTTTATAAAAGATTGCAATGACAATCAAGATGAAAATGGTAATTCCGGTAATCGTCAGCAAGTCAGAATGACTGACCGCTGAAACGGAGCCAAATAGATAATTGAACAAGTCAGTGTTGAAGCCATTGGCTAGAGAAATGAAAATGACACTCAGACCAACGCCTCCGGAAAGGATAATCGGAATGCCGATTTCCTGGTAAGCCTTATAAACATTACGCAATTTCTCAATGAGAACAGAGCCGATTACGGAAAAACCAATGCCGCCGTAAAAAGGGCTTAGCCATACATTTGTAAAGTTTTTCTCCAGTAGCAGTCCGAATGCAATCCCTGCCAAAGTTACATGAGATAGTGCGTCAGCAATGAGTGAAAGTCTTCGAACGACAATGAATGTGCCAAGGAGCGGAGCGACAATGCCGATCAGAAGACCTGTAATAAATGTATTGCGGAGAAAATCAAATGCGAGCAAATCGGCAATCATACAAGTCGCCTCCTTCTTCTAATGATTATGTGTCATACCATGAACAGGGTGGCCGTACATTGCCGATAATGCTTCATCATTTAGCGAATCATACTGATCTTTGCCGCCATGGAAATGGAGCTTTTTATTTAAACAGATGATATCTGTTGCATACTGAGTCATCGTCCCAGTGTCATGAGTAATCATAAGCAATGTAATGCCTTTTTTGTTCAATTCATGAAGCAGTTTATAAAAATGCTGGACATTAGAGCTGTCGACCCCAACAGTAGGTTCATCCAGTATCAAGAATTCCGGGTCAGCGACAAGAGCACGGGCGATGAATACGCGTTGCTGCTGGCCGCCGGAGAGATCGCCTATGTTTCTCTTGGCAAATTCGAGCATATGAACCTGCTCCAGTGCTTCGGAAATTTTTTTCTTATGCTTTCTGCCGAGAAAACGGAAGTAGCCGACTTTAGCAGCAAGCCCCATTGCGACAACTTCTTCTACTGTAGCAGGAAATCCACGGTTAAAAGCGTTTGATTTTTGCGATACATAGCCAATCCGATTCCATTCATGAAACTGGCGGATTGGCTTGCCAAACAGCAAGACCTCACCGCTGTCTGGCTTCAGCAAGTTCAAGATGATTTTTACAAGTGTTGTCTTTCCCCCACCATTCGGGCCGACGAGTCCAATGAAGGAACCGGGAAGAATATCGAGGTTAATATGTTCCAAAGCTATTTTTCCATCATAGGAGGTGCTGACATTTCTCATGCTGAGAATGGGCTGCGTTTCCATAGGTTGGCCTCCTTATTATTGAGTCGCTTTTTTCAAAACGGACAAATTGTCTCTCATCAGACTCATATAGTCTTCATGATTGTCCATGTCATTTTGGGTCAATACTTCAAGGTTGTGAATGTTCAGTGCCTTGGCACCGATCTGCTTCTGTATAAGTTGTCCAAGCTTGTCTTTTTTATATTTTTCGTAAATGACATAATGAAGTTTCTCTTCTTTAGCAAGACGGGTAATCTTTGCAAGCTCTTTTTGAGAAGGTTCATCACTGGAGGAAAGGCCACGTATTGAAATCTGCTCAATTCCGTAACGTTCCCAGTAACTGTAGGCAGCATGTGAAACAAGAATGTGCTGCTGATTGCTATTTTTTAATTCCGCAGAGAAGTCCGCGTTAAGAGAAGTAAGTTCTTTTTGCAATTTGTTCATGTTTGCTGCATATTCTTTTTTATGAGATGGATCCCACTTTGCGAAATTGTTTTCAACCATTTCACCTATTTCTATCATTTTAAGTGGATCAAGCCAGATATGCGGATCTTTGTCGCCATGATCATGTCCATCATGTTCCTTATGTTCGTGCTCATTTTCTTCCTCAGCAGAAGCCTTTTTAAACAAGGATGCTTTCTTTCCTATTTCAAGCATATGGACATCTTGATTCTTCAAAGCATCTGCTGTTGTTTCAGCAAAGCCTTCCATTCCTGCTCCCATATATATGAAGCCATCTGATTTTGCAATGTCTGTAACCGTTTTGGATGTCGGTTCAAATGTATGAGCATCTGTGCCAGGTGGATAGACCGAATGGACAGAGACATGGTCACCACCGATTTGTTTAGCTAAGTACTCCAAAGGATAAATGGAAGTATAAATATCCATCTGATCAGAACTCTTCTTATTATTTTCTTTACTGCCAGAGCATCCGGCCGTAATTATAATTGGCAGCATGAGTGCAGCAATCATGTATAATACCTTCTTCATCTAAGTTTCCTCCTGAAATTTCTAATCCGAAAAATGTTCTAATCGAATTATATCGGAACCTTTACGATTTGTAAATAAGAATGGTTACGATTATTTTGAGAGGGAATTTTTGCCTCGAAAAAGACTATATTTTAAGACACTTATATTGTCGGGAAACTTCGAGACTTTCATGTTAAGATTAAAGCGTAATGAGTCTTTCCGAGTATAATATAGTAAGGAAGACAAAGGAGATGCATACGATGGAAACGGTTATGCGGAATCTTTTTCTGTTTCTTTCCAAAAACAAAACGATGACAAAAATGGCGAAAGAGCATGGGCTGAAATTTGGTGCCAGCCGATTTGTAGCAGGTACGACAATTGAAGAAGCTTCAAAAAAAATAGCCCGTTTGAATGATGAAGGACTTTGTGCAACTGTAGATTTTTTAGGTGAATTTGTAAATTGTGAAAAAGAAGCGAAAGCAGCAACCGATGAGTCGGTACATGCCATTGAAACAATTGCCAAAAACGGACTTGATTCTGAACTGTCGGTCAAGATGACTTCATTGGGACTTGATATTTCAGATGACGTTGTCTTTGCCAATATGAGGCGTATACTAGACGCAGGTAAAAAGCACGATGTAACAATCACAATTGATATGGAAGATGAGAGCAGATGTGAGAAAACACTTGAGATTTTTAAGACATTGAGAAAAGAGTATGACAATGTCGGAACAGTGCTGCAAGCTTATCTATACCGGACTCTTGGGGACCTGCAAATTTTAAATGAATATAATCCTTATTTACGCCTCGTAAAAGGAGCTTACAAAGAATCGGATGAAGTCGCTTTCGCTGATAAAGAAGATGTTGATGAGAACTACCGTCATTTAATTAAACTAAACCTGCTATATGGCAATTATACAGCAATCGCAACTCATGATGACTCGATGATTCGCTATGTGAAGAAGCTGGAAAAAGAGCATAATCTGGACCGCAAACAGTTTGAATTCCAAATGCTTTACGGGATTCGCAATGATTTTCAGAAACAGCTTGCTGATGAAGGATATCGAGTCAGAGTCTATATTCCATATGGCCAGGACTGGTATGGATATAACATGCGCCGTCTGGCAGAGCGACCAGCAAACGTGCTGTTTGTCTTGAAGGGAATTATGAAAAAATAGATAGAAGGAGCGGCCAAGTTTGGCCGCTCTTTCATTTGTCGCCTCATATGTATCTTCATGTTACAATATATAAAAAAGATGTGGAGGTAGATGGAATGGCAGTAAAGTTTTACTGGTATCCTAAATGCAGCACATGCAGAAATGCTAAAAAATGGTTGGAAGAGAACGATGTTACATATGAAGCGATTGACATTGTCAAAGAGCCTCCTTCAAAAGAAGAATTGCTTGAAATGATGGAACAGAGTGGTCTGGAAGAGAAGAAATTTTTCAATACAAGCGGCATGAAATATCGCGAGTTGAACATGAAAGAGAAGCTCCCGGAAATGGACAGAAATCAGAAGGCGCAAGTGTTGTCGGAAGATGGCATGCTCATTAAGCGTCCACTCGTTTATAACGGCAATGAAGTGACAGTAGGTTTCAAAGAAAATGAATTTATCGAAAAATGGTTGCAAAAATAAGCAAGCATAGTAGAATAATAGTTGTTAGCCTCGGCTAGAAGACAAACTTTGCAATGATACTTGCTATTACGGAGGGATTATGATGAGCAACTTGCCTGAAGAACTTCTATATTCTGAAGAACACGAATGGGTTAAAAAAGAAGGAGATAAAGTTCGCATCGGTATCACTGACTTCGCACAGTCTGAACTTGGTGACATCGTATTCGTTGAACTTCCTGAAGAAGATGACGAAGTAGCTGTAGGTGACTCTTTCGGAAGCGTTGAGTCTGTAAAGACAGTTTCTGAATTGTATTCACCAGTAAGCGGAACTGTTGTTGAAGTGAATGAAGATCTTGATGACACTCCAGAAGCAGTTAACGAATCTCCATACGAAAATGCATGGATGCTTGTTGTTGAACTTTCTGATGATTCAGAACTTGACAAGCTTATGACTGCTGAGCAGTACAAAGCTTTCATCGAAGGTTAATCAATTCATGCAAACCGGCAAGCGGCTTATGAGCTGCTTGCCGGTTTTTTTGTGCTTTGAACCTTTTCATTACATTGGGCAAACACATAATTGGCATGCTATCATTAATATATATAAGGTGAAGTTATTGCTGGAGGTGCTGTAAGATGCATATAGACCTGAGCAAAGTCATTATTGTTGAAGGTTTGTCTGATAAACGGCAAATCGAGAAGATCATCCTGGAAGAGATTGAGGTGATCTGTACGAATGGCACGCTCGGGGTATCGAAGCTGGATGAATTGCTCGATGAATACAACCTTGATCATCGCGACGTTTACATTATGGTTGATGAAGATAAGTCGGGACAGCGCTTACGCAAAATGCTTGCAAGAGAGCTTCCGCATGCACAACATATTCATACAACGAGTGAATTCAGAGAAGTAGCTGCGACACCAGACTATGCGCTGGCTACAGCTCTAGCCGCCAAAAGGATAGCAGTCAATCCGCTCTTTCTCCTATAAAAAACCGATAAAAGGTGAATCCATTGCGAGAAATCATACAAAATGAATTAAATGACAAAGACTTGCTGCTGTTCATCCATTCACCATTCTGTGGTACATGCCATGTAGCAGAAGGAATGCTTAGACAAATTGAAACAACATTGGACAAAGATATCTTTTTCCATATGAATGCTTCTCTCCATGAAAGCTTCATGTATGAGCATAAAATTGAGAGCGTTCCTTGTCTCTTTATAAGGGAAAATGGAGAAACTAGGAAGAAGGTGTATGCCTTTCACTCCATTGCCAATATTCTCAGTATCCTTCTCGAGCAAAAACCGGAATTGTTCGACAGAATGTCTTGACGAGCAAGCAGTAGCATGATAATATTTTTCTTAATCAATTTGCATATTTCAAATTATCTATCTCTTATCAAGAGCGGTGGAGGGAAAGGCCCTTTGAAGCCGCGGCAACCTTCAACATGGTTGAAAAGGTGCCAAGTCCAGTGAAGCAGAAGCTTTGCCAGATGAGAGGACATAAAGACAAGCCCGATCGTTCATGCGTCTTTCTGTTCTCTGCAGAAAGGCGCATTAATTGTGTATTAGGAATGTAGGCAAGGAAGGTGGACAGCTAGATGATCGTCATCGACAGCTTGACCAAAGTGTTTCGAACAAAGAAGAAACAGATCACAGCAGTAGACAATATTAATCTATCCATTGCTGAAGGTGAAATATTCGGCGTGATTGGATATAGCGGTGCCGGAAAGAGTACATTTATCCGTTTGCTTAACCGGTTGGAAGAACCATCTGGCGGCAGTATCTCCATTGGAGAAAAGGAGATTACTAAACTTTCGAGCAAGGAACTCCGCATTGCCAGGCAGGATATTGGAATGGTATTCCAGCATTTCAATTTGCTCTGGTCGCGTACAGTAAGAGAGAATATAGCGTTTCCGCTTGAGGTTGCTGGGGTAAAAGCTGAGGAACGCAAACGTCGAGTTGAAGAGTTAATCGGACTTGTTGGACTGGCAGGAAGGGAAGATGCCTATCCGTCCGAGCTTTCAGGGGGACAAAAACAGCGAGTCGGCATAGCCCGTGCTCTCGCCAATAATCCGAAAGTCCTTCTCTGTGATGAAGCGACTTCCGCTCTTGATCCGGAAACAACGAATTCGATTCTTGATCTTCTCGTTCGGATTAACAAGGAACTTGGACTGACAATCGTACTGATTACCCACGAAATGCAAGTTATTCAAAAGATCTGTAATCGGGTAGCTGTCATGGAGGCTGGAAGAGTCGTTGAACTCGGTGACGTGCTTGACGTATTTTCACATCCGAAGCAGCCCATCACGAAGAAATTCATCGAACAAGCTCTCGGCTTTGAAGATGAGGAAGATGGATTGAGCAGCATTGTGGACTCCTACAAGACTGGCAAAGTATTGCGCTTGCATTTTGTAGGTGAAATGGCAAATGACGCATTGATTAGTCGGATTGCGAAAGATTTCAATGTCGAAATCAGCATTATTCAAGGCAAAATCTCCCAGACACAGCGCGGTGCTTATGGCACACTTGTAATCCATATGAATGGAGAACAATCTGAAGAAGAGCGCGCACTTTCCTATATTAAGGAAACTAAAGCTGCCAAAGTGGAGGTGCTCCGTAATGCTGAATGAATTATTTCCGGCAATTGATGTAAATGACCTTATTCAGGCGACAGAAGAAACATTTTATATGACTTTGCTTGCCCTGGTCGGGACACTAATACTTGGTCTCATTCTCGGACTTCTGCTCTATCTCACTAGTAGAGGGAATGTTTGGCAAAACAAACCGGTTAATATCATTATAGCGGCTCTTGTGAACATTTTCCGAGCGATTCCATTTATCGTTCTCATACTCCTGCTGTTCCCGTTTACGGACTTTTTACTTGGTACAATCCGTGGTCCGAACGCAGCGTTGCCGGCTCTTATTTTAGGAGCGGCACCATTCTATGCGAGACTTGTTGAAATCGCATTGAAAGAAGTGGACAGAGGTGTTATCGAAGCAGCTCAAGCTATGGGAGCGAGCACTGGAAGAATCATTTTCCGCGTATTGCTTCCGGAGTCGATGCCTGCGCTTATTTCAGGGTTGACCGTAACAGCTATTTCATTGATTGGCTATACTGCGATGGCCGGTGTCATTGGGGCCGGGGGTCTTGGAGACTATGCGTATTTCTATGGCTTCCAAAGACGCGAATTCGATGTTGTACTTGTATGTACAATTCTGATTGTCATTATAGTATTCATCTTCCAATTCATCGGCGACTTCCTGTCCCGCAGAATTGACAAACGCTGAACAAGGATCTGATGATTCAATTCTATAGATCAAGTAATCAAACAAGGGGGAAACAAAAAATGAAAAAATTGTATGCTTTGCTTGCAGCTCTTCTTGTGCTTACGCTTGCAGCTTGTGGCACATCAGGAGATAGTGACAAGAAAGACGAAAAGAAGGATAAAGTTATTAAGATTGGTGCGTCAAGCACACCTCATGCCGAAATCTTGAAAAAAGCTGAACCGCTACTTGAGAAAAAAGGCATTAAACTTGATATTAAAGAATATCAGGACTACGTATTCCCGAATGACGATCTTGCAGATGGCAAGCTAGATGCAAACTTCTTCCAGCATATCCCGTATCTTGAAGATACAGTTGAGAAGACAGGTTATGACATTACAAGCATCGGCGGCATCCACATTGAACCAATGGGTGTCTATTCCAAGAACATCAAGTCTGTCAAAGATATTAAAGATGGTACAGAAGTTGTCTTGAGTCGCAGTGTTGCAGACCACGGACGTGTTCTTGGTTTGTTCGAATCACAAGGTTTGATTAAGCTTAAAGACGGTGTCAAGAAGCAAAAAGCAACTGTTAAAGACATCGTTGAAAACAAGAAAAAGCTCAAATTCTCTGCTGACGTAGATGCTGCGTCTCTTCCTGAAGTGTATGAAAAAGAAGGCGACACACTTGTTGCAATCAACACGAACTATGCTATCCAGGCTGGCCTAAAGCCAACTAAAGATGCACTCTTCATTGAAGGAAGCGAATCACCATATGTAAATGTGATTGCTGTCCAGAAGAAGGATAAGGACAACAAGGACTTGAAAGAACTTGTGAATGTATTGCATTCAAAAGAAATTCAGGACTTCATCAAAGAGAAGTACAACGGTGCAGTAGTACCAGTTGATGGCAAATAATTGATTTTAAAAAGCGCAAAATCTTACGGGATTTTGCGTTTTTTCGTTTGAACGTCCATTGTTCCGGTTAAATATACTGTGTTATAATTAAACAAGATTTAACACGAGTAATTAAGACTTAAGACGAAAGGGCGATTCATTATCCAATCTGGTTTAAGCATGACCTATACTGCGGAAATGGAAAAGGCAATGCAGCGTTGTCACAAAGTGGGATACGCGGAATATTGCAGGAAGCTCGACACAAGAATGGATGTTGAAAAGGAACGCGAGCGAGAGTACGCTGCGTGCAAACATCTTATTGCTGAATTCGACAGTAAGATTCATAGATGACTCTGGATAACTGGTAAAATGCTGGCATCTCCTGAATTGGAGACGCCAGCATTTTTCTGTTATAATACTAGGTGGGCGCACTTTTTTGAAAGAAAAGTCGAATGGACAATGTTTTCCGACTTTTCCAGACAATTGCTGAGGAAGCGCTCCAAAAGTGTTGATAAAAGAAATGAAATGCTATAAGATGAGAATGAGAATCAAATTAGAATGGATATAATAAAGTCCATACAACAAATTTTCATAATAGAATCTGGAGGTATCATTCATGGCAGGATCAGTTTTGGAAATCAAGAATCTTCATGTATCAATCGAGGACAAGGAGATCTTAAAAGGTGTAGACCTTACTATAAAAGGCGGAGAGTTCCACGCGGTAATGGGACCAAACGGTACTGGTAAATCCACATTGGCTTCAGCTATCATGGGTCATCCAAGCTATGAAATTACAGAAGGAAGCATTACGCTTGACGGCGAAGATGTACTTGAAATGGAAGTTGACGAACGTGCTCGCGCAGGTTTGTTCCTAGCTATGCAGTATCCAAGTGAAATCAGCGGTGTTACAACTTCTGAATTCCTTCGCTCTGCCATGAATGCACGTCGTGAAGAGGGTGATGAAATTTCATTGATGAAGTTCATCAAGGAAATGGACGAAGCACTCGACTTCCTTGAAATCGATAAGAATATGGCGCAGCGCTACTTGAACGAAGGTTTCTCCGGTGGTGAGAAGAAGCGTAACGAAATTCTTCAGCTTTTGCTTCTTAAGCCTGAAATCGCAATTCTTGATGAAATCGACTCAGGTCTTGATATTGATGCACTTAAAGTTGTTTCCAAAGGCATTAACAAAATGCGCGATGATAACTTCGGCACACTGATCATTACTCACTATCAGCGCCTATTGAACTACATCACTCCTGACTTCGTTCACATCATGATGAAAGGCCGCGTTGTAAAGTCTGGCGGACCAGAACTTGCTAAGCGTCTTGAAGCAGAAGGTTATGAGTGGATTAAAGAAGAACTCGGAATTAAGGACGAAGTAGAACAGGAAGCATAATAACTTTTTGAAGGATAGGAGGGGCAACATGACTGTAGTGACAAAGCTGCCATACGATAAAGATTATATTTCACAGTTTTCTTCTGATAAAAATGAACCGGAATGGATGTCTTCACTTCGCCTTAAAGCATATGACCAGGCTGAAGCGCTTGATATGCCAAAGCCGGATAAAACAAATATCTCTAAGTGGAATTTCTCACAGTTCAAACATGCTGCTGAAGGTGCGAAAATTGACTCCCTTGATGCTCTTCCTGAAGAGCTGAAGGTTTTCATTGACGGCGACAGCAAGCCTGAGAACCTGTTGATTCAGCGCAATCAGACAGCTGCTTACGTTTCTTTGAGCAAGGATCTTGCGGATAAAGGCGTTATTCTAACAGATATCTTCACAGCAATGCGCGATCACAGCGAGCTTGTTGAGAAGTATTATATGAAGGATGCTGTACAAGTGGACGAGCATCGCCTTACTGCTTTGCATGCAGCACTCATGAACGGCGGCGTTTTCGTTTATATTCCTAAAAACGTCCAAGTTGAAACACCAATTCAGACAATCTTCTGGCAAGAAGATCCTGAAGCGGCACTATTCAACCACGTACTTGTTGTTGCTGACCAGGGCAGTGAACTCACATATGTTGAGAACTACATCTCCAACAATGATAACGAGCAGACAGTTGCAAATATCGTTACTGAAGTTATTGCTTTGGACAATGCTAAAATCGACTTCGGCGGTGTTGATCACTTTGCGGCAGGTACGACTACTTACATCAATCGTCGTTCTGCCGTATACCGCGATGCGACAGTTGACTGGGCGCTTGGCCTGATGAACGATGGCAATACTGTTTCTGAAAACATTACGCATCTGATCGGCGACGGTTCTTCTACAGAAATGAAGGCTGTAACAGTTGGACGCGGCAAACAGATTTCCAACATTACATCAAAAACTGTACACTTCGGAAAAGATTCCGTTGGCCACATTTTGCAGCATGGTGTTATGACGGAAGCAGCTTCCTCAATCTTTAACGGTATCGGTAAGATCGAGCATGGTGCTACACGCTCTGACGCTGTTCAGGAATCTCGTGTACTGATGCTTTCTGAAAATGCACGCGGTGATGCGAACCCGATTCTTCTTATTGATGAAGATGATGTAACAGCTGGACACGCAGCTTCTGTAGGCCGTGTGGATGAGCTGAACCTTTACTACTTGATGAGCCGCGGTCTGACAAAACGGGAATCAGAACGCCTTGTCATTCATGGCTTCCTTGAGCCGGTTGTTGGAGTGCTGCCAATTGAGTCTGTTAAAAAGCAGCTGACTAACATCATCGAGAGGAAAATCAACTAATGGATGTACGCGCCATTAGGGAGCAGTTTCCAATTCTTGACCAGGAAGTAAATGGTCACCCATTGGTCTATCTCGATTCATCAGCGACCTCCCAGAAACCGGTATCCGTCATTGAAGCTTTGGATGAGTACTACCGTCTTTACAATTCAAACGTTCACCGCGGAGTTCATACATTGGGTACGAGAGCTACAGACAAATATGAAGGGGCGCGTGAAAAAGTGCGCCGCTTCATCAATGCGGAGAGCACAAGCGAGATCATTTTCAACCGTGGTACTACAACAGCGCTGAATACTGTTGCTTGGAGTTATGCAAGAAGCAATCTCTCTGAAGGTGATGAAATTGTCATTACTTACATGGAGCATCATTCAAACATTATTCCATGGCAGCAGGCAGCAAAGGCGACTGGAGCAGTACTGAAGTACATTCCACTTCAGCCGGATGGAACTGTGACACTTGAAGATATCCGGGCAACTGTGACAAAGAGAACAAAGATTGTCGCCATGGCCCACGTATCCAATGTGCTCGGAACGATCAACCCTGTCAAAGAAGCAGCGAAAATTGCTCATGAAAATGGCGCGGTTATTGTAGTTGATGGTGCTCAGGGCGTCCCTCACTTAAAAGTGGACGTTCAAGATCTGGATTGTGATTTTTATGCTTTTTCTGCCCATAAGATGTGCGGACCTACAGGCATCGGTGTTTTGTACGGAAAGCGCGCACTTCTGGAAGCAATGGAACCAGTGGAATTTGGCGGTGAAATGATTGATTTCGTCGGTTTACAAGATTCTACATGGAAAGAGCTTCCGTGGAAATTCGAAGGTGGCACACCAATTATTGCTGGGGCAATCGGACTTGGTGCAGCAATCGATTTCTTGAATGAAGTTGGCATGGAAGAGATTCATGAATATGAAGAAAAGCTTGCTGCCTATGCATTAAAGCAATTGCGCACAATTGAAGGATTGGAAATTTACGGTCCAGAAGAACGCGCAGGGCTTGTTACATTCAATCTTGGTGATGTACATCCGCATGATACAGCTACTGTATTGGACGCAGAAGGCATTGCAGTGAGAGCAGGACACCACTGTGCCCAGCCACTCATGAAATGGCTTGATGTAACAGCAACGGCACGTGCGAGCTTCTACTTGTACAATACGGAAGAGGAGATCGACCGTCTTGTAGAAGGACTCTTGAAAACGAAGGAGTATTTCGGCGATGTCTTTTGATAATCTGGATACGTTGTACAGACAAGTCATCATGGATCATTACAAAACCCCGCGTAACAAAGGGGCTCTCGAAGACAGTTCTATGACTGTTGATATGAACAACCCAACATGCGGCGACCGTATCCGTATCCAGCTCAAAATTGAAGACGGCGTTGTTAAAGATGCCAAGTTTGATGGGGAAGGCTGTTCAATCAGTCTTGCCTCTGCATCGATGATGACTCAAGCAATCAAAGGACAGAAGTTGGACGATGCGCTGCGTATGTCCCAGATTTTTTCCGATATGATGCTTGGGAAAGAACTGGATGCAGGTGGTTTGGACTTGGGCGACATTGAAGCCTTGCAAGGGGTATCTAAATTCCCGGCGCGCATTAAATGTGCGACACTTGCATGGAAGGCAATGGAGAAAGGTGTTCAAGAAAATTAAGCGAACTGCTTTGACAATAGACTGAACATCTATAGGAGGGTGTAAAAATGGCGAAGAAAGAAACTGAAATCGTAGAAGAGTATAAATATGGTTTCCATGACAAGGACGTTTCTGTTTTCCGCACAGGCCGCGGTCTTACTCGTGAAGTTGTTGAAGAAATTTCACGTCAGAAGAACGAGCCACAGTGGATGCTTGATGAGCGTCTTAAAGCATTGGAAATCTTCTATAGCAAGCCAATGCCTCAGTGGGGTGGCGATCTTTCCGAATTGAACTTTGACGAAATTGTCTACTATGTTAAGCCGTCTGAGAAACAGGGACGGACATGGGATGAAGTTCCTGACGAAATTAAGCAGACATTTGATAAGCTTGGTATTCCTGAAGCTGAGCAAAAGTATCTCGCTGGTGTATCTGCACAGTATGAATCTGAAGTAGTTTACCAGAGTCTTGAAAAAGAACTTTCTGAGAAAGGTATCATTTTCACAGATACAGATACAGCTCTTAAAGAACATGAAGAATTGTTCAAACAGTACTTCGGTAAAGTAATCCCTGCTGCGGACAACAAGTTTGCTGCTTTGAATACTGCTGTTTGGTCTGGTGGATCATTCATCTATATTCCAAAAGGCGTTGAAACAACTTCACCGCTTCAGGCTTACTTCCGCATCAACTCTGAAAACATGGGTCAGTTCGAGCGTACGCTGATCATCGTTGATGAAGGCGGTTCTGTACATTATGTAGAAGGTTGTACAGCTCCTACTTATACAACGAACTCACTGCATAGTGCTGTTGTAGAAATCTTTGTTAAAAAAGATGGCTATTGCCGTTATACAACAATTCAGAACTGGTCAAACAACGTTTACAACCTTGTTACTAAGCGCGCGACATGTGATGCTAATGCAACAATGGAATGGATTGACGGTAACATTGGTTCTAAGTTGACAATGAAGTATCCTGCAGTTCTTCTTAAAGGTGAAGGTGCTAGAGGTCTTACAACTTCTATTGCTTACGCTGGTAGAGGACAACACCAGGATGCAGGTGCTAAGATGTACCACTTGGCACCACGCACATCTTCTTCTATCGTATCGAAGTCTATGTCCAAGTTCGGTGGTAAAGTATCTTACCGCGGAGTTGTACACTTCGGCCGTAAAGCAGATGGCGCTAAGGCTACAATTGAGTGTGATACATTGATTCTTGATAATGAATCCACATCTGATACAATTCCATACAACGAAATCTTCAACGATAACGTTTCACTTGAGCATGAAGCTAAGGTTTCCAAAATCTCTGAAGAACAGCTCTTCTACTTGATGAGCCGTGGTATTGGAGAACAAGAAGCTAGTGAAATGATCGTAATGGGCTTCCTTGAGCCATTCACGAAAGAACTTCCAATGGAATATGCAGTTGAAATGAACCGTCTAATCAGACACGAAATGGAAGGTTCAATTGGTTAATTTATATAGAAAACTCCCTGTTATCTCTAACAGGGAGTTTTTTTATATTAATTTAAAAATTGTGTTTCCTTATCTTCCCAAGAACTTTAAATAGAAGTATACTAAAACTGTTATACAAGATGATACATCAAAGGAGAGATTATTGTGAAAAAGGTTTTTATTACTTTATTAAGTCTTCTAGTCCTTTCCGCTCCAAGTATATCTATGGCAGCTGCTTCATCTGTTTCCAGCAATGAGAGCGAACAGACTACAAATCCTACCACTAATAATGAGGCCAATACGGAAAAGAAAGAAGCAGTTAAAAAGAAAAAAGAAGCTATACAGGAAAAAAAGAAAGCAAAGAAAGCTATTATAAAAGAGAAGAAAGAAAAAAAGAAAGCGGAAAAAGAATCAAAGAAAGAAACAAAGAAGTTAGACAAGCAAGCTAAAGCTGATAAACGAAAAGCAGAAGCTGAGGCAAAAGAAAAAAAGAAAGAAGAAAAAGCTGAAAGAAAAAAGAATGAGAATGAAATAAAGAAACAGCAAAAAGCTAAAAAGGAAGACGAGAAGGCAGCAGAAAAGCAAAAGAAAGAAGAACTAAAAAAAGCTGAATCTGAAAAGAAACAGCAGGAGAAACTAGAAAAGGAAAAAGAAAAAGCAGCGGAAAAGCAGAAAAAAGAAGATGAAAAAGCAGTAGAAAAGCAAAAGAAAGAAGAACTAAAAAAAGCTGAATCTGAAAAGAAGCAGCAGGAGAAGCTAGAAAAAGAAAAAGAGAAAGCAGCTAAAAAGGAAGAGAAAGAAAATAAAAAAGCAGCTGAAAAGAAATTAAAAGAAGAGCGCAAGGCTGCTGAAGAACAAGAAGTTAAGGAATAAGAAAAGTTAAAAAGCCAGCAATGTTCGTTTACGGACATTGCTGGCTTTTTAATTCCAATTAATATAATCGGATAGCGACTTATCTAGGTAAATCGGCTATACTTGATTAAAAAGAATAGGATAGGGAATAAAAATGGTCTATATTATTTGTATTGTCACTGCAATTGCGACCTCTTTTGCTGGTGCGCTGCTTGGATTGGGCGGTGGGGTTCTTTTTGTACCAATTATGTTACTCTTTACAAATTTTCTTACTGGTTTTGAGTGGGTCAATCCTCAATCTATCGTAGGAGTCTCGCTAATTGCAATGATTTTTACTACTATTACATCAACCATTTCTAACTCTAGGAATGGACTTGTTGATTTCAGACTTGGTTTTTATCTTATTTCTGGGAGTGTTCCAGGTGGTATCTTTGGTTCTTGGCTAAGCCGCTATATTCAAATGGAAAATTTCCCTTTATATTTTGGTGTTCTACTTCTCCTTATTTCTTTACTGTTTCTCATTGAGATGAAGTCTGGGGAGGAGAAGATCGATCATGGAAAAGGAATTCTGCGCATACTTGTTGTAAATGGCACGGAATATCGTTATAGAATTTCTTGGTTGAAGCCGTTCTTCATTGCTTTTTTTGTAGGTACGTTATCAGGCTTATTTGGTATTGGCGGTGGATCGATGATAGTGCCTTCACTCATTTTACTTTTTGGTGTCCCGGCTCATATTGCAATCGCCACATCTTTATTCATGATCATCTTTAGCAGCGGAGTAGGAGCAATCACTCATATTGCTCTTGGCCATATTCCATGGCATTATACTTTGTACGTTGTGCCAGGTGCAATTATCGGTGGATGGCTTGGTGCCCATGTAAATCAAATTTTGAATGGAAAGACTCTCATCCGCAGTTTACAGATCTGCCTTGTGCTAATCGGTTTATATTTGATTGTTGACAGCATGCTATAAGGGGTTTTTCATGATGCAAGAACAGCTGTATTTTTATTTTACAAATGATTTTCATAGCAATTTTCAGCAATGGCCACGGGTTGCGGCTTATTTAAAAAATGAAAGAGCGAAGTGGCAGTCACGCAATCGGGATGTTTATCTCTTTGATATTGGTGACCATATTGACCGGGTAGCTGCCATTACAGAAGCGACGCTTGGGAAAGCAAATGTTGGGCTGATGAATGATATTGGCTATGATGCTGTTACACTGGGCAACAATGAAGGCATCACATTGCCACATGAGGATTTGCAACATTTGTATGATCATTCGAAGTTCACAGTCATCTGCAGTAACTTGCAAACAGCCACTGGTACAAAGCCATTTTGGCTGCTTGATCGCAAGACAATCAGGACAAGACATGGCACGAAAATTGGAATCATCGGACTGACGGCACCTTTTGCAGCTTTTTATAAAAAACTTGGCTGGGAAATTAGTGATCCAGAACGTTTTCTTGGTGATGAGATTGCCAGCTTGAAAGCTGAGCACGATATACTTATTTTATTATCGCATCTTGGACTGTCAGAGGATGAAAAGATTGCGCAAGCTTGGCCGGAGATTGATATTATTATGGGAGGCCATACTCATCATCTTCTCAAGAACGGCAAATATGTAAACGGTGTACTGCTTACGGCTGCAGGAAAAGGATGCCATTATGCAGGTGCTGTTCATATAGAATGGGATCTTATACTTAATAGGGTTACAGAAAAATCAGGACATGCAGAAAACCTGGAAACCTATCCTGAAGACGGGCAAACTGCAGACAGTCTAAAGAAATTGGAAAAGGATGCAGAACGGAAGCTTTCTGTTACAGTTGCTGAATTGAATTATGATTTAAAAAAGGACTGGTTTAAAAAGACTCCACTCATGCAAGCTCTTACGGAAACGATGGAGGAGTGGACAGGGGCGGATTGTGCCATGCTGAATTCAGGTGTCATTCTTGGGGATCTTACCGCAGGCAAAGTGACACGCGGTGATTTGCATCGTATATGTCCGCATCCAATTAATCCATGTGTTGTAGAGGTAGACGGTGATGAATTGCTTGAGATCATCCGAGCCGGTGAAACAGAAGAATTGACTCATTATGAATTGAAGGGGTTCGGCTTTCGCGGCAAAGTGATTGGCAAGATGGTTCTTTCCGGGATTGAACCAATTAGAGAAGAGAAAGCCGACCTGTCATTCATTAAATCGGCTAAAATTCATGGGGAAGAGATAGATCTAAAAGGCAATTACAAGCTCGCAACAGCAGACAGTTTCACTTTTGGAAGATTGTTCCCCGAGATAGCAAAGGCGAGGGAGAAGAAGTATTTCCTGCCTGAGTTCCTTCGAGACTTGTTGCTGCTTGCTTTGCAAAGATTGCCATAAAAAGGGTAACTGGACGTGTTGCCTCTGCATAGGCTGATTGCAGAGGAGGAGAATTACATCATGATTCATGTGAACCCAATTGAAATTGAAGGTAAGACTTTTACTTCTGTTCGTGTCGCTTTGCCAAAGACGAACTTGTTAGTCGTAACAAACGAGACAGGATATATTATGTGTGCGGCATTAGATGTAGGCATTCTTGATACAGCGCTTCGGGATCGTGAAGTAATCGCCGGAAGGGCCCGAGGAGTGCGCTCCATTGATGATTTACTGGAAGCGCCTTTGGAACTTGTTACGGAAGCTTCACGTCAGCAATTCGGCTGGGAACCCGGTATGAAAGGGAAGGATGCTCTGCTCCGCTTGACTGAACAGTCTGCGCCAAAGCAAGTCTAATACTAGAAATTTATCCATTCTAACCCCCTTGTGGCCAGCATAAACTGGCTGCAAGGGGGTATGTTGCGTGGCATTTCGGAAAAGATTCCGCAAAAAGAGGACACCTCCTGCGCCAAAGGCCATTTTTGCATGCACTTTTATTTGTTTTATAATCCTTGTTTTGCTCAGTTTTTGGCTCGTAGATCGCGGCATTAAGCCGACATTGATAGATATTGCTGAAATCAAGACAGATGAATTTGCTACAAGAGCGATCAATGCAGCTGTCGAGTTTACAGAAGATGTTGAGTTCGATAATTTGATAGAGGAAAAGTACGACCATAATGGGGAAGTGACAAGTACATCCTGGAACTCGGCTGCAATTAACAGAATCTTGCGGACCTCGACAGACAGGGTTGAATACTACCTTCATAATATGAATAAGGGAGCGACAATTGATACAGAGGATCCGAATCTGAAACCAGAAGATTACGGAAATACGGCTTCGGATCTTGCACAGCGGGATCCTACTGTAGTAGAAATACCTATCGGTCAGGCGACAGGCAACTCAGTGTTGGCTAATCTCGGGCCTAAGATTCCTGTACATTTTGAGATTGTCGGTAATATTAAAACCGATGTCATTCATGAGGTAGAGGAGTTCGGTATCAACTCTGCGCTGTATAAGCTTTATATTAGTGTGAATGTCAATGTCCAAATCGTAATGCCATTTTCTTCTTCAGTCTCTGAAGTTGAGACAAAGATATTCATCACTTCTGGAATTGTAAATGGAAAGGTTCCTGAATTTTATAGTGGAAATGGGGAAGGACCTTCCATTTCACTGCCAAAAGACAGCTTGAAGAAGGATTGATAGTTTGATAGACTATATATACAAATTCATAGCCAACCTTATAATCGGTGAGGTAGAGGCGCGGCATATATAAGTAGCCGGCAGGAGGATGACACCAATGATTGCCAGTGAAAGGATCTGCCGCCGAAGTTTCATGGAAGTCGCGTTCATGATTCTGGTATGTTTTCGAACAGGGAATGTACTGTCATGCATATTCTGCATGGAGGACTATTGATCGGTGGAGGATAACGTATATTGATAAAGCAATGATAGGTTATTTTCTATCATTGCTTTTTATTTTGCCATCATGTTGTCTAATCTGACTGGACAGTCTTACCTGCAAAAATTATTTGGAGGCTTTAGTTTATATGGATACACAAGAAATTCTTTCCTTGCTTCCCGCTGTGATCATGCTTGTGCTCGTTTTGGCCACAAGAAAGGTCCTGCTCTCGCTTGGGACCGGGATTATCGCTGGTGCACTTATTCTTAATGATTTCTCAATCTTAGGAACCTTGAAAGAAATATGGAAGGACTTTGCTAATATTTTCTATACGGAAGGAGCGGTCAACAGCGGCAATCTTCTGTTGCTTGCGTTCCTGCTATTGCTCGGTATAATGACAGCATTGCTCGCTGCTTCAGGTGGCAGCCTTGCTTTTGGTGAGTGGATGATCAGACGAGTAAAAACCCGTGCTGGTGCCCAGTTGATGACTGTACTTCTTGGAATTATCATTTTTATCGATGATTATTTCAATGCACTCGCCGTTGGACAAGTTGCCCGCCCGCTTACAGACAGACATCGAGTGTCAAGGGCGAAACTTGCATATTACATAGACTCGACAGCTGCACCGGTCACTGTTATTTCACCAATTTCGAGTTGGGGAGCTTTTATCATCGGGATTCTTGGCAGTATTTTCGCAGCCAATGGAATCAGAGATATGAAACCCCTTACATCTTTTGTAGAAATGATTCCTTACAATTTCTATGCTTTGACTGCATTACTGCTCGTTTTTCTTACAGCTCTTTTTTCAATGGATCTCGGTCCAATGCGTAAACATGAAAAGCGTGCTATGGAAACCGGTCAGCTTATTGATCCGGATCCGAAAAAAGCTAAAGTTGCCGGAGATCTCAGTTCAACATTTGAACCTCATGAAGAAGGACGGGTTCGTCATCTGCTTGTGCCGATCATCACACTGATCGCTGTTACCGTAATCATGATGATTTATACAGGGTTCAAAGCTAGCGGTTCAAACCCGACTGTTCTAACGATTTTTGCTGAAACGAATGTAAACCTAAGTCTGTTTTCAGGAGGAGTTGTCGCTGTAATCGTCGGCTTCGCCCTTCATTTCACTCAAAAGGCTCCGCGAGCAAATGGTGGGAAAATATTGTGGGAAGGCATTAAGACGATGCTCCCAGCAATATATATCCTGTTGCTTGCTTGGATTGTAGGTTCCATTATTTCTGATCTGAAGACTGGCGAAATTCTTGCCAATTATGTACAACAGTCCACTCTTAAGCCAACGATGCTGCCACTTGTTTTCTTCGTAATATCGGGTATCATGGCGCTCGCGACTGGTACATCTTGGGGCACTTTTGGAATTATGCTAGCAATCGGTGCTGAAGTTGTACTCAAGGTCGACATCAACTTGTTGCTTCCGACGTTGTCGGCAATACTTGCAGGATCAGTCTTTGGAGATCATTGTTCGCCAATATCAGATTCAACGATTCTTTCATCGACTGGAGCAGGAGCGAACCATATCGATCACGTTATGACCCAGTTCCCTTATGCATTGCTTGCTGCAATTGCATCAGCTTTCGGTTATTTGATCATAGGTATGACTGAGCAGCTTTGGCTTGCTTTACCAGCAGTCTTGATCATTCCTATTATTGCTTTGCTTATAGCTAAAGCCAAGAACAGAAAGAAAGTTGAACATACTGTCTAATTTTAAGCTCTGCAGATTATTCTGTAGAGTTTTTTGTTACTTAAGTAATGTTTAATATTACCATTATAGTACTTTAAGAATGCTTTGACATTGTTTTTGAGAGCAGTTATAATAACGAATGAAATAATCAGAAAACAAAAAACATTTTTATCAATATGTTTGTTGTTCTGTAATTTTTTAGGGGGATAATCATCATGGAACAACGTTCACAATGGGGAACAAGAGCCGGGTTCATTATGGCTGCTGTCGGTTCAGCAATAGGTCTAGGTAATATTTGGCGTTTCCCGGCTGTAGCTTATCAGAATGGTGGGGGAGCATTTTTCATTCCTTATCTGTTCGCACTTCTAACGGCTGGCATACCAATTCTAATTATGGAATTTACGATGGGCCATAAGTACCGGGGATCTGCACCTCTTACTTTCCGCAGAATGAATCGCAAAACTGAATTCATCGGCTGGTGGGGTGTACTTGTATCTTTTGTCATCTCAACATATTATTCAGTCATTATTGCCTGGGCAATATCTTACACTTTCTTCTCATTCAAGTTGAGCTGGGGAAAAGATACAGAAGCTTTTCTTTATAACGACTACTTGCATCTTGGCACGCCAGGTCACTTTGGCGGGCTTGTACCACAGGTTGTCATTCCATTGATTATCGTGTGGGCAATCGTACTAGGGATTTTGTCGAAAGGTGTCAAGAAGGGAATTGAAGCGGCAAACCGAATTTTCATTCCATTGCTTGTATTTATCTTCATTCTTATTGTAATCCGTGCTATTACACTTCCAGGAGCTAGTGATGGTTTGCAAGCATTCTTTGCACCAGACTTTAGCAAAATACTCGATTCAAAAGTATGGGTGGCTGCATATGGGCAGATATTCTTCAGTCTTTCAATCGCCTTTGCAATAATGATCACATACTCAAGCTATTTGCCGAAGAAATCCGATATTACAAATAATGCCTTTATTACTGGATTCGGTAACTCAAGTTTCGAATTGCTTGCAGGAATTGGAGTTTTCTCAGTTCTGGGTTTCCTTGCACAGCAGCAGGGTGTTCCGGTTGATAAGGTCGTTTCTGACGGTGTTGGTCTTGCTTTTGTTGTATTCCCGCAGATCATTAACCAGTTCCCGGCTTTGCCGCAGTTATTCGGTGTTTTGTTCTTCGTGTCACTTGTACTTGCAGGATTGACATCACTTATGTCGATTACAGAAACATATGTTGCTGGGCTAGTTGACAAGTTCAATATTTCTCGTATACGTGCAGTATTGTTCGGTGGCGGTCTTTCTGCGATTATTTCATTGCTGTATGCAACAAAGGGTGGCTTGTTCTTCCTGGACAACGTTGATTACTTCATTAACCAGTTCGGTGTTGCTGTACTAGGTCTTGTCGAAGTAATTCTTGTTGCTTGGATTCTTCGCAAGCTAGGCATGTTCAAAAATCATGCAAATGAAATCTCAGATATTCGCGTTCGTTGGTGGTGGACGTTTAGTCTAGTCGTTATTACACCAGTCGTACTTGGCTATATGATGTATGATTTGTTGAAAAACAACTTGCTTAAAAAATTCCCTACTGAAACAGGAAACTATGGTGGATATTCAGACGGGTTTATCCTTTCATCTGGTTGGAGCATTGCTATTGGGGTATTAGTTGTTGCAATCATCCTATCCTTTATGCAATGGAAACATAACCGTGAGCTTACGGCGCCTGATTTGGATGAAGAGGAGGAAGTATAATGACTGGCAGTGCTATCTTTGTCATGATTCTTGGGATTTTGGTTATTTGGGGCGGACTTGGAGCAAGTATCGCTTATGCTGTCCATAAATCAAAACAGGCACGAAAAAGAGCTTGAATTTTAAAAGGAAGAGTCGTTTGTAGCGACTCTTCCTTTTTAATTGCTTTTCTCCATCCTTTCCCATTTGCGCAAAAACGGATACGGATCAAAAGACCATTCACGTGTACCGTTGTCTTTATACATACCATAATGAAGATGTGGCGGGAACTTGCCTGATGTTCCAGGCGGTCCGTAACCAGTCGAACCAACTGTTCCAAGTATGTCACCGGGCTTTACAATTTGTCCGATTTTTATATCTGTGAAGCTTTGAAGGTGAGCATAGTAATGATAAATATTATGGATATCGCGTATGCCGACGCGCCAGCCACCGAAGCGATTCCAGCCTTTAAGTTCCACGACTCCATACGTAGATGATATGACAGGAACGCCGTAACCAGCAAAGATGTCGGTACCTTCATGAATACGTCTTCCTCCGAAGCCCCGTTTATCTCCCCAGGTGCTTCTGTAACTGTAGTTATATTTCGTTGATACAGGAAAAGCTCGGTCATTTAAGTCAAGCCTTTGGAATTTCTTGAATACGCGTGCTGTATTGGAAATTGTCTGGACGGAAAGATCACGTCTATAATATTTCCAAAGGGCAATTTTGAAATCTTCCTCTGAATGGCCCTCTTCAAGCAACATATTAGCGACAGTAAATAACACATCCTCTGGACATCCAGGGTTGGCCTTGCCATCACCATTCCCGTCCTTTCCTTTACCTTGGAAGAGAGAGATGGCTTCGTTTTCGTTCAGTTTCATAAGATTCCCAGCACCGTACCATAATTCGTCGGGGACAGCGATAGAGACGATATTACCATCGCTGTCTTTCTGTGTGTTTCGCTCATATTGGTCGATTGCAGCGAGCATATACCAGGGAACTTGGGTGACAGCTTCTGTCTTCCTATAAAGAGAAAACCGCTTTTCGTACAATTCTTCCTGAGCAGATTGCGCATTAACAGTATCTATGTTCATCAATAGTGCAACTGCTGTCAAAACAACGATGGTGAAAATTCGCTTCCTCATTTGTTTGTCCCGCCATGTTCCATTTCATCGATGATTCGGTCAACTGATGAGCGAATGTTATGGTTCGTTTTTGAATTGTGAAGACTTTCAATATCATTCATCATCGTTGGATCGTCCGTGGCATAAATGCGGTAGAAAGCTGGAACGGCAGAACGAGCTGTCTTGATTGCCATATCTGCTGCTCTTTCTTGTGACAGTTTGTCTTGTTTTTTGTAGCCGATAAGCACTTCACGATCTGTAACAAGAACGGCTACCTCGTCGTATCCGCCATTTTGCAAAATTAGCGACGAAACAGATTGGGCTGCCTCTTCACGATTAATTCCAGACGGTTTGTTTATTCGTCGCAAGTCTTCTTCTTTGTATCGAACAAATCCTGTATTCCGGTTGTCACGGTTAAACTCTGCATTTCTTGCTTCATCATGATGCGGAATAGCATCCAATTCAGCAGCGTTTTCCATTTGATTTTTACCAGCATTGTTGTTGCTGCAGCCGGCAAGGAGGGAAAAAGCGAGCAGAAAACCGATTCTTTTCTTCAACATACAAGGTCCTCCTTCATATATATTTCTAATCTTTCTTAGTGTGGTGTTAAATAAGCCATCCATGCCTGTTCGTTATTGGCAAAACAGGTCAGGGGACATGCTCATTTGCGGGTTCCTGTGACTGTGGTAAAATGAATAAATAAAAAATGTGCGGAAGCGGGGGACTGAAAGCGTGGTTGAACTGAATGGTATTCAATACAAGGTGATCCGAAATGAAAAAGATGGTTTCGATGAAGAAGCGTTGCAAGCGCGCAATTCGGAGATACTTAAGAAATATGATTACATTGTCGGTGATTGGGGATATGAACAATTAAGGCTTCGCGGCTTTTACGAAGATACGAATGAAAAAGCTGGATTCGATTCAAGAATATCTACGCTTGATGATTATTTGTATGAGTTCTGTAATTTTGGTTGTGCTTATTTTGTATTGAAGCGCATGGGTGAATAGGTATTGCATTGTGCCAGCAAGACTGTATTGAAAAACTTTGCGGGAGAGATGGCAATGTATTTGATCGACAAGGACAAAATTACTGATTTGCTTAATTTCATTGAGAAGCGGCAGTCCCAATTTGATGAAGTGATCACATGTCAAGGAAACATAGGGGACCTTGCACGTGAACGATACGCAGAAGTTCTGATCGCTTCAATTCTTGATGTCGGTCATTTGCTTATTGATGGTTTCATGATGCGAGATGCAGGAAGTTACGAAGATATCATTTGCATACTTGTAGATGAGCAAGTTATTCCGGAAGCAGAGAGATCTGCTTTAATTGGATTTATATCCATGAGAGCGATGCTTATGCGATCATACGACGTTCTGGACGCGGAGGAAGTCCTTAAGGCCTTACTTTCTGCTAAGGAATCCTTGCAGCGATTTCCACTCCACATTCGTACATATTTAAAGAAAGAAGCAAACGTCGCCCATGCTTTTGGCAAAAAGTCAGATTAGGGAAAGGATTTGCTTAAGATGAAGCATTACGAAGGTTATCTGATTGATCTTGATGGGACAATGTACAGAGGCAATGAAAAAATTGACGCGGCTCCGCGCTTTATAAGAACATTGCAAGAAAAAGACATTCCTTATCTGTTTCTTACAAATAATGCTTCGCTTACTCAAAAACAAATTACAGAGAAATTAAATGGGTTCGATATACCGGCGAGAGCGGAAGACGTATTTAGTACGGCAATTGCAACGGCGACTTTCTTAGGCCGTAAAAAAAAGGGAGCACGCTGTTTTGTTATCGGCGAGGAAGGCCTTCATAATGCTTTTCAAAAGGAAGGCCTGGAAATCGTACAAAATAATGCAGACTATGTCGTAATTGGGTTAGACAGGCACCTCACATACGATAAGCTTGCAGCTGCTTGTCTAGAAATAAGGGCGGGGGCTAAATTTATTTCAACAAATAGTGATTTAGCCATTCCCCGGGAAGACGGTCTTTATCCCGGCAATGGAGCAATTACGGCAGCTGTATCGGCAAGTACCGGTGTTGAGCCAGTCTTTGTTGGCAAACCGGAGTCCATTATTATGAATGAAGCATTAAGGATTATCGGTACGGATAAATCAAGGACAATCATGGTTGGGGATAACTATAAAACGGATATTCAGGCAGGGATTCGAGCTGGGCTTGATACACTAATGGTTTTCACAGGTATTTCGAAACGTGAAGATATTGGGAACTTGCCGGATATGCCGACCTATCATGTCGATACACTGGATGACTGGATTAAGAAAATGTAAGTAAAAAGAAGCAGTGGACTGTTAATGTCCGCTGCTTCTTTTTACTTTATAAATCAATCAGCCTGTCATCCGCTTGTCCGTGGGCGAGACGGCTCGATGCTGCTGCTGCGATGGCTCCGACAATATCATCAAGGAATGTATGGACTTCTCCAGTTGTTTTATCATTTAGACGTTCTAGAATGCCAGGCTTTACTTTATCGACATATCCATAATTCGTAAAGCCGATCGATCCGTAAACATTGACGATTGAAAGGGCAATGACTTCATCGATACCGTAAAGACTCTCATCTCGAGCTACTGTTGTCTGGAGGGGTTCGTTCAACTTACCTTGTTCAGCGAGAACATCAAGCTGAATACCGGTTAGGATAGAGTGCTGTACTTCACGCTTGCTCAGTACTCGATCAACGTTGAAGATGCATTCCTCCATCGTAAGATTGTCATGGTATTTGGACTGGAGATAATAGACAAGTTCAGCTATGTCCTCCAATGTAACTCCACGTTCAATAAGCCATTGACGTGCCTTTATTTCCAATTCGCTTTGGCTTGTATTTTTCTTCATCTCATCCTTACTGCGTTTGTCAGTCAACGAAATCACCTTGCTTCCTCTTGAAAGTTTTTGCAAAAATCAATCTGGGCTGCATATCATTTCATCAGGGCATCCATTACGTGAGGAGGGTCTTCGATGTATGAACTGCTCGTAACAGACTATGCACTTGATATCCGGGATACAACTTCTATTACCGGACGTCATTGTTTCTGCGATGAACAATACGCATATTTTACCATTTGCATTGAGAACAAGGAAGCAATCTTTGCTGAACAGGCAATTCTCGCCAGCTTCCTTAAAGAAAATGGCTGCCGCGGGACGGCTTGGCCAATCCGTAATGTTGAGGGTGAGTGGTACAGCGTATACAAAGGCAAAAGGTATTTTGTCTGCTGTGCAGAAATTGAGTATTTTTCAGATGATTACAGTGAAGGGGAATTACTGGCCCATTTTCACAAACAATTTAGCCATTATCCTTATGAGCCACAGAACATCTCATGCTATGGGGAATGGAGGATGTTATGGGAGAATAAACTGGGGCATTTTGAAAGCGAGCTGGCAAACCTTGCGAGAAGCGGGGACTATTGTGCAAGCCGCCTGATGGACGTTTTCTCATATTTGATTGGACTTGGTGAGAATGCGATCCAATATGTGCGCGAGTCTGAGGAGGAGCAGCGGTTCGGTGAAACGGATCAGGCTACAATCGTATTTGAACGTTATCAGAACCAGTTGCTGCAGCCTGTCATCTGGCCAGATGAATTATTGTATGACCATCCGGTACGGGATGTAGCCGAGTGGGTTAGAGGAAAGTTGCTTGAACAAAACGAGGGTGCCGAAATCGAAGTGGTGGAATTTTTAAGGGACTATCAAACGGTCAGTCCGCTCTCTGTATTTGGCTGGCGTCTACTGTATGCGAGATTGATGTTTCCAGCTCATTTCTTTGATTTGCTTGAAGAACTGCCGGGACTGCAGAGTGAGGAAGACGAGATTCGTTTCATGGAAAAAATGAGCGTGCTCTGCCGTAAACAAAAGATTTATGAACAACGGTTGAAAAGTTTCTTTGAAATCATGGAAGTCGATGTTCACGCATGGCAGATTCCAAGGCCGGAATGGCTGGCGACATGAATGAAACGGCTTGTTAGTTGCTGAATCAAAAACAGGCACCCGGAATCCGGGTGCCTGTTCATAATCGTCGCCGATTTAAAAGACTTGTTCAATTTCTGTTACGCCGGGAACTTCAGCCATGAGCGCGCGCTCAATGCCGGCCTTCAATGTAATGGCAGAACTTGGGCAGTTGCCGCAAGCACCCATTAGGCGAAGCAGAACAACTCCATCTTCATCCACATCGATCAATTCCACGTCACCGCCATCACGTAGCAAAAATGGACGCAGCTTCATCAATACTTCGCGGACTTGCTCTTCCATGGTCATCTTCCCCTTTCAATATATAATTATTATAAAATGTTTGGGCAGAAAAATCTATTCGTTTCTCTCTTTTTCGGAAGTTTCGGTTAGTTTGGTTTTTCATTTGGGCTGATCTGTTGTATGATGGGATGGACATATTACAAATATATTTTAACATGCTCGGGGGAGGCGAATGGAATGGCGAATATTACATTGACAGTATATGGCGCTGAACAGATCTGTGCCAGCTGTGTTGGCGCACCAAGCTCAAAAGACACATATGAATGGCTGCAGGCTGCCATTGCAAGAAAGTATGACACAAATGGCATCAGCTATCAATATATCGATATTAATGCATCACAAGAAGACGAGAAGCACAAAGCGTTTGTAGAACGCATTTTCGAGGAAGACTTGTTTTATCCGATTGTGTTTGTTGACGATGAAATGGTCGCTGAAGGAATGCCAAAGCTTAAAAATGTATACAAAGAACTTGATGAAAGAGGGCTTACTCAGCTTCAAGAGTCATAATTCGAGTATACATCACAACATGCATTCCTTTGGACAATGAAACAGGCATCCAAGTCAATTGGGAGGAGAGCATGGAAATGGCAATTAATATTACCGATAGTGCAAGAGACCAGATCAAAGACATGATGAAGGAAGAGTCTGAAGGTGTCCGTCTGCGTTTTGGCGCAAAAGGCGGCGGCTGCAGCGGTTTGTCTTATTCACTCGGCTTTGATTATGATGTGAACGAGGATCTGGATAAAATATACGAGATTAACGAGATTCCGGTTATTATTTCTGTCGTTGACATTCCCGTCATTCAGGATACAACGATTGATTTCAAACAGAACATGATGGGCGGCGGGTTTGCAATTGATAATCCCAACGCTGTCATGGCCTGTGGCTGCGGTTCTTCCTTCAGAACGAAGGAAAATGCAGGTACTCCGGGAGATTGCTGATTGGGTACCGTCTCGCTTATTGCGAGGCGGTATTTTTTGATTGTGAAGGAGTTTTCATAGGAATGTCGAATTATTAGTGAGATGAAAAGGGGGAAATCCATTTGAAAAAAATTAAGGTGTATAGCATTTTTATACTTACGTTTGCCATGCTCACACTGTTTCCAATCGGTTCAGCAAGCGCGCACCATAATGTGCAATGGGAAGGGATGCAGGTTAAGGAAGGCCAGGTTGGCAAGGTTGATGTCCTAAAAACAACGACCATCTATAAAATGAAAAATAAGAAACTGGTCAGTTACAAAAAAACAAAGGCAAAAGATGTTCATCGAGTTTTTAAGGTAGACAAGAAAAAGAAGCTATACGAAATAGGAAGTGGTCAGTATTTAAAAATCAATGCAAAGGAATTGAAGTATAAAGCTGTACCTCAGAAGATTCTCGATCAAATGAAAAAGAAACATATTGAACTGACTAGAGGTACATATATCGGAGACTCTCCAGCTCGCGTCAAAAAAGTTGAAAAAGCCAAATGGGTTGCAGATATGCAAGATGTGATTCTTTTCGACACAAAGAAATACGGATATAATGCAGGACTCATGTATATTTTCGAAAAGAAAAAGCTTCAGTACGTTGGATATGACTTGGAACTTTCTAAGGAAAAGCATACATACAAAGAAATGAAGGCATTGCATGATTCAATCGCTAAACGAGTAAAAAAAGATGAAAAACTTAAGGAAAAAAGTTATTTTGAAACAGATGGAAAAAGAGAGCTTTTTACGGCCTGGCCTCGTAGTGGTAAATCTACTGTTGTGGTTGGAGTAACGAATGAAGAGGGCTATACACAGGCAATTGTTGCTTTCGGTACTAGATAAAATAAAAAAAGCCATCGATGCTCCTAGCATCAATGGCTTTTTTTTACTCAAACATACTCGTCGAATGTTTTGGCTGTACTCTAGCTTTTGGATCGAGGTAATGTTTGGCGTTGCTCACTGCAGTCGGACCTTCTCCAAATCCAGTTGCGATAAGTTTGATCTTGCCTGGATATGTTGTAATATCTCCTGCTGCATAAATACCCGGGATATTTGTTTCCATTTTGGAGTTGACGACTATGCTGTTTTTCTCGATTTCCAATCCCCAGTCTTTAATTGGGCCGAGGGAGGAGACGAAGCCATAGTTGCAGATTACAGCATCCGGAGAAAGCTCAACGATACGATCTCCTTTTACTTCTTCTAAAATGACTTTATCTATTTTATAGGTTCCTTCAATATGCTTAGGTACGAAAGGCGTCAGAATTTCGACATTGGAATTCATGAGCTCCTCGACGGAACTCTCATGAGCGCGGAATTCCGGACGACGATGGACGAGTGTAACTTTGCTGGCGTTATCTTTCAGCATGAGTGCCCAGTCAACAGCGGAATCACCGCCTCCAAACAGAACAACTTCTTTATTAGAGAAAGCATTCATATCTTTCACATAGTAGTGCAGATTAATATCCTCGAATTTCTCACAGTCATCGATATCCAGTCTTCGCGGCTGGAATGCACCGTTTCCGGCAGTAATGATGAGCGTTCTTGTAAGGTGGACTTCTTTATCTGTTGTCAGTTTGAATGTGCCGTCTTCAAGTTTTTCAAGTGTTTGCACAGACTCGCCAAGTGCAATTTCAGGATTAAATAGTTCAAGCTGTTTTTCCAGCTGGTCAACGAGCTCCTGTGCACGGATCTTGGGAAAACCGGCAACGTCATAAATATATTTCTCAGGATAGAGAGCTGTTAGCTGACCTCCGACATGTGGAAGGCTTTCAATGACCTTGACACTTGCCTGGCGCATGCCGCCATAAAACGCTGTGAAAAGTCCTGCTGGTCCGGCTCCAATAATAGTGATATCGTATACTTTTTCTGTCATTGCTTTCCCTCCTGATAAGCATTTGCTTCTTAATATAGTCTGTGCCTATTCTATCATAAGAGCAGGTTGCAACAGCACTACATTGCCCAACAGTTAGGGTAAACATTCTTACTTTTTTGAAAGTAGGTGAAAGGCTTGAAATATGAGGGCAAAAGGTCTACTATTAATGCTGGATAAACGATTGTGCAACCGATTGCACATTCTAATAGAGAGAGATTTTTTTTGTAGAAGTAAGTGAAGAATATCACAAAGTCGTTTCGGAATTATTTAATAATAAATTAGATGGAAGTGATGGAATGAACAAGAAGAAAATCGTCATTCTTGGTGCTGGCTATGGCGGCATGATGGTGGCAACCAAATTACAGAAAAAGCTAAGCCCAAATGATGCGGAAATTACACTCGTTAACAAACATGATTATCATTACCAGGCAACTTGGTTGCATGAGGTATCTGCAGGGACAATCCACCAGGATCGCGCTCGCATTCGTATAAAAGATGTTGTCAATTTTAATAAGGTGAAATTCTTACAGGACACTGTTCTTGCAATTGATACAGAAAGCAAATCTGTAAAGCTTCAGAACACTGGACGAATTGAATATGACATTCTAGTCGTAGCACTTGGATTCCAGCCTGCCACTTTCGGCATTCCTGGTATTGAGGAGCATGCTTTTACAATCAGTACAATCAATACTTCCAGACTTCTTCGTGAACATATTGAATACAATTTCGCTATGTATAACAATGAAGTAGAAAAGAATCCAGCTCGTCTCAATATTGTTGTTGGAGGCGGCGGTTTTACTGGTGTTGAATACCTTGGTGAAATTGTGAACAAAGTTCCTGAATTGTGTAAGGAATATGATATCGATCCGGCTCTTGTGCGCGTGTTCAACATCGACGGTTCTCCAACTGTCCTAAAAGGATTTGACCCTCAGCTTGTCGAGTATGCAATGAGCTCACTTGAGTCTCGTGGTGTCGAATTCATTAACAATGCACATCTTATTGAGATTAAAGCGGACAAGGTTATCTATGAAAAAGATGGTGAAACAAAAGAAATTCCAACGATGAATGCTGTATGGGCAGCAGGTGTACGTGCCAATGTCATCGTGGAGGAAAGCGGTCTTGGCACGAATCGCGGCAAAGTTGATGTAACACCGGAAATGCGTGCTCCTGGACATGATGATATCTTCGTAATCGGTGACTGTGCTCTTGTAATGGACCATAAGGCAGGATTCCCTTATCCTCCGACTGCGCAAATTGCAATCCAAGAATCAGGTACGATTGCGCATAACATCATCGCACTTGTAAAAGGCGGCGAGTTGGAAGCATTCAAGCCGAATATTCTTGGTACAGTTGCTTCTCTTGGACATAAGGATGGTACAGGAATCGTTCTTGATGGCCGCAAGTTGTTCGGCTGGAAGGCGACTGTTATGAAGAAGATCATCGACAACCGATACCTTTTGAAGCTTGGTGGTATTGGACTGCTGATCAAAAAAGGCAAATTTAATATTTTTGGATAATAATCATTTGAAAGCAGAGGCATCTTAGGTGCCTTTGCTTTTTCTTTTGAATCGGTTAAAATGAAAGGGCATTCATTTACATAAGAGAAACAGAGCGGCAGGGGGAAATACTGTGATTCAACTTGTAGTATCGATCGTATTGTTTTTCGTCATATTTTTTGGCATTGCTTTTATTCTGAACATGCTGCTTAGAAAAACTTGGCTGATGGCATGGTTTTATCCGATTATTGTTCTTATAATCGTGGACAAAATGTCGACTGTTCAATACTTCAAACAGCCTGGAAAAGCGTTTAAGCAAGCATTTGATAATCTATTCAGTATCGCTCCGGTTGATGTCGCCATTTTATTGTCAGGGTTTGTCGGAGTAGTTGTCTCAGGGTTCGTAATCCGCTTGCTGCGTAAGAGCGGCTACCAGATGTTCTGATCTGAAAGAATATATTATAAAGGAAGCACCGTCCATTTATTGTGGACGGTGCTTCTGCTTGTTATTCACTAATCGCTGTTTCAAGAGCAATTTCAATCATTTCACTAAAGGTTGTCTGTCTCTCTTCTGCTGTTGTTTCCTCACCAGTTACGATATGATCTGAAACTGTGAGAATCGAAAGTGCCTGTCTGCCAAACTTCTGAGCTAGTGTATAAAGGGCTGTTGTCTCCATTTCAATGGCAAGAACCTTATAGCGTGCAAGCAATTCATGAACATGTTGGGCGTTCTCCCGGTAGAAGGCATCACTCGTAAATACATTTCCAACACGCACAGGGAGCTCGTGACGCTCTGCCGCTTCATAAGCATTTTTCAGCAGTTGAAAATCAGCAAGCGGAGCGTAGTCAATACCTCCGAAAATCATTCTGTTCACTTGAGAATCTGTCGTTGCACCTTGGGCAAGAATAATATCACGGACTTTAACATCTTCCTGGATTGCACCACAAGTTCCAACTCGAATCAGCTTCTGAACACCATAACTTTGCATAAGTTCATTTGCATAGATTGAAATGGAGGGAATTCCCATCCCTGTTCCCTGAACCGAGATACGTTCTCCTTTATATGTACCTGTATATCCATACATACCGCGAACTTCATTATAAAGCTCAGCACCTTCTAAAAAGTTCTCGGCAATATGCTTTGCTCGTAGTGGATCTCCGGGCAATAGAATTTTATCGGCGATCTGTCCATCTTTCGCTCCGATATGAATACTCATCGTTTGCACCTCGCAAGTTTTTCATATAACGTAACATAGTGGGATCGGTAAGGCAATTTGTACAACTTGCATCATTGTTGGGTATTTCACAATGCCAATATTACACCCATCCGGTTATAATGTAGTAATAAAAAAGAATCCAAACTTGTTTAGACAAGTTGATTAACCATTTAAAGAGGTGCGTTTAAGTGAATGTATCGATTTCACAGCTGCCCGGCATCGGGCAAAAGATATCTATGAAAACAAAAGAAGATCAGATGCTTGTCATCATTGTGCATCATACTGGCAAGCGGGAGCTTTATTTCTTTGACGATGCGGATAGTGATGAAGCGGATTATGCTTTTGAACTGAGTCCGAATGAAACGCGTGAAGTCGCTGCACAGCTTCTTGGGTCGACCTATCAGCCTGCTGACATTGAGAAGGTCCGTATGTTTAAAAAGCAGCTCATCGTAGACTATATTAAGGTGAAAGAAGGGTCTCCTCTAGCTTACAAGACAATCGAAAGCTCAGACATTCGCAATGAAACTGGCGCAATGATTATCGGCATTGTTGATGGAGAAGATGTAATCGCAGCACCTGAACCAGATACGGAATTGAAGCCTGGAGATGTGCTGATGGCAATTGGCAAAGATGAACAGATAGCGATGCTGTCACAACTTTGCGAAAGTGGGAGTTGATGCGTTTTGCTGCATGATTTCCCTGAACTGCTGAGTGCGGGACTTATATTATTAGGAATCTTCGTTCTAGGTTTCATTGCGCTCAAGACAAACTTTCCAAATGTAATTCTTTTCATACTACTCGGGATCGGGATGGGCAAGCTCGTCTCAGGTAATCATATACTTGAATTTACAGGGGAAATTGCCATCGTCTTACTCTTCTTCATGCTGGGGCTTGAATTTAGCATCAAGCGCCTCGCTGGCATTGCCAAAAGGGTATGGTCAAGCGGTCTTCTGGATATTGCACTCAGTCTTGGTATTAGTATGCTTGTAGCCCATTGGTTCGGTTTGGACTGGGCTACTTCCTTCCTGATTGGCGGGATTGCATATGCAACAAGTTCTTCAATTACTGTTAAGTTGCTCGTTGATAAAGAACGAATGGCGAATGCAGAGACAGAGTTCGTTTTAGGTGTACTCATTTTTGAAGATTTGGTTGCACCGATGGTTGCTGCAATTCTTATGGCTTTAAATAGCGGGAGCAGTTTCGGCGGCAAGGAATTCATATTCCTTGTCGGCAAAATTGTCCTTCTTGCTGCCATTGCCATCATACTTGGAAAAACAGTGTTCAGAAGTTTTGAAAAGTTCCTTGAGAAGGTCGAAGACGAAGATTTCAAATATGCATTGCTTGTAGGACTTGCAGTTGTGTTTGCAGGATTTGCCATTTACATGGGGCTTTCAGAAGTTCTTGGCGCATTCCTTGCAGGTGTTATGCTTGCAGAGGCGGGCAAATCGGAGAGCATTCAGAATTCAGTCAGTCCAATTCGGGACCTGCTTCTACCGGTCTTTTTCATACATTTTGGAACGACCATCAAGATTGGTGAGGGTGTGCCAATGGTTTGGCTGCTCATTACGCTTCTCGCATGGTCGATGCTCGCCAAAATATTTACAGGTGCAATCGGTGGCCGCTGGTACGGATTACCGAAGAGAGTCGCATTAAGAGCGGGACTTTCCATATGTTCAAGGGGAGAATTCTCGGTCGTTATAGCAGCTTTCGCTGTCTCTTCGATTAAAGTGTTCAGCGGGATTTATATTGTAGCAGCAGCTGCGCTTGGAATGCTTCTCTTTAACTTCGCACCAAAAATTACAAGACTTATTTACGGTCAGCCGGTGAAAAAAGCCAAAAGTACACAAATGCCATATTGACAACGAGAATCTACATGAGGTGAAATGCCGGATATGGAGTAAATTTTACAGAATAGCGAACGATTGGCCGGGGAGGTTCCGTATTCTGGGGAATTTGCTATAATCATATTTAGAAAGAAGGGATCAGCCTCATGATGGAGTTTCTTTATTTCCCAGAAGATAAAACTGAATACATCCCTGCTTTTATCATGCTCGTCATTTTTATGATTGGTGCGATTGCAGCAATGATGTATTTCTATAAAAAATCCAAAAAAGAAGAAAAGCTTTTTGAAGCCAGATATATGTCACAAGATTTTTCTGAAGAGAAATTTTCATCCGAGCAGAAAAAGCAGTTGGAAGCCAGTGACCCTTATAAAGAAAAAATACGCAGAGAACCTTATTAGCAGGTCCTTGCGTATTTTTTTGCTTTTACGAGAGTAAATCCGATTCTTTAACCGCGTTTATAATTCGCTCAATTCCTTCCTGGAGCGTGGATCTCTGGCATGCTAGATTAATGCGCATGAATGGTTCACCGCCACTACCATATGAAGTCCCTGCATTAAGTCCAACCCTCGCTTTTTCTATCATGAATTTCTTTAAATCCATACTTTCGAGGCCAAGAGTTGTACAGTCAACCCATAGGAGGTATGTGCCTTCTGGGCGTATGACATGAATACCTGGCAGGTTTGATTCTAGTTCATTAATTGCATAGTCACGGTTTGCTGTGATTGTGTTCATCAACTCATGAAGCCATTCTTCACCATGTTCAAATGCAGCCTGCATGGCAGTAATGCCCATTGTATTCAAGTTCTTATGTCCCTGAATAAGAATTTGATTGTCGATTTTTCGCTTCATTGCGGCATTCTCTGTAACAATGAATGAAGCCTGCAATCCTGCGAGATTGAATGTTTTGGATGGAGACATGAAAGTGACAGTTCGTTTGGAAATACCACCTGGAAGAGATGCAATTGGGATATGTCTGCTGCCTTCATAGATCAAATCGCAGTGAATTTCATCGGTTAATAGAGTCACACTATGCTTCTGGCAAAGTGATGCAACCTTTTCCAGCTCCTCTTGTGTCCAAACTCGACCAACAGGGTTATGGGGTGAACAGAACAATAATGCTTTTGCATTTTTTAATTTTTCATCCAGGTTTTCGAAGTCAATCTCATATCGACCATCTTTTAAGACGAGAGGATTCTCGACAATCTGTCGTCCATGATTACGAATTGAATTAAAGAATGGTGTATAGACAGGTGTCTGAATGATTATTTCGTCACCAGGACTTGTCAGTGCCTGGATTGCCATATCAATACTTGTGACAACTCCAGGGCTAAAAGAGAGCCATTGCTCTGGTACAAGCCATTTATGACGTCTTTTAAGCCACTTCGTAATCGTTTGCTTCACTTCTTCATCAACGAGCGTATAACCAAAAATGCCATGCTCTGCACGTTCTTTTAACGCTGTCACAACTGCATCTGGAGCAGGGAAGTCCATATCAGCAACCCAGAGCGGGATGAGATCATCTGTACCGAACACTTCTTGAAGTCCATCCCACTTAGCGGACTTTGTATTTTTTCTATTACGAATATCCTGGAATATGTTCATTTTAAAGCCTCCTGAGTTTTCGTTTCCTTTTTAATTATAGCAGGAGAGAAAAAAGAACAAATGAAAAACGGTTTAAAGACAAAAAAATAGCAAAGCACCGGGTAGAGTGCTTTGCATACAGGGGGAATACGAGAAAGTCTTACGCTAATGAGTATTCCCCGGAAAAGATTTATTAAACACATTTTCTAAAGAATATTGTACTTTTTTCCGGAAAAGATAATTTCGAACCGGAAAGGAGGCATGACCAATGAGCTGGATTCAACGTATTGCGCTTTTGCTTGCAATTATCGGAGCGATCAACTGGGGACTTGTAGGCTTCTTCCAATATGATCTTGTTGCAGCCATCTTTGGCGGAGGGTCACAGGCAGGCGCGTTCGCACGTGTCATTTATGCCCTGGTAGGAATTAGTGGACTTGTTCTCATTTCTCTATTCTTCCGTACAAATGAAGTATATGAGGATGGACGAGAAGAAGCACGCACTTAAAAAACAAAGTAAAAACGGGCTTGCCACATAGGCATGCCCGTTTTTAAATATTACTTCTTGAAAGTATTTTCACGTTCTTTGGACTGTTCAATCCAACCTTGAAGTTTATCTTTCAATGTGTTGAAACCAGCGTTGTCATTGCTGCTGCTCTGAGCTTGCTGTCTTGGAGCCTGCTGTTTGCGAGGCTGTTTTTTTGGAGCTTCTTCAGTTGCACGGATAGAAAGGGAAACTTTTCCTTTTTCTTCGTCAACGTTAAGAACTTTAACTTTGACAGTATCGCCAACTTTAAGATGCTCATTGATGTCTTGAACGAAACCATGTGTTACTTCTGAGATATGAACAAGACCTTGAACTTCATCATCAAGTGCTACAAAAGCACCATAAGGCTGAATGCCTGTTACTTTACCTTCCAATACTTGACCAGCTTCAAACTTCTCTGCCATGCTGAACAACTCCTATACCTGTATTCGAATCTTATGCACAGTAAAATATATTAGCATAAAAAACGAATTTCGGCAAAGCATATATGTACATATTTCGAGAAAGGATGTTGCATATGCTGTCGATTGATTCAACTATTGAACATCATTTTGCTTCGCTGCATGAGTTGGAAACGAAGTTAAAGCCTGCTGGTTTCGTAATCAGTTCCAATTGGGATTATGACCAGGGAACGTTTGATTTGAAAATCGCAGATGCTGGAGGTGCCTATTATTTCCTCAGAATTCCTTTCTACGCTGTAAGAGGAGAACTGGATACACCAGGAGTTCATGTCAGAATAGGAAAGCCATTCATGCTAGGTCATAAATACGAAGCTGGACTTGACAATGACATTGCAAGTGGTGCAGTGCAGGGAGCTTTCAATCAATTCCAAACACCGGTCGATCCAGATGCTGACATTCCATCTGCATATGAAGAGATGGGGAAGCAGCATTTGAGAGAAGTGGAGAGACTAATTCTTTAAAGGTATCAAAGAAATTAATATGTCACTTTCTTTAAATTTAATTTGAGCTGGCGGGTTCATATGATACGAACTTTCTCTTATATAGCCAAGAAGCAGTAAGTCTTTATCTTTCCAAATAGGAAGCAATTGTGCATATGATTTGCCAATATATTTTCTTTCTATGGCCTCATGATGAAACTGCTGGCTATCAAGAAGGTGCATTGTATTACGGAACGGTGTGGATTGCCTGCAGCTATATAGCTCATGAAAAAGCAGAGAGCTGATTACACGGTCGGTTCTGACAAGAGCGGTAACACCTGCCCGTTTGGCATTCTCAAGCTGCTGGTCAGTCAACAGTTCTGCTATGATGCTGATTCGGTCATTATTCCCACGAACGGCAATTGAAACAAGGATCGTATGATTATCCGCCTGTCTTGGGGGCATCCCCGGATCTGCTGTTATGATTACAGAAGAGGCCGTATGTATAGAAGCGAGTTCCAGCGTTCTGTCCAAACTCGCATCTCCCCTGATAAAGTGGATTGGATATCTTTCAAGTGGGAAACGATGCATCGTTCTGTCAATAACTACAACAGCTTTATCCGGCTCTTTCTTTTTGATCTTTTGAAAAATTTCTCTCGTCTGCTCGTTCCAACCGATAAAAATATAGTGTTGTTGTCCTTTAAAAGCAATTTTACCCTCTGTGAGCTGATTCCCATGTCTCACAGCAGCGGCTGAAACGCTCGTAATATAAAAGGTGATTAGACCACCACCGGAAAGAATCAGAACAATTCCAGCAAGTTTCCCGATAAATGTTTCGGGTACATAATCACCATAACCAACCGTTGATGCTGTAACAAATGTCCACCATATACCGGTGAACACGGTAGGGAATGTTTCTGGCTCAATAAAATGGATTAGTACTCCAAACAAGGTCATGGCAAGTGGAATTGCTATGATTAGCCGCAGAAAAAGCGGTACACGCAAAAAGGCATGTTTCAAAAACAGCTTTTTCATCTGAAGCACCTCATTTCTATGTGAAAAAGTTTTGCCGCATTCCTTCATCTGCATACATAACATGGGAAAGATTTGCGAGAATCCGCTATTATGGAAATGAGTTCGAAAAAAAGGAGCAGGACAAAACATGGATATGAACAGAGATTTTTTGAATGAATTGCTTGAAACACCTTCACCCTCAAGTATGGAAATGGGAATACAGAAAAAGTGGATGAACTATGTTAAGGAATTCGCACATGAAGTTCGCACGGACAACGCTGGAAATGTTATCGGAATTCTCAATCCAGAGGCTGAATTTAAAATATTGCTTGCGGGCCATTGTGACGAAATTGCTCTAGTGATCAATCGTATTGATTCAGATGGTTTTCTTTATACTGATAAAATGGGCGGCATTAATCCAAAAGCGGCTGTAGGCATGCGTGTAAACGTCCTTGGATACAATGGGGAAGTCAATGGTGTTATTGGTGTTAACGCCCAGCATCATGGTGGATTGAAAGATGATTTTGACCTAAGTGACTTATTCATTGACTGTGGATTCAAGTCTAAAGAAGAAGTGGATCAAAAGATTCAAATCGGGGATCTAGCTGTATATGATCGGAAGCCGGAAATATTGCAGGACCGATATATTGCGGGACGTGGGCTTGATAATCGTACGGGCTGCTTCATCGTCGCTGAAGTACTGAAGCAATTGGCTAAAAAGGACGTAAAGGTTGGCGTCTATGCTGCAAGTACAGTTAATGAGGAAACGAACATGGGGGGCGCGTACTTTGCGGCTGCCGGTATTGAACCAACCTGTGCACTCGCTTGTGATGTTACGTTTGCAACGGATTACCCAGGTGTCAATCGGAATAAGCATGGCGATGTCCGGCTGGAAGGTGGTCCAGTGCTTGCTAAAGGAGCACCGATCAATTACAAAATTAATAAGTTACTTGAGAAAGCTGCCAAAGAATTGGATATGCAATTGCAGTATGAGCTGACTCCACGGATGACAGGTACAGATGCGGACCGGATGCGTCTTACTGGACGCGGGGTACCGATTGCACTCGTTTCACTGCCGCTTCGTTACATGCATGCTCCTGTTGAGACAGCAAGTTTTAAAGACATTGAGGAAGAGATTGTACTTCTTGTGAAAATGATTGAATCGCTTGACGGCACAGAGAGCCTCAATCCTCTGGAAGATTAATTCCATCCTAGTCAAACAGCCCATTTGCAATTATCGGAAAACGATGTATAATGGGTATAACAACAACATATCGATTCATCTTCGGGGCAGGGTGTAATTCCCGACCGACGGTAAAAGAGCGTTTAGGCTCTTGAGTCCGTGAGCTGCATTGGCTTATGTCATGTGGCTGACCTGGTGAGATTCCAGGACCGACAGTATAGTCTGGATGGGAGAAGATGTGAAAGCCTGGGTGCGTTTTTGCGCCTTTATTTCCTATGGATATTCCAGCCCCGGAACTATTTTAGTTTCAGGGGCTTTTTATATGGAACAGGCCGTAATTTCCTTCATCACGGATGCAATCGATATGTAGATGAAGGAGGGATTGATTGTGAATAGAACACAATCAACATCAAAACTGGTAAAACTTATTATTCTTGCATTGCTTGGCACTGTGTCGCTGCTGTTGTTCTTCTTGAACTTCCCGCTGCCGATGCTTCCGCCATTTCTAAAAATCGACTTCAGTGATGTGCCTGCAGTTCTTGCGGCATTCATGTTTTCACCTTTAGCTGGTGTTATTGTTGTCGGTATTAAAAACTTGCTTTATTTCGCGGTTTCCGGAGCGAGCGATCCGATTGGTGTTGCTGCCAACTTCCTTGCTGGAGTCATGTTTACTGTTCCGGTTGCCATCGTTTATCATAAGTACAAAAAAGGTGTCAAAACGATTGTATCCGGTCTTGTAGTTGGAACAGTTGTTATGGCGATTGGCATGACAGTATTGAATTATTTCGTCATGCTGCCGCTTTATTCCATTTTCATGGGCTGGGGGAATATGGGGACTAGCGAAAAAATGGCGTTCGCACTTAAAGGTGTGTTGCCATTTAACATTCTTAAAGGTATTGTCGTCGGTATTCTATTTGTCCCACTCTATGTGAAAATGCGCAGTTGGATTGATAAGAAACGTTCTGGCTTCGCATCTTAATTAGCAAAAGAGGGTCATCTCAATTTCTGAGATGACCCTCTTTTTATCTATTTTTTGCTGTTCAGGAATTTGATGGCACGCTCTACTGTTGAAAATGAGGAGATGATGCCTAAGTCATGCAATCCATCTTTGCCCGCGATTGCGAGATTTGGTGTAATCCCCGTCAAAATAAGCTCACATCCCATAAGATTAAGCATGCTCCTGATCGAATGGATGGTCCAGTGAATGCGTTCATCGAATTTGCTGATACCGGAGAGGTCGAGGATAATAAAATCCTTCTGTTCCTGCTCTGTATATGTTCCGATGTCTTCCATCAGTTGCTGTTGCCGTTGTTCACTCATTTCCCCAATGAGCGGGAGGACAGCAACCTCTACGGAAATCGGTATGATTGGTGTAGAAAGTTTGCGAATCGAAGCAAGATTACGTTTCACTTCATGTTCTGCTTCAACTTGCTTCGTTACATCTTTTTGAATGCCGATGAAGTAAAGTTTGTCCATTTCTTTTAAACGAACCGGGTAGATATTCAAATCATTCCAAAACGGTGTTCCGTCTTTTTTATAGTTTTTTAATGGAAGATTGATTAGTTTTTCCGAGTTTATAGCTTCTCGAATTTTACGTCGTTTATCAAAGGTTTCCTCACCATGTTGAAGAAAGCGGCAATTCAGTCCCAATATCTCAGAAGCCTCATATCCGGTAAGTTCTTCAAAACCTTTATTCACATAAATAATTGGGTTATCATCTTGTGATGGATCAGTAATGACTACACCTACGCCAGCTCTATCTATTGCGTTACTAATGAATTCATTCTTTTGGATAAGATCAAATTCATTAAATCTCATTTGTACCATAAGTTCAGCCCCCTGCTAAGATTAGCATCTCGCTGACCCGTATGAATTATCAAGTACTCAGCTTGTCTTGCGCTATCATAAATAGATGCCTTACATCCAGAATATAGAAGTATAAGACAAAAAACAACAGAAGCCCACTAAGAATAAAAAACCCCAGCTTTAAGCTGGAGTTTTTTATTCTGTCTCTTCTTCTACAAGATTTCTGGCGGTAGGTAATGCTTCAAGCCGCTCTAATGGAATGGGTTTGCCGGATTTTTCACTAAGACCATAAGTACCATCCTCTATTTTGGCAAGTGCATCATCGATATCCCTAAGCTGCTCTTCGCTGAAGCGCTCCATGCCGAGATTGAATTCATTTTCAGTCTCTGAAGTCGCGGCATCTGCCGGGTGATTCGTATGAGGCGATAATAACTCATGGTCTAAATCATGATCCAGTGTATTGAAATCCTTATCTTCTCTTTCCATTGTATTACGCATATCAAGCAGTTTTTCTTTAAAATGTTTAAGCTGTTCTTCTGTCAGTTTCGTCATATGGCATCCTCCTGAAAAACTTCGGAAGATTATTGCCCGGTGCGCTTTTCTACAACGCCGACTGTGCAACGTGAAATACAGATTAGCCGGTCATCCTCATCTGTTATGCGAATATCCCAAACCATTGTTGTCCTTCCTTTGTGGAAAGGGGTCGCAGTTGCTGTCACTATGCCGTCTTGCTTGGAGCGGATATGGTTGGCGTTGATCTCCATACCGAATACGGCATATTTATCTGTATCCACATTTACATGAGCTCCGAAGCTGGCTGCTGTCTCAGCAAGGACGACACTTGCACCGCCGTGCAAATATCCTGCTGGTTGCCTAGTCCGGTCGTCGACAGGCATTGTCATGACGACGAGATCTTTTTCGCAAGTCTTCATTTCAATGCCAAGTGTTTCCATAAGCGTGTTTTCAAAAGTCCATTCCATTATCTAGTTCTCCTTTAACAGGTACGAATTTAACCGATGAAATGATCAATGAGCAATGAGAGTCCTAGCAGTATACCGAACATGGAATTCGTTTTACCAGTAGCAATCATTGCAGGGAACATTTCCAGTGGTTTCGTTTTACCGCGAAAATTGCTGTAAGCTTTATATGCCTTGGGAGCGCTGAAAATTACAATTAGCGACCAGAGCGGCAAAATGTGAACAATGACAAGGACGATTGTCCATAAGTAAGCTGCAGCAAACAGAAGGCCAAGGAATCCAATTGCATTTTTGCGTCCGAGCAAAATAGCAATCGTCTTCCTCCCGTTCTCGCGATCACCATCCAGATCACGTATATTATTCGCGAGCAAGATGGAACCGATTAAGAAGGCGACTGGAATGGAAATGAGCACAATACGGGCATTCACTTCCGAAGTCTGTATGAAATAGCTGATTCCGATAATGACCGTACCCATGAAGAAGCCCGCGAACAATTCACCGAAGGGTGTGTACGCGATTGGATATGGGCCACCTGTATATAAATAGCCGAACAGCATGCATACTAAACCGACAACAGCAATCCACCAGCTAGATTCGACGCAGATGAAAACACCGAGCAGAATGGAAATGCTATAAAAAATAAGTGCTGTGCGAAGAACGGTTTTTGGTGCGAGTCCATCACGGACAATCGTACCGCTAATGCCGACGGATTCGTCTGTATCCAGTCCGCGAACGAAATCATAATACTCATTGAACATATTTGTAGCAGCTTGTATAAGTATGGATGCGAGCAGCATGGCGATGAATAGGAAAACATGCAATTTGCCTTCTGTCCATGCAGCCATGGATCCTACAAAAACAGGCACGAACGAGGCTGTTAATGTATGTGGCCGCAACATACGCCACCATATATGCAGGCCGTCTCTTTCCTTCAAAGCGTCTTTGACACTTGTTGTCGTTTCCATTGAGGTTCCCCCTGATTGATCATATTACCTCATTAATAGTAGGGAAAGCAGGGACAACTGTCAATGGCTCTTTCCCCAGACCAGGCCTGGCTTTAAAGGTTCTGCTCATTTTTTCACAAAATGGCAGGCAGTGAAAGGGTAGTAGAGGGCTTTGATGTGTTAGAATAAGGATAGCATGTTTTCTTGAAAGGAAAACAACGGAGGTCAGGAGCTATGATTGGTACGAAGGTGGAGGATCTTGCAGCTGGTGAGAAAACGAGGCAGGCAATTGAAGCTGCCCGGACACAAAACCGTGAACAGATTCTTAGCATTACTAGAGAAATTGAAACCGTAGATGTTTTTAACATATATGAAAGACATCATGAAGAAAATGGAAACAAGGCGTATTGGCTGAACCATGACAAAGAGACAGAATTTGCCGCCCTCGGCTGTTGCAAGAAACTCGTTGCGGATGACGATCGTTTTGAGACGATTAAATTCTCTTGGACGAAAATGGCTGAAGAAGCATGGATTGATAACCCATTTACTGAAGCCGGAACGGGACTTGCAGCATTTGGTGGCTTCGCTTTTGACCCGGAGAAGAAAACAACTGAAAAGTGGAAGCATTTCCCTGCTGGCATGTTCGTCCTGCCAGCTTTTCTGATTGCCCGCCATGGGGAAGCTTACTATGCGACAATGAATATTCTCGTAAAAAAGAATGATGACAGAGAAACAATCCAAGATAAATGGAATAGTCTTCACAAGCTTTTGCAAGAATACGAATTGGACGGTAAAGGCAGTAGGATTAGTATCTTGGCGATGGAAGAGCAGGAAACTGCCCAATGGATTGAAACAGTTGGTAAAGCTAAGCAGGAGATTCAGAATGGTCAAGCTGAAAAAATCGTTCTGGCCCGGGAGCTTTTAATTTGTCTTGATAAAGCTGCAGACACTGGACAAGTTGTGAGAAGGTTGCAGGAACAACAGCGTGACAGTTATATTTTTGCCTTCGAAATCGCAGGCTCATGTTTTGTAGGTGCGACACCGGAAAGACTTGTAAAAGTGAAGGAAGGAGAAGTCCTTTCCACTTGTCTGGCTGGAACTGCCCCACGTGGTAAAAATAAAATAGAAGACGAGCTTATAGCTAAGGACCTTCTTGAAGATACAAAAAACCGCAGTGAACATCAATTCGTTGTGAACATGATCCGTGATGTATTGGATAAATATTGCTCATTTATTGATATACCTGCTGAACCAGCTGTGCAGCGGCTAAAAAATTTACAGCATTTGTATACTCCGGTCACAGCAAGATTGAATGAGCATGGACATCTTCTGGATATTGCAGGTGAGCTGCATCCTACGCCGGCACTTGGAGGCACACCTAAGAAAGCAGCGGTTGAGTTCATCCGTGAAAATGAATTGCTTGATCGTGGCTGGTATGGCGCCCCTGTAGGCTGGTTGGATGACAGAGGAAATGGAGAACTTGCAGTTGCTATCCGCTCTGGACTCATTAACAAGGAAAAAGTTTCGCTCTTTGCCGGTTGCGGAATTGTGGCAGATTCCGATCCTGAGATGGAGTATGAAGAAACGAAAATGAAATTTAGTCCGATGTTGAATGCTCTGGGGGTGAAGAAGTGAGCTGGACAGAAGATTTGACAAGATATGTATGTAACTTTGTAGATGAACTGGCTGCCGGCGGACTTGCACACGCAGTCATCTCGCCCGGTTCCCGCTCGACTCCGCTTGCACTAGCATTTGCTGAGCATAAGGAAATTCGTGAATGGGTCATTGTAGATGAACGATCTGCTGCTTTTTTTGCCCTTGGAATTGCAAAAGCGTCTAGAAAGCCTGTCGTTCTTATCTGCACATCAGGCACGGCAGCTGCGAATTATTACCCGGCAATTGTGGAAGCTTTTTATAGTCATGTTCCGCTAGTCGTCCTTACCGCAGATCGGCCGCATGAACTGCGTGACGTAGATGCCCCGCAAGCGATAGATCAAATTCATTTGTATGGCCAATATGCTAAATGGTTTCATGAAATGGCTTTGCCGGAAAGCTCACCGCGTATGCTTTCCTACGCAAGAAGCAAGGCAGCTCGTTCCTTGCATGAAGCAGAAATTCAATCCGGTCCCGTCCATCTTAATTTCCCGTTCCGAGAGCCGCTCGTTCTTGATTTTTCACTTGAAAATGTTTGGGGAGAACGCCTTGGTAACGGTTTTTATCCATTGATGAGTGGAAATAGAACTCTAAATCCTGGACAATTTTTCGCTATGGAAGATTGTCTGAAAGGCAAAAGAAAAGGCTTACTCGTTGCTGGGCTGGGTATTGATTTGGAAGCTTCAAAAGCTCTGTTGAAGCTTGCTCGTAATTGGGCGATGCCTATCCTTGCCGATCCGCTTTCACAACTTAGGCAGCTAGGGGACGAGGAATCAGGAAAATATATAATTGACTCATACGATGCTCTATTCAAAACAGAGGAAGTGCGGACAAGCTTGCGTCCGGATTATGTGATTCGTTTCGGGGCAATGCCAGTTTCCAAAACGTATCGCTTTTACTTGGAACAGCATGCGGACATCCCTCAGTTCATCGTATCGGATGAAACCCATTTTCGTGAGCCAACCGGGAACCGAACAAGCTTTATCCATTCTGACTGCATTACATTTGCTGAAGAAGCAGGGAAACTAAAAAATCTCGTTGCAGAATCAGGATGGATAGAGAAGTGGTTCGAGGTTAATTCATTAGCAAGAGAAGTCCTTTCTTCAAGTGCGAATGAATTCATGGAAGGGACTGCGGTGCTGGAACTTGCTGAACAGTTGCCAAGTAATTCTATCTTGTTCAGCGGGAACAGTATGGCAATCCGTGATTTGGATACATTCATGTTTGCGGCAAAACGGGATCTCTCTGTCATGGCGAATAGAGGAGCAAACGGAATTGATGGTGTCATTTCTTCCGCATGCGGAGCGGCTGCTTCTGGTAAGCGGACTACGTTACTCATTGGTGATTTAAGCTTCTACCATGATATGAACGGTCTCTTTGCAGCGAAGCATTATAAATTGCCTCTCACGATTGTACTCGTTAACAATAGTGGTGGCGGAATCTTTTCTTTCCTTCCGCAAGCTAATGACAAAAGACATTTTGAGGCATTATTTGGTACGCCTGTAGATTTGGATTTTGGGAAGGCTGCGGAATTATATGGAGCAGACTATGTATTGGCGCGGAATGGAGAAGAGTTTTCACAAGCACTTGCATCTTCTTATGATAGAGAAGGGCTTTCAATTATCGAGGTGCAGACGGATCGTCAAGAAAATGAACAATGGCATAGAGATAAATGGAGCAAGGTGAATGAAAGAATCTCCAAAAAGTTGTTTGGAGAGTGATGGAGATGCGATTTTCGGGCAAATATGCAGATTATGAATATTACGATAACAAGGGCAAGGGCTTACCAATTGTCCTGTTTCATGGGTTTACAGGAACGAGTGGGACATGGGAACATTTTATAAATAGTGCAATTGATAGAAGGGTAATTACAATTGATTTGCCGGGTCATGGAAAGACGGTCAGTAAATCTGCTGTAACAATGGAGCAATTTTCCGATGATCTGCAATCTTTGTTATATGAACAAGGTATTGATCTCTATCATTTGGTCGGTTATTCAATGGGAGGGCGGACAGCGCTTTTCCATACTTGCGCCCATCCCGAATCCATTCAGTCACTGACACTTGAATCGTCTTCACCAGGAATTGCTGTTGAAAAAGAGCGTGCAGCACGGATTGCAAGTGATGAACAGCTTGCTGAACGTATACTTACAAGAGGTGTAAAAGCGTTTGTAGACGATTGGGAGAACATCCCGTTGTTTAAGTCGCAGAAAATGTTGTCTGAAAAGATACGTGAAACAATACGAAATGAGCGGTTAAACCAAACAAAAGAAGGGCTGGCCGCATCGCTGCGTGGTATGGGTACCGGTACTCAAAGGTCGTTATGGGAAGAACTGAATAAGCTGCCTATGCCAGTTCTTTTGCTTGCTGGTGAGCTTGATGAGAAGTTTGTTCATATAGCGCAACAGATGGAAAAACGGCTCCTCAACAGTAAAATGATCATCATTCCGGACGTCGGCCATGCAATTCACGTGGAGAATCCGTCAAAATTTGATAAAGTAGTATTGGAGTTCGTGACAGCTTGTACATAAGAGCTGAATCTAAGGAGGAACAACAAGATGGTCCAATGGGAAAAAGTAAGAGATTATCAAGAAATTATTTATGAAAAATACAATGGTATTGCGAAGGTGACGATGAATCGTCCTGAACGCCACAATGCCTTTACACCACTTACAGTTAATGAAATGATCGATGCGTTCGCAGATGCACGTGATGATTCAGAAATCGGCGTTATCATTCTTGCTGGTGCAGGCGATAAAGCTTTCTGTTCCGGAGGCGACCAGAAAGTCCGCGGTCATGGCGGTTATGTAGGTGAAGACCAGATTCCGCGCTTGAACGTCCTGGACTTGCAGCGCTTGATCCGTACAATTCCAAAACCAGTTATCGCTATGGTTTCTGGCTATGCAATCGGCGGCGGTCATGTCTTGCATGTAGTCTGTGACTTGACAATTGCTGCTGACAACGCGATCTTCGGCCAGACAGGTCCGAAAGTAGGAAGCTTTGATGCTGGTTATGGTGCAGGCCTACTTGCTGAAATGGTTGGCCAGAAGCGTGCTCGTGAAATCTGGTACTTGTGCCGCCAGTATAATGCTGAAGAAGCGTACGAGATGGGTCTAGTTAATAAAGTTGTACCTCTTGAAGAGCTTGAAGCGGAAACTATCCAGTGGTGCAGTGAGATCCTTTCCAAGTCACCGACAGCATTGCGCTTCCTAAAAGCATCATTCAACGCTGCAACAGATGGTCTTGCTGGTCTTCAGCAATTCGGCGGCGACGCAACATTGCTATACTATACTACAGACGAAGCGAAGGAAGGCCGCGATGCGTTCAAAGAAAAACGCGATCCGGACTTCAAGCAGTTCCCGCGTTTCCCTTGATCGGTAAAATCCGTTCCTGTACATAATATGCAGGGCGGATTTTCTCTTTCAAAGAGGGCAGCTTCTCGTGTTGTAGGCATAATGATATGGTATAATAGAGACAAGAACATATACTGTATAAAATTGAAGACGCCCGATGCTCCAACATCGGACGTTTGCAACAGACCAACCCCAGCAAGAGGGGGAGGCACCATAGGAATATAATCCCTCAATGGCCAGTCAAACGCATGAGGGATTATTTATTGTTTTCGGACATGATGACAGCAACGAGTGTTCCAAATGAAACCATTAACATTAGAGCGTCTTTCATATCCATAAGCATCACCTCCCTTCTCAGGCGAGAAACCTGGAAGGAGAAAGAATGCCCTTTCCCTCATGCAAAGCCAATCTGCTGCTAAAACCTATTATAACAGAAAGCGAACGTATATTCCCATTTCGGTTATACTTTTTGTCGAAAATATGAAAAATAACCATTCTTTCCTGATAATCTGGAAGGAATGGTTATTTTAATTTAAACAATTATTTTACGATGATTTTACCCGAGTGCTCTTCGACAACTTCACCAATGACCGACGCTTCAACACCTTTTTTATGCAGTTCTGCATACAAGCCATCAGCATCATCGCCATCAACAGCAATAAGCAGTCCACCTGAAGTGACAGCATCACAGAGAATAAGCTGGTCAATATCTTTTAAATGGTCAGCATATTCGATTCTATCTGCAATCCATTTATGATTTTTTCTTGTCCCGCCAGGAATGACATTTTGCTCAGCGAGCTCTTTCGTTCCTGGGAGAACTGGTACAGACTTGCTGTCGATTATAAGACCATGGCCACTGCCTTCAGCGACTTCCAGAGCGTGTCCAAGCAGACCAAACCCGGTAATGTCTGTACATGCATGAACATCAAATACTTCCATCGCTTCAGCGGCATATTTATTCAATGTCGCCATTACTTCAGATACGCGGTCAATCTGATCGGCCGCAAGCAGATCACGCTTGAGCGCTGTTGTCTGGATACCGACGCCAATCGGTTTTGTAAGAATCAGCTTGTCACCCGGTTTTGCACCAGCATTTGCCCTGATTTTTGCCGGATGGACAGTTCCTGTTACGGAAAGGCCAAACTTTGGCTCCGGATCATCAATTGAATGGCCGCCGACAAGTACGGCTCCTGATTCAGTAACTTTATCTGACGCACCAGCGAGAATCTTGGCAAGTATATCAGCATCAATTGTATTAATCGGGAATGCGACAATGTTCATTACCGTAATCGGCCGTCCACCCATAGCGTACACATCACTTAATGAATTTGCCGCAGCAATTTGGCCGAACATGTACGGATCGTCGACAATCGGCGTAAAGAAATCGAGTGTCTGGACGAGAGCTGTCTCTTCATTTATTTTGTATACACCTGCATCATCAGCAGTTTCAAGGCCGACGAGAAGGTTCGGATCTTTTGTTGTTTTTGGTAAATGACGCAGAACCTGCGCCAGGTCCTCGGGACCGATTTTGCATCCTCAGCCGCCTTTTGTCGACAGAGAAGTCAATTTGAAAATTTCTTCTTTCTTTGACAAGTTACTCACTCCCTCATATTTAAGCTTGCAAGATTTTTTTATATAAATCAAGCAGTGTCCTTGCTTCATACTCACTTGAATGAACGGCTTCTACATGCGCATGTGCTGCTTCGCCAAGCCTCTGTCTGAGTGAAGCATCAAGAAGCAACTGTGCTGCATATGCTGCGAACTGCTCATCAGTTTCATAAATCAGTCCGTTGTCATTATGCGTGATGATGCTTCTGTTGCCGTTATTGCCAGAAACAAGAACTGGAAGCCGAGCTTGCATCGCTTCCAAAATGGCAGCTGGTTGACCTTCTGTAATCGAAGTATTCAATACAGCATCTGCCTGTTCATATAGTTTACCCATTTCCGCATGGGGAACGACACCCGCATAATCAATCCAATCGGCATGTTTTTCAACTAGAGCCATTACCTTTTCTCCCTCGACTTTCTCGAGTATTGGACCGGCGAGAAGCAGTCTGAACGTATATTCTTGTTTTCTTAGAAGTTCCAGCATTTCAATTGCTGCAGGGATGTTTTTCACCTTACGGATTGCAGCAGGAAGAAAAAAAGTGAAAGGACCTGATTTTTTTATGTTCAATTTCATCAGAAACTCATCGGCACCCTGATGAATGACAACAGTCTTTTTCCCAAAAGCATTATCTGCATTAGTGAGAATACTGGCTGACTCTTTATTGAAAACATGGATTAGCCGTGCCTTGGAGAGACATTTAATTACAAGTTTACGTCCATGTGGGTCAAAAAGATCGTGATTGAGGTCTGTACCGGTCATTGTAATTATGTAAGCTCCGGGCTCAAATCCTGTTTTGTCACAAAACTCTTGAAAGCGTCTGGCGTGAAAAGCGTGGATTATATCAGTGTTAGGCAGTCTGGAGGTTTCCGGCAGAGTGATATCCAATATCACCACATTCGCTCCAATTTTAGTTAACGCAGAACCGATTCTTTTCACGGTAACGGCATTGCCTCTCTGTTCATGCAAATGAGGTGCAGCTAGAAGGATCTTCATATGTAGTCTCATTCCGTCATTATGGTATTGGCGGGACTGTATGGGAATCGAACCCACCGAGCCTGACACGCAGGCCCCACAGAGTTTTGAAGACTCGGGGAGACACCAGTCTGCCTTCCAGCCCCATAAATCTATTATATATGATTGCAGGGGCGCGTTCCATAGATGCTTAAACAGGTGGTCTTGAAATGTAAGCAGGACAGAATAAGTATATAATATAGAGAGAATGATTGAACAAGGCTGGTGAACAAGTTGGAGGAACACCATACGATCGGAATGGCTGGACATATTGATCATGGCAAAACGACTCTTACAAAGGCACTGACAGGAATTGATACGGATAGATTAAAGGAAGAAAAAGAGAGGGGCCTTTCTATTGAACCCGGCTTTGCGGCATTGCATCTGCCTGGTGGAAAGACAGTTTCAATTGTTGATGTTCCTGGTCATAATCGGCTCATTCGCCAGATGATTGCAGGTGTAGCGGGTATTGATCTCGTTCTGCTTATTGTTGCCGCAGACGAAGGAATCATGCCCCAGACAAAAGAACACCTGGACATTATTGAATTGCTCGGTATCCAGCATGGAATCATCGTCCTAACAAAAACGGCGGAGTTGGATGAAGAACTTCTTGCCCTTGCAGAAGAGGAAATTCTAGGTTTTTTAATAGGTAAGGTCTTTGAAAAGAGCCCAATCATAAGAGTTGATAGTATAACTGGCGATGGCATTAATGAGTTAAAAATAGAGATTGCTCAAATGGTATCGACATTGCCTGCTCGTAAAATTAGTGGACCTTTCCGAATGCCAATTGATCAAGTTTTTACAATGAAAGGGCATGGTGTCATTGCACGCGGGACAGTTCAGGGAGGAGCAGTCCATACAGAAGATGAATTGACCGTGTTGCCATCCGGGAAAAAGGTGAAAGTTCGGCAGTTGCAAGTGCATTATGAGCGAGCTGATCAGGCTCAGGCCGGACAGCGAGCAGCATTGAACATTGCTGGGATCGAAAAGAATGAGCTTCAGCGTGGAGATATTCTTGTCGTGAATGAGAAGCGTTTTTCTCCTAGTAAAGTAATCGATGTAGCATTGAATCTTATCAGCTCACAAGAGCGGTCGGTCAAACAGCGCTCTCCGATCCGTATTTATATAGGAACAGCAGTTGTGGATGGACAGGTCGTATTTTTCGACCGTAATGAAGCAAAGCCAGGATCTGCAGCACTTTGCCAGATCAGACTAAAGAATCCGATTGCAGTCCAAAAGGGTGACCGCTTTATTTTGCGTCGCCCTTCACCAGCAGAAACAATCGGAGGAGGTATCGTTATTGATCCAGCGGGAGAACGGTATAAATTCGGTGAGCAGACAATCGCAATGCTGGAACGGAAAAAGTGTGGAACACCCCTTGAACTCGTTACGGAATATTTATTTGAACATCAAGGTGCAGCATTTGATGAACTTCAAGGAATAGCCGGTGATCAGTTAAATGGACTGTTGCAAGAGGGAATTGAGAGCGGAGCTATAATAAAAATTGCAGAAAACTATTTTTCCCTTGCATCCGTAATTTCAACGTCCTGTGACAAAGTGCGTAAACAAATAGAGCTTTATCATAATAACAATCCGTTAGACCTTGGAATTACAAAGGCAGAGCTCTTTGAAAAAATGCGAAGACTAATGCCAGAACTGATTTTAAATTTCAGTTTAGCTAAGCTTGAACAAGCGGATAAGATTTTCCGTCAAGGACCAATATTAGCCGTGGCGGATTTCTCACCTCATCCCCCAGTCCATATGCACAAGCAGGTGGATATACTTATTGAAATGTACAAGAAAGTACAACTCATGCCTGAACAGTTTAATCAGATGGCGAAACAGGCAGAGCTTGCAGATAAGGATATTGAAGCGGTAAAGCATTATTTGATACGAGAAAAACAATTAATTCGAATAACGGAAGAGCTTCTTATTCACAAGAATACAGTAGATAAAGGAATTGCAGATTTAAAAAGGGGGACAGGAATGTCGTTCACCCCGGCCGAAGCGAAGGAAATTCTCGGAGTCTCAAGGAAATACATGATTCCCTTTCTTGAATGGCTGGACAATCAGGGTATGACAGAGCGGATTGAGAATAAGCGTTTCTGGACGTCAAGGGATGGTGAAAAATGAATAATGAACTTTTGCGGGAGCTGCCGGCAGTGCATCAGTTAATGCAAAGTCCGGATATTTTAGAAATAGGACTGGAAGCTCAGTTATCGAAAGAAATACTTACCGACTATGTACGCCAAGCTGTTCGGAATGTACGTGAACAAATTCTTTCTGGAACTCAAATTGAGAAAATCTCCTTGCAGGAAAGGATAGTAGGAGAATTGAAAAATATTCTTCTGTTAGAAGGGGAAAGCAAAATCAAAAAGGTGATCAATGGAACCGGAGTTGTGCTGCATACGAATCTTGGAAGGGCGCGCTTGAGTGAGAATGCTATTGAACGGATTGCTGAAACCGCTTCTAGCTATTCCAACCTTGAGTTTAATCTCGAAACAGGAGCTCGCGGTTCTCGTCATGACTTGATTGAAGATTTGCTTTTGAAAGTGACCGGAGCAGAAGCGGTAATGGTCGTAAATAATAATGCAGCAGCAGTATTTCTCATTTTACGTACATTGGCCAAAGAAAAAGAGGTTATTGTTTCACGCGGTGAGCTTGTTGAAATTGGCGGCTCTTTCCGCGTTTCTTCCATTATGGAAGAGAGTGGGGCCAAACTTGTTGAAGTCGGTACAACGAACAAGACGCATCTCAAGGATTATGAAGCAGCGATTTCTGAGGAAACGACGATGCTTATGAAAGTGCATACGAGCAATTTCCGGATCGAAGGCTTCACTTCAGCTGTGCCTGCAGCCGAACTTGTTAAGCTGAGGGAAAAGCACTCGCAGCTCATTGTTTATGAAGATCTCGGAAGCGGTGCATTATTTGATTTTTCACATTATGGAATTGGCGATGAGCCCGTAGCAAGTAAGTCTATTGCATCAAAGATTGATTTGATTTCATTCAGTGGGGACAAGCTCCTTGGTGGTCCGCAGGCCGGCATTATCGCAGGTCGCAAACGATTAATTGATAGGCTTAAAAAGCATCAGATGGCAAGAGTGCTGCGAGTCGATAAGATGACACTCGCTGGTCTGGAAGCGACTTTGCAGGCTTATGTAAGAAAATGTGCCGAGAAGGAAATTCCCGTTGTACGTGATATGCTCAAAAGTGAGAGTGAAATGAAGCGCCAGGCGGAACATTTTATGAATAGTCTTTCCGAGGGTTATAAAAAAGAGCTGACGCATGTTCAGTCTGCTGCTGGAGGAGGTACATTGCCGGGAGTCTATATGCGGTCAATTGCAGTTGCAGTCGAACATCCCAGTCTTAGCGCCGAAGAGCTTCGGTTACTGCTTAGACAAATGGATACGCCTATTACTGCGACTATTAAAATGGATCGCACGGTAATCGACTTTCGAACGATAGCAGAGGAAGATATGGAAGCGTTGATTCACGGCTTTAATCATATCTTATATGAACGATAGCCGGCTCCACCTGAGTACTGAGCCGGCTATTATTCATTCAATCTTGGAGCTTAATGCGTTTCAACTTACGAAGCTCTGTTTCATAGGAGAGTGAACGTATGGATAATGTTTCAATATGGCTTTCCAAACGGAGCTGACTCTCCGAGATTTCACGAAGGTCCCAGCTATTGGAAGAAAGTTGCTTTCCCGCAGTAGCCAGTTTGGACTCCAACATTTCAATTCTCTTGCTCTGTAATAATTGTTCATTTCGGATTTCTTTCTGTTCTCTATGCAGGGCCTGAATTGACTGTTTGAGTTCATGCAGGCAGTCAACCATATCTGATTCATGTTTATCCAATCGGGTTTGAAAGGGAAGCAAAGCCTCATTAAGCAAATCTACTAGAGTGTCTTGGCGTTCTGTTTTCAAAGTACATCCTCCTGGCTCGTTTTGAATATACCTGGCTGAATAATCATCGCTGCATAGGTAAATAGTTATATGGATTATAACATGTAAAGACTTGGAAGTTTACAAGAAATATACATTGTATATTATTTTGTACATTGTAATGATGAGGTGATCAGATGAGTGAAAAAATGCTGCATTGGCTTGATAAACAAGCAGAGTTGATGCCGGACGGAATAGCGATTGAGGAACCGGGCTTGATGTCTCTTACTTTTAAGGAATTGCAAACAGCCAGCCGTACTTTTGCCCGGCGGTTGGCCGGCAAGGGTATCGGAGTTGAGAATAAAGTCGCAATACTCTCTGACAATTGTCCTGAATATATTGTTGCCGTCCATGCTATCTCTTATTTGGGGGCAATCGCTGTACTTCTGAATACAAGATTATCTGAAGCTGAGATCACTTGGCAGCTTGCTGATGCAAAGGTCGATTTCGTTCTCATGGACGAAGTAAACAAAGGAAAGACGGAATCTCATAAATGGAGGAGCCAATTCAGCAATTGCCACTTTGGGGAAATAGGACCAGAAGATAATGCTGTTATGTTAAAAAGAGAGATTGATCTCAAAGAAGGATTCACACTTATGTACACCTCTGGGACGACGGGGCATCCGAAAGCTGTATTGCACACATTTGGGAATCATTGGTGGAGTGCAATTGGATCTATGCTCAACCTTGGTTTGACCCATCAGGATAAATGGCTGTCTGTTTTGCCAATGTTCCATATTGGGGGACTGTCAATTTATTTGAAAAGTGTCATATATGGCATGCCTGTCCACATGTTGCGTAAATTTGAAGAGAAAGCGGTGCTGCATGCAATCCTAGAGGGAGGCGTCACGATCATGTCAGCAGTCACTGTCATGTTAAGACGTATTCTTGAAGAACTTGATGAGAAGTCTTGTCCATCTTCATTTCGTTGTATGCTCCTTGGAGGAGGGCCTGTCCCCAAACCGCTTCTTGAAAAAGCAAAGGAACAGAGCATTCCGGTTTTTCAGTCGTATGGTATGACAGAAACTTCTTCACAGATCGTTACTTTAAGTCCGGCAGATGCACTTGAGAAGCTTGGATCCAGTGGGAAACCTTTATTTCCAGCGCAACTTCAAATCAATGAACCGGATCAAAATGGTGAAGGAGAGATTGTTGTGAAGGGGCCAATGGTTGTCAGTGGCTATTATGGGAATGTCGAAGCAAGTCATAAGGCGATTACTGAGAATGGTTGGCTGAAGACAGGAGATATCGGCAGACTTGATGAAGGAGGATTCCTCTTTGTGCTTGACCGGCGTAAAGATCTCATTATCTCCGGCGGTGAAAACATTTATCCTGCCGAACTCGAAAGTGTACTGTCTACGCACCCTAAATTGAGAGAAGTAGGGGTAGTTGGCCTCCCTGATTCTAAGTGGGGGCAAGTGCCGGCAGCTTTTTTTGTGTGTAGGAATGAATCATTGGACGAGCAGGAACTTGTCCAATTTTGCTATGAAAAACTTGCACGTTTTAAAAGACCGAAATACTTCTTTGAAGTGAAGGAGCTTCCTCGCAATGCTTCTGGCAAACTGCTTCGGTCAAAACTTGTTGAAATAGCACATGAAATGAGTCGAAAAAAACGATAAAATGTTTGATTTTCCTCAAATTGTGGTAAACAAGCAACTGGCTTTTTACTTTATGCTGAGGAGGATCTCAATGAATGGATTTGTGAATGATTATTTCAATGGGAGTTTTATGAATGGGCTCCAGCATACGATTCTTGCCATTATTGTTCTTGTTGTTGGCTGGATTGTAGCTAAAATAATTGGAAACCTTGTGGAGAAGGGACTCCGCAAAACAGAGCTGGATGAGAAAGTATTCCATTTCTTCCGATCTGATGACAAAAAACAAGAAAAGAAAGTGGACTCCAACCGTATAATCGGCAAAGCAGTTTTCTATCTGATTATGCTATTCGTACTCGTATCTGTATTTGATCTGCTTCAGCTGAACATGATTGCCGGTCCGCTATCTAATATGACAGCTACAATTCTTGGATTCATACCTGCAGTTCTCAAAGCCTTACTGATTCTAATTGTCGGTTGGCTCGTAGCTTCAGCTGTAAAATGGGCAATTGTGAAGGGTTCTAAGAAGCTCAACTTGCTTCATCTCTTTTACAAGATGAAGATTGCTAAGTCTGAAGAAGAAATTGAAGATTATGTTCAAAAGGCAGGTAAGCTTGCATTCGGTGTCATTTTGCTTCTATTCATTCCGGCTGTCTTACACGCTCTTCAAATTGATGGACTTGCCCAGCCGGTCAGCAATCTCGTTGCTGCTGTACTTGCATTTATCCCGAAACTGTTTGCAGCGGTACTCGTATTCGCTGTTGGCTGGTTTGTAGCGAAAGTTATTAGAAATATACTGATCAATATTCTAAAGGCAGCTGGTTCTGAACGCCTTGCGAAAAGTCTTCAGCTTGATAAGTTTTTCGAAGGTTCATCTCTTGCCCAGCTAATTGGAAATATCGTCTTTATCCTTATTATGTTGCCGGTCACAATTGCAGCGCTGGACCGTTTAGAGCTTGCAGGAATTACAGAACCAGCTATGCATATGCTTGCGGAAATTATGAATATGATTCCAAATATCCTGATTGCCCTCGTTTTAGTCATGATTGGAATCTGGTTGGGACGCCATATTGGAAAGTGGACGACACAGTATTTACAGCGACTCGGCTTTGACAAGCTGCTTGGTAAACTGGAGATTGGTAATGCAAAAGGGACAATGTCTCCATCTGCAGTTGTCGGATACATCGTCCAAATTCTGATCGTCTTTTTCCTTATCGTTCAGGCACTGAATCTTGTGAAGCTTGGCTTCCTTGTGACAATCGCAGCTGCGATTACAGCATATTTGCCAAATGTTCTTGCTGCAGTTCTAATTATCGGAGCGGCATTGATTCTTGCTAATATAGTTCATAAAGTGCTGATCAATATGCTAACCGGCCATGCAAAAGGAATTCTTGCCGGTTTTGCAAAATATGCAATCTTAACAATTGCAGTCTTTATGGCACTCACTCAGCTAGGTATTGCTTCAAGCATTGTTACAACAGCATTCACCTTAATTCTTGGTGGTCTTGCCTTGGCGTTTGGTCTTGCTTTTGGTCTTGGAGGAAAAGACTTCGCACACAAGTATCTATCCCGTTTTGACAACACGATTGAAAAAACAGGAATGAAGGACCGCAATGCACCAGACATTGCAGGCGAGCTTCCAGACCCTAGAAATCGCAGGAAACGTGATATGTTGGACAATGAGTAGTAAAGGTTTGTCCGGTATGCTATACTCGATGAAGAAGTATAAGCATATACAGAGGTTCTTAGCATTAACCCTCTATAAAAAACTAAGGAAACCGATCAGTTCAGGCCGCATTCCTTGGTAAGGGATGCGGCCTTTTTTCGATTCAGGGAGGAATCTATATGACGTCAAAAGAAGAACAATTAAAAGATCTTACATTGCTAGGTAATCAAAATGTCCCTTATTCATTCGATTATGACCCGAGTGTTCTGGAAGCGTTTGAGAACCGAAAACCGGATCGTGATTATTTTGTGAAATTCAACTGCCCAGAATTCACAACACTTTGTCCAATGACAAATCAGCCGGATTTTGCGACAATTTATATAAGTTACATACCTGACAGGAAGATGGTTGAATCCAAGTCACTCAAGCTTTATCTGTTCAGTTATCGAAATCATGGAGGTTTTCATGAAGATAGTGTGAACACAATTATGGACGATCTGATTGAATTAATGGACCCAAGGTATATTGAAGTATGGGGGAAGTTCACACCTCGTGGCGGCATCTCAATTGACCCTTATTGCAATTATGGAAAACCCGGGACTAAATTTGAAAAAATGGCCGAAAACAGGCTAATGCAGCATGATTTATATCCAGAGAAAATTGACAATCGTTAAAATACGCCATTATGCATGAAATGCCTTCCTTCATCGCAAAGTAAGACCATGGAGGTGGCAAAATGGAGAAACATGAATTCTATGTCAATATTGCTACAGGTGAGATCTCACGGAATAAGGTCGGGAACAATAGTTCTTTCGTTATTCATGCAACGGAAGACGAGGTATATGCTCTTCGTGAGCAGTTTGATCAGATGCATGGAGCTGGAGTCCGCTCTTTCTTCAGAGCACATGTACCGATTGTAAGTTACAGTAATGACAAAGCAAATGATGAGTATGATGCAAGTTTGGTTGAAGCTTATCGTCTTCTGTATGAGCTCGGAGATGAAACAACGAAGAAGCATATTGCGGAGATGAATTTTCCGATTTATGAAGAAGAAAAGGAATAAGCTCGTCTTATTCCTTTTTATTTTTCCCGGTTTACCTTGCTGTCAAATAGAGAATACATATAATAGATAAATTTGCAGCAAGGAGGAATTCATAAATGGGAAAGAAGAGTATTGCAGCCGCCTTTGTCATTGTCGGGCTTACATTCAGCGCACCTTATGTCAGCTTTGGTCAATCAGCCTATGACAATGCGACGGTCAGCCAAGTACAGCAAAACGATAAACTTGATAAGGCGCGTGTCTCCGAATTAATGGAACGATTTTCTAAAGAACTGAACCAGCCAACTGATCAAGAAGGTAGAGTTTTGAACATAAAAGACAAATCTCATTTGTTGGAGAAATTCGCTACCTTTGCCGAACCGTCCGCTGTGAAGCCTTTCATAAATGAACTATACCGTCAAGCAGGCAGCAAGCTCTTTCTGAAACCAGTTGAAGGGCCTCCTGATTTTGATGAACAGCTTGATTATGATATGGTACAATTAACAGAGGACCGGGCAGAAGTGAAGCAAAAGCTGAACTCGGCCCTGTACGGAAATCTTACAATGCGCATTCATTTTCACCATAGTGAAGGCACATGGAAAATCGCCCGTATTCAATATGAACAGGCGGTGGATTGAGGAAAAGGCAGCTGATTTGAAAAATGCACAAGTTCAAAGATTATTATCAAAACGCGGTGACTTTGTCATTTGCCGATGAACCATTCTCAAGGGATCCGAAGCATGTATGGGTCATTTGCCGACATAGAGGCAAATGGCTTCTGACTGCTCACAAGGAACGCGGACTTGAATTTCCCGGGGGCAAGGTTGAAGAAGGTGAAAATGCAAAAGCCGCAGCCATCAGAGAAGTGATGGAAGAAACGGGCGGAGAAATTGATAAGATCCAATATATTGGTCAGTACAAAGTAGATGGAAAAAGCGCTATGATCATTAAGAATGTCTATTATGCAGAAATTGCAAAATTGCTGCCGCAGGAAACATATTATGAGACGGACGGACCGGTGATCATGGAGGAGCTGCCAAAAAATATTCGGCATAATGCTGAATATAGTTTCATTATGAAAGATAAAGTACTTACCCATTGCCTGAACAAAATAGAAAATGAAATCCATCAGTAAAAAAAGCCGAACGCTGCAGAAATTGAGCAGTGTATCGGCTTTTTCTCATGATGTGTGCCTGATGAGCCATTTTTCAATTTTTTCCACAAGCTTGAACATCAAAGCGGCAAAAATGGCTATTAGGATAAGACTGGACATAACGAGAGTGAAGTCGAAAACCTGGAATCCATAAATGATCAAATAGCCAAGCCCTTGCTTTGATACGAGAAATTCTCCAACAATTACTCCAACCCAGGCGAGACCAACATTGACTTTGAAGGTGGATATGATTGCCGGTAGTGTTGACGGGAATACAGCTTCTTTAAAAACTTGGAAGCGTGTCGCACCGAAGCTTCGCAGTACACGTTCATAATTTGGATCTGCTTCCCTGAATCCTGTATAAACGACAAGGGCAGTAATGATTACTGAAACCATTGCGCCCATTGCGATGATGGAGAAATAACCAGGGCCAAATGCTACGATAATGATCGGTCCCAAAGCGACTTTTGGCATCGCATTAAGGATGACAAGGTACGGATCCAGAACATTAGATAATCTTTTTGAGGCCCAAAGTGCACTTGCAATAAGAATACCGGCAATTGTTCCAATTACAAAGCCCAGAATTGTTTCAAATAATGTCACTCTAATGTGCACAAGCATGGAGCCACCAGCAAGTCTTCTGCTAAGCATTTCATATATGCTCGATGGTGAGCTGAATAGAAGAGGATCAATCCAATACATTCTACTAGCAACTTCCCAAAAAATGAAGAAAGTCACGAATATGAGCAACTGCCAAAAAAGAACGACCCTTTTCTCGAGTTTAAGACGGTTCAGGTGTTGCTTCCAAAGCGTTTCTTTATTCTGTTTCATGGCGGCCCCCGCTTTCTATGGTGGCTGTACCTGCTTCAATTACATTCATCGCTCCCCATACTTTTTCGAAGATTGTCTGATATTTTGAATGACGCCGGCAGAGGAATGGCCGCTCGTTTCTCAGTTCGATCGGTACTTCAAAGATTTGGTGAATTTTCCCGGGTTGCCGGTCCAAGACGATGATCCGATCGCTCATTGAGATTGCTTCTCCAATATCATGTGTTACGAGGATTGCAGTTTTTTGATAGGTTTTTAATATTTTGGAGACAAGATCTTCAAGTTTCAGCTTCGTAAAGTAATCGAGCGCAGAGAATGGTTCATCAAGCAGGAGAATCTCAGGTTCATTAATAAGCGTCCGGACAAGTGCTGCTCTCTGTCTCATGCCTCCAGAGAGTGAGTTAGGATACTTATCCTCAACCCCGGTCAGTCCGACTTCTTCAAGGAGATTCATTGCTTCCAGCTCTATTTCTTCATTTCTCACTTTGGCAATCTGTGGTCCGAGCATCACATTGTCGAGAATGGTTTTCCATGGAAACAAATAATCTTGCTGAAGCATATAGCCGATTTTATGTTCCTGGTCTCTGAGTCGTTTTCCTTGCAGCAGCACTTCGCCCTCAGTCTGATTAATCAGTCCGGCAATAATATTGAGCAAGGTAGATTTACCGCAACCGCTCGGGCCTAAGAGGGAGATGAATTCCCCCTCATTCATCGTGAAGCTGATTGAATCAAGTGCTTCAGTTGTACTGTCCTTATTGAAGAAGAGATGAGATATATTATCAATGGAGAGGAATGTCATACGTCATCTCCTCCTTTACTTTTTCATCGCTTTCTTTGCAAAATCTGTATTCACCAATTCTTCGTATGGTGCTTTGCCAGGCAACTCACCAGCTGCATCCATGATGTCTTTCAAATTGTTCCATGCATCTTTCTTAAGGAGAGGATCCAATGCGTATGAACCTTGTTCCTTATAACGATTGATAGAGGCGGCAAGCATATCGACATCAGTATCTTCAAAATATGGAGCGATGACCTTAGCGATTGTTTTTGCATCATTCGCATCTACCCATTGCTGAGCTTTATAAATAGCGTCAGTGAACTTTTGAATCGTTGCCGCATCTTTTTTCAGCATGCTTTCTTTTGCCATGAAGACAGTGTAGGGTACTTCACCAGAGGCTTCTCCAAATGAAGCAAGGATATGACCTTTTCCCTCTTTTTCAAAAATACTCGCTGTTGGTTCAAACAACTGGACATATTGATCATCACCGGACACAAAAGCACCTGGGATGTTTGCAAAATCAATATTCTGTTTCAAATTAAGATCTGTTTTCGGGTCAATGTCGTTCTTCTTGAGGACGAACTCACCGACCATTTGTGGCATGCCGCCTTTGCGCTGACCGAGGAACGAGCTGCCTTTCAGCTTATCCCATGTGAAATCAGGGTCTGCTTCTTTCGATACGAGGAACGTTCCGTCGGTTCGTGTAAGCTGTGCAAAGTTGATAACTTTATCTTTTGGTTTTTGCTCATGCACATAGATAGATGTCTCAGATCCGACAAGGGCGATATCAACACTTGCGGATAGCAAAGCTGTCATTGTCTTATCGCCACCCCAAGTCGTCTGCAGATCGACATCAAGTCCCGCATCTTTGAAGAAACCTTTTTCCAGTGCGACATACTCCGGCGCATAAAAGACAGAGCGTGTTACTTCGCCAAGTTTAATCTTCTCGACTTTTTGGCCATCGGAATCTTTTTTATCATCACTTCCGGGCCCGCATGCGGCGAGCATTGTGAAGGTGAGGAATAGTAAGAGAATCCCGGTTATTCGCAGTTTCTTCATGCTAACCATCCTTTCTCCTTGGATTGTACAGGAGCATTTTATGCACAGGCAGTTTCGTGTGTGAATGCCTAGTAAGCGGATCGGGCATAAAAAAGCCCCATACCTTCTCAGAGTTGAGAGGGTATGGGGCTTGCAATTATATTAGGGAATTAGCCTTTATAAGCAGGACCTGCTTGTTTGATTTCATCACTTGCTTCAAATTTCTTGAAGTTTTCATGGAATTTGTTTGCAAGTGCCTTGGCAGCAGAATCATAGGCATCTTTATCAGCCCATGTGTTTTTCGGAACGAGCACTTCATCAGGTACACCAGGTACTTGAAGAGGAATGTTCAAACCAAAAATCTCATCTGTTGCTGTTTCGACATTGTTCAATTCGCCTTCCAAGGCAGCGTGGATCATTGCACGTGTGTAAGAAAGTTTCATACGTGATCCTTCGCCGTATGATCCACCAGTCCATCCAGTGTTCACAAGGTATACGCGTGCATTGTGCTCATCAATCTTCTTACCGAGCATTTCAGCGTATTTTGCAGGTGCAAGCGGCAAGAATGGCGCGCCGAAGCAAGCAGAGAAAGTTGCCTGCGGTTCTGTTACACCACGCTCTGTACCAGCAAGCTTAGAAGTGTATCCGCTAAGGAAATGGTACATAGCCTGCTCTTTAGTAAGTCTGCTGATTGGAGGCAAAGTACCTGAAGCATCAGCAGTAAGGAAGATAATTGCGTTCGGATGACCGGCAACACTTGGCAACACGATATTATCAATATTATCGATATCATAGGCAGCACGAGTGTTTTCTGTCAAAGAAGTATCATCATAATCCGGAAGGCGTGTTTCTGAATCAAGAATTACATTTTCAAGTACCGAACCGAAGCGGATTGCATTGAAAATTTGCGGTTCTTTTTCTTCTGACAAATTAATTGTCTTAGCATAGCAGCCGCCTTCGATGTTGAAGACACCATTTGGCCCCCAACCGTGTTCATCATCACCGATCAAACGACGGTACGGATCCGCTGACAAAGTCGTTTTCCCTGTTCCGGAAAGACCGAAGAATAGGGCAACGTCGCCTTCCTGGCCAACGTTTGCAGAGCAGTGCATGGATAGAACATCTTGTTGTGGAAGCATGTAGTTCATAACTGAGAAGATGGATTTCTTCATTTCACCGGCATATTCAGTTCCCCCGATGAGAACAATGCGCTTTGTGAAGTTTACGATAATGAACGTTTCGGATTTGGTTCCGTCTTCTTCAGGGTTCGCTTTGAAAGTCGGAGCAGAAACGATTGTGAAGCCAGCTTCATGGGAAGCAAGTTCTTCAGCAGTCGGACGGATGAAGAGCTGGCTTGCGAAAAGGTTATGCCACGCATATTCATTGAACACCTGAATAGGAAGGCGGTAGTTCTTATCAGCCCCAGCAAAACCTTTGAAAAGGAAAATTTCATTTTTTTGCTTAAGGTAATCTATTACTTTATTATATAGTTTGTCAAAAGAGGCGCTATCGATCGGCTGATTCACGTCGCCCCAGTCAACAGTATTTTCTGTAATATCGTCTTTAACGATGAACTTATCTTTAGGAGAACGCCCAGTATATTTTCCCGTTTTGGCACATACTGCACCTGTTTCACTCAGTTCAGCTTCACCGCGTTCGAGAATTTTTTCAACGAGACGTGGTACTGATAAATTACTGTTTAAGCCTTCATGGCCTTTCAATTCATTAAGCAATGCGGATGATTCAACCTTGTTCATCTATACAAACCTGCCTTTGTGGGGGATTTGGGAATGCCGGTTCTCTTGTGAATCGGGCATCTTATACATTATCTGCATAATAGTATAACACATTTCAAATAATAGTCCATACTAATCCCTAAACTGTTATGAAACAGAAGACAATTTTTTTGGCAAGTCGGCAAAATTTTGCAACAGTTGTAGCGAATTCGCGTAAGAATATTTGGAATCTACTGAATTAACTGTGCATGGTTTGACAAATCCTTATTGTTAAGCTAGGATATTAAATACGGAACTCTTATTCAGAGCAGGTGGAGGGACAGACCCGAAGAAGCCCAGCAACCTCACAATATGTGAAAGGTGCCAACTGAAAGCAAGGACAATCTCCTTGAACAATAAGAGCGAAAGGACGCCCTTTCTCTCATTGTTGGAGAAATGGCTTTTTTTATACATATAAAAGCACCTGCATTTAATGAAGGATGTTTTCTCATACTGTATATATAAGGATGGCCATGGATTCCGTAAAATATTTTATTCATGGAAGGAATGGATTAAATGGTACACAATCGTCGCTTGTTTACATCCGAATCTGTTACAGAAGGACATCCGGATAAAATCTGTGATCAGATTTCGGATGCAATTTTAGATGAAATTCTTAAGAAAGACCCGAACGGTCGTGTTGCATGTGAGACGGTTGTAACTACTGGAATGGTTCTTGTTTCCGGTGAGATTACAACTGAAACATATGTCGATATCCCGGCAATCGTTCGCCGCACAGTGAAGGAAATTGGCTATACAAGGGCTAAGTATGGCTTTGATGCTGATACATGCGCTGTTCTGACGGCAATTGATGAACAATCTCCTGATATTGCGGAAGGTGTCAATACGGCATTGGAAGCGCGTAAGGGAGAAATGTCTGACGCGGAGATTTCTGCAATTGGAGCAGGGGACCAGGGTCTTATGTTTGGCTATGCATGCAACGAAACTGATGAGTTGATGCCTTTGCCAATTTCACTTGCTCACCGTCTTGCCAAACGTCTTGCTAATGTACGCAAGGAAGGAATTGTATCTTACTTGCGCCCGGATGGGAAGACGCAGGTTACAGTAGAATATGATGAAAACGATAAACCGGTACGTGTCGATACGATTGTCATTTCAACTCAGCATCACCAGGACATTGAACTGGCCCAGATTGAAAAGGACATGAAGGAACATGTCGTTAAAGAAGTCGTACCGGCAGAATTGCTTGATGATGAGACAAAGTATTTCATCAATCCGACTGGCCGCTTCGTAATTGGCGGACCACAGGGAGATGCTGGTCTTACAGGTCGTAAAATTATCGTTGACACATATGGAGGCTATGCGCGTCATGGCGGCGGTGCCTTCAGTGGAAAAGATGCGACAAAAGTTGACCGCTCAGCTGCTTACGCGGCACGTTACGTCGCAAAGAATATTGTTGCTGCCAAGCTTGCGGATTCATGTGAAGTACAGCTTGCCTACGCAATTGGTGTCGCTGAACCGGTTTCCATCTCAGTGAATACTTTCGGAACTGGAAAAGTCGAAGAAGAAAGGCTCGTCCGCGCAATTCGCAAATTGTTTGATCTACGTCCAGCAGGTATTATCCGCATGCTTGACTTGCAGAAACCGATCTTCAAGCAGACAGCTGCATATGGTCACTTTGGCCGTACTGATACGACTTTCACATGGGAAAGAACAGATAAGACTGAAGAATTGTGTGCGCTTGTGCAACAGAAGGAATCCTGCCAATAAGGCGGGATTTTTCTTTTGATGTCCCCCTGCAATCAGGTGATATCCTGCGAATATTATAAATGAAGAGATAAGCGCTCGCTGTTCTCTTCGTCTGTTTTTTGCTATACTCTTAAAGTATGATTCAGGATGAGAGAGAGGATTATATATATGTGTGGATTTATTGGCATGATTCGCAATGAGGCGAAGCAGCCGGATGATGCGGCAAAGCTGTCTTTTAAAGCGCAAAATAACATCATAGCCCACCGTGGCCCGGATGATGAAGGTTATTTCCATGATGAATATGTTTCTTTTGGTTTTAGACGTTTAAGTATTATTGACATTGAATGCGGAAGTCAACCGCTCAGCTATGACAATGATAGAATTCGTCTTGTTTTCAATGGGGAAGTATACAACTACGTTGAGCTTCGTGAAGAGTTGCTAGCGGATGGTTATGAATTCGCAACGGAGTCGGATACTGAAGTCATTGCAGCAATGTTCACGAAATACCGTGAGCAGGCTTTCAAGCGTCTACGCGGCATGTTCTCAGTATTGATCTGGGATAAAGAAGAGAAGACGATGTATGGCGTACGTGATCCGTTTGGCATTAAACCGCTTTTCTACCGTGAAACTGAAGAGGGAATTGTGTTCGGTTCTGAAAAGAAAAGTATTACGATGATGCTTGAAAATGAAAAGGTAGATACAGAAGCGCTTCAGCAATATTTGAGCTTCCAGTTCGTACCTGAACCGCTAACAATGACAGAGGGAATTAAGAAAGTTGAACCTGGTCATTATTTTGTGAAGAAGCCTGGTGAAGCACTCCATTTTGAACGTTATTTCCATGCGACTTTCCATCCAGTTCTAACTGATAAAGACAGATGGATCAAGCGTATTCAGGATACATTGTATGATTCAGTTAATGTTCATATGCGTTCAGATGTGCCTGTCGGTTCTTTCCTATCCGGTGGTATTGACTCTACAATCATCGTAGCAATGGCTAAGAAATTTAATCCGAACATCAAAACATTCTCGGTTGGTTTTGAACGTGAAGGTTTCTCAGAAGTTGATGTTGCCAAAGAAACAGCGGACAAGCTCGAAGTTGAAAATATTTCTTACATCATTACACCGGAAGAATATGTTGAAAAGCTTCCGAAAATCATGTGGCATATGGATGATCCGCTTGCAGATCCAGCATGTGTGCCTCTATACTTTGTAGCAAGAGAAGCTCGAAAGCATGTGACAGTAGCCCTTTCTGGTGAAGGGTCGGATGAACTGTTTGGCGGTTATAACATATACCGTGAACCAGGTTCATTGAAATGGATTAACTCTGTTCCAAACGCTGGTCGTAAAATGCTTGCTCGTCTTGCTGCAGCGATGCCAGAAGGAATGCGTGGCAAGAGCTTCCTTGAGCGTGGGACAACACCACTTAGAGAACGCTATATTGGTAATGCGAAGATGTTTGAGAATGTTGAGAAGGAACAATTCCTTAAAACATTTAATCCGAACATTGACTATCAGCAGGTCACTGGCAAGTTATATGATGAAGTCACTGACTATCCGCTTGTGAACCAGATGCAATATGTCGATATCCATACTTGGATGCGCGGTGATATTTTGCTAAAGGCTGACAAGATGACAATGGCAAATTCATTGGAATTGCGTGTACCTTTCCTTGATATCGAAGTGTTCAAGACAGCGAATGAAATTCCAGTTGATTTGAAGATTGCCAATGGAACTACAAAGCAAATCTTGCGTGAAGCTGCACGCGGCATTATTCCTGACCATGTGCTAGACCGTAAGAAGCTTGGTTTCCCGGTACCGACACGTCATTGGTTGAAGAAAGAGCTTAATGGCTGGGCGAAACAGCTCATTCAGGAAAGTGAAACAGATTATTTGCTGGATAAATCTTATGTAGCGAATCTTCTTGAAGCACATTGCCAGGACAAAGGGGACTACAGCCGTAAAATTTGGACAGTACTTATGTTCATGCTATGGCATCAAATTTTCATCGAAAAGAAATATGATTTTAATGAACTTGCTAAGTCCGAGAATTCCAAAAAGCCGGTCTTTGCATAATAAAAAACAGGCGATCACCAATCCTTAACGGATTGTGATCGCCTGTTTTCCCATTTGCTCCCATGCTTCCTTAAATGATTGCATAGGTGCTTTTGTCTCTCTTGCTAGAGGATCATTAAAATAAATGTATTTTTCATCATAGCCGGTAATGAGAACGGAATGTTCACGTCTTGTAATCTTGACGGGGCCATCTTCCGTATGCCAAGTGACAAAGGCTTTTTTTGGCAACTTCTTATACGTTGCGTTTATAATTACCCAAACCGGTCGTTTTTCGTTTAATTGCTGGATAATCTCAGTGAATTCACTTCCTGTAAAATCACGGACACGCTGAGGGTCAACGTATGTTTCTGCCAACTCTGCAATTGGTCCATGATATACACCAAGCCCAGGATTTTCAAAGGAAGTCATGTCGCCGACAAAGCCGTTATTCGGATTGCCGAAATGAATCTTCCCATTTGTAATTTCATGGTTGCGCGGGTTTTTGCGTACTTGATCAGCCAATGTCATTTTATCGGCATCAATATTATTATATTGCAGCAGCATTGCCAAGCTGGCAACTTCACATCCGCGTGGCAATTCCGGCAGCTGTTTGACAAGTGGTGCCTTAAGATGCACCGAATCTTGGATACGATTTTCTGAAGTCATGAATGGTTCTGCCTCTGCAGTCAATTCAGCTTTCTTTGTCAGTTCTCTCAAAGCTGAGCGAATGAAGTCATCATTATTTTGCACATTGATGGCTAGTAAGCCCAAGGTTGCAAGTGTGAACAAGGCTCCATAAAAATAGAAAGAATTCCTAACCCATTTGCGGGAGGCCTTAGCGCCAAAGCACATGAAGGCTATTGCCGCTGTGCAGGTCAGGAAGAACATAATTAATAGCAATGCGACTCACTCCAGTGCATAAAAATTGCCGCGACACTGCTTGGGCTTTACAGTTTAAATAAGGTCGGGCTTATTCTTTGTCAATTGGTTTGCTATAATCCGTAAACTCAGTGCATAGTTCCGGCATTTCCTTATATGTGCGTCCATTATTTACATAATTCTTTGTCAGTTGCTTCATATAAGCATGGTCTTCCTCTGTCAGCTCTCTTACAGGTTTTGCAGGACGCCCGAGAGCAAGCGTATTTGGAGGGATCTTTTTGCCGGGCGCAACAAGGCTGCCTGCACCGATAAAGGCGTTTTCTCCAATCTCTGCACCATCGAGAATGACAGAACCCATCCCAATTAAAGCGTTCTTGCGAATTGTACAAGCATGCAGTGTAACCTGATGGCCGACTGTCACATCATCTTCAATTATGACAGGCATGCCTTTACTCTGATGGATAAGGGAAAGGTCCTGGATGTTGACCCTTTTGCCAATTCGAGTCGGAGCAACATCGCCTCGAATAACAGTTTTGAACCAGATGCTCGATTCTTCGCCGATGACGACATCGCCAATAATTACAGCATCATGCGCAACAAATACAGATTCATCAATAATCGGAACATTGTCTTTGAAGCGGTGGATCATTTGTATCCTCCCCTTATAGTTGGTGATAATAATAGTATATCAATAATTGGTTAACTTTGGAATGGAGGGTCGTCCCATGAAAAACGGTATTCCTAGAAGGCCGGCAACGCTCATGTACGCCGTATACAAGCACATTATGCCAAGGGTTAGAACCCATCTCGAACGATGGAAAAGAGAGGCTGCCTTGATACAGAACAAAGAACTGCGTGAGCAAGCTCTTTCAAGTATCGAGTCAAAAGCATTCCATTGTTACGGTGGTGCTGTCTATGCGTTCCTTGCCGGAAATCTGCTGGAAGATGCGGTCGAGTTCATTGTCGCATATCAGACGATTAGCGATTATCTGGATAACCTCTGTGACAGAAGTACCTCTCTCGACCCTGCAGACTTCGCAATGCTTCATAATTCAATGAGAGAAGCCCTAGATCCGGACAGCGAGCTTTCGGATTGGTACAGCTTGCGTAATGACAGTGAAGATCATTACTTGAAAATGCTTGTAAAAACGTGTCGTCGTATTATTAAAAAAACAGCACCAGATGAAGCAGTACAAAAACAAATACTTCGTTTAAACGAGCTATATTGTGCACTTCAGGTCCACAAACATGTCAATCCTGATGAACGTTTAGAACGGCTTCTGTCCTGGTATGAAGCAGAAAGTTCAGATGAGTTACAGTACTGGCAGGAGTTTGCGGCTGCGAGCGGCTCGACACTTGGAATCTTCTGCTTGATTTCATATGCCTTGTCCTGGAAAGGCCGACTACCGTTTGCTAAGAGAGTGGCCGATGTATATTTCCCGCATATTCAATGTCTGCACATCATGCTCGACTATTATATCGATGAGCATGAAGATGAGCAGGAAGGGGATCTTAACTTCTGTTCATTTTATATGAATAAAGATGAACTTGGCAGGCGTATTGACTCTATGATACAGAACAGTCTCGATCAGACTGCATTAATGCCAGACGCTCAATTTCATGCAATGGTAATTCAAGGGCTGACAGGTCTGTATCTTTCTGACCCTAAAACTAGACGTCAAAACCCATTCTTGAAAAAAAGATGGCTTAAGATGGCAGGGCCTGGTTCCTATTTCTTTTATTATAATTCAAAAATTTATTGTGATTTGGTGCAGAAAGTGCGGTAGATCTTATTTTTTGCAAATGGCTACGATAAAAGGCGGATTATTCTGCTGATTGATAAAGCCATATTTCAAGACTTCGAAATATTTTTGATCTAAATGTATTACATGTTTTAGGACGGCTTCTTTTTCTTCCTCACCTCCGGGATGGCCCGGATAGATGACAAGGATTGCCATACCGCCTTGTTTCAGGCTTAGCAGAATGGAATCAAGTGCAATAATTGTCGATGAGGCTTTCGTAATGACTGTTTTGTCACCACCCGGTAAATATCCGAGATTGAAAATAGCTCCACCGATTGTATCGTATTGGCCGGATGCCAAGTAATCGTTTAAATTTTCATGGGAATCACATATGAGTTTAACATTCGTCCGTCCGTTCTTATTCAACAGGGCCTTTGTATTGGAAATGGCCTCTTCCTGGATGTCGAATGCTAGTACCTTGCCATTATCGCCTGTAATTTTACTCAGGAAAAGCGTGTCGTGACCGTTGCCACAAGTCGCATCAATGACTGTGTCTCCTGAAGAGACGCTCTGTTCAAGTAAATGATGCGAATAGTTGATAATACCTTTTAACATGCTGTAGGCAACTCCTTCAATAGATCATTTTGTAACCAGTGTACCACGGATTTTGTAAACTGGGTACACAGTCTATTTCTTTTGACCTATTTAAAGCTTGCCGAACCGCATTCTGACTACGTTCGTATTCTTGACAAACGGGCTTCAGTTAATTATTATGCATCTTATATGGAAGTCGTGCCGAACGCTTTTACGAAGCCGGGCCGAGATGGCTTGGACGGAGCACTTGTTATATAATAATGAAGTGACAGGAATGTACGGCGAGCCGTTCATTTAAAAATGGACGGCTCTTTTCATTTGACTAGAAATATAAGGAGGAAGACACTTGAGTTTTAACCATTTGGAAATCGAGAAGAAATGGCAAAAATACTGGCTCGATCATAAAACATTTAAAGCAGATACATATTCCGATAAAGAGAAAGTTTATGCATTGGACATGTTTCCTTATCCATCAGGAGCAGGTCTCCATGTAGGACATCCTGAAGGCTATACGGCCACTGATATTATTTCCCGTATGAAAAGAGCGCAAGGCTATGAAGTACTACATCCAATGGGGTGGGATGCTTTTGGTCTGCCTGCAGAGCAATATGCTCTTGATACTGGCAACAGCCCGGCTGAGTTCACTCTAAAAAACATTGCGACGTTTAAGAGACAGATTCAGGAACTCGGATTCTCTTATGATTGGGACAGGGAAATCAATACAACGGATCCAGACTATTATAAATGGACACAGTGGATTTTCACTAAGCTCTATGAGAAAGGTCTAGCCTATATCGATGAAGTCGCTGTTAACTGGTGTCCGGCTCTTGGTACTGTTCTTGCCAATGAGGAAGTAATCGATGGGTTAAGTGAAAGAGGCGGCCATCCAGTAGTTAGAAAGCCGATGAAACAATGGATGCTCAAGATTACAGCATATGCGGATCGCTTGCTTGAGGATCTGAACGATGTTGATTGGCCAGAAAGCATCAAAGAGATGCAGCGCAACTGGATCGGCCGTTCGGAAGGGGCTGAAGTTGAGTTTGCGATTGACGGACATGATGATTCTTTCGAAGTATTCACGACACGTCCGGATACATTGTTTGGAGTTTCTTATACTGCTTTGGCACCTGAACATCCACTCGTTTCGAAAATTGTTTCAGCGGAGCAAAAAGAAGCGGTTGAACAGTATATAGATGAAGTCCAGCGCAAGACGGATTTGGAACGTACAGATCTCGCAAAAGATAAAACTGGTGTATTCACTGGTGCTTATGCGATCAACCCTGTGAATAATGAAAGAGTCCCGATCTGGGTTGCTGACTATGTACTTATTTCATACGGCAGTGGAGCGGTTATGGCAGTTCCAGGACATGATGAGCGTGATTATGAATTTGCAAGCAAATATGACTTGCCGATCAAGGAAGTTGTAAAAGGCGGAAATCTTTCAGAGGCTGTTTACACAGGTGACGGAGAACATGTAAACTCTGACTTCTTGGATGGCATGATGAAAGATGAAGCGATTAAAACGATGATCAACTGGCTTGAAGAGAACGGGAAAGGTAAAGGGAAAGTGACATACCGTCTCCGAGACTGGCTGTTCTCACGTCAGCGCTATTGGGGTGAGCCGATTCCAATCATCCATTGGGAAGACGGCACAATGACAGCTGTCCCTGATGAAGAACTTCCGCTTCAATTGCCAGTAATGGAAGAAATCAAGCCTTCAGGAACTGGTGAATCACCACTTGCAAATAGTGACTGGGTTCATGTGACTGATCCTAAGACAGGTATGAAGGGACGCCGTGAAACGAATACAATGCCGCAGTGGGCGGGAAGCTGCTGGTATTTCCTTCGTTTCATTGACCCGGATAACAGTGAGCAGCTTGCTGATCCAGAAGCATTGGAGAAATGGCTTCCTGTTGATATCTATATCGGTGGTGCTGAGCATGCTGTTCTTCACTTGCTCTATGCACGCTTCTGGCATAAGTTCCTATATGATATTGGAGTTGTCCCAACGAAAGAACCTTTCCAGAAATTATTTAACCAAGGAATGATTCTTGGAGAAAATAATGAAAAGATGAGTAAATCCAAGGGCAATGTTGTAAACCCAGATGAAATCGTTGAGTCACATGGTGCAGATACATTGCGTTTGTATGAAATGTTCATGGGACCGCTTGATGCTTCTGTTGCGTGGTCGACAAATGGTCTTGATGGTGCTCGTCGTTTCCTTGACCGGATTTGGCGTCTCCTCGTTACTGAAGAAGGCAGTCTGACAGAGAAGGTGACTGAAGAACAGAATGATGCACTAGATAAGGTGTATCACGAAACTGTTAAAAAAGTTACTGCTGATTACGACAACTTGCATTTCAATACGGCAATTTCACAAATGATGGTATTTGTGAACGAAGCATATAAAGCTGATCAATTGCCAAAAGATTATATAGAAGGTTTTGTTCAGTTGCTTGCACCAATCGCTCCGCATATTTGTGAAGAGCTATGGAACAGACTCGGCCATGAAGATTCAATTAGCTATGCTAAATGGCCTGTCCATGACGAAAGTAAACTTATTGAAGATGAAGTTGAAGTTGCTCTTCAAGTACTAGGCAAAGTCCGTTCCAAAATTATGGTTCCGCTTGATATGTCTAAAGATGAATTGGAAAAGCTCGCACTTGAAGATGAACAAGTTCAACATTGGATTGAAGGAAAAACAGTGCGTAAAGTTATTGTTGTTCCGAACAAACTTGTTAATATCGTTGCGAATTAATTAAATTAAGTAGGTCTGCAGCTCAAGCTGCAGACCTTTTTTTGTTGATTGCAGGGAGTAATTTTGTTTGTCTTTAGGGCTCTATTGTATATGGTTTCCTTTCCAGCAACGACCAGTTGAATTGGTACTTGCATAGCGATATAATAATTTATGTTCTCAAGAGAATTAAATCTCGGGGGCTGACTAACTCTTTGCAGGATGAAGTTTTCATTGACTTTTTGAAAGTAAGATTATATACTTGGTAAGTCGCTTAATTGATAGTTGACTTCCGAAAAAAAGTTATTGACTTTCGATTTCGTAAGTGCTATACTTTAAAAGTTGCTTGTCGAGACAGGTAATGACATTCGTTCTTTGAAAACTGAACAAACAACCATTTATGTCAGTAAGAAACGGTATAACCGTTTAAGTTTTACTAGCTAAGACATCATCTTCGGATGATGTGAAACAAACTTTTTTGGAGAGTTTGATCTTGGCTCAGGACGAACGCTGGCGGCGTGCCTAATACATGCAAGTCGAGCGCGGAAAGCAGGCAGATCCCTTCGGGGTGATGCCTGTGGAACGAGCGGCGGACGGGTGAGTAACACGTGGGCAACCTGCCTGCAGGATCGGGATAACTCCGGGAAACCGGAGCTAATACCGGATAATACTTTCTTCTTCATGGAGGAAAGATGAAAGACGGTTTCGGCTGTCACCTGCAGATGGGCCCGCGGCGCATTAGCTAGTTGGTGAGGTAACGGCTCACCAAGGCAACGATGCGTAGCCGACCTGAGAGGGTGATCGGCCACACTGGGACTGAGACACGGCCCAGACTCCTACGGGAGGCAGCAGTAGGGAATCTTCCGCAATGGACGAAAGTCTGACGGAGCAACGCCGCGTGAGTGATGAAGGTTTTCGGATCGTAAAACTCTGTTGTAAGGGAAGAACAAGTACGATAGTAACTGATCGTACCTTGACGGTACCTTACCAGAAAGCCACGGCTAACTACGTGCCAGCAGCCGCGGTAATACGTAGGTGGCAAGCGTTGTCCGGAATTATTGGGCGTAAAGCGCGCGCAGGCGGTCCTTTAAGTCTGATGTGAAATCTTGCGGCTCAACCGTAAGCGGTCATTGGAAACTGGAGGACTTGAGTGCAGAAGAGGAGAGTGGAATTCCACGTGTAGCGGTGAAATGCGTAGAGATGTGGAGGAACACCAGTGGCGAAGGCGACTCTCTGGTCTGTAACTGACGCTGAGGCGCGAAAGCGTGGGGAGCGAACAGGATTAGATACCCTGGTAGTCCACGCCGTAAACGATGAGTGCTAGGTGTTAGGGGGTTTCCGCCCCTTAGTGCTGAAGTTAACGCATTAAGCACTCCGCCTGGGGAGTACGGCCGCAAGGCTGAAACTCAAAAGAATTGACGGGGGCCCGCACAAGCGGTGGAGCATGTGGTTTAATTCGAAGCAACGCGAAGAACCTTACCAGGTCTTGACATCCTCTGACAACGGTAGAGATACCGCTTTCCCTTCGGGGACAGAGTGACAGGTGGTGCATGGTTGTCGTCAGCTCGTGTCGTGAGATGTTGGGTTAAGTCCCGCAACGAGCGCAACCCTTGATCTTAGTTGCCAGCATTAAGTTGGGCACTCTAAGGTGACTGCCGGTGACAAACCGGAGGAAGGTGGGGATGACGTCAAATCATCATGCCCCTTATGACCTGGGCTACACACGTGCTACAATGGATGGTACAAAGGGCAGCGAAGCCGCGAGGTGAAGCAAATCCCATAAAACCATTCCCAGTTCGGATTGTAGGCTGCAACTCGCCTACATGAAGCAGGAATCGCTAGTAATCGCGGATCAGCATGCCGCGGTGAATACGTTCCCGGGCCTTGTACACACCGCCCGTCACACCACGAGAGTCGGCAACACCCGAAGTCGGTGAGGCAACCCTTACGGGAGCCAGCCGCCGAAGGTGGGGCCAATGATTGGGGTGAAGTCGTAACAAGGTAGCCGTATCGGAAGGTGCGGCTGGATCACCTCCTTTCTAAGGATATGAAGTTCAAGCTTCTTCGGAAGTTGAATGGATTCGGAAGACATAAACAGGTTGTTTGTTCAGTTTTGAGAGAGTGAATCTCTTTCAAACCAGGATAGTTTGTTCCTTGAAAACTAAATAAGAGCAAAACAAGACATCAAAACGTTTTAACGCGTCAAACTTAGTTAAGTGAATAAGGGCGCACGGTGGATGCCTTGGCACTAGGAGCCGAAGAAGGACGGGACTAACGCCGATATGCCTCGGGGAGCTGTAAGTAAGCATTGATCCGAGGATTTCCGAATGGGGAAACCCACTGTTCGTAATGGAGCAGTACGTTCATCTGAATACATAGGATGATCGAGGCAGACCCGGGGAACTGAAACATCTAAGTACCCGGAGGAAGAGAAAGCAAATGCGATTTCCCAAGTAGCGGCGAGCGAAACGGAAACAGCCCAAACCAGAAGGCTTGCCTTCTGGGGTTGTAGGACACTCTATACGGAGTTACAAAGGAACGGGATAGACGAAGCGGTCTGGAAAGGCCCGCCATAGAAGGTAACAGCCCTGTAATCGAAATTTCGTTCTCTCCAGAGTGGATCCTGAGTACGGCGGAACACGTGAAATTCCGTCGGAATCCGGGAGGACCATCTCCCAAGGCTAAATACTCCCTAGTGACCGATAGTGAACCAGTACCGTGAGGGAAAGGTGAAAAGCACCCCGGAAGGGGAGTGAAAGAGATCCTGAAACCGTGTGCCTACAAGTAGTCGAAGCCCGTTTATGGGTGACGGCGTACCTTTTGTAGAATGGACCGGCGAGTTACGTTTGCATGCAAGGTTAAGCAGAAGATGCGGAGCCGCAGCGAAAGCGAGTCTGAATAGGGCGATTTGAGTATGCAGGCGTAGACCCGAAACCGTGTGATCTACCCATGTCCAGGGTGAAGGTCAGGTAACACTGACTGGAGGCCCGAACCCACGTATGTTGAAAAATGCGGGGATGAGGTGTGGGTAGGGGTGAAATGCCAATCGAACACGGAGATAGCTGGTTCTCTCCGAAATAGCTTTAGGGCTAGCCTCAAAGATCGAGTACCGGAGGTAGAGCACTGATTGGACTAGGGGCCCTCACCGGGTTACCGAATTCAGTCAAACTCCGAATGCCGGATACTTAGCTTTGGGAGTCAGACTATGGGTGATAAGGTTCATAGTCGAAAGGGAAACAGCCCAGACCGCCAGCTAAGGTCCCAAAGTATACGTTAAGTGGAAAAGGATGTGGAGTTGCCCAGACAACCAGGATGTTGGCTTAGAAGCAGCCACCATTTAAAGAGTGCGTAATAGCTCACTGGTCGAGTGACTCTGCGCCGAAAATGTACCGGGGCTAAACGTATCACCGAAGCTGCGGATTGTCTTCGACAATGGTAGGAGAGCGTTCCAGTCGCTGTGAAGTCAGACCGTGAGGACTGGTGGAGCATCTGGAAGTGAGAATGCCGGTATGAGTAGCGAAAAAGAGTGAGAATCTCTTTCACCGAATGCCCAAGGTTTCCTGAGGAAGGCTCGTCCTCTCAGGGTTAGTCGGGGCCTAAGCCGAGGCCGAAAGGCGTAGGCGATGGACAACAGGTTGATATTCCTGTACCACCTCTTAGTCGTTATGAGCAATGGGGGGACGCAGTAGGATAGGGAATGCGCACTGATGGATATGTGCGCCCAAGCAGTTAGGGAGTCAGATAGGCAAATCCGTCTGGCAATCCTGAGCTGTGATGGGGAGGGAAATTTAGTACCGAAGTTCCCGGTTCCACACTGCCGAGAAAAGCCTCTAGCCAGATTGAAGGTGCCCGTACCGCAAACCGACACAGGTAGGCAGGTAGAGAATACTAAGGTGAGCGGGAGAACTCTCGTTAAGGAACTCGGCAAAATGACTCCGTAACTTCGGGAGAAGGAGTGCTTCTCTGCCGAGAAGCCGCAGTGAATTGGCCCAAGCGACTGTTTAGCAAAAACACAGGTCTCTGCGAAGCCGAAAGGCGAAGTATAGGGGCTGACACCTGCCCGGTGCTGGAAGGTTAAGGGGAAGTGTTAGCGCAAGCGAAGCACAGAACTGAAGCCCCAGTAAACGGCGGCCGTAACTATAACGGTCCTAAGGTAGCGAAATTCCTTGTCGGGTAAGTTCCGACCCGCACGAAAGGTGCAACGACTTGGGCACTGTCTCAACGAGAGACCCGGTGAAATTATACTATGCGTGAAGATGCGCATTACCCGCGACAGGACGGAAAGACCCCGTGGAGCTTTACTGTAGCCTGATATTGAATGTTTGTACAGCTTGTACAGGATAGGTGGGAGCCTGAGAAACGTGAGCGCCAGCTTGCGTGGAGGCATCCGTGGGATACCACCCTGGCTGTATGAACCTTCTAACCCAGGGCCGTGATCCGGTCCGGAGACAGTGTCAGGCGGGCAGTTTGACTGGGGCGGTCGCCTCCTAAAAGGTAACGGAGGCGCCCAAAGGTTCCCTCAGAATGGTTGGAAATCATTCGTAGAGTGCAAAGGCAGAAGGGAGCTTGACTGCGAGACCTACAAGTCGAGCAGGGACGAAAGTCGGGCTTAGTGATCCGGTGGTTCCGCATGGAAGGGCCATCGCTCAACGGATAAAAGCTACCCCGGGGATAACAGGCTTATCTCCCCCAAGAGTTCACATCGACGGGGAGGTTTGGCACCTCGATGTCGGCTCATCGCATCCTGGGGCTGTAGTCGGTCCCAAGGGTTGGGCTGTTCGCCCATTAAAGCGGTACGCGAGCTGGGTTCAGAACGTCGTGAGACAGTTCGGTCCCTATCCGTCGTGGGCGTTGGAAGTTTGAGAGGAGCTGTCCTTAGTACGAGAGGACCGGGATGGACACACCGCTGGTGTACCAGTTGTTCCGCCAGGAGCATAGCTGGGTAGCTACGTGTGGAAAGGATAAGTGCTGAAAGCATCTAAGCATGAAGCCCCCTCAAGATGAGACTTCCTCGCACTTTAAGTGAGTAAGATCCCTCAGAGACGATGAGGTTGATAGGTCCGAGGTGGAAGCGTGGTGACACGTGGAGCTGACGGATACTAATAGATCGAGTACTTAACTATCTTTAATTTGATTCTTGTCTAACGCTCTTATTTAGTTTTCAGGGTGCAAACAACCCTTGAAAAAAGTTTGCATTCTCTATAGGAAATAGGATATAATAGTCTTCGTTCTTAAGAGAAATATGTCTGGCAGTGATGGCGGGGAGGTCACACCTGTTCCCATACCGAACACAGCAGTTAAGTTCCCCAGCGCCGATGGTAGTTGAGGCTTTGCCTCTGCAAGAGTAGGACGCCGCCAGGCAATCGAAACGTTCAGCAACTTCTATAGTTGCTGAACTTTTTTTGTTTTTAAGTAATGTCAAGCACATCGTTTATACAATTGACTGAACAAAATTAAATTCTGCTTAGAAGAAGGGGATGCTAATGGCTCTTTATGGAATTATTGATGTAGGCTCAAACTCCATCAAACTTGTTGTCTATACAGAAGATAAACATAAAGCATTAAAAAAAATAGAAAATATTAAAGTCCAGGCTCATCTTTGTGATCATCTCGAGGCAGGATATCTTACTGCCACTGGAATAGAAAAATTAATTCATACGTTATTGTCTTTTCAGTCGGTTTTGCAAGCATATCACCTTGATTCCTTGATTTGTGTCGGTACCGCTGTAATTCGGCAAGCGGTAAATAGAGAACAGGTTTTACAAGATGTTTTTAAACAGACAGGTATCAGAATAAAAGTGATGACGGGTAAAGAAGAAGCTTACTATGGATATTTGGCAGTCATTCATTCAAGTTCAATTCGCAATGCGATCATTGTTGATGCAGGAGGCGGCAGTACTGAAGTTTCTTTGATGAAAAATGGGCAATTAGCAGATACATACAGTTTTCCCTTTGGTGTGAGAACGATATTGAAATGGATCATTGATGGGCAAATGACGCCTTTACAGTTACGTCTCCATTTAATAAAACAATTTTCATGTATTTCTTGGATTCAGGATACTGGTCTTCCGCTCTTTTGTCTTGGTGGCAGTGCCCATCAGGTAGCTCGGATCATGAGTCACCATAGAAACGAAAAACTGAATAGGACACACGAGTATGAGATTCAAGCTGCAGAGCTATTTGATTTATCAGAAGAGATCTCTCAATTGAAGGAAGAAGAACTTACTCAGATACCGGGTCTCTCAAAGAAAAGAGCGGATACCATAATTCCTGCTGTAGAGCTTTTTATTAGTCTTATTAAGATTACTCAAAGTTCTTCATTAATTCATGGCAGGAGAGGCATGCGAGAGGGACTGGTTTTCGAAAGGTTATACGAATAATATAAATAAATACATTAGAAAGCCGAACAAGTCACTAGGGCTTGTTCGGCTTTTAGCTTAGTTCGCATTACGTGTATCATTAGGGCCTTTGTTTTTATAGTGCCTGTAATTTTTCACAGGATTGTTGGAGCTGTTCTTTGAGTCACGTGTCATTGACATATAAGTCATTGTTCCGACACCGACAGATGCGGCTAGAGGCCACCATTTGTTTCTCATAAAATCATCCTCCCTGTTGAATGCTGCAACTTCGCCTTATTATGATGGCGAAAAACAGGCATTGTTATGAGTGGAATTATTTTCCATCAGTGGGAGGCAGTCAGATTAGCCGCTTCAGCTGCATTCATGCCGGCAATTCTTCCTGTAACGAGTGCACATGTAATATTATAGCCTCCAGTGTAGCCATGAATATCAAGAATTTCACCACAGAAGAAAAGACCATGCATAAGCTTGGACTGCATCGTGTTTGGCACGATTTCTTTAATGGATACTCCTCCACCTGTAACAAAAGCTTTTTCCATTGGCAGAGAACCGTTCACTTGGAAGGTGAAGTTTTTAAGAAAATGAACGAGCGAGCGAATTGTTTCATTGGAAACCTCACCAGACTTGCGATTCTCATCTACATCAAGTTTGTCCAAAGCAAAACTGAGAAGACGGTCAGGAACAATTCCTTTGAGAAGGTTTTTCCATGCTTTTTTAGGGTTCTCTTTCGCTTCCTTAGCGAGTCGCTGTACAAGTTGATGCTCGTTCTCTGATGGCAAACTGTCAAGGTGCATCACAACAGGAGTTCTTCCTTTCAGAAATTCCTTAACAGCAAACTGGGAACACCGAAGAACTGCAGGGCCGGAAATCCCAAAGTGGGTGAAAATCATGTCCATTTGGTGAGTAATAATCGGTTTGCCTTTTTTATTCAGAACAGAAAGCGCAACATCTCTTAATGAAAGTCCCTGTAATGACTTATTACGAATAAAGGGCTCATTCGATGTAAGGGCGACTTCTGTCGGGAAGAGATCTGTTATCGTGTGTCCTGCTTTTTTAGCCCAAGCGTAGCCATCACCAGTTGATCCTGTATGTGGAACGGCCTTGCCACCAACTGCGATAATAATCGTTTTCGTCTGAAGGTGTGTCCCATCCTGTAAAATGACGGTATGGAACTCATCATCATAATGAACCGCTTCTACTGGTGTTTTCATGCGTACTTCTACATGGAGTCTATGCAGTTCACCGATGAGCGCATTTACGACGTCTTTTGCAGAATTGGAAACCGGAAACATTCTTCCGTGATCCTCTTCTTTTAAAGCGACACCGAGATTTTCAAAGAACGCAATGATATCTTCGTTGTTAAATACAGAGAACGGACTGTACATAAACTTTCCGTTTCCTGGTATATGTTTAATAATTTCATCTTGAGAAAGCCGGTTCGTGACATTACAGCGGCCGCCTCCTGAAATGGCAAGCTTTGTCCCGAGCTTACTGCCTTTTTCGAGAAGAAGTGTTTTTGCTCCGTGTTCAGCCGCGGAGATGGCGGACATGAGGCCGGATGGACCGCCGCCAATTACAATCGTATCATAGATCAAAATGGTTCATTCCTTTCCGATACCTATTTTACCATGCAAAGGCAGCAATCACACCGTTAACATTGGCGGAAGCAAGATGTGGCAGTATAATTACGTAAGGAACAAATTTGTATGGTAAACTGTTCTGGATAACATTTAAAATGAGATGCAGGTGAATCAATGAGTAACAACAACACGCTTATTAGAGGAACGATGTTGCTGACCGCAGCGACTTTCCTTTCGAAGTTTCTAGGGATGATCTATGTCATTCCATTTAATGCGCTCGTTGGAGCAACTGGCGGTGCGCTGTATGGATTTGCATATACGCCATATAATATCCTGATCAGCATATCAACAGTAGGTGTTCCGCTCGCTGTTTCCAAATTTGTTTCAAAATATAATTCACTTGGTGATTATGAAACAGGAATACGCATATACAAAACAGGTTTGAAGCTCATGCTGGCAACGGGCTTTCTTGCCTTTTTAGTGCTTTTCACAAGTTCACATTGGCTTGCTGAACATATGCTCACACAGCAGAACAAGACAGGTATAACTGTTGATGAAATTTCAATGGTACTGAAATTGATCAGCTTCGCTCTGATCATCATCCCGGCAATGAGTCTTTCACGAGGCTTTTTCCAAGGATATCAATCGATGGGTCCGACAGCAATTTCGACAGTTGTTGAACAGATTGTACGTATTGCCTTCGTACTGATTGCTGCGTTCATCATTCTTAAAATCTACAAAGGCTCTGTAGCACTTGCAGTAGGTTATGCAACATTCGCGGCCTTTATTGGAGCATTGGCATCGTGTGTTGTGCTGTTTTATTATTGGACGAAACGAAAGCCTTACATAGAGGAGCAGCGTGCAAAGCAGGATACAATTCATAAACTTCCTTTACGCGCGATGTTCAAGGAATTGCTTATGTATGCTGGTCCGTTCGTTCTTGTTGGATTGGCTACACCGCTCTATCAGCTTGTCGACCAGTTCACTTTCTCACGCGCGATGGCAGCGATTGGCCAGAGTGAAGTATTTGAGATCTATTATTCAGCAATCAATGTTTATGGACATAAGCTTGTTCTGATCCCGGTCACCCTTGCAACTGGACTTTCACTGGCGATCATTCCAGCTATGACTAAAACGTTCACAGAACGAAATCAGGCAGGTTTGCATAGACAGATTACGCAAGCTTTGCAAATCATTGTTGTCCTTGTCGTACCAGCAGCTGCTGGTCTTGCTACTTTATCAAAACCGGCATACGCTTCATTGTATGGTTTGGCCAATATCGACCTGACTGGCAGTGTGCTTGCATGGTACGCTCCTGTTGCCCTGCTGTTTGCTCTGTTTACAGTATCAGCCGCAATCTTGCAGGGAATCAATCAGCAGAGCTTTGCTGTGATCAGTCTGTCGGCAGGATTGCTAATGAAAATTATCTTTAACATACAGCTCATTCACATTTTCGGAGCAAAAGGAGCAATCTTCGGGACAGCTCTTGCTGTTGGAACAGCGGTCATCCTGAACCTGTATCGAATACACAAGTCCGTTGGCTATTCGTATAAGCCGGTTTTCAAAATAACGATGCTAGTTCTTTTGTTCACACTAATTATGAGTGAAGTAGTTATTATTTTGAAATGGCTAATTAGCTTCTTCACAGTTGTTGAAAATGGTATTTTGAGCGCGATTTTCATATTACTTGCCGAAGTAGTTGTCGGAGGTCTGATTTATCTGTGGCTTGGATATAAATCGACTTTGCTACAGCGTGTGCTCGGTGACCGTGTGAATATTCTTAGCCGCATTTTTGGAAAATAATCTGAATGGAATGATTAGAATGCGTCTTGATAAACTGCTTGCCAATACAGGATTTGGCAGTCGCAAAGATGTAAAGGCACTGCTTAAGAAGAAACAGGTGGAAGTTAATGGTGAAGTTGCAAAAGACGGCAGTATGCATGTGGATCCGGAACAAGACACGGTCGTCTGTGATGGGAAACGTGTGGAATACAAGGAGTATATCTATTTGATGCTCCACAAGCCGGCGGGGTATTTGTCAGCTACAGAGGATGCACGCGATGAAACAGTCATTGATTTGCTTCCAGAAGCTTTGCAGCGGTTCAAGCCATTCCCTGTCGGAAGACTTGATAAAGATACAGAAGGGCTCCTCATTCTTACAAATGATGGGGAGCTTGGCCATGTGCTTACCTCACCACGAAAAGACGTGCCGAAGAAATATTTCGCCATTATTAAAGGAAACGTTGGAACAGAGGATATAGAGGCCTTTCAAAAGGGAATTATACTTAATGATGGATACGCCGCCAAACCAGCTAAACTGCACATATTGAAAAGCGGTGACATATCCGAAATAGAAGTTATAGTAACCGAGGGGAAATTTCATCAAGTGAAGCGAATGTTTGAGGCTGTGGATAAAAAAGTCCTTTATCTTAAGCGACTTTCAATGGGAGAAATTTCTCTGGATCCAGAGCTGACAAAAGGATCGACCAGAGAGCTCAATGAAATGGAAATGGCCTATTGCCTTTCCTTGAAGGAGTAGGGTATATATGCAATCGAGTCATTACTTTATTGGTATTCATATTCCAGAAGCATATCGAAGCGAGCTAGTCGACCAACAACAGGAACTGAAAAAAGAATTTCAATATAAAAATTGGACAGGTACGGATGACTTTCACATCACTCTGAAATTCCTTGGAGCTGTAGAACCCAATACACTTGAGAAGCTCATTGAAGCATGTCTTTTACTGGAGTTTCCTCCATCTTTTCAGTGCCAATTGAATGAACTCGGCTCTTTTGGTAAAAGTACCGAACCACGTGTACTTTTTAGAGAGGTGGAAAAGCATCCGAATTTGCTGAAACTTCAAGCGGCTTTTGAAAAAACTTCGGCAGAATTCGGTTATCCTCCTGAAAAACGCACTTATAATCCGCATGTAACGATTGGTAAGAAGTTTCTCTCAGCTACAGCACCTGTTAATGAAATTCTAGAGAGGACCAAGCGTGACCATTTGGAATTTGAAGTACAAAAAGCTGTTCTATTCCGAATTGAACCACAGCAGAACCCGAGATATGTGCCGATTGCAAAGTTTCATTTAAAAGGGGGGGAACATCATGGCGCAGTTGATTAAGCTCGAAGATTATATATCCCGCTACGAATGGGACCCTTATAAATATCCATCCCGCTTCATAAGGCTGAAAAGAGAGCAATGGGATCAGCTTCATGCTCAACGTGAGCGGGACATTGAGAGTGCAACTGTTATGCAGGAGGAAACCATATCACAGGCAGAACAGGAAGAAAGCTTTTTCAAAAAGTGGTTTCGTCGCAAGAAAGACAACTTGGAAGCCGAAAATCCAGAACCGGAAACGGAGAGGATTTTTGGGAGGAATCTGGCCAGATTGTCGGAAACTGAACTAAAACATTTCTTCTTGGATCACCTGTTTCCGATTCAGTTGAAATGGGCTACTTCAACAGTAACGGAAGTTTCTTTCGTGAAGCGATCCTATGAAAGAGACCGAAGACTTAAGTATTTCCTTCAACGTTTCCCGGATACTTTTCTCATCATGTATTACCCCATTTTCAATATTCGCAAGGCTCCGATTGAATGTGAGATCATTATGATTACTCCGCTCGGTATAGAAATCATCGCTTCCATCGAAAAAAAGCCCGGTGTACGGATTATTGCGGGCGATGAACGGAAGTGGACACTCGAGGATGGAGAAAGGTCCGAGATGATTCTCAACCCAGCAATCTCACTAAAACGGACTGAACATGTTGTGAGAAGTATTCTAAGTGCTGAGGGAGTCGAGTTTCCAATTCGCAAAACGATATTGGCTGAAAAAAATCAGATCATCTACACGACAGAGCCATATCAGATCGATATCATCGATGAATTGCGGTACCCAGAATGGTTTGAGGAAAAGCGGAAACTGAACACACCTTTGAAAAGCTTGCAACTGAAGTCTGTAGCCGCATTGTTGGGGCAGACTCGAACGAATGCGGTTAAGCGTCCGGAATGGGAAGAGGATAAACCTTATATGAATGCTCCTGATGATAGGGACATTACGGTGAAAGCAGAGCAGTCTTGATGACGATCAATCGACATCATGGCTGCTTTTTCTTGCCAAAATGACAGGATTCATTTACTATAGTACATATTTGCTTTTTTTGAATGTGGATTTAAACTGAGCAGCTTTGCTGCAATTTTGATAGATTTGGGGAATGAATCGTGAACCGGCTGAAGCGTATACTCGGAACCGGATGGGAAATTCAGTCTGCGGGCGGTTTGACCGGAGACGCTTATATCGCTGAAAAAGACGGCAAGCGTTTATTCCTGAAACGAAATACGTCTCCTTTTTTAGCGGTACTTTCTGCGGAGGGCATCGTGCCCAAGCTCGTCTGGACAAAAAGGATGGAAAATGGAGATGTGATTACAGCTCAGGAATGGCTTGAGGGAAGAGAACTGACTGCTGGGGAAATGGCAGGCAAGCCTGTAGCTGAATTGCTGAGAAGAATTCATGGATCGCAGGAATTGCTGCACATGCTCATGCGGCTTGGCAAGAAACCGCTAAATCCGATGGAAGCCCAAAAGGTGCTAGAAGAGGAGCTCTTTGAACAATTTGGAAAAGAGTGGCCCATTGGGGTAAAAGAGGCACTCACGTTCTTCGAATCATTTTTGCCAGCGGTCTGTGATCAACAGATGGCTGTTTGCCACGGAGACTTGAATCATCACAATCTTATTTTGACAGTGACTGACCAAGTTTATCTTATTGATTGGGACAACGCGATGATTGCTGATCCAGCTGCCGATATCGGCATCATGCTGCGTACATACGTCCCACCTGCTCAATGGCCTTCGTGGTTGGAAGCATACGGTATTGCGGACGAAAAATTACTAATACCGCGCATGTTCTGGTATTTGCTTCTAGATGCACTGCGTTATGTCATTTGGCACAGTAAGCGAAATGATGAGTTTGAACTTGAGAAACGTCTTCGTGACCTTAGACTGCTGAACAGCCAAATTGTCCAATTGACTTCCAATGGACTGAAAAATAAAATGCAATAATACGGAGTTGAATGACAATATGAGACAACGTAATAAACCTTGGGCGGATGATTTCATCGCAGAGCATGCTGATTTGATTATTCCTGCCCCAGAAAAACATCGTGGAAAATGGAAGGAAATATTCGGTAATGATCATCCTATCCATCTTGAGATTGGGACTGGAAAAGGTCAGTTCATCGCCGGTATGGCAGAACAGCACCCGGATATTAACTTTATTGGAATGGAGCTCGCAAAGAGCGTCATTGTAACTGCGGCAGAAAAAGTGCTTGCAAAAGAAGTTCCAAATGTCATCTTGCTTAACAACAATGCAAAGGACTTGCGTGATTTCTTTGCTGAAAATGAAATCTCCGGTATCTATCTGAATTTCTCAGATCCTTGGCCGAAGTCTAGACATGAGAAACGCCGTTTGACTTACCGTACTTTCCTTGAACAATACGAGGATATATTGATAGAAGGCGGTACACTTGTCCAGAAGACAGACAACCGCGGACTGTTCGAGTATTCCCTTGTCAGCTACAACCAATATGGAATGCTGTTAGAAGATGTTTCACTTGATCTGCATGTGAATGAGGATCCGATGAATGTGAAAACAGAGTACGAGAAGAAATTCTCTGCCAAAGGACAGCCAATCTATCGTTGCCAAGTATCTTTCCAATCATAAAAAAAGCCGCCGTACACTTGTTGTGCGGCGGTTTTTCGTTACGCTTCGCGGGATTCGATAATGGCGCCAGTATCCGCATCGAGATGGAATTCATATTGAATGTTTTTTCCATCAATATTCCGCGTCACACCGCCACGATATGCTTCATAAAGCAGGCCGTTCTTCTCAAACTGTTCGGGTTTCATATAAATCCACGAGCCATTGATGGGGCCTTCTTTTTTGAATGCTTCCTTAGCTTGTTTCAATGCCTTCTCCGGTGTCATTTTTTGCATTGTATCTACTTGCTGCTTTGCCAGATAACCAGCTGCGAAACCGACACCTGCGGCGATGATCATATTCGTCTTCTTCATGACACTCACCTCTTTTTCATTCGAATGCTACTTGTTAGCTATTCCCTTTTTCCAACTATTCAATCGGCACCTTTGTGAATTAATGATTTCTTTGCCAGCAAGTATACAAGAAATATGCGACGATAGGAAATGATATGAGTGTTGATCACTTTTTCGCCCTTCTCGATTGTTGGCAAAAGTGTAGTCCTTTTCGATATACTGGACGTGAGAAGCTTTTTAATACTTTCAAACTCGAAAGCAGGGATTCACATGAACAATGAAACGTTAGAGATGTTCAGGGCATTGACAGAGCTTCCGGGAGCACCGGGAGATGAAGGTCTTGTTCGCAATTATATGGAACAAGAGCTTTCTAAATATGCTGATGAAATGATCCGTGATAATTTGGGCGGTATTTTCGGTGTGAAAAAAGGTAACGGACCAAAGGTGCTCGTAGCAGGGCATATGGATGAAGTCGGTTTCATGGTCACACAAATTACCGATACAGGGATGATTCGCTTCCAGCCTCTTGGTGGATGGTGGAATCAAGTTCTTCTTGCACAACGTGTGCAGATTCTAACAGAGAAAGGCCCTGTAATCGGTGTAATCGGTTCAATACCGCCTCATTTACTTACTGATGCTCAGCGACAGAAGCCGATGGAGATTAAAAATATGCTCATTGATATCGGAGCGGATGACAGGGAAGATGCCCTTAGTATCGGAATCAAGCCGGGACAGTCGATTTTGCCTGTTTGCGAATTCACTCCGATGGCCAATGAGAAGAAAATTCTTGCTAAGGCTTGGGATAATCGCTACGGCTGCGGACTTGCAATCGAACTAATGAAGGAAGTCGCCGATGAAAAATTGCCGAATGAATTGTATTGTGGCGCCACAGTACAAGAAGAAGTTGGTTTGCGCGGTGCTAAGGCTGCAGCAAATATGATCAAGCCAGATATTTTCTATGGTCTTGATGCAAGTCCTGCAAACGATATGACAGGCAGTGAAAAAGAATTTGGCCATCTTGGGAAAGGTGCCTTGCTCAGAATATTTGACAGGACGATGATTACACATAGAGGAATTCGTGAATTCATTCTTGATACTGCAGAGACTCATAATATTCCATATCAGTATTTCATTTCTCAGGGCGGGACGGATGCAGGAAGTGTCCACCTTTCGAACAATGGGGTACCTTCAGCTGTGATTGGAATTTGTTCACGCTATATCCATACGTCAGGTTCCATCATTCATGTAGATGATTACGCAGCTGCTAAAGAATTACTCACTCAACTTGTTCGTACGACTGACAATAATGTGATTGAGCAACTGCGAAAGGCGTAATTTTCAATATGAATATATTAATTGGTTCAAAAAATCCAGCCAAGGTTGAAGCAGTGAAGGCTATATTTGAGGAAGCACATGTTAGCGGGATATCAGTACCCTCTGATGTTTCGGCTCAGCCTTTTACAGATGAGGAAACGAAACAGGGAGCTGTCAACAGAGCGAGACGTTGCGCTGAAAATGGTACGCAGATTGGCATTGGCCTAGAAGGTGGTGTCATGCTGATCGGAGATACAATGTATCTTTGCAATTGGGGTGCGCTTGCATTGCCTGATGGACGCATATTTACAGCGAGCGGTGCCCGCATTCCTTTGCCTGAGGAAATTAAGACGGCTCTTGAACAAGGCGAAGAACTGGGCGATGTGATGGAGCGCTTTGCACATAAGAAGGACGTTCGCAGCAATGAAGGGGCAATCGGCATTTTTACAAAAAATAGGGTTTCCCGTAAAGCTATGTTCGAGCATGTCTTAATACTTCTACGCGGCCAGCTTGAATTCTCACAAGAGAAATAATAAAACAACGCGCATTCTTAAAGAAGATGCGCGTTGTTTTATTGAATTACTCATAAATGTAAGCTAGTACTTCCAGTGCCTGATCAACAGTTGAAACTGTTACATTGGCGCGGTTGGAAAGCTCTTTTAATGGATGGATGAACTTTTCAGGACGAATGAGAATAAGCGGCTTGTTCATAGCTACAGCAGCACTTGCATCCATCGCTGTATTCCACTGCTTGTATTCTTCTCCGAATAGCGCGATAACAACATCTGCTTTTTGCATCATAATCTGTGTACGCAAGTTATTAATGCTTGATGCAGCTTCATCTCGGTAATACTTACCAGGCTGTTCACCGAGGATATCTTCTCCAACGCTATCAGAACGGTCATGGTTCAATTGCGGTGATACGAAAGATAGCGGCAAGTTCTTTTCCTTTGCCTTATTCTTGATTTCGTCTCTCCAGTCAGTATGGATTTCACCAGCAAGGTATACTGTCAATTCCATTATCTAATCCCTCCCAAATATGTATAGTGCCATTGTATCCAATTTTCTGGATTCGGACAATGATTCAGCTTTTGAACTCTTCAGTCACGAAAAGAGGAAAAAGAGCACGAATTCATGTAGAATGGAAAAGGATACAAAACCTTTGGAAATAATAACAATAAAACAGTTATGGGGGAAACAAGAAATGCAAAAACTTGAAACGAAAGAACAATATAACGAACTAATTGCAAAAGAAGACGTCGTATTCCTATTTTCTGCAGATTGGTGCCCGGATTGCCGTATCATCGAACCAGAACTGCCGGCAATTGAAGTAGACTACCCGGAATACACATTTGTATATGTTGACCGCGATGACTTCATTGAAATCTGCCAAGAGAATGATATCTTCGGTATTCCAAGCTTTATCGCTTATCGTGGAGGCAAGGAAGCAGGACGCTTTGTTTCGAAACAAAGAAAGACAAAAGAAGAAATTGAAGAATTTCTTGACGGACTGGAAGGCTAAAGACAAGTTCAGCCAGGAGGTTTCTAACAGATGAGAATGACGAGCCTTAAAATGAAAAAGATCCTTGACGAGCGCTTGGATCATGAGAATTACCACCGTTCCTACAATCGTGACCAGGACACTTACCGCGTTGAATGGAAAGAAACACATAAGGGCATGTCCATTAAATTGCCAAGTGTCATTGCCAAGTATAATGAACGAGGCGAAATGGCAATCGATGAACTTGTGGAGCATGTTACAGAAGCTTTGCGCATCATGAATGAGGAACATGAACTGACGGGGATGGAAAAACATATTTTCCCGGTAATTCGTGCAACTTCTTTTCCGACTGAAACAAAGTCTGGTGCCAAGCTCGTAACAACAGAGCATACAGCCGAGACACGAATCTTCTATGCACTTGACCTTGGTAAGTCATACCGGTTGATCGATAAAGAGATGCTTGTCAAAGAGGACTGGACACAAGAGCATATTGAGCAAATCGCGAAGTTCAATGCCCGTTCCCTTGATACAAGTTATCGTACAGATACAGTCGCTGATAATGAGTTCCACTTTGTTGCTCATCAGGATGGCTATGACGCAACCCGTATTCTGAATGAGTCATTCTTGGAAGAAATGCTTGCGAACGCACAAGGTGAACTGGCAGTCGCAGTCCCGCATCAAGATGTACTTATTTTCGCGGATATCCGGAATAAGGCGGGATATGACATTTTAGCCCAGATGACGATGAAATTTTTCGCGGAAGGCAGAATTCCAATCACATCCCTGCCATTTATTTATGAAAACAAAACACTTGAACCGGTGTTTATCTTGGCAAAAAACAGGAGAACTGAAGATTGAAAGAGAGCTGAAAAGTTAATGAACGTATTTTATAATCGTGAAGGTGTCGGCGATGTGCTGATTATTCCTTTCAAAGATGGCAATCGTGAAGAAATTAAGACGGAGCGTACAGGTGACGTCGCCAAAATTACTGATCATGACGGTGAGCTTCTAGGCTATAACCTGTTCAACGCTTCCAAATATGTAGAGCTTGATGGCAAAGGGCAAATTGCTTTGGATGAGGACAAGCTGTCAAAAATTCAACAGGCTTTCAAAGACAATGGTGTTAAAGACAAGCTTGAAGCAGATTTTTCACCCAAGTTCGTTGTCGGTTATGTGAAGGACAAGCAACCTCATGAGAATGCGGATAAGCTCAGTGTTTGCCAAGTTGACCTCGGCGACAAGACGGTCCAAATCGTATGTGGTGCACCGAATGTGGACGCTGGACAGAAAGTTGTTGTCGCGAAGGTTGGCGCAGTTATGCCAAGCGGGCTAATCATCAAACCAGCTGAACTCAGAGGTGTCCCATCAAATGGCATGATCTGCTCACAAAAAGAACTAGGCATGAAAGATGCACCAAAAGAAAAAGGAATTTACGTACTTGATGAGTCCGCAGAAGTCGGCTCACCATTTGAATTGTAAAAGAAGAATAAATGCAGGCATACTGTTTGAAACAGTGTGCCTGCATTTTTGCATTCATGGGGTTTCTCCCAAAAAGACTGCATATTGCCATGAAAACTGGTAAAATACAAGGTAGCAATTGGCTTTGTCCATTGCAAAATCTGTTTCATTAAGAACAATACAGTCTGAGGTGCAAATTCAAGTGAGCAATCTATGGGATAAGTGGAAATCAAAAATAAAAAACGTATTTACATATGAAGAAGAGATTATTGAAGAAGAAATTGAGTACATTGAAAATCGATTGGAACAAAAAGCTGTTCAATCATCAGCTCCTATAAAAAAAGAACCGGCCCCCCGTTATAATCACAATGAAGCTGCAACAAAGAGTACGATTCGCATGACTTATCAATATCCGGAGAACAGTCCATACAAGCCACTACCGGATCCGCGTGCAGATGAACTGCCGCGTCGAGGGGAACGTCATTCGCTAATAGAAAAAGAGACGATTCAAGAAGAACCGATATACCAGGTAACGGCAAAGAGAAGAAGGAACACAAGACAAATAGAAAGTCAGGTTGAACATTTCGATCCAATTGATTCTTTTGAGAGAACTGAGAGACATGAGAGACCTGATAGAGCGGAAAGGCCGAGAAAGGCATATGAAAGCGTTGGGAAGGTGGAGGTTGGTAAAAGACCATTTCAACCTACTGAGGTACCGTCGCCGATTTATGGATTCCATCCTCGCAATGAAGGAGACGGCCTACCTGCTTTCATGCATCCAGACAATACAAAGACTGGATTGAATGAAGAGCGGAATATTGAACAATTGTCAAAACTGCCCCTAGAAGATCAACCGTTAGATGCTGAATCGCATGAATATGAAAAGATGAATCCAATTCATTCTTCATTGAACAAGGTTAACGACAAACTGGAACAAGAGATGGCAGTGGATCCAGTTGTGGAAATACCAAGCTCGATCGAAGAAGAACGCCCGTCTGTCATATCTGAACAAAGACGTGAGCGAAAAGCCCTAAGAACTGAATCTAAAGTAGAGCAAGAAACAGCTGCAACTGAGGCTCCATTTAATGTCATTATGAACGATACGGATAAAATACACCAAGCTCATAAGCAGTACAAACGTGAGCAGGAAGTGAAAGAACGTTTTAAGCAAATTGTAAGTGAGGCAAATCAGATTCCTGAAAATATGAGCAAAAAAGGGCCAGAAATTAATTTTGAAAAAGAAACAGCTAGAAATCCTTTGCCATTCCACTTGCTGAATGATCCGGAGCCCACAAACGATGAGGACAGCATATGGGTGGAAGAACAGAAGAATCTTCTGGAGCAGACACTTGCTCATTTCAATGTAAAAGGTGTAGTGGTTAATGCAACACAAGGACCGTCTGTCACAAAGTTCGAAGTACAGATAGAGCTTGGTGTCAAAGTAAGCAAAGTGAAAAATTTGAGTGATGACTTGAAATTAAGCCTCGCAGCTAAGGATATTCGTATTGAGGCGCCAATTCCTGGGAAAAACACAATCGGTATAGAAGTTCCAAATCCTCATGCACAGATGGTTGGACTTCAACAAATATTTGAGAGCAGTGAATTCCAGGGGAGTGAATCTCCGCTTTCTATTGGACTCGGTTTGAATATTGAAGGAAAGCCGATTGTTACGAATATCCAGAAGATGCCTCACGGACTCATTGCTGGAGCCACAGGATCCGGGAAAAGTGTCTGCATCAACACGATTTTGATCAGTCTTATCTATAAAGCAAGCCATGAAGATGTGCGTCTATTGCTAATTGATCCAAAAATGGTCGAGCTTGCACCATATAATGGTGTGCCGCATCTCGTTTCTCCAGTTATTACAGATGTGAAGGCAGCTACTGCTGCACTGAAATGGGCGGTCGCTGAAATGGAAGATCGCTATGAACGTTTTGTTAAAGAAGGAGTACGGGATATTTCACGCTACAATGATAAAGTCCTGAAACAGGGAAGACCTTCTGACAAGATGCCATTCCTCGTCATCGTTATTGATGAGCTTGCCGATCTGATGATGGTATCACCGCAAGACGTCGAGGATTCCATTTGCCGTATTGCACAGAAGGCACGCGCATGCGGTATTCATCTTCTGCTCGCGACACAGCGTCCTTCAGTAGATGTTATTACTGGGTTGATTAAAGCGAATATCCCGACACGTATCGCTTTCAGTGTATCTTCTCAGGTCGACTCTCGTACAATCATCGATACAAATGGAGCGGAGAGACTGCTTGGCAAAGGGGACATGCTCTTCCTTGAAAACGGCTCGGGAAGCACGGTGCGCATTCAGGGTGCTTTCGTATCTGATGATGAAATTGAACGTGTGGCGAATTATGCACGTAATGAGGCTCCAGCGAATTACCTCTTTGAGCAGGAGGAGTTGCTTGCTAGAGTGCAAGTCGATGAAGAATCGGATGAATTGCTTGAAGAAGCGATTGAATTTGTCATTGAACAGAACAATGCAAGTACATCGATGCTTCAGCGTCATTTCCGTATTGGCTATAACCGTGCAGCACGATTAATCGATACACTTGAACAAAGAGGAATCATTAATCAGCAAAATGGCAGCAAACCGCGTGATGTGCTTGTATCCAAGGCACAACTTGAAGAGATGATGAAATAGTAGTCATAGGGGCGGAGAATCTGATTCTCCGCCCTGTAAAATAACTGAAATAATTGAAATTTTAAGACATACGATACTAAGGAGAAACAAGATGAAAGAAATAGAGAAAAAACTTCAGGGTGAAATTAGTCGATTGACGAATGCGACTTTTAAGTTCGATGAGCGGGTTGAAGATGGCTGGTTTTCCGCAGTCTACTTCTTGAAGACTAAGGAAATTGCAGAGGCGAAGTTACCAGATAATCAGGTGACGATGCAATTTTTCCAGAGAACGGGAAATGCGGTGCTGTGCGGTACAGATGAGGCGATTGCACTCTTACATACTTTTGCAAAAGACCCGGAAACGTTGGAGATTAAATCATTGAAAGACGGGGATAAAATAAAGCCTTTTGAGTCTGTGCTGACAATTACAGGAGCCTATCAGCAATTCGCTTTCCTTGAAGGAATCATTGACGGCATATTGGCACGGAGGACGTCAGTTGCAACGAATGTTTACAATGTTGTTAAAGCAGCCCGCATTTCTGGCACACAGAAGCCGATCATTTTCATGGGTGACCGTGATGACCATTTCACACAGCAGGCAGGGGACGGCTATGCTGCATTCATTGGCGGTTCGACAGCCCAGGCAACGCATGCAATGAACGAATGGTGGGGCAAACGCGGAATGGGGACTATGCCACACGCACTGATTCAAATGTTCGGAGGCGATGTCGTCAAGGCGACAAGAGCTTATGCAGAGACGTTCCCGGAAGATGATCTGATCGCACTCGTTGATTATAATAATGATGTTGTCACGGATTCACTTCGTGTTGCCAGGGAATTTGGCAGCGAACTGAAGGGAGTTCGTCTTGATACATCTGGCACAATGGTCGATAAATATTTCATGCGCAACAGCCATTTGATGGGAACTTTCGACCCGCGTGGTGTCAACCCAGAGCTGATTTTTGCACTGCGTAAGGCACTTGATGATGAAGGTTTCCACCATGTGAAGATCTTTGTTAGCGGCGGATTTACTGAAGAACGCATCCGAGAGTATGAAGAACGCGAGGTGCCCGTTGATATGTATGGCGTAGGACGGAATCTGTTGCGTATCAATATTGGATTTACTGGAGACAATGTTCTTTTGAACGGGAAACCTCAAGCGAAGGATGGCAGAAGATTTAGACCGAATTCAAGATTAGAACCAGTTGAATTCGTACGCTGATCCGCTCTGCGTATGCCGCTGTTCCCCTAAATATATTTTTTTGTTATAATAAAGGAATAGCTATACCTGTTTGGCTTTGTTTTTACATATCGATTTGGAGGTTCTTTTATGACAACATACCATTTCATTGGTATAAAGGGGACTGGTATGAGTGCCCTTGCACAGATTTTGCATGATTCTGGAGAAACTGTGCAAGGCTCCGATATTGAGAAGCGCTTCTTTACACAGGAAGCACTGGAGCAAAAGCATATTCCCATTTATCCTTTTTCGGCGGACAACATCAAAGAAGGCTTGACGATCATTGCAGGGAACGCTTTTCCGGATGACCATATTGAAATCAAAAAAGCAAAAGAAAAAAACCTGACATTTTATAGATATCATGAATTTCTTGGCGAATGGCTCAAGCAGTATACAAGTATTGCGGTGACTGGTGCTCATGGCAAGACTTCTACTACAGGGCTCCTTTCCCATGTTCTAGGGGAAACGTATCCAATCTCCTGTCTAATTGGCGATGGTACAGGCAAAGGTAGCATTGACAGTAAATATTTCGTTTTTGAAGCGTGTGAATACAGGCGCCACTTCCTGAAATATGAACCTGACTATGCAATCATGACGAATATTGACTTTGACCATCCGGACTATTTCACAAGTATTGATGATGTGTTCAGCGCATTTCAATCAATGGCTGACCAGGTGAAAAAAGGAATTATCGCATGTGGTGATGATGAGCAACTTCAGCAGATTACTGCTAAAGTGCCAGTCGTCTATTACGGATTTGGCCAGGGAAATGACTTCCAGGCTCAGAATGTACATGAAACAGCTGAAGGAACAGAGTTTGATGTATTTGTCCGAAACACTTACTACGATACATTCACAATCCCGCTCTATGGAAGCCATAGTGTGCTGAATGCGCTTGCGGTCATTGCAATTTGCCATTATGAAGACATCCCGGCAGAGAGCATTCGCAAGATGGCAACATTCAAAGGTGTGAAGCGACGTTTCGCTGAAAAGAAAGTCGGCAGTCGTGTAATTGTAGACGATTATGCCCATCACCCGAAAGAAATCATCGCAACAATTGACTCTGCAAGGAAGAAGTATCCTGAAAAAGAAGTTGTAGCGATTTTCCAACCGCATACTTTCACAAGAACGAAGGCGTTTCTTCAGGAATTCGCTGACAGCTTGAAACTTGCTGACCATGTATATCTTTGTGATATCTTTGGCTCTGCACGTGAAGAAAGCGGCATGCTCACAATTAACGATCTTCAGGCATTGATTCCGGAAAGCAATTTCTTGGATTTGGAAGAGACGGACACTTTGAACAAACATGAGAATGCTGTCCTTCTATTCATGGGGGCAGGCGATGTTCAGAAGTTCGAACGAGCTTTCCAGGAACAGCTTGCGAGCACTGGTCTCAACGGTTAATAATCCTTTGAAAGCATCCATAATTATATGGGTGCTTTTTTTATTTTTCAAAAAAAGGTTTTTTCCAATTGATGGCGAAATGTTATGATGGGGGAAGGTCGGGAAAGTGCAAGAAGAGTTTGCTGTTCGGAGAATGAGGTTTTATATTCAACCTAAGAGGGTATCAAAAGCAGAACAGTGATTTTCCAGCGTCCCGCCAATAGACACAGTTTAGATCCAACAGGAGAAGGAGCGTACATAATGGAAAATCTGCTTTATATCAGTGCTTTTATCGTAGCACTGGCTATCGTGCTGTTCGTCGTTTATTTGGCTGCAGTGCTAGTAGCCGTGAAGCGCACATTGAACAGCGTTGCTGGCACACTTGAGAATGTGCAGGAACAAATGAAGGGTATTACTGCTGAGACGGAGGAGCTGCTTAATCGGACAAATCGGCTGGCAGAAGATATAGAAGTTAAGACTGCTAAGCTTAATCCGGTTTTCGATGGCTTGAAAGAGACAGGTGGAACGATCAGTGAGCTGAATAATTCCATTAGAAATCTCGCGGCCCGTTTCTCTGCTGCTACAGCAGTTGCCGAGAATGAAAAAGCTGTTCAGGCTGCCAAGTGGGTCACTTCGTTTGTTAGAGCTTCCCGAAAAAGAAAAGATACATAAGGAGGATTCTTTAAATGTCTGACAACAACAATATTAACAGTAAAGATTTTATTATTGGTACACTAATTGGTAGTTTCATTGGTGCGACAGTTGCACTATTCGTTGCACCAAAAACTGGCCGTGAATTGCGCCGTGATCTGAATCAGGGAGCACTTCAATTGAAAGACCGCGCATCTGACTGGAAGGCTATTGCCCAGGATAAAGGTGCAGATTTGAAAGATAAAGCTTATGCAACAGGTGCTGACTGGAAGCAGAAGGCCGTTGATTCAGCGAGTTCAATTACAAAGACAGTATCAAAGAAGGCCCAGTCTGGAACTGACGCTGTTCAAGAAAAAGTTGATAAAAACAAGAAAAAGGCAGATGCCGCTCTTCAAGCAGCCAAAGATGCAGCTTCCGAAGCTGAAAAGTCAGCCGACCAGGTAAATAAATAATAATAGTACAAAGACCGCACAGTATTTAATCTGTGCGGTCTTTTTATTCTGAAACAATCCAATTGATCGCGAGCTGATCTCCTGCTTGAACAGGAGAGTCAAAGGCAGCTTTTTCGTTATTGATTGTCAGTTCAAATCTGCCCGAAGCTTTTGTCAAGTCGACATCAACATAGCGAAAAACATCTTGAAAGATAAACGGAGTTTCAATCTTCTTAGTCAACTTCAATTCATCCTCATGATAAACTCTTTCTTCAAATGCCAATAAGTCTTCTTCACGCCGGATCTCCACTTTTTGCTCTTTCAAGTGAACTGGTTTTCCATCAAAGAAAATGTCCAGCTCTCTCCAAGGTTCATGACCTAGAGCTTGCAGTACATCCAGTACGGATGTAGTATCTTTATCATAAAATCCTTCAGCATTTATAACATCAATTCTATCACCGATCTGAACTATATCACTATTCTGGGCAGCTCTATCATTCAAAAGATACTGTCTTCCTTTACCATTAGAAAGTTGAACCATCTGGTCATTCACGAAAACTGTTACGGATGATGAAACCTCTGCTTCTAATTCACCCATAAATTTTTTTAAATCACCAATTGTACGTACGTGATTGAAAGTTATTGCATCTCCGTCTTGCAATATATCTTCCGGTTGGGCAGGGCGTCCGTTAATCATAAGTTCCTGTTTAATATGCGTTTGTTCGCCATTTACAATAAGATCGAGGCCGTCGGTATTGTTAATGACTTCTTTTAACATGTGTTTCGCATTCTCGCCGTTTTGTCCTTGCCGAATTTCAATGTAATCACCGTTCTGTATGATTGCTGAAGAAGTGACCTGTTTTCCATTCAGCAACAGACGTGGAGCACGGCCAAGTGAACCGGCAACTGTCCTTGGCTTGCCATTTACTGTTATAATCTTGCCTTCTCCCGGCTTCCCATAAAACTTTCCAAGCTCAATACCTGCTTGTACAAGACAGTCACCGACAGTAAGGTCACGCATTTCAAACATGCGTACAGGCTTGTCATTTACATGTACCGTTATGTAGTGGACCGGCTTCTCTTCTCCGGCAATTGCAATTCCGACAGGCGTGACAAAATCTGGACCGTCAGTAAGTTTATCAGCATTACGCAAATTTTGAATAGCGCTCACAGATCTGACAGCGACGCGATTTTCCGGCAAATTCAGTTTTTCGGCAACGAGAGCAGGAAGGCCTGGTGTCAGACTGCCTCCACCAATCATCATGACGGCTCGAGGTGGCTCACCATTTAGTGAAAGAATCTCTTTTGTAATGGCATCAGCCAGATGTTCAGATGCTGGTGCTATCGTCTTCATGAACTCATCAAGTTCCACGGTCGTCTCAAAGCCGAGAATGTCAGCGACGGTTGCTTCACCGTGGGCACTAATAGAGCGCTTCATTTCTTCTGCGAGGGGATAATCGAGTAAATAGGCGTCGCTAATTCTTTCAGTAATTTCATCCCCTGCTATTGGAACCATCCCGTATGCGGATACTGTTCCATCCTCGGTGATTGCAATATCACTCGTACCAGCACCTATATCAACAAGTGCGACATTAAGACGGCGCATGGATTCCGGTACAAGTACTCGGATTGCAGCAATCGGCTCTAATGTCAGCGCTGCAAGTTCTAAATCGGCTCGTTCCAATGCTGCAAGCAGAGATTCAACGACAACCTTTGGAAGAAATGTCGCTATGACTTCAGCTTCAGCAATGTTACCGACCTGGTCGATGAGAGAACCAATTCTTTCACCATCGAGTCTATATTCAACAATAGAATATCCGACACAATAGTAACCAAGTTGGGCACCATCTTCTTCAACAAGTGCTTGCTGAGCCTGAAAGATTGCACTAAATTCGAGATCTGTAATCATTGCTGCATTTGAGAGTGCGTTTTTGAGCGGAAGGGAGGCGCTGGCTCTCTTCGTTTTCAAAGACCGTCCTGCAGCTGCGGCATAGACTTTTTTAAGACTGCCTTCTCCGTTCTCCAAAGTTTGCTTTACTCTATTAACAATTTCTGCGACTTGAAGAACGTCATGAATCTGCCCATCAAGCATTGCACGCTCTTCATGCTCCTCTGTGTGGCAGGCCGCGACCGAATAGTCTTTTCCTTCCTTTTCAAGCAGGATGCCAGTCACAGTACGGGTGCCGATATCCAGGGCAAAAATCTGCTCATTCATTTGCTATTTTCCTCTCATTTGATTATGATGTAATGAAACTTTCATAACCAACTTGCTAAATTTGGTCTCCCTACATAATAACTTAGTGGTGACAAAGAATAAATAATTAGCTATAATTGTGTATAAAATTAAAAAGATTTAAACCAAGGGGGCATACGGATATGAGTCAAACTGAATTGGACAGACTGCGTGACCAGCTGGATGAGGTGAACCTCAAGTTGCTGGAACAGATTAACCACCGCGCCGAGATCGTTCAGGAAATCGGTAAAGTCAAAGAAAAGCAGAGCACTCAACAGCGATTTGACCCAGTGCGCGAACGCGATATGCTGAACAAAATCATTGAGAACAACAATGGCCCTTTTGTAAATTCTACAATTGAACATATTTTCAAGGAAATCTTCAAGGCCAGCCTTGAACTGCAGAAGGATGATCACAGCAAGGCATTGCTTGTATCACGTAAGAAAAAGCCAGAAGATACGATTATCGATATTAAAGGCGAACGCATTGGCGATGGAGATGTGCATTTCGTATTCGGCCCTTGTTCTGTTGAAAGCTACGAGCAAGTTGATACAGTTGCTGAGTCGATTGCAGCGAAAGGATTCAAATTGCTTCGCGGCGGTGCCTTCAAGCCACGTACTTCTCCTTATGACTTCCAAGGTCTTGGAATAGAAGGGCTTGAGATTCTGCGCAAAGTAGCAGACAAGCATGATCTCGCTGTAGTCAGTGAAATTGTTAACCCTGCACATATTGAGCAGGCGCTTGATTATGTAGATGTTATCCAAATCGGAGCGCGCAATATGCAAAACTTCGAATTGCTTAAAGCTGCCGGAGATGTGAACAAACCAGTGCTTTTGAAGCGTGGCCTTTCTGCAACAATTGCTGAATTCATCAGTGCTGCAGAATATATCATTTCGCGTGGTAATGGCAATATCATCCTTTGTGAGCGCGGAATCCGCACTTACGAAAAAGCGACAAGAAACACACTTGATATTTCAGCTGTTCCAATTCTTAAGCAGGAGACACATCTTCCAGTCATGGTCGATGTTACTCATTCAACTGGACGCCGTGATTTGCTTATTCCGACTGCCAAAGCTGCAATCGCTATTGGTGCAGATGGCGTTATGGCAGAGGTGCATCCGGATCCGGCAGTTGCTCTTTCCGATGCAGCTCAGCAGATGGATATTCCGCAGTTTGACAACTTTGTTAAAGAGCTGGCGAAATTCCGTAAAGTATACGCGTAAAAGATTTGTCAAAGAAGTTGAACATTTTGTGAAATGGAGCCTTTCATTAATGAAAGGCTCCATTTTTCGCTTTTTAAGCCGGAAGTCATATGATATAGTGAAATGGTGAACAATATATGTAAAAAGGTCCGGAGGTAAGGCCGTAATGACTATAACAATATATGACGTGGCACGTGAAGCAGGTGTGTCAATGGCAACGGTTTCGCGAGTTGTCAATGGCAATCCAAACGTAAAGCCTACAACTAGAAAAAAAGTACTTGATACGATTGAGCGGCTCGGTTACCGTCCAAATGCCGTGGCACGCGGTTTAGCAAGCAAGAAGACGACGACTGTCGGGGCGATTATTCCCGATATATCCAGTATGTTCTTTGCCGATCTTGCCCGCGGAATTGAAGATATTGCTACGATGTACAAATATAACATTATCCTGGCAAATTCAGATCGCAATAAAGATAAAGAGCTGCAGCTTATTAACACAATGTTAGAGAAACAGGTAGACGGCATTTTGTTCATGGGTGGAGAAATAACAGAAGAACATATCCGCCAGCTGACGAGCAGTTCAGTGCCTGTCGTACTATCTTCCACATATGATGAAACCAATACTATCCCTTCAGTCAATATCGATAATAAAAAAGCAGCTTATGAAGCGACAAAATTCCTCATTGAGCAAGGCAACAACAATGTTGCATTCATCTATGGACATGATGAAACACCAATTAGCCGCTTTAAGTTTGAAGGTTATAAACAGGCTCTTGCAGAATTCAATTTCACACTCAATCAGGATTTCATCGTAAATGTTGATTACTCCTATGATTCTGGAATCAAAGCTGTCCGGCAGCTGCTGTCACTTGACCGCAAACCGACATGTGTCTTTGTCGCCTCTGATGAAATGGCATTGGGTGTCATCCATGGAGCACAGGACATGGGATACAGGGTTCCTGAAGATCTTGAAGTGTTCGGCTTTAACAACACAAGACTCGCAACAATGGTAAGACCGACGCTTTCGACAATTGTACAACCTATGTATGATATCGGAGCTGTTTCGATGCGACTTTTGACAAAATTCATGAACAATGAAACGGTTGAAGAAAAGAAGATTATTCTGCCGCATCGAATTATTGAAAGAGATTCAACAAAGCTCCCTTAAAAGCCGATAAATAAATAAAAGGTCTCTTAAAGGGGAAGTTCGATGAAAAAGACGGATATACTTACACCAATTGGGATTACGCTCGGCTTCATTATTATTATGCTTGCAATTATGAGCAATAGTGGGTCGAGCGGTTTCTCTTCATTCCTCGATCTGTCTTCCATCCTAATAGTAATAGGAGGACTGTTCGCCTCATTGCTGATCAACTTCAAAACTGAACAGCTGAAACTAGGCGGCAGGGCATTGAAAGAAGCCTTCAACAAAAAAGAATCCCGGCTTTCTGAACTTATTCATTTGTTCATTCATTTATCCGAACGGGCACGCCGTGAAGGGATTCTGGCACTGGAATCTGAAATTGATGAAGTGGATGACCCATTTATAAAAAAAGGGATGATGCTTGCAGTTGATGGCATTGAGCCGGAAGTAATCCAGGAAATTATGAATGCTGAAATTACGGCAATGGAAGAACGTCATTATAAAGGCCGGATTCTTATTGAGAAATGTGGAGACTATGCTCCTGCTTGGGGGATGATCGGGACGCTTGTCGGTCTTGTGCTTATGCTGAATAAGCTGCAGAACCCTCAAGAACTTGGTCCGAGCATGGCAGTTGCTCTTTTGACAACATTATATGGTACTGTCATGGCCAATCTCGTATTCTTGCCAATGGCAAACAAGCTGGAGACGAAAACAGAAGAAGAGGTATTCCTTCGTCAGATCATCATCGAAGGGGTCATCGGAGTTCAATCTGGTCAGAATCCCCATATTCTTCAGGAGAAACTGAGCGCGTTTCTCTCGGATGATGACCGCCAGCGATTCAATGAATTGCGTACAGAGGCTGCAGAACAATGAGACGGAGAGTAAGCAGAAGAAATAAGAAGGATTCCGGCGCTCCAAAGTGGATGGTCACGTATTCCGACATGGTCACATTGATCCTTGTTTTTTTCATTCTGCTGTTCGCCATGTCGCAGATCGATAATGCAAAGTTTGAAGCAATTTCTGAATCATTTAAGAATCGGGCGATTTTTGAATTTTATCCTTCTGCTGTCCCTTTGGATAATCCGACGAGAAGTCCTGAACAAGAAGAGGAGCTGCTCAAAGCACTGCAGGAGAGACAGCAGGAGCTGGATAAGAAGCGCAAGAAGAATGAAGCAGATACGCTTGATAATGTTTTAAAAGATGTGAATGCTTACCTGGACCGCAATAAATTGCAAGATCAAATTGTTGCGACAAGGACAAATCGAGGAGTAGAGCTGATTCTTCAGGAGAGTTTGCTTTTTGAATCGGGAGACGCACAAATTCTTAATTCAGGTAAGCCGTTCCTTGATAAAATCTCAAAAATGCTCGAGAAGATTCCGAACTATGTACGTGTAGAGGGTCATACAGACAATCGACCGATTTCTAATTTCCGCTATCCGTCAAACTGGGAGCTTTCTGGAGCTCGTGCAAGCGGAGTGATTCGTTATCTTTTGCTGGATGAGAAACTATCAGACTATCGTTTCTCAGCAATTGGTTATGGCGATACAAGACCGCTTGTACCGAACACATCCGAAAAAAACTGGAAAAAAAATCGCCGTGTTGAGATTGTTATTTTAGATAAAAATCAAAGCCAGCAGCAACAAAGATGATATAAAAAAGAAGAGATGCATCTCGCATCTCTTCTTTTTGTCTATCGTTAATCTTGATCGGCATTTCCTGGCGGATGATTTGTTTCTGTATCTTCAGGCTTGTTATTGTTTCCGTTTCCATTGCCGGGACGACTTGGTCCGTTCGGCTTATTCTCATGAGGACCGGGTGAATTGGTGTTTCCACCGTTCGATCCTCCGTTGTTCCCTTGAGAATTGGAATTGGGATTAGTCTGCGTATTTTGTCCACCAGCAGACTGTGGTGGCTGACCGGTACCATTTTGTCTATCCGGCTGATTTGAATCCGGTTCTGGCGCCGTCTGCTCATTCGAGGTTTCCGAAGGTTCGGGACTCGGAGAAGACGGTTGCGTATTTTGTGGCGTTGGTTCAGAACTGCTGCTCGAGCTGTTTGTACTTGTTGACTCTGATTGAGAAGAGGAAGACCTAGACGCGCCTCCTGAACCCAATCTTTGCCAAAGCTCGGTATTCACCCGCGGAAACAGCATGGATAAGTCCCCGAGTTTGTCATAGCCTTTGCGCTGCAGAAAAGCAGGATTAAAAGAAATCCCGCCGTAACTGTTGAAAATCAAACTGTCATCTGCAGCACCAGGAACAAATTTAGCATTGTAAATATCAGATTGAACAAGCCCTGCCTTTGAGCATGCTTCTGATGGAAGCATTCCAGACGATGTGCAGTAGGAGCGTGCAACAATGTTCTTCGGCTGTTTAAAACGTTTGCTCGGTGTAACAAGTTTTGGATTTACTTCTGCTGCGCTGTTTATTAATTCAGCCCATAATTTTTCATTTCTTTGGCTGTATGAAAGAGAACAGCCAACACATTGAAGAGATTTTGGCGTTTTATAGCCGATCCAAGTTCCGAATGTAACATTTGGATTTGTCGCTACAAACCAGGCGTCTTTGTAATCTTGAGATGTTCCGGTTTTTCCGGCCCAGTCAACACTTGGATTGTTCAGCTGCGGACGGACATATGTAGCTGTCCCGTGATTCAAAACATCCCGCATCATGTCGATCGTCAAATAAGCTGTCTGTGGAGAGAAGACTTTGACTGGCTTCGACTTGTGCTGATAGATGACTTTGCCATCATCTGTTTCAATTTTGTCAATCATATAGGCATCGACAAACTTGCCGTTATTGGCAAATGTCGCATAAGCATTAACATTTTCCTCAACGCTTATACCGTAAGTTGGCTGACCTAAAGCGAGTGACAGATTCTCATGATCTGCTTTTGTTAAAGAGGTAATTCCCATTTTCTCCAAGTACTTCTTGGCCGGGTTTTTAGAAATAATCTTTGAATAGATCTCGACTGCTGGGATATTATAGGAATTCGCAAGTGCTGTACGTGCACTTACGAGACCATGGAAGCCTCCAGCATAGTTGTTCGGACGATAGTTGCCAAACGACTTCGGTACATCGGCAAAGACAGAACCTGGCTGGATGACACCTTCCTCCATCGCAGGAGCATAATCAAGCAAAGGTTTCATCGTACTACCGTTTGGACGGACAGTACCCATCGCATAATTGATCTGGTTGCCGTCTGTGTATTCTCGGCTGCCGACAAAGCTAATAATTTTGCCTGTCTTATTTTCAATCATGATGGAACCGGTCTCCACTCGTTCACCGTCTTTATCCGGCCCGTAGTATTGGTAGTTTTTTGCTACCTTCTGCATTTTTTCATACATTTTCTTGTTAATTGTTGTATGGATGCGGTAGCCGCGCTGACGCAAAGCTCTGTCAGCAAGTTCATCGTACTTCTCTTTTAAAGTCTTGTCTTTATCAAGCTGGTCCGTTTCGATTCCATCTTCTTCGGCAATCTGTTCGCGGAGTATTTCTTTCACACGTTTCTCAGCTTCATAGACGAGTTCTGGGTATTTCTTAACCTTTGGCAGTGTCGATTTCTGAGTGAAATCTTTTCGGATGTCATAATTCATCGCTTCTTGCATCTGGCTTTCTGTTATGTAACCAGCCCCACGCATGCGCTTCAGAACATATTTCATCCGGTTGATGCCTGGTTGAATGCCTTCCTCTGATTTGAATTCTCCATTGGCTCTATAAGGAGTGTAATAGGAAGGGCTTTGTGGCAAACCAGCAAGAAAAGCACTTTGAGCTAGATTCAGTTTCTCTGGCTCAATTCCAAAAATACCATTTGCGGCAGTCTTAATTCCAGCAATATTGCGGCCGGAAGCCTCACGTCCATAAGGAATGATATTCAAGTAGGCTTGCAGAATCTGCTTCTTTGTGAAGAAGCGTTCAACACGCAGTGCAATTAAAATTTCCTTTGCTTTGCGATCAAACGACACTTCATTTGTCAGCACCTGATTTTTGACCAGCTGCTGGGTCAACGTACTTCCCCCGGTTTTTGTATCGGAATTCGTCACTTCCTGGATAGCGGCGCGTACGATTGCTTTGGGCATGATGCCATTATGTTCATAGAAATTCTCATCCTCTGTAGCAATAACTGCATCAACCAAGGTTTGAGGCACTTTGTCCAAAGATATCTTTTCTCGATGCAAGTCGGAACGGATGTCGCCAATATATTCGTTGTTGGCAAAGTATAATTTCGATGTCTTTTCATAATCGTATAAATCCTGCTTCATGGCAGCGACTGTCCTGACAGGCTCGTCTTTGACAAGCGAAGCGAAATATCCCGCCCCCAAACCGAAAACAAAGCAGCCGAACACGATACAGAGTGAAAGGAAGGTCAAGAAAATCAGACCAAAACCGATACGGGATCCCTTCTGTTTCTTTGCGGTTCGCCTTGTTGAAGATTTATTTTTATTGTCGTCTTTACGATCCATATCAATCCTCCTAAAATTGTAATAATATTATAGCATAATGCCGCATTATGTAGAATCTTTGGAGAAGCTTTTCATATTGGGAAAAACTTAGTATTGAAATATTGAACTAAAAGTTGCAGGTGACGTTGCATTATATGTTGTGCTATGATAAAAATAGTAATCATAAGTAAATACATAAGCGCGACGAACGATCGCAGTAGCGGGTCAGATCCCTGACATAGAGAGCCGGCGGGTGGTGAAAGCCGGATCATATCTGTCTTCCGTGAATTACAATCGGGAGCGTTTTTCCTATTGAATGGAAAACGGTGGCTGCATCGTTAACAAACCTAAAGTGGCACAATTGTGCAACAAGGGTGGTACCGCGAGTAAGAGTCTCGTCCCTTTTGATCCAGGGATGGGGCTCTTTTTGTATTTTCTAATAAGGTTGGGAGATGAATAATATGGATATTCTTGAAGACTTGAAGAAAAGAGGTCTGATTCAGCAGACGACTGATGAAGAAGGCCTGGAGAAGCATTTGCAGGAAAACCGTGTTAAATTGTACTGTGGCTTCGATCCAACAGCAGACAGTCTGCATATTGGCCACTTGCTTCCAGTAACGATCTTGAAACGTTTCCAGGAGGCAGGGCATAGCCCAATCGCACTCGTAGGTGGCGGAACGGGTATGATCGGTGATCCGAGCGGAAGATCAACTGAACGCTCTCTTAATACGACTGAAGTTGTAAAGGGGTTTGCTGATGCATTGAAAGGTCAGCTTGCCGGCCTTTTGAAATTCGATGAAGGCGAGAATGCTGCCGTTGCACGTAACAATGCTGATTGGCTCACTGGGACTTCCATCATCGATTTCCTACGTGACACAGGCAAGCACTTCAGCATCAATTACATGCTTGCTAAAGACTCTGTTGCTTCTCGCATTGAAAATGGAATTTCATTTACTGAATTCAGCTATATGCTTCTTCAGTCGCTGGACTTCCTTAGACTGTACGAAGAAGAAAATTGCACACTACAGATTGGCGGTAGTGACCAGTGGGGCAATATTACAGCAGGTATGGAGCTCATTCGCCGCTCCCGTGACTTGGAATCAAATGCAGAAGTAAAAGTGTTTGGATTGACAGTACCCCTTATTACAAAGGCGGATGGCACGAAGTTCGGCAAGACTGCAGGAGGAGCAGTATGGCTTGATCCCAAGAAGACGAGTCCATACGAATTCTATCAGTTCTGGCTCAATACAGATGACCGTGATGTAATTAAATTCCTCAACTATTTCACATTCCTTTCTCATGAAGAGATTGCGGAACTAGTGAAAGAGGTGGAAACAGCACCGGAAAAACGTGTTGCTCAGAAACGTCTTGCTGAGGAAATGACAAAGTTTGTTCATAGTGAAGAAGCGCTCAACCAGGCAATTCGCATCTCAGAATCTTTATTCAGCGGCAATCTGAAAGAACTTACCGCTGACGAAATCATGCAAGGCTTCAAGGATGTTCCTTCTGTAGAGACGGATAAATCACCGAAGCCGCTTATCGACCTTCTCGTTGAAGCAAAAATTTCTCCATCAAAACGCCAGGCTCGTGAAGATATCCAAAATGGTGCTATCTATTTGAATGGTGAAAGAGTACAAGACCTTCAGCATGAAGTAGGGGAAGCGGACCGTATTGAAGGCAAGTTTACAATCGTTCGACGCGGCAAGAAGAAATACTTTATGGTCAAATACAGCTAATCAAAAACACCGGAAGAACAGCTTGTCCCATTATCATTAAGGGGGGCTGTCCTTGCCGGTGTTTTTCGCGCTTTCCGTGTTCAAATCGTGCAAAATTAACTCTAAGCGATTTTTCTCCGCGTCTGTCAGTTCTTCATAACGCTTTAGTTCTGACTGAAGAAATTGGATTGTCGGATTCTTTTCCACAGGATCATGGATGAAATAAGTTGTAATGGAGCTCGTTAAAGTTCCAATAATACCAATGCCGACAAGCATTAGTATGACAGCGATGAGCCGTCCAGCAGGTGTTTTTGGAGAAAGATCCCCATAGCCAACGGTTGTCGTCGTTACGATTGACCACCAAAGCCCATCCTCATATGTATCAATAGCCGGTTCGAAATATGTAACGAGGATTGATGCACCAAGCAGAGTGAACGCTGAAACCGAAAGCAGATTGTTCAGGCCGTTTGTCTCGAAAATCCTCCGAAGCGGGCCGAAATATCTCTTTCCTACTGTAAAGAAGCGGAGCAGCCGTAAAGCCCGGATGATTCTGGCAGACTGAAACATACTGTCAAGCGGCATCGCTGCAATGATTTCAATCGGGTGCTGTAATATGTATTTGCCTTTATGTTTGCTCTTTATAAAGCCTGTCAAAACATCAATGAAAAATACGAGCCAGATGATCTTATCGAGAATTTGTGTAAAAATATTTGTTTTGAAAATCGTTAAAATAGAAATGAATGCCAATGTGAATAAAATAATTTCATAGAATATCTTTATTTTCTTATGCAAAAAGGTTCACCGCCCGATTAAAAAATATAGCCTTGTGTTCCGTATTTCAAACATAAGAAAAGTAAACCTCCCGGAGCACCGGAAGGTTTATGCTGCCTTTTGAATTAATTTTTGGTTGTTTCGGTTTCGCGCTGCGGTTTCCATAACTGCTCAAGAAGAATGACAAGGATTGTCCCAACAAGCAGTCCATTGCTGACAACGTCCTGGATAACTGATGGTAACGTACTGAATATGCCTGCAGGAAGGAACATAATTCCCATGCTTACAAGGAATGTGATGCCCAAAATGGAAAGTCTGCGATGATCAAGTACTTCCTTCGTCAATGAAGTAAGAGCAATAGCTATTAAATTAATGAAAGATGCCATCAATGCTGCGCTTGCTATCGGACCAGGAAGCAATGAAAGTACATGAACGATTGACGGGATGAGTGCCAGTACAGCAAGAGCAATACTTGCAATCAGGAAAGGTTTGATTTTCTTTTCTCCTGTCATCTGCAAAAAGCCGGCTGTCACAGGGAGCGGTACAACGGCTAAAGAAGAGAAGCCAGCTGCAAGGAAGTGAGAGATCCCACCTGTAAACAGACTGCGGTTAATCGTCTTTTCATAGTTCCTCGTGTCGTTTCCAATAGATTGGCTTACAGCTGTTACAGCAGCAATCGTATTGGAAATAATCAAGAATGAAAATAATATTGCAGTTACAATCATTCCAGCATTTAATTGCGGCATGCCCCATGCGAACAATTCGGGCAGTTTGAATACAGATGACTGAGCCGGGGATGAAATTGATGCCTTCCCTGTAATCAATGCAATGATCCAACCTGCAAGAATACCGATTAGAACAGCATAGCTTTTTACCCAACCTCTGCCTTTATTCGATAGGAGAATGACTAAGATAAATACGAAGAAAGCAATAGCAACCATTCCGTAATCTGGTACTGCAGGATCTCCTGATACGGCAAGCATTCCCTCAAGGAATACACCACTCAGCTGTAGACCTAGCAAAAGCAAAAATGTTCCTGTTACGAGTGGGCTGAAAAGGAACAAAATCTTCTGAACGAGCCCAGTAAGACCGAGAATGACAAGTAAGATACCTGCAAAGAATACAGCACCCATAAGAAGCGGCAGTGCTGACTGTGGGTCTCCTGTTTGCTGCAGAGCAATCGCTGCAAGCATGACGAAGATACTGACCCAAGAACCGGCCGGACCATCCGCGAGCGGAAGTCTATGTCCGATGACGCCTTGAAGAAATGAACTGATGCCGACGATGAAGAATACACGCTGCATAAGAGATGCAATTTCTTCAATGGATAGACCGAAGGCACCTCCAATGACGATTGGCAGAGCAATCGCATTGGCAAGAAGGAAAATAAACCATTGGAACGTACTAAGCGTTCCGCCAATATAACTCTTATTCAATAAAATCACCTGCGCTATCTATGTTGTAGTCTCTACCTATTTAATAATACTTTCTTGAATGTGGCAACAGTTGAATTAAATAGACCATGCCAGATGAGCGGCATGGTCTAGAAAAAGCTATTTCGCAATGAGATTTACAAACTGTGTCGTATTATGGTCAAATTGACCGTAAACAGTGTTGATGCGGATAAAATTCTCGGTATTGTTGCGCACAATATTTGTCTCAAATGCCTCAATATTCGCCTTGTTCAGCTTATTATAAGTCACACTGTACTCGGAGCCTGGACCAGAATTTTTCCAAGGGAAGAATTGTGCCGGACGGGCTGTGTTCTGGAATGTATTGTTGCGGATTGTCGGATTGATTGCACCACTTGCAAGAATTCCCCGATAATCATTATTCGGACCTCGTGTAACATCTTTAATAAGATTGTTCTCGATTACTGCGTTGCTCCAGTTCATAAGACGAATTGCATCCTGGCGTGTATTCCGAATTGTATTGTCCTTAATCGTTACTCTGTCATGATATTTGTCACCGGAATACTTATGTGTGCCAATCGCACGGTCAAGATTCTCAAATGTATTTTTGGAGATAAGCAACAGGGAGTTCGGTGTCCGGTCAAACTTGCTCCATTGCTGGCTCCATCCCTTTGTTAATTTATCCGGCGTATCAATGTTGATCGCTTCTTTATTTTTATTAGGAGATGCTTTGGAATTCTTGAATGTATTGCCGCTAATGGTGGCATTTTTCGTTGCGTCAATTTCAATGAAATGACCGGAGTACATATTTTGGAATGTAATGTTCTGTATTTTAATATTTTGATTATGGCCAGCGATGATGGCAATACCATCTTTGTAATATTTCATATCAATTGTGGCTGTGCCTGTACCAATGATTGAAACGTTCTTTACACCATTATATCCGCCATACACACCTTTTTTATATGCATAAGCAGGACGAACGAACTGGAAAATGGAAGAAGAGGGACCGAACTGCCTTGTGCCTGTCTTCATACCTTTGACAAGTTTAGCACCACTTTGCAGTTTAATCGTTACATTTGAAGGAACATACAGAGTATTAGAAATCGTATATGTGCCTTTCTTAAGAGTAAGTGTACCGCCGCCCGTTTTTTCAAGTCGTTCCAAATACGACCGCAATAAATAGTAATGTTTCGTATATTGGTTGTAAGTGGAGAAATTCATCATAAGATTTTTATAGGTTTTGCTGGATGGAGAAATTGTATAAGATGGCTTAGTCTTAGCCGCGACGCTATGAACAGGTGAAGTAAAGCTGAGAATCATAAGCAGAGCAATGAAGGCTGCTAGTTGTTTCAGTTTCATGAAGTGACCTCCGTTTTAATTATTTTGGCCTAATTTATTGAGGGTTATCTCGTATTGATTATAGCGTAAATAAGACTATATTACTATTATATAAGACAAATTCAGATAACTTGATAAAAATTGAGAAGAAACGGGTATAAATAAAGAAGAATAGGCAACTACGAATCTCCATCAGTATATGACAGGGGGAATGAAGATGTATAGAAAATTCATACTCGCAGCGGATGGTTCTCAAAATGGATTGAGAGCGGCAGACGAAGCAATAAGGCTTGCTAAATTATGTGATGAATGTGTAATTGACGTTGTCTTTGTAGCTGAGTACGCAAATACAAGAGTGGATATTCCGCTACCATCTAGTGAAGAGGAAAGAGAATTAATCGAGAGGGAGCAGCTGAATCCCGTCATTGATAAAATAAATGAAAGCCAAGTAAAACAGACATTCACAGTCCTGTTCGGTGATCCGGCCATGGCCCTCACTCAATATGCGAATGAAGGTGATGCCGAGATGGTCATCGTTGGTAAAAGAGGGCTGAATGCATTGCAGGAAATGTTCCTCGGCAGTGTAAGCCAGCAGCTAATCAAGAAGTCTGAAATACCTGTGCTTGTAGTTAAATAAATTTCGTTCTTGGAGCGGGTTCAAAATCAATTTCGATGATTTTTGGGCCCGCTCCATTTCTGGAATTACTTTGCTCTTTCAAGGAAAGAAGTGATATAATCCCTAATATACTACACATGTAGTTTTAAGCGAAAATCTGTATTATTATTGATACGGAAGGGGAGAAAAGAAAGCATGCTTAAGCGGTCTGAAAAGAAGGGGAAATACAAATACCTTATTATCATCTTGGTCATATGTGCATTAATTGGAGTTGCGGCAGCCTATACATACAATCAAGTTCAAGAAAGAAAGTTTCAAAAAACAGCAGATCGTTTCATTGGAATATTGGAGGATAAAGATTACAAGGAGTTAAGCAGTATTCTTGATAGAGATTCATACAAGCTTCAAGATTACACTCCTAAGGAAATTGAACAGAAATATGACTCCATATTCAATGGTATTGGGGCCACAGATATTCATGCTTCCAAAGTCGAGCTGAAGAAATTGACTGGGTTAAAATTCGAATTGAAATACCAGCTGAGTTTCAATACACCAATTGGAAAAATTAAAAATTTGAATTACAAAACGAGCCTTGTCAATCATGATGATCATATTTTAGTGGAGTGGAAACCATCTCTTATCTTCCCAGGAATGGAAGGACAGGACAAAGTTAAGTTCCAAACATGGAAAGCAGAACGTGGGGAAATCAGAGACCGTCTTGATAATGAGCTCGCAGTGAATGCAGATTTCAAGTTGGCAGGAATCATACCAAATAAGCTTGGATCAGGAGACGAGAGAAAGAAAAGCCTACAAAAAATCAGCCGTTATTTAAAGATCCCTACAGATGATTTAGAAAAAAAACTGAAGCAAAAGTGGGTGAAGGATGAACTTTTTGTACCTGTGAAAACTATCACTGAAAAACAGGCTAAAGAATTAAAAGGGATAGAATATCAAGATACAAAGCAACGCTATTATCCATTAAAAGAAGCGGCAGCACATCTGACCGGCTATGTCGGAAATGTGACTAAAGAGGATATTGATAAGCATCCTGAACTTGGTGACGGTGATGTGATCGGCAAGGCAGGATTGGAAAGGGTTTTTGATAAAAAGCTTAGAGGTACAGACGGTGGAGAAATTGTTGTCGTTGACCGTGATGGGGAAGAAAAGCAAGTGTTACTGAAAAAGAAAAAAGTCGATGGTGCTGACATTGAACTGACAATCGATAACTATATTCAAAAAGAGGCGTTCGACAGTCTGGAGGGGAATGCAGGATCTACAGTTGTAATGAATCCTAAAGAAGGCGGTCTTTATGCGTTGGTCAGTTCTCCTTCCTATGATCCGAATAAAATGGCACAAGGAATCTCGCAGGATGACTATGATAAGTATGCAAATGCAGAAAAGAAGCCTTTCATATCCCGATTTTCTGTTCGTTATGCCCCTGGTTCCACATTTAAAACGATTACTGCAAGTATCGGCTTGGATATCCATGTGACAACACCTGATAAGCACAGAGAAATTCATGGGCTCAGCTGGCAGAAGGATAAGTCATGGGGCGGATACTCAGTGACACGTGTATCAGATGTTAAGGATGTCGATATGGAGAAGGCGCTTATTTATTCGGATAATATTTATTTTGCGCAAGAAGCTTTGGAAATGGGAGAAAAAACGTTCCGCAAAGGTTTGGATAAATTCATTTTCGGTGAGGAACTTAATTTGCCATTCGATATGAATCCGGCTCAAATATCCAACAAGTCCAATTTTAGTTCAGATATTTTATTGGCAGATACAGGTTATGGTCAAGGAGAGTTGCTCATTTCTCCAATTCAGCAGATTGCAATGTATTCTGTCTTCCAAAACGGAGGAAATATTGTTTACCCGAGTATTGAAAAAGCTAGTACTGTGAAAAAGAAAAAAGGTGTAATAACAAATTATGCCGCCAATGAAGTGACTAAAAGTCTGGAAAAAGTCGTGACGGATCCACATGGAACAGCTCATTCGTTGAACGCCTCTAATAAACATCTCGCAGCAAAAACAGGTACAGCAGAGCTGAAAGCACAACAGGGTAAAAGTGGAGCTGAGAATAGCTTCCTAATGGCTTTTGACACAAAGGAAGACCACTTCCTACTTGTCTCACTTGCCGAGAATTATCAAAAAGGAAGGTCAGCTTTACAACTGAATGAAAATTTTATAAATGATCTATATGATTATTTGAATAACAAATAGGAAGTATTAAATAGCAAGCAGGTACACTGTAGCCTGCCTGCTATAAAGATTTACATATGCAGGAGGATTACGATGAGAGAGTTACCGCAAATATCAGAAGCAGAATATAAAGTAATGAAGGTTATTTGGAAACATGAACCTATATCAACTCCTGAAGTAGTGGAGCTCGTTTCAAAAGAAGCTGATTGGAAACCGAATACAATTCAGACAATGCTCGCCCGACTTGTGAAGAAAAAAGTGCTTAAAGCTCATAAAGAAGGAAGAGCTTATATTTATAGCTCTCTTGTTGAGGAGTTTGAGTACATTGAAGGAAGAAGTAGAACATTCCTTGAAAATTTTTTTGGAGGAGCTTTGAGCTCAATGGTGTTGAATTTCATTGAAAACGACAAGCTGTCCAAAGAAGAAATAGCGGAACTTCAAAGGATATTGGACGAATCAAAAGAAGGGGACAAGTAATGGACATTCAGAGCCTCTTGTTCAAGATACTTTGGGGAACCATTGCGGCAACTTTACTGACTGCAGCTATTCTTTTTGTAAAAAAAGTCTTTTTAAACCATATTTCCACACAGATGCATTATAAAATCTGGCAATTTATTTATGTGCCGCTACTTATGCCTTTTCTACCATTTAATATGCTCCACCCTGCTTGGCTCTTACAAAATATTGAAAGGTTGAATTGGTATTCTGGTACTATAGGGACCCAGGAAGGAAAAGTTCGCTTATGGCAAAACAATACTCCTGCAGGAAGCAATACGATTAGCGACCTTTCAGTTTCTGTAAGCAAGGCTCTACCCGATCTGTTTTACAATATCATAGGTTCAGTTTGGCTTATTGGAATGCTTGTTCTGGCGTTTAGGCTTATTGTTGGATTTATTAATGTACAAAGAGTCAGAAGTCTTGCGATCCCAGTACAAGAAGAAAAGATATTAGGACTATTCAATGAGTGTAAGAGACAAGTTGGAGTAAATAGGAATATCAAGCTTTTGGAGACTGAAATGTTTGCAGCTCCAATTACATTTGGAGTTATTGGACCTTTTGTACTTATACCGAAAAGGCTCAATTCTCCTGAAGTACTGCAGCATGTATTTCTCCACGAGCTGAGTCATCAAAAAAACAAGGATACCCTGATTAACTATTTGACAGCACTTGTACAGATTATCTATTGGTTCAATCCAATCGTATGGTACGTTGCTAGCAGGATGCGGACAGAGCGGGAACTTGCATGCGATCATCGTGTACTCTCGTTGCTTAATACAGAGGATGCTGTTAAATACGGGCAGACAATTATAAGCTTTGCCAACATCGGGCCAGATCGTGTTGATACCAATCTTGTTTCAGGGATTGGCGGTTCAAAAAAGCAGATCAAGAAAAGAATCGTTCACATAGCCAATTTCAATTTGGAATCAAATTTGTTAAAAAGAAAAAGCAAAATGATATGTACAGCCATCGGGTGTTTTGTCTTGATTCTTTCCATGTCTATGCCGGCTTTGGCAGCTTCAAGTGACAAGTTTGATTTTGATTTTGAAAAATATAGTGTGAAGAATGAAGATTTGACTCCTTATTTTAAAGATGTAGAGGGAAGCTTTGTCTTATACAATTCGGGTAACGGACAATATGAAATCTTTAATCGAGATATAAGTACAAAAAGAGTATCTCCTAATAGTACATACAAAATCTACTCGGCACTATTCGCTTTGGATGCTGGTATTATTACTCCTGAACTTAATGGAATGAAGTGGAACGGCTCGGAGCAACCATTTAGCAAATGGCGCAGAGATCAAAACCTTGATTCGGCAATCCGTGACTCGGTGAACTGGTATTTCCAAAACCTTGATAAGAAGGTCGGAAATGAATCTTTGCAGAGGCAATTTGAAAGAATACATTATGGAAATGAGGATGTATCAGGGGATGTGTCGAGCTACTGGATGGAGTCAACCTTGAAAGTCTCACCAATTGAGCAAGTCCAGCTCCTTGTTCATACGCTTGAGAATAACAGATATGGTTTTAAGGAAAAAGACATAAGCCAAGTCAAACAGTCGATGTTCATTGAGGAAAAAGATAGCAGTCGATTATATGGAAAAACCGGAACGGGAACAGTAGAGGGCAAGGATATTAATGGCTGGTTTGTTGGATTTGTTGAGAAAAAGAATAAAATATATACATTTGCTGTAAATATTCAAAGTAATATAGGAGAAGCAAACGGAAAAAATGCGGCTGAAATTGCTCGCCGCATTTTACATGATAAAGGTATTTTTTAATATGGACACCTACGAATAAGGCATGGGATACATGTTTATTCGTAGGTGTTTTTACATTAAGCTGATGGCAGTGCCAAGAACATCGTTATTCTGAAATAAACTTGGCATCATTTCCAAACTCATTCTCAATAAACTCAGGTAATATTGAGTTCGATCTGTATAAGAGTTCAGAAACCGTAACAAACTCATAACCATCTTTTGTTAAACGTTTTAAAATTTTCTCGAGGGCTTTGACGGTCTGAGTGCGGTCACCACCTGCATCATGCATTAAGATGATGTCTCCTGGTCTAATACCTGAAGTTACTTTATTTACGATTTTATTTACTCCTGGTAGCTGCCAATCATAGGTGTCTTGATGCCAAGACCACATGACAACGAGGTGATTGTTATTTTTTGATGTGTTAACGACAGTGTCGTTGAAAAGGCCTCCAACTGGACGAAATAAAGCTGAACGAGTACCTGTTATTTGACCTATGATATTTGTTGTGCGTTTGATTTCCTTGTTAAGTTGATCCGTGTTGCCGTATAGATGGTTATATGTGTGATTTGCAATTTCATGACCTTCATCGCTCTGTCTTTTTATAATATCCGGGTGTTTTTGCGCATGTGCTCCCATGATGAAAAACGTTGATTTTGCATTGTATTTCTTCAATATATCCAATATTTGATCTGTGTATAGAGAGTGAGGACCATCATCAAATGTTATGGCGACTATTTTCTGATCAGTTTCTGTTTCCCATATGATATCACCTTTTTTTTCGTATTCTTCTCGACTTTTCGTAGCTGCTTGTATGCTTGTGACAAAAGTAAAAAATACAAAAAACATGGCAATTGGGATCATGATTTTTTTTCGCATAACAGACTCTCCCTGAACCGTTATAGTATCTCCTTAGGCTGTTGCAGTTAATAAAAATTATGCGAAGAGGAAACAAATAATGAGTTTTTTGAAAAGGGGATAGCTTCTCGTAAAAGGCTACCATGCGTAGCAGGTTATAAATGCCACGGATTGCATTATGATTGAGTTTTATAAATACAACTAAATAGTAATAAGAGAGCCCTGCTACTGTGGAATATCAAATGGCGCAATTATACACCATGTGGCGAGTACAATGAGATTATGCGATGTCCTTTCTAGTTCGAGGGAGTTCTTTATCATAGGAAAAGAAAAACGCCAGAATCCTTGATATAACAAGGATTCTGGCGTTTTGGAAATATAGTTTTTGTAAGTCTCGAATTAACGAGAGTAGAATTCAACGATAAGCGCTTCGTTGATTTCAGCAGGAAGCTCAGAGCGCTCAGGGTAGCGAGCGTATGTGCCTTCCAATTTGTCAGCATCGAAAGTAGTGTAGTCAGGTGTGAAGCTGTTAGCCTCAACTGCTTCTTTAACGATGTCAAGATTGCGTGAACGTTCGCGCAATGTAATAGACTGACCTGGCTTCAAACGGTATGAAGGAATGTCAACGCGCTTGCCGTCAACTAGGATGTGGCCATGGTTTACAAGCTGGCGTGCCTGACGGCGTGTGCGAGCAAGACCTAGGCGGTAAACGATGTTGTCAAGGCGTGATTCAAGAAGAACCATGAAGTTTTCACCATGGATACCTTTCATCTTGCCTGCTTCGTTGAACGTGTTGCGGAACTGGCGCTCGTTCAAGCCGTACATGAAACGAAGCTTTTGCTTTTCTTGTTGCTGAAGACCATATTCAGAGATCTTGCGGCGTTGGTTCGGACCGTGCTGGCCAGGAGCGTAAGGGCGCTTTTCGAGCTCTTTACCTGTGCCAGAAAGTGAAATGCCTAGGCGGCGTGATTTTTTCCAAATAGAACCAGTAAAACGTGACATGTATGATGTCCTCCTACAAATATATAATTTGCATAAAATAAGTTTGTGTTCCCTGCGTTGCTCATTTTGTTTTCATGTACCATCGCTCCAGCAGCAGAGAGTTACACGATACACCTCAATATAGAGGAACAAAATGGCGACAAGCGCCGGTTCACGAAGGCTACCTTTTATTTTACACAAAGCATAGTATATAATTTCTACGAAGAGAAGTCAACGAAATCGGGAAAAAGAATATTTCGTTATGACAAGTGTTTTTCGAGGGTTTTTACAAATTGGGAGAGTCCTCTCTCATCTTCTTCTGTAAAACGGTCTGTTTCCGGACTGTCGATATCTAGCACACCGAACAGTTTGCCATTAATATTAATAGGAATGACAATCTCGGATCTCGAAGCTGCATCACATGCGATATGGCCAGGGAAGGAATGAACGTCAGCGATACGCTGTGTCTTTTCAGTAGCAGCGGCAGTGCCGCATACGCCCTTACCAAATGGAATGCGGATGCAGGCAGGAAGGCCTTGGAAAGGTCCAAGTACAAGTTCATCTTCCTGATTGATATAAAAACCAGTCCAATTGACTCTGTCCAGGAACTGATTGAGAAGCGCTGATGCATTGGAAAGCAGGGCAACAGTGTCTTTCTCTCCTGTAGAAAGAGCATCGAGCTGTTTGCTTAGCAAGTCATAGTCTTTTAGTAGATTGCCTGAATAGGCGGATTTCTCGAACATGTAAATCATCCTTTGTTGAAAATATGTGCCTAGTTATCCTGGAGCAATTCGACAAAAAGAGTGATTAATGTCGAGCAGTTGATGCAGGAAACAGGCGGGCTTTGTCGTATATTTGGCAGTGAAGGAGTAGATGCAGATGAAAGCGGGCCAATCGAAGCAGAAAGTGATGGATGCGGCTTCTGCGCTGTTTTATCAAAAAGGCTTCAATGGAGCATCCGTAAGGGACATCGCCGAAAAGGCAGGTGTCAATGTTTCGCTGATCAGCTATTATTTCAAAAGCAAGCAAGGTCTGCTTGAGTATGCAGTCACTGAGTACTATGAAGCATATTTGCAGACGATGGAACAATCATTGCACGAGTCCGAGGGGTTGTCCAGTCTGGAGACCTTGAAGAATCTTACATACGAAATGATCGCATACCGTCAAACACATGAACAGATGACTTGTTTCATCCAGCGTGAGCTGTCACTTGATTCTGTCTTTGTTCGTGAGATGGTCGTAACGTATATAGCGAAAGAGAACTACTATTTAAAAAATGCTCTTAATGCGGCTGTTGGAGAGCGCAGAGGCGACAGTGATTTCCTGTTGCTGCAGCTGAAAGGGATGCTGCTTGCACCTTACCTGATGCATCATGAGATGAGGGAACGTTCTGCGGGAGAGTTGGATATTTATTTTGTTCGTAATTATTCTGCTTCCATACATGCTTGGCTGGAGTATGCTGCTGGAGAAGAGGAATGTGACGGTCAGATGCAAAAGTTGTAAAAAATACTTAGGGAAAATTGGCGAATTATAACTTCTTATCGGTGAAATTGTCTTACTTTGGAGAACGATGTCAATATTGGCGGTAAATCAGCTTTTTTTTAGCCAAATTTCGTCTTTACATGATATGATATGAAGTAACATAATGAAAAAGGATAAAAGGACGCGGGCGAACGACTTGAATTCAGTAAATTAAAGGATGGGACCGGGAAGGATCCTTTTTTCTTGTACGGACGCGGAAGTTGGGAGGCAGAAGATGGCAGCATATATAATTGGAGCCGTACTGATCATCGTTGTACTGTTCATTATCGGCTCGATATTAAGAAAGCGTATCTATGATGCCGTAGACAAGCTGGAAAGCTGGAAGATCAGTATCATGGACCGAAATGTGGCAGCGGAACTTGCAAAAATCAAGCCGCTTAATCTGCTGGGGGAAACACTCGAGCGGTTTGAGGCTTGGAAGGAACGCTGGGATGAGATTCTGGAACAGGATCTGCATGAAGTGGAAGAGCAGATGTATGAAGCGGAGCAGGCAGCAGACCGTTACCGCATTCCAAGTGCAAAAGCAATCGTCCATAGCGCTGAACAGAAGCTAAAAGCGATTGAGCAGGAAATAAATAAAATCCTTGAAGAACTCGGGGAATTGCTTGCTTCTGAAGAGACAAGTCGAAAAGAAGCATCAGAGCTTGAACCGGAACTGAAAGCACTTCGCCGCCAACTTTCTCAGAAACGTTATCAATTCGGCAAGGCGGAAGCTGCGTTTGAAAAGGAACTGGATGAGCTGTTCAAGGCGCTTGGCACATATAAGGAGTTAGCTGATGAAGGGAATTACTTGGAAGCACGCGCATTGATCGACCAGGTAAATGCCGAAACGGCAGCTCTACTAACGAAGATGGAAACTTTCCCGCTTCTTTACAAGGCACAGAAGCATGAGCTTCCACAAGCTTTTGATGAGTTGCGTCGAGGGCTCAGAGAAATGCGTGAAGAAGGCTATAGAGTCGACCATTTCAATTTTGAGCAAGAGCTTAATACATATGAAAAAAGCTTAGTGCAATGTGCGGCAATGCTTGATGAAGGTCAGGTTGCTAAACCAGAGGAAATCATCGCCGATATTAGAGGGCGCATCTCTGAAATATATGACATCCTTGAAAGAGAAGCAATTGCTCGCAATCATGTTGAATCCAAGCTGCCAGATATTGCAAATATTGTAGAAACGGCTGCTGAGGATTTTGCTGCGACAAAAGAGGAAGTCGATGTTATGCGCAGAGCCTACTATTTTGAAGACAGTGACATGGAACGCTTCCTAACACTGGAAAAGAGTGTTCAGCAGTTGATCATTCAACTTCAAGATTTAGAAATGGAAATGAATGGGGATACATCACACACAGATTTGCGCAAAGAGCTTGAAGAGCTGTATGAGCATGTTGCAGTTCTTGAATCAGAACATGAAGCTTTCAAGAAGCGTATTATAAATTTGCGCAAAGACGAACTGGAAGCGAAAGAGAATGTCGCAGAGCTTCATGAACAGATCAATAATCTGCGTCGCAAACTTTCCAAAAGCAACATTCCAGGTGTGCCGAATAATATCCTTTCCCTTATTGAACAGGCGATGGCGAAAAATAAGCTCGTGATGAAAGCTCTTGAAAGACATCCGCTTGAAATTGCGGGTGTGCAGGCAGCGCTAGAAAATGCAAAACAGGCATTTACCCATGCTGCTCAAGAAGCAAATCTTATGATTGAACAGGCTCATTTGACAGAGAAGGTCATCCAGTATGCGAATCGTTACCGAAGTCAAAATGATGGGTTAGCGATGAGCCTAGCGGATGCAGAACGTCTCTTCCGCAATTGTGAGTATGAGCTTGCTCTTGAAAAAGCGGCCAAAGCGGTTGAACTTGTCGAGCCAGGGGCTCTAAAACGTATTGAACAATCGTATGAATTGATGCAATAATAGAGACTGCCGGAATGTGAAGCGTATGCTCGCAATCCCGGCGGTCTTTCATTTTAATTAAGAAAGCCGGGTTATCCATGATTTATCTCGACAATAGTGCAACAACCAAACCGCTTCAGGAGGTTGTTGATAGTTTTATACAGGCAACAAATGAATTCTTTGCAAATCCTTCTTCATTGCATCAGCTTGGAGGACAAAGTGAACAGCTGTTGGACAGAGCGCGCAATCAAGCCGCAAAGCTGCTGCACGTTTCGCCTGACGAGCTGATTTTTACTTCAGGAGGCACGGAAGGAAATAATTTGGCAATCAAAGGGGCGGCCCTTGAGCATAAGTCACGCGGCAGTCATATTATAACGACAGCAATTGAACATCCTTCTGTTATTGAAGCTTTCCAATCGCTTGAGAAGATCGGTTTTAAAACGACTTATTTATCGGTTGATGAATCTGGAAGAATCGATCTTAAGGAACTACAACAGGCAATTCGGAAAGACACGATCTTGCTTTCTGTCATGCACGTCAACAATGAAATTGGCACAGTACAGGATATAGAAGCGATAGGCCGAATCGCAGCAGAATATCCGAAGCTTCTTTTTCATGTTGATTATGTGCAAGGTCTTGGAAAGCTTCCTTTAGATTTCCGGACAGCTCGGATAGATCTATGTACGATGTCAGGTCACAAGATTCATGGCATGAAAGGGACAGGCCTTCTTTATAAGAGGAAAGGGGTCAAACTGTTCCCACTCTTTGATGGAGGGGGACAGGAATTTGGCGTTCGATCGGGTACGGAGAACGTTGCCGGGACAGTATCTTTCAGCAAGGCACTTCGACTAGCACTAGAGAATGAACAGCAAGGCGTTAACAGGATGAATGTGCTGAGAAATAAACTTTTTCAAAAGCTGGAACAAAATCCGTACGTACAACTAAATACGCCGAAACAGCATGCTGCACCGCATATCGTTCACTTTTCTGTACCGGGAATTAAGCCTGAAGTGATGATCCATATGCTAGGTGAATACGGAATTTATGTTTCCACAAAATCTGCATGTTCTTCAAAAGATAGCAGGAAGAGTCAGGTTCTCACCGCTTGCGGCCATGATGAAGAGCGGGCAGTCTCGGGAATCCGTGTCAGCATGTCAACGTTAACGACAGCTGAGGAAATCGACACGTTCCTTAACATATTTAACGCATCAGTAGAAAAACTGAAGGTGGTAATGAAATGAACCCTATTCAATATGAATTTGATCATATCTTGATCCGTTATGGAGAGCTCGGGATTAAAGGCAAGAACATCCGTAAGTTCCTCGTGAAACTGCAAGAGAATATCCAGCATCAGCTTCATGACTTCCAAGGAGTCAAAGTGCGGGCGACTAGAGGAAGATTGTTTGTCCTTCTAAATGGACAGGCACCTGAGCCGATTATGGAGAAACTGGAGAACGTCTTTGGAATTAAAAGTCTGAGTCTTGCTGTGAAAACTGAGAATGACCCTGAACAGATTAAAGATGCGGCACTGCAGGCACTTTTGTATGGCAGAGTAGAAGGCACATTTAAGGTTGATGTTAAACGTACGAATAAGGGTTTCCCTGTGCGTTCCCAGGATATGAATCAAGTTCTTGGTGCCCACCTTCTGCAAAATACTGAACATTTTACTGTCGACTTGCACCATCCGGATATTCATATGAAGGTGGAAATCCGTGACGATGCAACGTATATTACAACAGATGCACGAAAGGGTCTTGGCGGCCTGCCAGTCGGTACTTCGGGAAAATCATTGCTTCTTCTTTCGGGTGGTATTGACAGTCCAGTAGCAGGATATTTGGCGATGAAACGAGGCGTCAGTCTGGAAGCGATTCACTTTCATTCACCGCCATACACGAGTGAGCGTGCAAAACAGAAAGTGATTGATCTAGCAGAGAAGCTGACAGCATTCGGCCATGACATAAAAATTCACCTCGTTCCCTTCACTGAATTGCAGCAGGAGATTTTCAAGCAAATTCCCGATTACTATGCAATGACAGCGATGCGTCGTGTGATGCTCAGAATTAGTGAGCAGATTTGCCGCAAGCGGGGAATTCTTTCGATGACGACAGGTGAGAGTCTTGGTCAAGTGGCAAGTCAGACAATGGACAGCATGCATGTCATCAATGCGGTTACGAGTTATCCAATCATTCGTCCGCTCGTAGCAATGGATAAAGAAGAAATTATCGAGATTGCTGAAAAAATTGATACGTATCCGATTTCTATTCGTCCATATGAAGACTGCTGCACAATCTTTGTTCCGAAATCACCGAAGACAAAGCCGCGTTTGGACAAAATGGAATACTTTGAATCGCAGGCAGATTTTTCGGAACTGATTAAGTCTGCGATTGAAAATGCAGAGACCATTTCAGCTCGCCAAATCAAGCAGGAAAAGGACGAGCTTGCGGATCTTTTCTAATTCGTAAAAAAAATTTATAATTGTTTGTATGAAGTTCGCCTCTTCGGCACATGATAAGTGTGCACCAAGGAGGTGAACAACATGGCTAACAACAACAACTCAAACGAACTTCTTGTACCTGGCGTACAGGAGGCACTTGACCAAATGAAATACGAAATCGCTCAGGAGTTCGGCGTAAACCTTGGCGGGGAAACAACTTCCCGTGCTAACGGTTCTGTCGGTGGAGAAATCACTAAGCGTCTTGTCCGTACAGCTCAAGAGCAAATGCGTGGCTTCGGTCAGCAATAACAACTGAATATGAAATGGCTGAGGCAGTTCCTGTATAGGAGCTGCCTCTTTATTTTTTTCATAAAACTCCCTGATTGTGCCAAACTATAAGGAAAGCAGATAGAGTCAGGAGCATGCCCATGATTTGGATTGTCATTGGACTCATTTTATTTATAGTCATCCTCTTGTTTGTCATATTGATAAAATCAAAAGTACAAATTTATTTAGAATGCATTTATGACGATGAAGAACGTTGTGCATTTATGCGAGCGAGCCTCTTTGGAATTCACATAGTAGAGCGTACTATTCCACTGAAGCAAGAGGATGGAGGGAATTGGGAAAAAAATATACTGGTGAACTGGAAGCGAATGAAAAAGGAATTGGATAGCCGAAAGAAAATAATGAAAAAAATAAAGATAAGAGAACTAACGTGGAAGACTGAATTCGGTACTGGCGATGCAGCAACAGCGGGAATTGCCGCAGGTGGGCTCTGGAGTATGAAAGGTATGATCATTAGTCAGGCATACCGTTTCTTTTCATTCAAAGGAAAACCGGATCTTCAAGTTTTTCCGGATTTTCACCAATCTTTCTTTGATTCCCGAATGTACTGCATTGGTACGATTACGGTGGGGCAAGCTATCCTTGCATACATGCAAATACCAAGTACAAAGAATAAATGAAGGAAAGGATTTTGACATATGAGTAATCATCCAATAGATAGTCTTATGACAACAGCAATGGAAAATTTGAAAGACATGATTGAAGCGAATACGATTATCGGAGACCCAATCGAAACACCAGATGGGGGTACAATTATCCCGGTATCAAAGGTCGGTTTTGGCTTTGCGGCGGGAGGAAGTGATCTGCCTTCAGGCCAGCAGCATTCTGAAGATCCGATTCCTTTTGCGGGAGGCAGCGGCGGTGGGGTTTCTGTATCACCTGTAGCTTTTCTCGTTATTACAAAAGATGGCAGCATCAAGATGGTTCATCTCGATGAACATACGCATATCTATGAGAAGCTGATTGACAAAGCTCCGGAAACGATTGAAAAACTTCAAAAGGCACTTAAAGACGCACTCCCATCTTCTGAAAGCAAGCAGCAGAAAAGTGACCAAGGCGGTTCTCGGATGGGTTCAAAACGTCGTCAGGATCGTCATGACGATCCTTATGAAATCTAAGGCAATCCAGTGGACAGTTGTCTAAATATTCATCATAATGAGTGGAAAGAGACAACTGGAGGTTATATGAATGGCAAATGTTACATTTAAAGGCGATTCCGTTACACTGATCGGAAATGAGATCAAAAAAGGAGATAAAGCACCTGACTTCTCTGTGCTTTCCAACGACTTGCAGGAACGAACACTTAAAGATTATGAAGGCAAAGTTAAGTTGATCTGCTCAGTACCATCCGTTGATACAGGGGTATGTTCCGAAGAGATTCGTCGTTTCAATGAAGAGGCAGACAAGCTGAAAGACGTTCATGTACTTACAATAAGCATGGACTTGCCATTTGCCCAAACACGATGGTGTGCAGCAAACGGTATTAAGAATCTTGATACATTGTCCGATCACCGTGCAGCGGACTTTGGTGAGAAATATGGTGTGCTCATTAGTGAACTGCGTCTTTTGGCACGTGCTATTTTTGTTTTGGACAAAGACAACGTTGTCCAGTATGCGGAATATGTTCCTGAAGTAAGCAGCCATCCACAGTACGATAAGGCGCTTGAAGCCGCTCGGAATGCTTAAATATAAAAGAAGCTCCCAATTGGGGGCTTTTTTGCTCTTCTAATACTTCAGGTTTGCTCTATAATGAGAGAAGAAGGAGGGGATCGCTTTGCGTAGCGGAAATCCAACACTTAGTTCGGAAACATTCTCTGATTTTGGTCAGAAACCATCTTCCCGCATCATGACAGTCGGGGGTGCTGTTAATAAAAGCTTTATAATGCTTATTCTACTTTCGGTTGCAGCTTTCTTTACATGGAATGCCTATAATGAGGGAACAGAAGTGATCGGCTTCGTCGGTATAGCGGCAGTGATCGGCTTTGTGGTCGCACTAGTGACTACATTTGTTAAGAAGGTATCACCGGTAACTGCCCCAATTTATGCTATTCTTGAAGGTGTTGTAATCGGCGGAATTTCAGCATATTATGAATCCGCTTATCAAGGTATCACCCAGCAGGCCGTCCTGCTCACGCTTGGGATTTTTGCGGGAATGCTATTTATTTATAAGAGCAGAATCATCCGTGTGACGAACAAATTCCGGAATGGAGTCATCGCAGCGACACTTGGCATTGCGATTGTTTACCTATTGAGCTTTGTTCTGTCATTCTTCGGTATTCAGATTCCATATCTTCACGAAGCGAGTCCACTTGGTATCGCAATCAGTATTGGAATTGTCATTGTAGCTTCGTTAAATCTTATGCTAGATTTTGATTATATTGAGTGCGGTGCACAAGGCGGAGCTCCAAAATACATGGAATGGTACAGTGCCTTTGCGCTTATGGTGACGCTAGTCTGGTTATATCTTGAAATTATCAGGCTGCTAGCCAAAATTTATCGAAGAAATTGATTTTTCGAAGGGGGCATTATATGCCTCCTTTTTTGTACGAGCACAGGAAGCGCCATTGGGCATCTAATCTGATACAATAGATATATTTGAAATGGCTGATTGGAGGAACATTTATGGAAAAGACAAGTATGGAGGAGCTTTTTGAGCAGCTTGATGCAGGAACGGAAGCAATAGTCCAGCATGCCGGCGAACCGTATCTGGACGCGCTTGGCACAGTGCTGGATTGTCTGTTTTTCGGAGAAGTGCCAGAAGAGTTCGATGATTTGCTTGCTCATCGACTTAAAAATATTTTTAGCAACGTCGTGCTTGACGATATTACGCTTGAGGATCGGCGAAAAGCAGTGCAGCTTGCGATTTTAAAAGGGATGAAAGACTCTACACAGGATAAACACCTGATGACTCCGGAAGCAATCGCTCTCTTTGTTTCCTATCTCACTGAAAAATTTCTTCATGGACGTGAAGATTTACGAGTATTTGACCCGGCAGGTGGTACTGGGAATTTACTTACAGCTGTACTTGATCGGCTGCCGAAAGATACGAAAGGGTATGCAGCTGAAATTGATCCTACACTCATTCGAATTGCTCTGGCGAATGCCAATATTCAAGAGAAGAATATTGAATTTTTCCATCAGGATGCTTTGCGACCGCTTCTTCTTGATCCAGTGGACCTCGTTGTAGGGGATTTGCCAGTTGGCTATTATCCCGGAGATGCGTCGGATTACAAGCTGAAAGCGGATGATGGGCATTCTTATGCACATCATCTGTTTATTGAAACTGGACTGCGCTATTGCAAGCCAGGCGGCTATTGTATTTTGCTCGTTCCTGACTTTCTTTTCGAAAGTGATCAGGCGGGTGCTTTGCACAAGTTTATCCATGAAGAAGCTTTCATTACTGGTCTTTTAAGACTTCCTGAGACAGCATTCAAGTCGAAGAAGCATGTTAAAAGTATTTTTATATTGCAGAAGAAAGGCAACGGTGCCACTATGCCGAAGCAGCCTTTGCTCGCACAGCTGCCATCACTTAAAAATGCCCAGGCAATGGCAAATCTGCTTAGCCAAGTCGATGCGTGGTTCAAGACATATAATGAAGAAAGAGAAGGGGCGCAGGACTAATGTCAAATCCGGATAGAAATCGATCCGTGAATTGTTTTGTCTTAACGATTAGCGATACGCGTACGGAAGAAACGGATAAGAGCGGCAATCTCATGATTCAAATGTTGGAAGATAGCGGGCATAAAGTAGTCGGAAGGACTATTGTGCGTGATGAGTTCGAAGCAATACAGAAAATAATCAAGGAAAAAAGCAAGGATGCAGCAGTGGAAGCGATTCTTACAAACGGAGGAACAGGCATGGCAAAGCGGGATGTGACGATTGAAGCGGTCAAGTCACTGCTCGATAAGGAAATGCCTGGCTTCGGAGAGGTGTTTCGCACGCTTAGTTATTATGAGGATATCGGTTCTTCAGCCATTATGTCTCGCGCGATTGCAGGTATTGTGAATGACAGACCGATCTTCACTACTCCAGGTTCAAGTGGTGCTGTCAAGCTTGCGATGGAAAAGCTTATCTTGAAAGAATTTTCCCACATCGTGCACGAAGCTCAGAAGGATTTGTGATAAGAAGAGGCGCCCGTTCCTATTGAGCGGGCGCCTTGTTGCGTTTTATCTTACGACGAGCACATCACATTTGGATTGGCGAACAACGTTTTCGGAAACGCTACCAATTAGGAAGCGTTCAACTGCGTTCAGGCCAGTTGCCCCACATATGATGAGATCAGCTTCGAATTTAGTTGCAACATCTTTTGCAATTTTAACTTTTGGAGAACCGTATTCCACATGGCGTACAACATCTTGCAAGCCAGCAGCTTTCGCTTCGTCCATATAACGGTCCAGAATTTCTGTCGCATATTCATCTGCGCGTTCTGCAAGTGTACGGTCATACGCTTCAGCAGTCGCAAATGTGCGAGAATCGACGACGTGGGCGAGAATCAAGCGGGCATTATGCTGTTTCGCATAACTGAGCGCTCTCTCAAATGCTTTGGCTGCTGCGTCTGATCCATCAATGGCAACTACGATGTTTTTATAATCCCAATTCATGATAACTCCCCCTTTTCTCCTATTATATACCCAATGAAATTTATATGTAAGCCAAATTCATAAAATTCCAAGATCTTTTCCAGGACATACGAACGCCTACTGTTGCACATGATAAGGTATAGGAGGTGAGCGGAATGGATAAGAAGGAAAAGTTTAAGATACCTGATGATGGGGTAGCTTCTGTAAAGAACCAGCATATCAAAGATGTGCAACGAGGTGTTATTGAAGATAAGGACCACCTCTCCAACAACATAGCAGTTAACAAATACAACAACCAGAAGCGATAATGCGGAACAACACGGTGACGCCTGCACTGCCTTCATAAAAGAAGGAGCGCAGGCCATCAGTGTTGAAATATAGTACTTACTGTACACATAATATGCAATAAGGGGAGGTATTCAATTATGAATATCGGAGTGCCAAAAGAAATTAAGAACAATGAAAATCGTGTAGCCATCACACCAGCAGGCGTTCACGCGCTCGCGGGGGCAGGTCATACGGTTTATGTTGAGACTGGCGCGGGACTCGGTTCCGGTTTTACGGACGAAGCATACAAAGAGGCCGGAGCATCTATTGCTGGAAGCGCTGCTGAAGCGTGGCAACAGGAAATGGTCATGAAAGTTAAGGAACCGCTTAAGGAAGAGTACGGATACTTCCGAGAAGGGTTGATTCTCTTCACATATCTTCATTTAGCTGCAGAGCCTGAACTGACGAAAGCTCTGATCGATAATAAAGTTGTCGGTATTGCTTATGAAACGGTTCAGCTTGAGGATCGTTCGTTACCGCTTCTTACTCCAATGAGTGAAGTTGCGGGACGTATGGCGACGCAGATTGGGGCCCAGTTCCTCGAACAGCCGCATGGCGGTCGTGGAGTGCTTCTTGCAGGAATTCCTGGGGTGAAGCGCGGGAAAGTAACGATTATCGGTGGCGGTGTCGTAGGAACAAACGCGGCTAAGATTGCCATTGGTCTTGGTGCGGATGTAACAATCATCGATCTCAGTCCGGAACGTCTGCGTCAGCTCGATGACCAGTTTGGTGCTGCTTTGCACACAGTGATGTCTAATCCACTCAATATACTGGAAGAAGTGAAAGAATCGGATCTCGTCATCGGTGCAGTATTGATTCCAGGTGCGAAGGCGCCGAAGTTGATTACGGAAGAAATGGTTAAAGCGATGCCAGAAGGTTCTGTAATCGTTGATGTAGCCATTGACCAGGGCGGTATTGTTGAGACAAGTGACCGGATTACAACTCATGATGATCCAACATACACAAAGCATGGCGTTGTTCACTATGCTGTTGCGAACATTCCAGGTGCAGTTCCGCGTACTTCAACAATCGGACTGACTAATGTCACTGTACCTTATGCGCTTCAAATTGCGAATAAAGGGTATAAGAAGGCATGTCAGGATAACCCGGCACTGTTCAAAGGAATTAATACATTAGATGGCTATGTAACGTATAAAAGCGTTGCTGAGGCACATGGCCTTGAATATGAATCTGCCGAAAATCAACTCGGAAAATAGTTCTGAAAATGATAAACACGCCTGGAGTTCCTTGCCAGGCGTGTTTTATTAAAGGAGAGATACTTGATGAAGATTTCCTATCATGGACATTCTGTTGTTATGATTGAGACAGAAAAGCATCGTATATTAATTGATCCTTTCATATCTGGAAATGAGCTGTGTGATCTTGATGCAGATAAAGTCGATCCTGATGTCATTTTGCTTTCGCATGGTCATAACGATCATGTCGGCGACACGATTGAAATCGCCAAGCGTACAGGGGCTTTAGTCGTTGCAACTTTTGAGTTGGCGACGTACTTAAGACTTCAAGGATTGAACACACATGCCCTCCATATTGGTGGCAAGCATGAATTCGACTTTGGTATAGTAAAATTAACACAAGCATTCCATGGATCTTCCTATATGGACAAGGATGATAACATCATTTATATGGGGATGCCAGCGGGGATTCTGTTCACAGCTGAAGGCAGAACGATATATCATGCAGGAGATACCGGGCTCTTCTCGGATATGAAACTGATTGGTGATCTGAATGAAATTGATCTAGCATTTTTGCCAATTGGGGACAATGTGACGATGGGGCCAGAAGATGCATTGCTGGCAGCAGATTGGATTAAAGCGAAACAAGTAGTGCCAATCCATTTCAATACGTTCCCGGGGATAAAACAGGATGGAGATGCCTTTGCGAAAGATGTTCGTACCGGTAAAGGCACGCTTTTAAAGATTGGTGAGTCGCTCGAGCTGTAGCTCAGGAGCGGCTCTTTTTGTTCTCGCAGAAGCTGGACAGGCATATATTGAATTAGTGATGAAAGGAGAGGTGAACATGATTCGCAACCATGCATTGCTCCGGCTGCTGCTGGCGGCGTTCTTTCTGTATATTGCCTGGCCCAAGATACCTGAGGCGACGAGCGGGGCAAGTCTCCTGTTCTGGGGGTTATGGCTCGTTTTCTTCCTGCTCTGTGCTGGTGCCAACTTGGCTATTCTTTTACAATTACAGCCAAAGCTTGAAGTAGAACAGAAGGAACAGCGAAAAAGGTTGACAGATAGCCATTGAGGAATTTCGCCTTTAACTGTATAATAAGTTATATAATTCATGATTAGTACAGTTTGGGGACGGGGTAAGATGGTGGCGACGAAACACGAACAGATTATTCAGCATATACACTCATTGAAGGCGGGCAGTAAAATCTCTGTCCGCCAGATTGCCAAAACGCTACAAGTATCAGACGGCACGGCATATCGGGCAATCAAAGATGCCGAGACTCAAGGACTCGTCAGTACGATAGAGCGTGTAGGTACAATTCGAATCGAGAAGAAGAACAAGGATAATTTTGAAAAACTGAGCTTTGCTGAAATTATCAATATTGTAGATGGACAAGTACTTGGCGGACGCAATGGCCTTCATAAGACGCTACATAAATTCCTTATTGGAGCAATGCAGCTTGACGCGATGATGGGTTACACCGAGGCGGGATCCCTACTTATTGTCGGGAACCGTGTCCGAGCTCATGAACTTGCCTTAAAGGCAGGGGCAGCTGTGCTTGTTACAGGGGGATTTGATACCGAAGAGTCTATTAAGCGTCTCGCTGACGAAAAGAATTTGCCAATCATTTCTACAAGTTATGATACGTTTACTGTAGCGACGATGATCAACAGGGCAATCTATGATCAGCTGATTAAAAAAGAGATTGTTTTTGTATCTGATATTGCACGCCCTTTTGATAAATGCTATTACTTAAAAGCAGAAAATACAGTACATGACTGGCATGTGCTGAACAATGAAACAGCTCATACAAGATTCCCTGTCATCAATGAAGAACGGCATGTCGTCGGTATGGTCGCGTCCAAGGATATTTTACGACAGGATCATAATATCCTAATAGAAAAAGTAATGACGAAGCATCCTCAGGTCGTTCAGGAGAAGACTTCACTAGCCTTTGTCGCCCATATGATGGTATGGGAAGGCATCGAAGTTGTCCCTGTCGTTGATGAAAACCAGGTACTTACCGGAATTGTCACCAGGCAGGACGTACTGAAAGCACTCCAGCATATTCAGCGCCAGCCGCAAATTGGGGAGACAATTGAGGATATCATAGCGCGTGAAATGACAGAGAGCGATGAGAAAATGGTTTACGAAACAATTGTCGCTCCACAAATGACGAATCAGTTGGGAACTCTTTCAAATGGAGTCTTCACTTCAATTATGATTGAAGCTGCGAGCCGTCTGATGCATCATATGAAAAAAGGCGAGCTTGTCGTTGAAAATCTGACCGTGTTCTTCATCAAGCCTGTACAGATTGATACAGCGCTTGTCATAAAGCCGCACTTGCTTGAAGCCGGCCGCATCTATGCAAAGGTTGAAGTCGAAATCTTCAACGAACGAAAACTCGTCGGCAAAGGCATGATCATGGCTCAATTGATTGACCGTTAAAAAAGCCGGGAACCTCCAATTTTGATGGAGATTCCCGGCTTTTTGTCATTCCGTACGCAAACGTTTCCATTCACCGCGATAATGTTTTGTTTCTTTGAAGCCGCGGACAGAAAGTGCTCCGCCTATAAGAAGGAAGACAATCCCAATGAAGAGCGACAAGCGAGTCTGGTAGAGAATGTATTGATTAATTCCAAAAAAGAAAACAAGGCTTCCAAGACAAAGTTTTGCTTTTGCGTTAAAATATACTTGTCTCAATGAGTCGCGCGTTCTTAAGATTTGTACTTTATAATAGATGTACAAAATGGCCGACAGCAAAATCAATACAGCAACGATGAACATATAACAGGCTCCTTATGTAAAGCGTTTTCTTCATTGTATCGTGTCGGCGCAATCATATCCAGCATCAATACATAAATTCAATAACTGAAAAGAGGGATTTATCATGATCAGAGAAATTGCAGAGGAAATCAAGAAATACGAAACGATTATATTGCACCGCCATATTAGACCCGATCCGGATGCTTATGGTTCTCAAGCAGGTCTTGGGGAAATCTTGCGTGCAAGCTTCCCTGATAAGAAGATCTATCTTACAGGTGAAGAAGATCCTGATTTGGAATTCCTCATTCGTATGGACACTGTTACAGATGATATGTATGAAGGAGCACTTGTCATTGTTTGTGATACTGCGAATACAGAGCGTATAAGCGACCAACGGTACAACAAGGGAGCGAAACTGATTAAAATTGATCATCACCCGAACAATGATCCATATGGAGATCTCCTCTGGGTCGATACAAACGCAAGTTCATGCAGTGAGATGATCTATGAATTTTACCTTGAAAACAAAGATAATGGATTTAAGATGACAGACAGTGCTGCTCGTTTAATCTATGGTGGAATCGTCGGTGACACGGGCCGTTTCCTTTTCCCAAGTGCGACGGACAAAACTTTCCGTGTAGCAGCAGAGCTTGTCCAGTATAATTTTGATAGAACTGCACTCTATAACGGGCTCTATGATGTGAAAGATGCAATTGCCAAGCTGAAAGGCTATGTGCTTTCCAATTACGAGCTCTTGCCATCCGGTGCATGCGCAATCAAGCTAACAAGAGAGATTATAGAGAAGTATGATGTGACAGTTGCTGAAACAAGTGCGCTCGTCGGAATCCTCGGTGACATTCGCGGCATCAAAGCATGGGTGTATTTCATTGAAGAGGAAAAAGAAATCCGTGTGCGTCTCCGTTCCAAGGGACCAGTTATCAATAAGCTTGCCAATAAGTATAATGGCGGTGGCCATCCGCTAGCATCAGGCGCGGCTGTGTATTCATGGAATGAAGCTGATGCACTGATTTCTGATCTTGATGCATTATGCGCTGAATATAAATGAGCAGTACACCTTTACAGCTTTTTCTAGCTGTGAAGGTGTTTTTACTTTTTAAATTTGGCGTGAACCGCGATATGTACTTTTTTGTATATTGTCAGTCTGCGAACTTCAAGCTTATAGGAGAAGTCGTCGATTTCGTACGTCTTATTCTCAATTGTTGAGACGAGAAGGTCTGCGTTCTCCGCAACTGATCCGATGGGAGCACCGATGATTTGATCGACTTCCTCCCTGACGAGTTCTGTGAGCTGATGGCCGAGCAAACGGTCAAATTTCATCTCTTCGCTATTTAAAATAGCAATATCAATTGAATCAATGCCAATTTCTTCTTTTGATTTTTCATCAAGATTTTGATTGTCCTCAAGCAAAGCTGTGTTCTGGCGCTTCAGTTCCGCTGTTTCTGCTTTTAATGCAAGATGCTCTTCTTGAAAATCAGCCTGCATCGTTCCGTACATGAATAGGAAGATCATGTAAGCAATTAAGCCGCCAAAAAAAGCTCCCGCAAAGAAACGTTGCCATCCGGGCTGTTTATGATAAGGGGGGATATGCATTAGAGCATCTCCTCCTGAGTGAACCAAGCGAGGAGGACCATGGCGGTCTTAACCCCAGCCATTGCAGAAAGAATGAGTAGACCTTGTTTGAAAATATCAATCGTCGACCCGTCGAAAATGCCACGTTCAAAATTGGCAATCGCATCAAATGTGCCGCCAATTGCCGCTGCGATTGCCCAGATCCTCAAGCTTTTTGCAATCCGCTGCATAACTGCTAGCGGAGCATCTCCAGTTGCGAAAGAACCGATGCTTCCAATAAATGCACCACCGAGTATGACTCCGAAAGCTATAAAAAAACAATGTATGAATGTGACGAAGAAGCGTTCTTCCACCTGAACTCCACCTTTTTGGACAAACTGAATTGGATAGTGAATTGTATGCTGGATACAGCTGCCTTATGAAAGAGGAAGACAGTAAATGACCGGAAAGCGGTAATCCGCTATAATGGTTAAGAAGGAAATGAGCGGAGGGAATATGCATGTTTGCACACTTATATGTCAGAAGTGGCTTCAGCCTGATGGAAAGTACGATACATATTGACCGGCTCGCAAATCGCGCGAGAGAAAGTGGCTGCAGTGCGGTTGCTCTTGTTGATAACAGTGTGCTGCACGGTGCCATTCCATTTTACAAGGCTTGTACGGAGAATGGTGTGAAGCCGATAATCGGTATGAATATTTTCGTTGGAGATATCGGGCAGGAAGAACGAATTATTCTGCTTTCTGAAAATATGGACGGCTACCATTCACTTATTCGATTGTCGACAGAACTACAGACATCGGATGAAACATTTCAAGTGGAAGATTTATCGGGTTTTACAGAAGGGGTCATTGGCGTTTTACCTGTCAATGAATCTTTGTTGTTCAATATGCTTTTAGATTATCGATTCGATGATATGCAGGGGCATATCGATAAGTGGAAAAAGGTTTTCGCAGCAGGAAATATTCATATTGGTGCAGATTTATCCGTTGTGCGAAAAGCGGAGATGCTGAAATCTTTGTGTGCCTTTTCGGAACATCTGGACATGAAAGTAGTTGCGCTGCCGGAAGTGCGCTACCTTGATCACAAAGATTCAGAGGCGTTTCATTGCTTGCAGGCGATGCGAGAAGGAAGGAAATTTGACTCTGGTTCCGCTAGCACGTCCGCTCCAATGCATTTCCGAACTAAAGATGAGATGGAACAGCTATTTGCTGATTTTCCGGAGGTGCTGGCTGCAACGGGGGAAATTGCGGAGCGTTGCAATTTGGAGCTTGACTTTGACAGACAGATGCTCCCATCCTATCCAGTCGAACAAGGTCAGACAGCAGACGAATACTTGCGCCAAGTCTGCGAGCAGAAATTTACTTCAGCCTATAGTAAAGACGATAATGTTGCCTATGAGCGGATGAAATATGAGCTATCGGTGATCAGTCAAATGAAATTCAGCGACTATTTCCTAATAGTTGCTGATTTTATCGACTTTGCAAAAAGAGAAGGAATCATGGTCGGACCTGGGCGGGGTTCTGCAGCGGGCTCTCTCGTTGCGTATGTTCTTGGAATTACAGAGGTCGATCCGATCCGCTACGGATTGCTTTTTGAACGTTTTCTTAATCCGGAGCGTGTGACGATGCCGGATATTGATGTCGACTTCTCCGACCAGCGGCGTGATGAGGTGATTCAATATGTGAGAAGGAAATACGGTGCTGAACATGTTGCTCAAATCATCACATTCGGTACGTTTGCTGCAAGGTCGCTTATTCGCGAGCTCGTGAAGACCCTAGGAATTAGCGACCAGGATCTTCGTTTCATCCTTAAAGAAATGACAAAGCTTGGTACAATGCATATCGTTGACTACGCAAGACAGTCGCGCGAGCTGAATGAATATATAAGGCAGACAGAATCAATTCAGCAGCTGTTCCGCATCGCCTCAAGGCTAGAAGGGTTGCCTCGGCATATTTCCACTCATGCCGCCGGTGTTGTAATAAGTGAGGAACCCCTTGTGAATCACGTTCCGCTTATTCCAGGTTCCGGCGAAGTGACGCTTACTCAATTCCCGATGAATGATCTTGAAGCGATCGGTCTTCTTAAGATGGATTTTCTAGGACTGCGCAATTTGTCTATGATTGAGCGGATGCTATCATCGGTTCATCATACTGAAAAGGTTAAAATTGATCTTCATAACTTGCCAAAAGATGATGCAGCAACGTACAGATTATTGCAAGAAGGCCGTACAAACGGAATTTTTCAGCTTGAATCAGCTGGCATGAAACGAGTGCTTCGGGAGCTTGGTCCAACTCGTTTTGAAGATATTGTGGCGGTCAATGCGCTCTATCGTCCGGGCCCGATGGATTACATTCCGACCTATATCAAGCGCAAGCATGGTACAGAACCTGTTACATATCTTCATCCCGATCTTGAACCGATCTTGAAGGAAACATACGGGGTACTCGTCTATCAGGAGCAAATTATGCAAATTGCGAGTAAAATTGCCGGATTTTCCCTTGGACGTGCAGACATTCTGCGCCGGGCTGTTGGCAAGAAGAAAAAAGAGGTGCTTGAAGAACAACGCTCTGCATTCGTTTCGGGCTGTCTGGAAAATGGTTACACGATGGAAGTGGCGGAGCAGATATTTGAATGGATCGTTCGTTTTTCAAATTACGGTTTTAATAAAAGTCATGCCGTTGCTTATAGTGAAATTGCCTTTCAGCTGAGCTATTTAAAGGCACATCACCCTGCAAGTTTCTTCGCAGAGCTGATGACCTCTGTTCATGGGAGCCATGACAAGCTTGCAGCTTATATAAAAGAAGCACGTGATCTCGGAATTGATGTCCTTGCGCCTTCAGTGAATCGAAGCTTTGGTTTCTTCTCGGCAGAACAGGGGAAAATCCGCATGGGTTTGAACGCAATTCGCGGGATAGGCCATCAAGTCGCGCGGGAAATCATCATGAAGCGCAAACAAGGAGGACCTTTCCGTGACCTGTTCAATTTTTGCTTAAGGGTAGATTTGAAAATTATTACGCGTGCAATGATTGAGACACTTATTCTATCAGGTGCTTTTGACGAACTTCATCCGAACCGAGCAACGATGCTTGCTTCTGTAGATAGTGCGATGGAGCAGGGAGAGCTCTTTGGAGACCTCGATGGCCAGGAAAGCTTCTTTTATGACGAGTTGGAAGGGAATTATACGGAAATGGAAGATATGAGCCAAGTGCAGAAACTTCAGGATGAGAAGGATTTGCTTGGCGTTTATGTATCAAGCCACCCACTGAAAAACTATCGTTCCAGGCTCAAGGTCAGTGGCTTCATCTCCTTAGCGGAAGCGGATGGATCTTCAGGAAAACGGAATTTGAAAACATGCGCGATATTGCAAAGTATGAAGGTGATTCGGACAAAACGGGGCGAATCAATGGCGTTTCTGACCTTGAGTGATGAGACGGCTGAAATGGAAGCCGTCATGTTTCCTGAAACGTATCGCAATACAAATCGTTTTCTCGAAGAAGGGATTATGTTGTTCGTCAGCGGCAAAGTGGAGATGAGAAAAGATGTATTGCAATGGCTCATTAATGATGCAATGCCTTTCGATGAGAATATTTTACAAGAAGTGAAACAGGAAACGCTCTATATCAAATTGGAGAAGGGAAAATCGGAGCGTGAAGCTCTATCTTTCCTCCAGAAGACGGCGAAATGTCATCCCGGACATGTACCGATCCGTTTCTATCATGAGGATAAAAAGAAGACTTACGGGCTTCAATCTTCCTATGCGATGGATACAAACGAATCTTGTATAGCTGAATTAAAACAATATTTCGGTCAGGGACAAGTTGTTCTTAAGTTGGAAGGCTAAGGCTGTCACTTTACACAGATAGCTCGTTTGCTATAATTAGGAGGTTACGGTCAGCTTTCCAATTTAATTTTACAAAGTCGACGAATGTTGACAGCATTTTTATTTTCTATTGATTATAGTAGTTTTACATATGTGGCATAGACAGGTCCTTTGTCTGTTAAAACAGACAGAGTCTTCCGTGTTGACGTATAAGGAGGAGTGGACTTTGCTTAAAGATTTCTTTGGCAAAAAGAAAAAATATGCGACCATCCCTGGTGAGGATCAGAAGCTCGAAGTTCCGGAAGGGCTTATGATGAAGTGTGATGGCTGCCATAAAATTTTTTACCGGAAAGAAATGGAAAAACAGCTTTTCGTCTGCCCGAATTGTGGACATCATCATCCGATGCGTGCATGGGTTCGGATTGAAAGCCTTTTTGATGAAGGTTCATTTGAAGAGTGGGACAAGGAGCTCAAGACAGGCAACCCGCTGGGCTTCCCAGGCTATGAAGGCAAGATTGAGAAGGATATTCAGAAGACTGGAATGAATGAAGCGATCGTTACAGGAAAAGGGACGATTGATGGTAATCCTACAGCGTTTGCCGTTATGGATTCTCGCTTCCGAATGGGTAGTATGGGGTCTGTTGTTGGCGAGAAAATCGCGCGTGCAATTGAACGTGCTAAAGATGAAGGCATTCCATTCATCATTTTCTGTGCATCCGGCGGTGCCCGCATGCAGGAAGGCGTTCTTAGCCTCATGCAGATGACAAAAACTTCAATGGCGATCAAACGTCTTTCTGAGAGTGGCGGTTTGATGATTTCCGTTATGACACATCCGACAACAGGTGGTGTTTCAGCAAGTTTTGCATCACTTGGTGATTATAATTTTGCTGAGCCGGGTGCACTTATCGGCTTTGCTGGCCGTAGAATCATTGAACAGACTATTCGTGAGAAGTTGCCAAAAGACTTTCAGACGTCTGAATTTCTGCTTAAGCATGGTCAGCTGGACAAAGTAATCAATCGACATGATATGAAGGATACACTGTCACTTCTTCTGGCAATGCATGCAAAAGGAGGAGTGCGCTCATGAAACAAGTGCTGGAATTTGAGAAACCAATCGTGAATCTTAAAGAAAAGATTGAGGAATTAAAGAAGATCACTCAGGATTCTGATATGGATCTGACAGAAGAAATTGCGACGCTTGAGAACAGACTGGCGTCATTGGAAGATGACATTTACGGAAACCTTCAACCGTGGGACAAGGTTCTTATGGCACGCCATCAGGATCGCCCAACGACACTTGACTATGTGAATGCGATTTTTGATGATTTCATCGAGTTTCATGGTGACCGCCTTTATGGTGATGACAGTGCAATCGTTGCAGGACTTGCTTTTTACAAAGGGGAGCCGGTAACAGTCGTTGGTCATCAGCGCGGTAAGGATACGAAGGACAATATTCACCGTAACTTTGGTATGCCACATCCTGAAGGTTATCGTAAGGCGCTTCGTCATATGTATCAGGCAGATAAATTCGGACGTCCGATTATCTGCTTCATTGATACGAAAGGTGCTTACCCTGGAAAAGCTGCTGAAGAACGCGGTCAGAGTGAGGCAATTGCCCGCAACCTGATGGAAATGTCAGGCTTGAAGGTTCCTATCATTTGCATCGTGATCGGTGAAGGGGGAAGCGGTGGGGCTTTAGCTCTTGGAGTTGGAGACAGACTGCTCATGCTTGAGAACTCTACTTATTCCGTTATTTCACCGGAAGGCGCAGCAGCTTTGCTTTGGAAAGATTCAGGTAAAGCACGCCAGGCGGCGGAAACGATGAAAATTACTGCCCACGATTTGAAAGAACTCGGCATTGTTGACGGCATCATTCCTGAATTGAAGGGTGGAGCACATCGCGATGCAGGGAAGCAGGCAGAGCGCATTAATGAGGCAATTGAAGCAGCGCTAAATGAGCTGAAAACATTGCAAAGTGATGAGCTGCTTGAAAAGCGTTGGGACAAGTACAAACAGATTGGGACTTTCCAAGAGGCCCAATTAGCAAGAGACTGAGTAATTCAGTCTCTTTTCTTTTTGAGCATAGATATTTTTTGCTATTTTCGCTGATTCTGATTATCTTAAAAAGTAGAGAAGTATTTGCTAAGAAGGAAGGGAAGCCCGATGAGACGGATCGGAGTTTTGACGAGCGGTGGAGATGCGCCCGGGATGAATGCAGCCATTCGTGCCGTTGTCCGCAAGGCGGTGTATCATAATACAGAAGTGGTTGGTGTTCTGAACGGTTATGAAGGCTTGATTGAAGGACAATTCCTTGAGCTTCAATCAGGGAGCGTCGGGGATATTATACACCGCGGCGGTACGATCCTTCATTCAGCTCGCAGCGAGTATTTTCGTACCGAAGAAGGCCTGGCGCTGGCTGTTGCCAATTTGCAGCAGGCAGGCATTGATGGCCTTATTGTCATCGGTGGAGACGGCAGTCTGACTGGTGCAGCTGCACTTTCGGAGCTCGGTATCCCGTGTATTGGCATCCCCGCAACAATTGATAATGATATCGGCGGCACGGACTATTGCATCGGTTTTGACACAGCACTTAATACAATAATTGATGCAATTGATAAAATTCGCGACACCGCCACTTCACATGAACGTACATATGTAGTAGAGGTAATGGGACGAGATGCGGGAGATTTGGCTTTGTGGGCAGGTCTTGCCGATGGAGCCGAAAGCATCCTGATTCCAGAGCATAATACAAACCTTGACCGTGTCATGGCAAGACTGGCAAAAGGTATGGCGCGTGGCAAGAAGCACAGTATCATCATTCTCGCTGAAGGTGCAGGTAGTGCTCCTGACGTTGCCGGCAAGATTATGGAAGCGACAGGACTGGAGACGAGAGTGACAGTGCTCGGTCATATTCAGCGTGGCGGTTCGCCGACAGCGCATGACCGTGTGTTGGCAGGTCGTTTTGGTGCGAGAGCTGTTGAACTGCTTCTGGAAGGTGAAACAGGGAAAATGGTAGGCATTCGTTGCAATGCGATGATGGAAGCGCCATTTGCCGAAGCGTTGCAAAAACGTAGTACAGAAGATGCTGAAGCACTTTATGAATTGTCCAAGCAATTATCCATTTGAACACATGAAAACAGGGAAAGAATAAACTATAGGAGGAGATATTATTGCGAAAAACAAAAATCGTCTGTACAATCGGACCGGCTTCCGAATCGGTTGAAACTTTAGAGCAGCTTATTGATGCGGGGATGAATGTGGCACGTCTTAATTTCTCGCATGGGAATTTCGAGGAGCATGCGGCACGCATCCAAAATATACGCCAAGCTGCTGCTAACAAAAATACGGATATCGCCATCCTCCTTGATACGAAAGGTCCGGAGATCCGTACAGGGAATTTTGCTGGTGGAAAAGCAGAGCTTGAGAAAGGCAACACTGTTTTTGTTTCAATGGAAGAAGTGGAAGGGACGAGTGAGCGTTTTTCAATTACGTATCCGGGCCTCATTAATGATATCGAGCCAGGCAAGAAAATTCTGCTTGATGACGGTCTCATTGAATTGGAAGTCATTGCTCTTCACCCGGACAGGAAAGAAATAGAAACAAAAGTTATCAACTCCGGTCTTGTCAAAAATAAAAAAGGTGTCAATGTACCGTATGTTCAAGTTAACTTGCCAGGCATGACAGAAAAAGATGCGGCGGATATCCGTTTCGGAGTAGAGCAGGATGTCGATTTCATCGCAGCTTCTTTTGTAAGACGGCCGAGTGATGTTTTTGAAATCCGTGAATTGCTGGAGTCTGAAAAAGCCGAACATATCAAAATTATCCCGAAAATCGAGAATCAGGAAGGGGTCGACAACATTGACTTGATCATTGAAGCGAGCGATGGCATCATGGTCGCACGTGGAGATCTTGGTGTTGAAATCCCGGCTGAAGAAGTGCCGCTCGTCCAGAAACGCCTTATTGAAAAATGCAATATAGTGGGAAAACCAGTCATTACAGCAACACAGATGTTGGATTCGATGCAGCGTAATCCACGTCCTACACGTGCGGAAGCATCAGATGTAGCGAATGCTATATTTGATGGGTCCGATGCGATCATGCTTTCAGGAGAAACAGCAGCAGGGGATTACCCGGTAGAGTCTGTCCAGACGATGCACAGAATTGCCCTCAAAGCAGAGGATGCGCTTGACCATAAGCGCATCTTGAAAGACCGTTCTCGTGCAGTTGACATGACGATTACAGACGCAATCAGCCAATCTGTCACACATACGGCTGAGAACCTTAAAGTGAATGCAATTGTCACGCCGACTGAAAGTGGACATACGGCAAGGATGATTTCGAAGTATCGTCCGGCTGTGCCGATTATCGCTATTACATTCTCAAAAGACATCAAACGGCAGCTCGCACTCGTCTGGGGAGTGCAGCCAATCTTGAGCAAAAAAGCACATACGACTGATGAAATGCTTGATTTCTCAATTGACTGCTGCCTTCAATCTGGACTTGTCAAACGTGGGAGCAAAGTTATTATTACGGCAGGAGTACCAATTAATGAAAGGGGAACGACGAACCTCATGAAAATCCATGTGATTGGCGATGTGATCGCTAAAGGTCAAGGTATTGGCAGAAAGAGTGCTTATGGACGAACTGTATTTGCCAAAAATGCGAAGGAAGCGCTTGAGAAAGTTAAAGAAGGAGACATTCTCGTCACAATCGGTTCTGACCGTGAAATGATGCCCGCACTTGAAAAAGCGGCAGGACTTGTCGCAATTGAAGGGGGCTTAACCTCTCATGCTGCTGTTGTAGGGCTGAGCCTTGGCATTCCGGTCGTTGTTGGTGTAGATGATGCTTTCAAATTGCTGATAGAGAACGAAGATATTACAATTGATAGTGCCAAAGGTGATATTTATAAAGGGCATGCAAGCGTTTTGTAAAAAAAGAGAGGGCATCCTCTCTTTTTTCATTGAAGGAGGGATATATGAATGCCTTGGATACTTATTTTAATTTTCATCATTATGCCGGCAATTGAGATTGGTGTTTTCGTTTGGATTGGTGGCCAAATTGGTGCCGGCTGGGTAGTTGCGCTTATTATTCTATCGGCAGTTCTAGGAAGCCTTCTTGCTCGCCAACAGGGAATGGAGACATGGCGGCGAGCGCAGCGGGCAATGGCGGAACGTAGAATGCCTAGTGAAGAAATCGTAGACGGAATTTGTATTTTTATTGGCAGTGTTTTTCTTATTGCCCCAGGATTCGTAACAGATGCATTCGGCCTGTTACTCTTGCTTCCAATAACAAGACGTCCATTCAAGAAGCTGATTAAAAAATGGCTCGCTTTTATCATTGCTAAAAGAACTTTTTTCTTCCGCAGATTTTAGTCAAACTTTGCCGTGCTGGATATATTGCCAGGCGTCATGCAGTAAGCCGGAAGCACGCAGACCATTTATTAGGACGAGCAGGATCGGGGTTGCGAACAATCCTGCGGGACCCCAAAGCTGTAATCCGGCAAAAAGGGCAATGAGCATGAGAAGCGGATGAATGCCAATACTGGAAGAAAGTAATTTTGGCTCTGCAAGCTGCCGGAAAATAATGATGACCATGTACAGTAGGGAAAGTCCGATTGCTAAGTCGTACTGGCCTGAAAGAAAAACATAGATGATCCATGGAATAAAGACGAGCCCTGTACCAGCATATGGAAGCAAGTCGACAGCAAGGACGGCTAATGAGATTGTAAGTGCATGTTCGATACGTAGGATCAAAAGACCGATTAGAACAATGACTCCTGTCGCTGCGAGAAGAATCAGCTGTGCCTTCATATAATTACCGACAGTCTTTTTCAATTCTGATTTTAAGAGCCCAAGCCGTATTTTTACGGTTTCGGGTGTTTTTTTTCGTGAAAAATTGACCAGGCGTGGCCAATCATTAGCAATAAAGAAAGCGGCTAGAATACTTAGCAGTAACGTTGCGAGCGAGCCCGGAATAATAAGAAGCCATTGAGGAAGCTGCCAGAGCAGATGCTGAAGCGCTTCGGCTGCATTTCTTATGAGACCGTTGAATTGGTAATGGACAAGCGCTTGTTCCGCACCGCCGAGAGAATGGAAAATCTCACGTACCTGGACATATGGTTCGCCTAATAAATCATTGGTAAGCTGTCTGATCGCTTCTGCCAGCAATTCAATCTGTCCTGGAAGTTTGTCCGCAATAATCGCAGTGCCTTGGGCAATTTCAACAATGGCATAGATAACGATGCTAAAAAATATTGCAAGAACTCCGAGAAGTGTGAATAAGATTGCCAGAGTCCGGGACATATTTAACTTTCTTTCCAGTAAGGAGACAGCGGGATTCATTGCTAAAGCGAGAGCCAAAGCGATGAAAAAAGGATACAAATGTAAGATCGTGTACCGGGCTAGACTAAAAATTACTAGGACGGAACTAGCAATCAGCAGCAGACGCAGGACGGGTAACATATAATTTTTATTCATTTAAATTCACTCCGCATCAATTGGAAAATCTTTGTCAAGTTTATGCGGAGGCTTGTCTGAAAAGACTAGAGATCTTTTAGGTTTTCAGCTGTTATAGCACAATACGGATTATAAGAAATCTATATTTTTAGTCTGTTTTCGTTTCACATATTGGACAAAATAAACTATAATCTACTTTATGGGCGAAGACTGGCCAAAATGGATTAATCATTTTCAGCAAAGAATAATGACCTAAATCCATGTGTTAAAAACTAAATATGCGGCGGCATTGAATGCTGCCGGCGGCGATGTCTACATAATGAGGCGATGTCAAAATGGATGCTTGATGCTAAGCGATCCATCATCAACTTCATTTTTTTATTGCCCTCATAGTTTCGAAAATTCATATTTCACGAAAAAGAATTAAAGGGGTCCACCAATTTCAGTGAGACAGAGAGAATAGGAGTGTTTTCTTATGACACAGACTAAAGGTCTGGCAGGCGTTGTAGCTGCACATTCGGCAATCAGCTCGATCATCGATGATCAGCTTACATACGTTGGCTATAAAATAGACGATCTGGCGGAAAATTCTACTTTTGAAGAAGTCATCTATCTGTTGTGGCACTTGAAGCTCCCGACAGAGCAAGAACTGTCCGCTTTGAAGAAAGAACTTGCAGACCATGCAGAACTTCCACGTGAGGTGATCAACCATCTTCGTTCTTATGATCTGACAAAAGTCCGACCGATGGCGGCACTTAGAACAGCCGTTTCATTCCTTGGTATGCTCGATCCGGAAGCAGATGAAATTAGCGAAGAAGCTAATTTGCGCAAGGCGATTCGTATGCAAGCCCGTATCGCTTCAATCGTAGCGGCTATTTCCCGTATCCGTCAGGGCAATGAACCGGTTGCGCCGAATAAGGATCTAAGCTTTGCAGCGAACTTCCTCTATATGTTGAATGATAAAGTACCGAGCGATATGGAAGTCGAGGCGCTTGATAAGGCACTTGTACTTCATGCTGATCATGAGTTGAACGCATCAACTTTCACAGCACGCGTATGTGTCGCTACACTATCGGATATTTATTCCGGTGTTACAGCAGCAATCAGTGCCCTTAAAGGCCCGCTTCATGGCGGTGCAAACGAAGGTGTTATGAAGATGCTTCTTGAGATTGGCGAAGAAGAAAATGCACTTCCTTACGTTAAGGAGAAGCTCGCCAATAAGGAAAAGGTAATGGGAATTGGACACCGTGTTTACCGCAGTGGAGATCCGCGTGCGAAGCATTTGAAGAAGATGTCCGAAGAATTGACGAAGATTACTGGACAGCCGAAGTTTTACAATATTTCTGTTCAAATAGAAGATTACATTAAGCAGGAAAAAGGACTGCCTGCGAATGTTGACTTCTACTCAGCTTCTGTCTACCATAGCCTCGGCATTGAGACAGATCTGTTCACGCCAATCTTTGCAATTAGTCGTGTATCTGGCTGGATTGCCCATATTCTTGAGCAATACAGTGACAACCGTCTGATCCGTCCGCGCGCTGAATACACAGGCCCGCAGCATCAGCAATACGTACCACTTTCGGAACGAGCGTAATTTTGCGCTTGTTCTTTCACTATACATAATGAATGGAGGCCCAATCATGACACAAGGTCAAAAAATTACAGTAACGAATGGCAAACTAAACGTACCAGCACGCCCGATCATTCCTTTTATCGAAGGTGACGGAATCGGTCCGGAAATCTGGTCAGCTGCTCGCCGTGTTATCGAAACAGGTATTGAAAAAGCATACAATGGCGAGAAGTCGATCGAATGGATGGAAATTCTTGCTGGGGAAAAAGCTTTCAATGAAACAGGTGAATGGCTGCCCCAAGAAACTCTGGATAAAATTGACGAGTACCTTATCGCAATCAAAGGTCCTCTTACAACACCTGTAGGCGGCGGGATCCGTTCTTTGAACGTAACATTGCGCCAGACTCTTGATCTTTTCACTTGCTTGCGTCCGGTACGTCATTTTGAAGGTGTTCCATCACCAGTCAAGCATCCAGAAGATGTAGACATGGTCATCTTCCGTGAGAATACCGAAGATATCTATGCAGGTATCGAATGGCAGGAAGGAACGCCTGAAGCAAAGAAAGTGATTGACTTCCTGCAGAATGAAATGGGCGTTAACAAAATCCGTTTCCCTGAAACTTCAGGTATCGGTGTAAAGCCTGTTTCCAAAGAAGGAACAGAACGTCTTGTTAGAGCGGCAATTGAATATGCGGTTAAAGAAAACCGCAAGTTCGTTACCCTAGTGCATAAAGGAAATATCATGAAGTTCACAGAAGGCGGATTTAAAATCTGGGGCTACGAGCTTGCTGAAAAAGAATTCGGAGACAAAGTCTTCACATGGGCACAGTATGACCGCATTAAAGCTGAAAAAGGCGCAGATGCTGCGGATGCTGCACAGAAGGAAGCTGAAACTGCAGGCAAAATCATCGTGAAAGATTCAATTGCGGACATCTTCTTGCAGCAGATTCTTATGGAGCCAAAAAATCATGACGTTGTTGCGACTCTTAACTTGAACGGCGACTATATTTCCGATGCATTAGCGGCACAGGTCGGTGGCATCGGTATTGCGCCAGGAGCAAACATCAACTATGAAACTGGTCACGCGATCTTTGAAGCGACACATGGTACTGCGCCGAAGTTCGCTGGCTTGAACAAAGTAAATCCTTCATCTGTTATTCTTTCAGGTGTCCTATTGCTTGAACACCTTGGCTGGAATGAAGCAGCAGATTTGATCACTCAATCAATCGTGAAGACAATTGCGTCTAAGGTTGTAACATTCGACTTTGCGGATCTTATGGATGATGCTACAGAAGTTGGTACTTCTGAATTTGCGGATGAATTGATCAAAAACTTGGCTTAATCTGAGGAGGGAGCATGTGAGCTTGAGGAGAAGAAAGATTTCTGTTATCGGTTCGGGTTTTACCGGAGCGACAGCTGCACTCATGATTGCCCAGAAGGAACTCGGCGATGTCGTGATCGTCGATATTCCCGATATGGAAGGTCCTGCAAAAGGAAAAGCGCTCGATATGCTTGAGGCAAGTCCAATTCAGGGATTTGATACCCGGATTATCGGCACAGCTGATTATGCTGAGACAGCAGACTCGGACATTGTCATTGTCACAGCAGGTATTGCCCGTAAACCTGGCATGAGCCGTGATGACCTTGTCAGCACAAATGCGGATATCATGAAATCAGTTGCAGGAGAGATCAAGAAGCATGCACCCGATGCAATTATCATTGTTTTGTCAAACCCTGTTGATGCCATGACCTACACGATTTACAAGGAAACCGGTTTTCCAAAAGAACGGGTTATTGGCCAATCCGGCATTCTTGATACTGGACGGTTCCGGACATTTATTGCACAGGAACTCAATGTTTCAGTTAAGGATGTAACAGGATTTGTACTTGGAGGCCACGGCGATGAAATGGTTCCGCTCATTCGCTACTCGTCTGTCGGAGGCATTCCGGTCGAGAAGCTAATCTCGAAGGAGCGGCTCGATACGATTGTCGAGCGTACACGCAAAGGCGGCGGTGAGATTGTCAGTCTGCTTGGGAGCGGGAGTGCTTATTATGCCCCAGGAGCGGCTCTTACTGTCATGGTAGAGGCCATTCTAAAAGACCAGCGTCGCGTTTTGCCAGCAATCGCTTATCTGGATGGTGAATATGGTTACAGCGATCTCTATCTAGGAATACCGGTTATCTTGGGAGGCAATGGCATAGAGAAGATTATTGAGCTGGACCTGACAGACGATGAGAAAGCTGCACTCGATAAATCAGCTGATTCTGTAAGCAAAGTATTGAATATGATTCATTAAAGAAGAGACAGCGGCTCCGCTGTCTCTTTTATATTGGTTATACTTTTGTAGCGGACGTGTTGGCAATGTATTTTTAAAGGATTCCGTTCAGACGTTCTGTTAATTTTTTTTAACATGGAGCCAGACTATTCTATTAATAATGTTTTACATGTATGATGAATGCATAGGAATTGTAAAAAATGATAGAAATGAGGTTTCAGTCATGAATGAGAAGATCCTGATCGTGGATGATGAAGCATCAATCGTAACATTGCTGAAATTCAATCTAGAGAAAGCCGGTTTTCATACAGACACGGCGAATGATGGCAAGATTGCGGTAGAAAAGGCGCTCGTTGGCAATTATGACCTAATTGTTCTAGATCTCATGTTGCCGGAGCTTGATGGAATGGAAGTTTGCAAGACATTGCGTCAGAACAGAATAGAAACACCGATTCTTATGCTAACAGCAAAGGGAGAAGAACTGGACAAGATCCTCGGACTTGAACTTGGTGCCGACGACTATTTGACGAAGCCGTTCAGTCCGAAAGAAGTCGTAGCTCGCATAAAGGCAATCTTGCGTCGAGTGAACAGACCGGCACGGGCAGATGGGCAGATTCAGGTTGGCGACTTGTATATTTATCCTGAACGCTATGAAGCTGAACTAAATGGAAAAATCCTGGCATTCACTCGTAAGGAATTCGAGCTGCTTTTCTACCTTGCGCAGCATAAAGGAAAGGTACTTACACGCGATCAGCTGCTGCTCGCAGTATGGAATTATGATTTCGTAGGAGATACAAGGATTGTCGATGTCCATATTAGCCACCTGCGTGACAAGATTGAGACGAATACGAGACGTCCTGACTATATTAAAACAATTCGCGGTCTTGGCTACAAGATCGAAGAACCGATCGCATGAAAGCCGTTTTTGAAAGGCCGCTCCGCAATTATGTTCTTGGCCTTCTTTTACTGACAATCACAGTAGGTGTTTTGCTTTGGCGAGCCGATGCGGATATTTATATGCTGATTCCGGTCATTGCTATCCAACTCATCGTTCTCATCATCATCCTCCTGCACATGTCGGAACGTTACATCAAGCCGCTTGATAAGACGATTGAAACAGTAGACAGACTCGTCAAAGGGGATTTCCGCGCAAGAATTCATCAGCCGGCCTCAGGACAAATGAGCGACCTTAATGATAAAATCAATTCTCTTGCCAGGAATCTGAGTCAGCTTTCCATACATGAGCAGATGCAGAAGGAACAGCTTGCGACTATCGTTGATAATGTAGAAATCGGATTGGTTCTCATTGATGAAAAAGGCTATATCCATTATGTGAATCGCAAATTCACTGACACTTTTGGAAAGCAGACAAAGGCATATCATGGTCACCTGTATTATGATGTAATCAATAATGAGAAAATACATACGCTCGTGCAAGAAACGTTTCTCTATGAATCGAATATTAAATCCCAGTTTGTCATCCGGAAAGATTTGCTCAAGGAGGTTTTCCTTGAAATTGTCGGTGTGCCGATTTTCAATGAAAGGACACAATTGAGAGGCGCAGTACTTGTCCTTTATGATATTAGTGAGTTGAAGAAACTTGAAGTCATGCGCAAAGATTTTGTTGCCAACGTTTCACATGAACTGAAGACGCCGATGACATCCATTAAGGGATTTGCCGAGACACTTCTTGACGGTGCAATGGACGATCCGGAGGCGCTTCAGGAGTTCCTTAAAATCATATATGATGAAAGCAACCGCTTGCAGTTCCTCATTGATGACCTTCTGACTCTATCACGCCTTGAAAATGACGGGTTTAAAATTTCTGCGGAAAAGGTCAAACTGGCGGCGCTAGTTCAAGAAATAGAACCGCTGATTCGGCATAAAGCTGAGAAAAAGGAGATTCGTCTCACAGTAGAGGTTGAAGAAGAGGCTGAGGCTGTATTTGATAGAGAGCGTATTAAACAGGTAATGATCAATCTCCTTGACAATGCGATCAATTACACACCTGAAGGCGGAGATGTGAAGCTGCGAGTACAAGTGGATTCCGAACTTATCATGCAGGTGGAGGATACAGGAATCGGTATTGAGGAAGAAGCAATTCCACGTCTTTTCGAACGTTTCTATCGTGTTGATAAAGCACGAAGCCGCAATACTGGAGGAACTGGTCTTGGACTTGCGATCGTCAAGCATATTGTAGAACTTCATAAAGGTAATATAAAATTGCATTCCGTTCCTGGGGAGGGTTCTGTCTTTACAATTAACATTCCCGGGAAAAGATAAGAGCGTACTTGCGAGTGCGCTCTTTTTGCATGGAGACAGCCATAATGTAACAGGACTTTCAAACGCCTGTTCTTTTCATTTCGGACAGGAAAAATGGTAGAATGGAGTCAGATCAAAAGTACGCCGAAATGCGAAGCACAGGAGGATTTCTTATATGAAAAATAAATTGGTCCTTATCGACGGGAACAGTATCATTTATAGGGCATTCTTTGCCCTGCCACTTCTGAATAATGACAAAGGTGTATACACGAACGCTGTGTATGGCTTTACAACAATGCTTATGCGAATTCTTGATGAAGAAAAGCCGACACATATGCTCGTTGCCTTCGATGCTGGAAAAACAACTTTCCGCCATGAAACTTACAGCGAATATAAAGGCGGGCGCCAGAAGACACCTTCTGAACTGTCTGAGCAGTTCCCGGTTTTGAAGGATCTTCTTAAATCATTTGATATTAAGCATTATGAGCTGCCTCAGTATGAAGCGGATGATATTATCGGAACACTTTCGGCTGAAGCTGAATCTGGAGATTGGGATATCACGGTCATCTCTGGGGATAAGGATATGCTGCAACTAGTCTCTGATAAGACAACGGTGAGCCTTACAAGAAAAGGGATTACGGATGTTGAAAAATATACACCAAGCTTCCTGGAAGAGAAAATGGAAGTGACTCCTGAACAGGTCATTGATCTGAAGGCCCTTATGGGAGATAACTCCGATAATGTTCCAGGAGTTCCAGGAGTCGGTCAGAAAACGGCTGTTAAATTGATAAAACAATTTGGCACACTTGATGCTGTATATGAATCGCTTGACGAGGTAAGTGGTAAGAAGCTGAAAGAAAACCTTGAGAATCATAAAGAAGATGCATTCATGAGCCGGGAGCTTGTTACGATCAAACGGGATTCTCCAATTGAAATTGGACTTGAAGATGCGGTATATCAAGGCTATGATCCGAAGAAGCTTGCAGAAGCATTCAAGGATCTCGGTTTTAACTCGCTCTTAAATAAGGTTCAAGGGGCAGATGAGCTGGAACCAGAAGAACTTGAAGAGCTAGCAGACATTGAATTTAAGACAATGACAGAAATAGAAACAGGATTGTTCAGTGACCGTTCAGCGTTGATTGTTGAGCTGCTTGGAGACAACTATCATAAAGAACCGATACAGGGGATCGCCGTTGCAGATGAAAAGGGCGCTTATATGCTGCCTGCAGATAGTGCATTATCTTCTGACGGTTTTAAGCAATGGGCGGAAAATCCGGACAAGAAGAAAATTGTTTTTGATGCAAAGAAAACGAAAGTGGCCTTGCTTAATCATGGCATTGATTTGCAAGGGATTGAGTTTGACATGCTGCTTGCAGCTTATGTACTTGATCCAGCGGAAAACCATATCGATATTCCGGTCATCGCACACCGCTTCGGAATCAAAGATGTACGTACTGATGAAGAGGTATATGGGAAGGGTGCGAAACTCCGTATTCCTGAAGCTGATATATTTCATGAGCATCTAGTTAGAAAAGCGAACGCATTGGCAAAATTGGAACCACAAATCGCAGAGAAACTGGAAGAGAATGAACAGTTGGATCTCTTGCAGGATCTTGAGCTGCCGCTTGCGCTCATTCTCGGCGAGATGGAACATGACGGTGTTCGTGTTGATACAGGCCGCCTTAAGGCAATGGGCGAGGACTTAAAGGAGCGGATCAGCCAGCTTGAACAGGAAGTGTACGAGCTTGCGGGAGAGGAGTTCAATCTCAATTCCCCGAAACAGCTCGGACCCATATTATTTGAAAAGCTTGGACTTCCAGTAATCAAGAAAACAAAGACGGGCTATTCCACAGCTGCTGATGTCCTTGAACAATTGGAACAAGCGCACCCAATCATCCCGAAGCTGCTCATGTATCGCCAACTTGGCAAATTGCAGTCTACGTATATTGAAGGTCTGCTGAAAGTAGTAGATAAGGATACGTGCAAAATTCATACGAGATTCAATCAGGCACTGACACAGACAGGAAGACTCAGCTCAATTGATCCAAACTTGCAAAACATCCCGGTTCGTCTTGAAGAAGGGCGTAAGATTCGCGAGGCTTTCGTGCCGTCTAAAGAAGGCTGGATCATGTTTGCGGCGGACTATTCGCAGATTGAGTTGCGTGTCCTTGCACATATAGCGAATGATGAGAAATTGATAAAAGCGTTCCAGGACGATCTCGATATCCATACGCAGACAGCTGCGGAAGTTTTCCACGTTAGCCAAGACGAAGTGACATCGAATATGCGTCGCCAGGCAAAAGCAGTCAACTTCGGAATTGTTTATGGAATTAGTGATTATGGGCTTTCTCAGAGCCTTGGTATTACGAGAAAAGAGGCAAAGCAATTCATCGATAGATATCTTGCGAGTTATCCGGGTGTGCAGAATTACATGACAGAGAGCATCCAGGAAGCGAAGCATAAAGGCTATGTGACGACATTGATGAAGCGCCGTCGTTATTTGCCTGATATTACAAGCCGTAACTTTAATAAGCGCAGCTTCGCGGAGCGGACAGCGATGAATACGCCGATTCAAGGATCTGCCGCTGATATTATTAAGCAGGCGATGATTGATCTGCACGCTAGATTAAAGGAAGAGAAACTGCAGGCACGCATGCTGTTGCAAGTACATGATGAATTAATTCTTGAAGCACCAGAGGAAGAACTCGAGATTTTGAAAAAAATCGTACCGGAAACGATGGAACATACAGTGGAACTCGCTGTGCCGCTCCGGGCGGATTCCGCATACGGCAACAGCTGGTTCGACGCCAAGTAGAGGAGAAATGAAAGATGCCCGAATTGCCGGAAGTAGAGACAATTAGACAGACTTTGAAACGCTTCGTTCTCGGCAAACAGATAGAAGATGTACAGATAGACTGGCCGAATATTATTAAGCATCCGCGTGACCCGGAACTGTTCCGTAAGCAGATTGTGGGCCAAACAGTCCGAGATATCGGTCGCAAAGGTAAGTATTTACTGTTTGAGTTAGATGATGATATTCTTGTCTCCCATTTACGGATGGAAGGAAAATATACAGTCGTCCCAAGTGAAGAATCGGTGAAGAAGCATACACATATCGTGTTTAAATTCACAAATGGAGAAGAATTGCGCTATAACGATGTCCGCAAGTTTGGAACAATGCATCTATGGCCAAAAGGTGAAGAGTTCATAAATGAACCGCTTAAGAAACTCGGCCCTGATCCGTTTGATGATGATTTCACTTTGGATTATTTCTGGCAAAAGCTGAAACGGACAGATCGTTATATCAAGCCAGTACTGCTTGACCAGACAATCGTGACAGGACTTGGGAACATCTATGTTGATGAAACACTTCATAAAGCCGGTGTGCATCCGCTGAGAAGAGCTGGAAAGATTACAAAGAAACAAGCTGCCATTATACGCGAAAAAGCGATTGAAACGCTTGAAGAAGCTGTAGCAATGGGTGGAACGACAATCCGTTCCTATGTGAATAGCCAGGGCGATATGGGGATGTTTCAACAAGAACTGTATGTATATGGACAAGAAAATGAACCGTGCAAAACGTGTGGTACACCAATTGAGAAATCAAAAGTCGGCGGCAGGGGCACGCATGTTTGTCCAAAATGCCAGAAGAAATAGAGGTGGAATGCATGACCTGTGTAATCGGCCTGACTGGCAGCATCGCCAGCGGTAAAAGTACGGTTTCATTGATGTTTGATGACTTTGGCATTCCGGTCATTGATGCGGATAAACTTTCTCGTGAAGTAGTAAAACCCGGACAGCCCGCACTGGCTGAGATTGTCCGAGTTTTTGGAGAGAAAATGCTGCTTGAAGATGGTACGCTTGACCGCAAGCGTCTCGGCAAGGTCGTTTTTTCTAATGAAGAGAAGCGTAAGCAATTGAATGACATTGTCCATCCAGAAGTACGCCGTCTTATGACAAGCCGCCGAGATGCTTACGTGAAAAGAGGAGAAAAGGCAGTTGTTCTTGATATTCCGCTGCTTTTTGAAAGCAACTTGCAAGCATATGTTGATAAGATCATCGTTGTTTACGCCGATCATGAGACTCAACTGCGCCGTCTCATGGAGCGTGATGGCTATACGGAGCGGGAAGCTGAATCGCGAATTAGAGTACAAATGCCAGTGAAGGAAAAGGCAGAGCTCGCAGATGCTGTAATTAACAATAATGGAAGTAAACATGAGACATATGAGCAACTGCAACTTATCCTGCAGAACTGGGGAATTTTGCACGGAAGTTAATATGACACATTTAAGAGGAATGTGTTATACTCATTTCAGATATTCACAAAGATGCGATATACAGGAGGAAGAGAAATGAGCAAAACGCGCGTAGCAATTAATGGATTTGGACGAATTGGAAGAATGGTATTCCGCCAGATTATTAAGGACGATGCATTTGATGTTGTTGCGATCAATGCAAGCTATCCGGCAGAAACACTTGCACATTTGATCAAGTACGATAGTGTTCACGGTATCTTTGACGGTGAAGTGAAAGCTGTTGAAGATGGTATTGAAGTAGATGGCAAAAAAGTCGTCCAGACAAACTCCCGCGAACCGGAAAAACTTCCTTGGAAAGATCTTGGTGTTGAGCTTGTTATCGAAGCAACAGGCAAATTCAACTCTCAGGACGGTGCAATGAAGCACGTTGAAGCAGGTGCGAAGAAAGTCGTTTTGACTGCTCCTGGTAAAAATGTTGACCGTACGATCGTAATGGGTGTCAACGACGATACTCTTGAAGCAGGAGACACAGTCATTTCCAACGCTTCATGCACAACGAACTGCTTGGCTCCAGTTGTTAAAGTACTTGATGACAACTTCAAAATCAAAAATGGTCTTATGACAACTGTTCATGCATTCACAAACGACCAGAAGAACTTGGACAATCCGCATAAGGATCTTCGTCGAGCACGCGGCTGCACTCAGTCCATCATTCCAACATCTACTGGTGCTGCGAAAGCGCTCGGTCTAGTATTGCCGCATCTGAATGGTAAATTGCACGGTCTTGCTTTGCGCGTACCGACTCCTGACGTTTCACTAGTTGACCTTGTTGTTGACGTAGAAGAAAATGTTACAGCTGAGCAGGTAAACGAAGCATTCAAAAAAGTTGCTGAAAGCGAATTGAAAGGCATCGTGCGTTACACTGAAGAGCCACTCGTTTCAATCGATTTCACAACAACAACACATTCTGCAATCGTTGATGGATTGTCTACAATCGTAATGGAAGACAATAAAGTAAAAGTACTTGCATGGTATGACAATGAGTGGGGCTATTCAGCTCGTGTCGTTGACCTTGCTAAACATGTAGCAAAACAATTGAACGCGTAATTCTTTTAATATAAACACGGATGCTGTATAGTATCCGTGTTTTTCTTTTGGCTGAAAAACTTAAAATAGATTTGGTGAAATCCGTCATTCCTGAAATCATTTTTCCAAAGTCTTCTGTTTGTTTGTGCACTGTTTCAGAAGGTGTCGAAACGTGGTAGAATAGAGAACAGACGGTTTGCCGGTTTTACATAGGAATCGGAGGCCAAATTTTAAGAACGTGGGGTTGGATCGGATGAAATGTAGCAATTGCGGCCACAAAAGCACCAAAGTTCTGGACTCAAGGCCAATTGAAGAGGGACAGACAATTCGCCGGCGCCGTGAATGTGAACGTTGCGGATTCCGGTTTACGACTTTTGAACGAGTGGAGGAAATGCCGCTCATCGTTGTGAAGAAAGATGGCAATCGCCAGGCATTCAGCCGTGACAAACTTGTACGCGGCCTGATTAAGGCTTGTGAGAAAAGGCCGGTACCGATTGATGCAATCGAGGGTCTAGCGTTGGAAGTCGAGAAAGAACTGCGCAGCCGCGGACAGGCGGAAGTCCAGTCGCAAATGGTCGGGGAAGCTGTCATGGACCGCCTATCCGATATTGATGAAGTCGCATATGTGCGTTTCGCTTCCGTTTACAGACAGTTCAAGGATATATCCGTATTCCTCGACGAACTGAAGGAAATAGCCAACTCGAATAAACAGAACAGAAACGTACAGGATGAAGACTGATTTTAGCGGAGGGGAAGTACGGTCATGAATTTTGTTGGCAAACTGCTGCCCGGTGAGGGTTATCAAGTATGTATCATCGAAGAAGCACCGGTGAACTACAGTTTTTCACTTTCGCATCTGTATCAACCGCTTTCTGGCATTGAAGCAGTTGCACTCTATCGCACGCTGCTTGATGAAACTGTTTTTCCATCAGCCGCTCCAAAGACACATCACCATCTGATGAATTATCTCAACTTGCCTCTTGATCAAATATATGAAGCACGTCTGAAGCTGGAAGCGCTTGGCCTTCTCCGAACATTCGAGGGAGAAAGCAGTGGCGTACGTATTTTTCATTATGAATTGCTTCCACCGCTTGCTCCAGCTGCATTTTTCAAAGAAGCAGCACTTGCTGGAATGCTTCTCCAACAGCTTGGTGAGCATAAGTTCAGCCATCTTGAAACACTTGTCATGCCGAAACGCCAGCGGACGGAGCAGGATACAGAAGTGACGGCGACATTCGATGAAGTGTTTGGGAAGAAGATTTCCGGCTATACTCCAGTCAATGGAAGCAAGCAGGAAAAGGTTGAGAGAGGACCGCGTACTTCAAAGGATATTGTGGACTTTAACTGGCTGGCACAAAGTCTGAAGCAACAGATGCTTCCGTACAGCAAGATTCTTAGTGAAGGCAATCGTCGTGTCATTTCGCAGATGGCATCCTTGCATGGACTCCATGTAATCGAACTGGAGAAGGCGATTTATTGGGCTTTGACAGAAGAGAATGAAATTGACCAAAAGAAATTCAGTGAAGCATGCCTTGATCTTGCGGATGAAAATGCACGGCAGGGAGAACGGGCGAAACCTGTTCCGGAACAGCTTCCGGCAAATTCTGCCGCCAAGGAAGCTACTAAAATTGAAGGTAGAAAAGGAACGTTACTTTATAAATTTGAAACAATGACCCCTCGGGAACTGCTGGAGGATTTTTCGAACGGAAATAGCGCTTCTCGTCAGGATTTGCGCATGATTAGTGATATCATGATAGCACAGGGTCTTGAAGCACCGGTTATGAATGTACTGATTCACTATACGCTTCTCCAGAAGGATATGAAGCTTCCGAAAGCATACCTCGAAAAAATTGCGAGCAATTGGTCCCGTGCCAAGTTGAAGACAGCAAAAGAAGCGATTGAATATGCAAAGAAAGCAATGAATCCGCCACAGGAAAAGAAAAGCGGCTCGAAAAATTATTATTCACGCAATGTTAAAAAAGAAGTAGTCCCGGATTGGATCCGTAAGAAAGCTTCCGGGGATGATATACAGCAGTCGTCAAGTCCAAAGGATGAGCAGCAGAACCAAGCTGAGATTGCCAATGTGCTCAACCAACTCATTCAGAAGAATTGAACTGGAAAGGAGGGATTTCCGAAATGGAACCAGTGCAGTCATCATTGAAAAAGTGGATGCGCCAGAACGAAAATTTCAAAGAGCACTATGATAAGGTACGGAATGAAGTGCTAAATGACCCGGAAATCCGGGAGTTTTTGTCTTTGCACCCTGAATTGACGAATCGGGACATTGAGAAGAACTTGATCAAATTCCATGAATACAGAACGCAGTCCAAGCAATGTGACCGATGCAAATGCTATGGCGATTGCATCAACATGGTGAAAGGCTATTCGCCAATCCTGCATGTGGAAAATGGTGAAGTCCATCTTTCCTATGAGAAATGCCATAGTCGAATTGATCATGAGAAGCGCAGCGATCAAGAAAAGCTTATATCAAGCCTTTACATGCCGAAAGATATTCTGAATGCAACACTAGAGGGAATTGATCAAGGTGAAGGAACACGTAAGGATGCTATTGTGCAGCTCAGTCAGTTCCTGGCTGAAGCGAAAGAGGCATTGCCGAAGAAAGGGCTTTATTTCTATGGCTCATTCGGTATTGGTAAGACATTTCTTCTTGGAGCGGCGGCAAACTATTTGAAAGAGCTCGGTTATTCTTCCATGCTCATTTACATGCCGGAATTTGTCCGGGAAATGAAAAATTCCATTAATGATGGAACGCTGAATAAGAAGATCGACTACTTCAAACAAGCGGATGTCCTTATGCTGGACGATATCGGAGCGGAAACACAGTCTGCCTGGTTCCGTGACGAAATCCTCGGTTCTATTCTTCAATATCGGATGATGGAAGGCCTCCCTGTTTTCTTCACATCGAACTTCAGCATGGAAATGCTTGAAAGCCAGCTCGCTGAAACGCGTGGTAAGGTGGAAGAAGTGAAAGCCTTGCGTATCATTGAGCGAATCAAACAGGTGACGAAGGAAGTTAAAGTTGAAGGGCGTAATCGGAGAGACGGTTAAAATGAGAAGGTCAGTCAGTTGGTTGAAAAAATCAATGTCTGACTTATTTATTTAAATTCATTGCAACAAATTCACGATCCCCCTTGATTTCGGCAAAATACGGGTCTATAATAGGCATCAGATTCTTTTATATTACGGTTATGAAGAGGACATGATGATCTGTCACTAACGCTTAAGAGAGGGGAGCCTTGGCTGTAAGCTTCCTGCGTGTATATAGATGATTACCGCCTCGGAACCCTGCCTTGGGAGCTTGTTTAGCAAAATTGGCAGCGCCTCATCCACGTTACGGATTTTATGAGCCATGCGAAGGTTTCTTTTAGCATGGGAATCAGGGTGGAACCACGAGTACAGCGCTCGTCCCTTTGTCTTTTAATAGGCAAAGAGACGGGCGTTTTTTGATTTTCCAAATAAAAAGGAGTGTAGACAATGAGTGAAGTTAATATTATTTTCCCAGATGGTGCTTCAAAGAGTTTCCCGCAAGGTATTACTGGCGAAGAGATTGCAGCCTCCATCTCATCAGGATTGAAAAAGCAGGCACTAGCGATTAAATTGAATGGTGAATTCGTAGATTTGCGTCGTCCTCTCGATCAAGGCGGAGAAATTGCAATCATCACTTACCGCGATCAGGATGGTCTTGAAATTATGCGCCACTCGACAGCACACTTGATGGCCCATGCAGTGAAGCGTCTCTACAAAGATGTCCAGTTCGGTGTCGGTCCCGTCATTGAAGAAGGCTTCTACTACGACATGGATATGGAACATAAAATTACACCTGAAGACCTTCCAAAAATTGAGAAGGAAATGAAACGCATCATCGACCAGAATATCGAAATTGAACGTATCCCGGTAACACGTGAAGAAGCGATCAAGATGTTTGAGGAAATTGGTGACAAGCTGAAAGTCGAGCTCATCGAAGCTATTCCTGAAGATCAGGAGATTACAATTTACAAGCAGGATGATTACTTTGACCTTTGCCGCGGTGTCCATGTTCCTTCTACAGGTAAAATCAAGGCGTTCAAATTGCTTTCCATCTCAGGTGCATACTGGCGCGGAGACAGCAACAATAAACAGTTGCAGCGTGTTTATGGAACAGCGTTTGAAAAAGAAGCACAACTGAAAGAACATTTGCGCATTCTTGAGGAACGCAAAGAGCGTGATCATCGCAAACTCGGCAAGGAACTTGGCATCTTCACAGTCAACCAGAAGGTCGGACAAGGTTTGCCGCTCTGGTTGCCGAACGGTGCGACTGTCCGCCGTACAATCGAGCGCTATATCGTTGACCTTGAGGAACGCCTCGGTTATAACCATGTGTATACTCCAGTACTTGGTAGCTCTGAACTGTACAAGACTAGCGGTCACTGGGATCATTATCAGGAGGATATGTTCCCGCCAATGGAGATGGATAATGAGACACTTGTCCTTCGTCCAATGAACTGCCCGCACCATATGATGGTTTACAAAAATGAAATGCACAGCTACCGTGAATTGCCGATCCGTATTGCGGAACTCGGAACAATGCACCGTTATGAGATGAGCGGCGCGCTATCCGGACTGCAGCGTGTACGCGGGATGACTTTGAATGATGCACATGCATTCGTACGTCCGGATCAGATTAAAGACGAGCTTAAGCGCGTATTGTCACTCATCCTTGAAGTTTATAAAGACTTTGATATTACTGATTACAAGTTCCGTCTAAGCTATCGTGACCCTGAGAATACAGAGAAGTATTTCGATGATGATGAAATGTGGGAAAAAGCTCAAAGCATGCTTAAAGATGCAGTTGATGAGATGGGCCTTGAATATTATGAAGCTGAAGGCGAAGCAGCATTCTACGGACCGAAGCTTGATGTTCAGGTGAAGACTGCAATCGGTAAAGAAGAGACACTTTCTACAGTACAGCTTGATTTCTTGCTTCCGGAACGTTTCGACCTTACGTATATTGGGGAAGATGGAGAAAAGCATCGCCCAGTCGTTATTCATCGTGGTGTCGTCTCAACAATGGAACGTTTTGTAGCATATCTGCTTGAGGAATATAAAGGCGCATTCCCTACATGGCTTGCACCTCATCAAGTGAAAATCATCCCGGTTTCTCTAGATGTTCATCATGATTATGCTGAGAAGATTGCTGATCAGCTTCGCCATGAAGGGATTCGGGTATCTATCGATGAGCGTGATGAAAAGCTTGGCTACAAGATTCGTGAAGCGCAGACTAAGAAGATTCCGTTTGCGCTAGTGCTCGGAGACCAGGAGATGGAATCTGATAGTGTCAATGTACGACGCTATGGTCAGAAAGAGACAGAAACAATGAAGGCTGATGATTTCGTTTCTCTTATTAAAGAAGAAATCAGCAACAAAGGTGCTCGCCAGAACTAATCAGTCAAAAAGGCTGTTGACAGGATTGCGTGCTTCTGGTAAAGTATTGAGTGTTGTTAAAAAAGCATACGAACTTAGAAACAAGCAGAAGCACCCGCTTCTCACCTGATCAACATGCTCTGCATCGTTGACTGGTTTTCAAATTCTATTCCTTTGGCTAATAGAAGTGTGGGTGCATTGCGCCTGCACTTTTTTATTTTCCCAAAAGGAGATACATGCTGCTTGTTCTTTGTTGCAGAAAGTCGCTTTTTAAAACGGCTGGGCATTCGAATGCCAGTAGTTTTTCTTTAAAATTTTCGGAGGTGGCTGACTATTAGCAAAGATATGAACGTCAATGAAAAAATCCGTGCTCGTGAAGTAAGACTGATCGATTCAAACGGTGACCAGCTTGGAGTTAAATCCCGTGTGGAAGCCCTTGAAATTGCGTCTAAACGTAATCTGGACCTCGTGCTTGTTGCACCTAACGCAAAACCGCCCGTATGCCGCATCATGGACTACGGAAAGTTCCGTTACGAGCAGCAGAAGAAAGATAAAGAAGCACGCAAGAACCAGAAGATCATTAACGTGAAGGAAGTCCGTTTCACACCGGGTATCGGTGATCATGACTTCAACACGAAGCTCCGCAATGCACGCAAGTTCCTAGAGAATGGTGACAAAGTGAAAGCGGCAGTCCGTTTCCGCGGCCGTGCTATCACTCACAAGGAACTCGGACAGGAAGTTCTCGACCGTCTAGCTGAAGAAGTGAAGGATGTCGCAACTGTCGAATCCAAAGCGAAGATGGAAGGACGCAACATGTTCATCATGCTTGCTCCAATTGCCGAGAAACAATAAATTGCTTTAAGCAAACAAGGAGGAAAATCTCATGCCTAAAATGAAAACACACAGAGGTACAGCGAAACGTTTCAAAAGAACAGGTACTGGCAAATTGAAGCGTTCACACGCTTACACTAGCCACTTGGCTGCAAACAAATCACAGAAGCAAAAGCGCAAGCTCCGTAAGAGCGCAGTCGTTTCTTCTGGTGACTTCAAGCGCATCAAAAACATGCTTCCTTAATCGGAACATGAGCTGAACTGACACAATACTTAATGCAAGACAAAATAAAACTTACGAACGCCTCAGGAGGGAATTACTATGCCACGTGTAAAAGGTGGAACAGTCACACGCCAACGCCGCAAACGCGTACTTAAACTTGCGAAGGGCTACTACGGCTCCAAGCACGCTCTATTTAAAGTTGCTAAACAACAGGTTATCAAATCTGGTCAATATGCTTACCGTGACCGCAAACAGAAGAAGCGCGAATTCCGCAAATTGTGGATTGCTCGTATCAACGCAGCAGCTCGCTTGAACGGTCTTTCTTACAGCAAATTGATGCATGGTCTTAAAGTTGCTGGCATCGAAGTAAACCGTAAGATGCTTTCTGACCTTGCGATTCATGACGCAGCAGCATTCTCTGCTTTCGCTGAGCAAGCTAAAGCTGCTTTGCAGAAGTAATTGAATGAAAGAGACAGCCTCCTAGAATACTGGGAAGCTGTCTTTTTGCATTGGACTGTACAACTGCTCATACAATGGAGTTGCAGCATAGAATAAGCCGAGAGGAGAGCAGCTTGTGGAACAGCTATATGAACGCAGCATGCATTTTATTGAAACAGCAGGAATCTGGGCTCCGGTCTGCTTCATCATTCTTCATGTAATCCGACCGATTTTGTTCGTTCCGGTCATATTGATCTGTCTGACAGGGGGATTGCTGTTCGGCTCAATCTGGGGCACGGTCTATTCGCTGATCGGTGTCACTTTATCAAGCCTCGTCTTCTATAGGTTGCGGACACTGCTGCCTAAGCCTTTTAAGAAGATTGAGAAGCTTAAAGCAAGGCTTATTGGGAGCGAGAGGAATCCAACAGCAATGCAAATCGCGGTATTGCGATTGTTGCCATTTATGCATTTTTATTTATTGTCTCTTTGCCTCTATGACATTACAACAGACTTCAAAGACTATGCAAAACAGTCTTTCTATACGAATATTCCACTAGCCTTCATTTACACCGCATTCGGCGGCTGGATTACGAAGCTGCCGCCAATTGCTACCTTCACCCTTGTTATCGGATTCGCAGTTGTGCTTATAAAAATGAGAAAAAAAGAACCGACAGTAATCGGCTGGGAGGAATTTGCTCAGGCTGAGCCAGCTAGATCGCAGAGTTGAACGAAAGAAAGTATATAATACAAAATAAATAAGTTATTGGAGCACCGATTAAGAGGCAGAGAATTCAATCTGTAGCTTAAGGATTGTACAGTGCTCCAATTCTTAAGTTAACATCTAAAATGTTTGAATGATTTTTAAAGAAGTAAGCAAAATATATGACTGGATACAGATAAATAAATCTCTGTAATTAAAACGTAACTTAGATGTTAGCTGTATTAATTGAAGTTTTAATTGTTATTTGTATAATAGCAATAGAATCTAAAATTTGGAAGGAGTGCTTTTTTGAAATTACATAATAAAATATTGTTTGGACTTTTTGCTATATTGTTTATTTATATTCCAGGAACAGCATTTGCTGAGGAATCTTTAAGTGAAGGTAAACAGGGACAAGCTGTCTTGCATTTACAGGAAAACTTAAAAAAACTTGGCTACTTCGCAGATCAGGCGACAGGATATTATGGTCCGGTTACTAAAAATGCTGTTAAGCAATTCCAGCAAGATACAGGTATCTCGCCAACAGGTTTTGTCGGTCCATTGACTCAGCAGAAGCTGAATGATATTGAAATGATGGCAAAAGTTGTTCATGGAGAGGCCCGTGGGGAATCATACGAGGGAAAAGTTGCAGTAGCTGCAGTCATTCTGAACAGACTGGAATCACCGGAGTTTCCAGGAAGCACACATGACGTAATCTTCCAGTCGAACGCTTTTACAGCTGTGTATGACGGACAATATGACCTTTCCCCGGCCGGCTATGCATACCAGGCAGTAATGGATGCTATGAAAGGCTGGGATCCGACACATGGATCTGTATATTACTATAATCCGGAGATTGCAACTGATGACTGGATATTCACAAGAGAAGCAGTCATTAATATAGGGAATCATCTTTTTGCTAAATAACTTTTAAGAACACCAGGCTTTATCGTTTGCGGACGATAAGCCTGGTGTTTTGTTGTATTAATATACCAAATAAATAAAAACTTGTAAATAAACTGTAAAAAAGGGATAATAGAGAAAGGGAGGGGGAATAAAATGCTCGGTGAGGTAAAAAATTATCGCCTAGCAAGTGGCAAAACAATACGTGAGCGTTTGGAGTCAGAATACTCCGAAGGCACTTGGCAATGTAATGGAAACGAAGTTAAATTTGTTTATTGGGTTTCAGGTCTTAAAAGGATTTTTAAATGGAAAGTGGAAGAAGGAAAACCGATTTCCCTCAGTGCTTCTGCAAGTCGTCTTACCCCGGAATTGAATGCGCAACAACTTACATATATACAGAAAAGAAAAAACATAGATAAAACGGATTTGGCTGTACACGATTATTTCAATAAATTATTTGCCCAAGATTATTGTGATGAAGAATGTGCCAAGCTCACAGGGGAAAAGTTTGGGTTGGATTTGGATACCGTACATAAAACTGTTATCGATGTATCAGAATCGGTTCATTTATAAAAGCACCCATGTGGTGCTTTATCTTTATAAATTATTCACATAAGGTGAGATTCTTTACGAATAAAAATTAAGGCGGGAAATACGAGCAGCAAAAATATTATCGTTTTTTCTGCTGCAATATTTTAAATCCGCCCTTATTAAACGTTGTAAAGATAGGGGGAATTAAATAATCTGATCCAAACTTGTAAAGACTCCATCTTCAAACTTCCCAAAATAAACGCTTTTTCCTCTTCTATACAGATCGTTTACATCATAGCCTTTGTCATGCAAATACGAAACAAGGTTGATATCATGGTTTGTTCCGTGTCGATTTTCTACAGGAAGAACACGTACCGTCTCTTCGCCACGTTTAATAACCACTGCATATCCTTTTTGCATATCCATCTTTAATCCATCTCCTTGATTTATGAAGTTTCTTTTAAATCTGTTTACTACTTATGATCTCCTCATTGTGTAAGTTGTAACCAAATTTTAAAGTATGAAGAAGATAAGAAACTTCGAATCCATAAGAGATGTACATTTAAATTGTGAAGAATGATTAAGGGAATCTTCTGAAAATAATTAGTGAGTTAATTAAAATAACAATAACGCTATTATTGGGAGGAGTTTAAGACATGCATGATTACATATTTGACACTGATATGGATATTGACCATGAGACTCTGGAGGAGCTTACAGATGATACACTAATCCAAGTCGAAAAGAAACTCAGAGTAAAATTACCTGAGTCATATGTCTCTTTGATGAGAGTGAAAAATGGGGGAACGTTGGCATATAGAGTATTGCATTCAGAAAAACTTCCTGACGATGAAATGCTTGTAGAATCCATAATGGGAATTGATTTGGAAGATGGGATTGGTAAATCTCCATATCTCACTGAAGAGTGGGAGATTGATAAAGACTTTGTATTGTTTGCCGGAGACGGCCATGAATGGTTGGCATTTGATTATAGAAACTATGATGGAGATAATCCTGCCATCTTTTATATTTCTGATAATAGCGGAAAGCCTAAAAAAATGGCTGATAATTTTCAAAAATTCTTGAAGCTTTTGAAAGAGCCAGAGGAACTTGATGACGATGATTTTGAGGATGACTTTGACGATGAATTTGATCGTGTATATACGAAGAAGGAACTGGAGGATTATATCGAAGAAGGTGAGGATCTCTTTTATATTTCTGCAGGACTTGAGCAGTTCGCCAAAGAGAAAGGCGATATAGACTGGTTTGTGGGTCAATGCCTTAAAACAGTCGATATTCTAGATATTGATGAAATATCCCGGACTGTCGGTGAAGTTGTATTGATAAAGTTAAAAATAGAGCCAGCTGTGAACTGGCCAATCAAAGACTTGGAGGAAATAGTCGAGAAGATAATGGTGAGCCTCGATTTCGAAGGTGAACCCGATACTATTGCTCAACGTCTAGGGAAACGTATACAAAGAAAATTGGATAACGTTGTAAAGGCATAAAAAAAGACTGGTAGTGAACAAAGCTGCCAGTCTTTTAATTATACAATGGACGAATCAATCTTCAGGCATGCCTGGAAAACGATGATGATTTGAAATAGATCCATAATGACTGCTTTCCTAGTTAAATTGAAGAGGTAGCTAAACGAATATGTCCATCAGATCAACATCATAATATTTACCGTTAAATTTAAAAGAGTTTCTCTCAACTCCAAATGTTTTAAAACCTAATGACAGATAAAGATTTTTAGCAGGAAGGTTTTCAGATGCTACTGTTAAATTGATTTGCTCCAAACCTTCAAGGTTCTTTCCTCTTTTAATAAGTTCCTCCATGAGCAACTTGGCGAATCCTTGCTTTCTGACCTCAGGTGCTACATAAAGACTTAGAGCACTTCCTTTATGGCTTGTTTTTGGATCGCTTTCTCTGCTGAAAGTTACCATTCCGACCAAAGCATTATTATCATTAAACGCACCGAGGATAAATTTTTCGTCGGTAGGTGAAAGGTGAGCAGAAATGGCATCTTGTGTGTAATTGACTTCTGTTTGATATGTTGATTCGAAAGCTTCAGGGCTAACTAATAACGCCTGCAAACGTAATGTTTGATAAAGATTGGAATCACTTTTATTCAAAATTCGAATATGCAAATAAACCACCTCGTTATGAACTTTTCATTATATGTAACTCATAAAATTCAATTTTTTAGGTATATATCTTATATATTATAAATGATAATACCTTCCTTTTTAACCTTAATTTTGAAAACACTATACTATTTATCTGTAAAATTTTGCTATATTTACAAGGTTAAATCAGCTTAGAATCTCGATTATTGATTTATAACAAAACTTAATAGACTGTATTACTTGAAAATAGTGAAAGGTCTTGATTTTTAAACGATTAAGGGGTACAATCCAAAGAAAACGTGAAAAGCAAACTGGTTGAAAAGCCAGGACGCAAAGCCAAAGGTCTAAGGTCTTTTTGGACTATGATAGCTTGGTTGCCTCAAGTGGAGGCTTGAGAAATTGAAAAGGGTTCAGATGCTTAATGAAACAGCTGTAATCGGTTCATTGGCCAAGAATTTGAAAATGGTTGAATTTGATCTAAAGAGGAAATTGCTTTGTTGGTCAAATGAAAACTCTGAACAAATGGTTGGCTATCGAGTAGCGGTATTAAGAGAATGAATCAGGAATGTATTTGCATGAGTTGAACTTGTAACCAGTCCATACGGTCAATTGTTATGGAGTGATTTATGAAGCAACGAGAGAAAACATTATGTTTTAAAGCAATATACATACCTGTTCTAATAGATACTGAAGTATGTGCCTTGGAAAACCTTTTGGGGAATTCTAGCGTGCCTTGCTTAATATCTACTCGTTCAAAATGATCTATATATTGATTTTTAAACTATTTCAAAAATCAATATATATACGGCTTTTTCATTTACATTCTGGGAGGATATTCATCAAGTGGAGGAACTAAAGAAGCTGCTCGAAAACAAGCGTGAGCAAATGATACGAGCTATAAAAAATAATGGGATTAATTCACGAAAGGCGTTAAGAGTATCTCAAGAGTTGGATACACTTATTGCAGAATATCAAAAAACACACTATAAATGTCATTGAGTTTACGGTCCTTTGGCCATATATAATGTAAGTTAACTTTTTTACTAATATAGAAAAGCTCCTTCCTATTAGGCAGGGGCTTTTTTAATTCACCAATAACCATTAACACAATTTGCTTATACTTAAGTTCTGAACTTCTCTAGCTCGATTATTTCCGCAATCCTTTTCTTCATAAAGCTCCAAAGTCTATATCTTTGCTAATTGTAATAAATTAGCTAAATTTTTAAGGAATTGATATGATCTTAGTAACAAATTCTTTGGGAAGATTGGATAAAGATGCCTAATGAATTGTTGTTCTTGTGTCTGATCAATTATTAAAACAATTGAGGTAAGTCAGTTTATACTTTGTTGGAAGTGTGAACCCTTGATTTACAAGGTCTCACAAGACTAAATACTTTACTCCGAATTGATCAACAATTACAATAAGTAAGTAGAAGCAATTTTTCCGATTGCTGGTAAAAGAGGTGAAATTGATGGACTGGAAGCCGTTATTTGATATGCAGCATAAATTGGATATGTACATAGTGGAACAGCATGCTCTCCAGGACCGTAATCTATTTGAAGAGAAGGTTCTGGCCCTTTTTGTGGAGCTTGGAGAACTTGCAAACGAGACACGTTGTTTCAAGTTTTGGAGCAATAAACCGGCAAATGAAAAGTCTGTCATTCTAGAGGAGTATGTTGACAATGTTCATTTCATCATGTCACTAGGATTGATGAAAGGTCTTACATTTGATGGTGCTGAAGCGAGCAATTGTGAAACGGACCTTACAGGGCAGTTTAACAAAGTATTCGCAAGCACGCTTGTATTCAAGGAGAAGCCTGAACAGTCTCAGTATGAAGCGCTTTTTGCTGAATTTCTTTTGTTGGGCCGATTGCTTGGCTTCACAGAGGAAGAAGTACAGTCTGCATACTATGAGAAAAATCGGGTTAACTTTGAACGACAGGATGAAGGGTACTGATTTTCGCATTGAAAAACGGGTATCTTAATGATTGGACCATAAGGAGGAATTGCAATGACAAAAATGGATGAAACTTTGACAATGCTGAAAGACCTGACAGATGCTCGGGCCATTTCAGGTGATGAAAAAGAAGCACGCGACGTGATGGAACGTTACATTAAGCCTTTCTCTGATGAAATTGTCACTGATAATCTCGGCAGTTTGATTGCGAAAAAAACAGGGGATGCAAATGGTCCGAAAGTGATGATTGCGGGACACCTTGATGAAGTCGGTTTCATGGTAACACGTATCGACGACAAGGGATTCATCTACTTCCAGACAATTGGTGGCTGGTGGAATCAGGTCATGCTTGCTCAGCGTGTGACAATTCTAACATCCAAAGGTGATGTAACAGGTGTCATTGGTTCAAAACCGCCGCATATCCTGTCTGCTGAAGCGCGCAAGAAGCCAGTTGATATTAAAGACATGTTCATCGATATCGGTGCTTCTAGCAAAGAAGAAGCTGCAGAGTTTGGCGTTCGCCCTGGAGATTCAGTCGTGCCATACTTTGAGTTCACTCAATTGAAAAATGAAAAAATGCTTCTTGCAAAAGCATGGGATAACCGTATTGGTTGTGCAATTGCAATTGAAGTACTGAAGCGCTTAAAAAATGAAGAACATCCAAACGTTGTTTATGGCGTTGGTACAGTTCAAGAAGAAGTTGGCTTGCGTGGTGCGAAGACGGCTGCTCACTTGATTAATCCGGATGTTGCATTTGGTGTTGATGTTGGTATCGCTGGTGATACACCTGGCATTTCACCACAGGATGCGGACAGCAAACTGGGCAAAGGACCGCAGCTCGTACTTTACGATGCATCTATGATTTCTCATAAAGGTGTTCGTGACTTCATCGTTGGTATTGCGGATGAACTTGATATTCCTTATCAGTACACATCAATGGCAGGGGGCGGAACGGACTCAGGTTCTATCCATTTGTCACATAACGGTGTACCGACAATGTCAATTACGATTGCAACTCGCTACATTCACTCACATGCGGCAATCTTGCATCGTGATGACTTTGAAAACACAGTGAAACTGATTGTTGAAGCAGTAAAACGCCTTGATCGCGACAAGGTCACAGAAATCGGCCTTGCCTAAGATATAGAAAAACCCTCGGAGAATTGACTCTCCGAGGGTTTTTGTATTTATCAGGCAAGATAGTTATCCATGATTTTTCGTACATAATTTTGTGTTTCACTGAATGGAGGAATGCCGCCATACTTGTCCACATTACCGGGCCCCGCATTATAAGCTGCCAGTGCTGTTTCGACTTTTCCGCCGTATTTCTTCAGCATTTGGCTCAAATATTTTGTACCGCCTTCGATATTCTGCTTCATGTCAAAGGGGTTGAGTACACCAAGTGAACGAGCTGTTCCTGGCATAAGCTGCATCAATCCTTGTGCACCGACACCGCTCTTGGCATTCGGGTTATAATTCGACTCTTGCTTGATGACAGCATGGATGAGATTCGGATCGACTCCGTATTTCTGAGCCATTTCACTTACAATACTCGAAATATTTCCGGGAGCTGAAGATGCAGCAGACGCTGTCTTCTTATATGCACTTGCTGCCGAGCTGGCTGAAACGGACGGTGCGGAAGGCAAAACAGCACTGCCTGAAGAGAATGGAGCAGAGCGCATTGCTGACATGAATGGTGATCCGCTACTGCCTCCAGTAAGTACGCCTGCTGCGGTCATCGCAATCGCACGTTCAATATTTGACTGCAAAAGCTCCTTGAATGACATTCCAGAAGATGAATTCATAGTAGTCGACTGATCGTCGGCTAGAGCAGCAACACCGTTCATGGCAGGTGCCTGTGTTAATGGTTGTAAATTTGTAATATCCAACTTTTTGCCCTCCTTATGCATCCAGTTTACTTTCAAATCATGAGAAAGGCAATAGCCATTAAGCTTAGAGTCATACTTTTTTCACGGAATCAGAAGGTGAGCATAGGCTGATTCGCTGACTGAAGCAATTCCCGATAGAATGGATCTTTCCCAATACAGATGAGCCGGTCGCAAAGCGTTTTAATCTCGTCCATATCGTGGGAAATATAGAGAATCGCTTTATTCTTCTGGATGGCCAGTTGTTTGAGATAATGTACAATTTCACTTTTGGAACGCATATCAATACCGACTGTTGGTTCATCAAGAAGCAATAGATCTGGCTCATGAATGAGACTAATGGCTAGATTGAGCTTTCGTTTTTGCCCGCCGGAAAGGGTTCCGGCCATCTCTTTCCAATGGTCCAATGCGAGATTCCTACAGATCTCTTGAAGTGCATCTTCCTCTTTGCGAACCCAGCTCAGCTTTTCAAAAAAGAGCATATTCTCTTCAACTGAAAGGGAATCCCAAATTGCTAGGTCTTGAGGGACATAACCGATAAGTTTCCGATATTGCTTCCGGCTCCCGATGCTGTCGAAGCCATTGAGACGAATTGTTCCGGAAGTCGGTTTGTCCAATGTAGCAATCATGTTCAGAAGTGTGGATTTGCCGGCACCATTTTCTCCAACTAGTCCAATTATCTCTCCAGGCTCGGCTGAAAAGGATACATTGGACAGGACAATTTTCTTTTTATAAGCTTTGCCTAGACCTTCAACTTCAAGCACGGGAAAACTCCTTTCGTTTTAAAATGATAGCTAGCATTACAAGCATAATGGCAAGCGGGAGCATTCCTGTTTTTTCGTTTACAAATGCCGATACGGGATTCAAGCCTGAGAAGAGCCCCTGATTGCCGCTCGTTATAACAAGCAATGAAACGATTAATAGAGACAGCGCATAATGGAGCGGGGCATTTCTGACAAGCAATGCAAGTGCAAGCGCTAAACTGCTCGCGATAAGTCTGAATCCAATTAGAGAAATAATCAATTTGTAATCCAATACGTTACTGAATAGCAGAGCAGCTGTTAAATCGAAAACGAATAGAATAATTGTATAAAGTAAGACGGATATCAGGATAAAAGGTCTTACACTATAACGAGAGAAATACAGCCTGGCAAAAGCTTCTTCTTTACGTTCCTTTGTTATGAAATCGAAAAGGAAGAATGTCGCAATCAGCGCAGCAGCACTCCAGGGAAGCAATGGATTAAGTAAAAGTGCATGATCGGTTTTCTCCGGTGTACCCCTGAATTGAAAATCTGTTTGGAGAAGATGTTGTTCTTGCTCTATGTCATTGGCTGTTTTAATAATTTCATCTGTGCTCCAACCTGGACTGTTCGTCAGCTTTTCACTCAGTTTTTGTACAGTTAAAGCGGCCTGCATTCTGCCGCTTGCAGCTTGTACATTGGCGACCATCATTTCCTTTACCGGCTCGAAGAAGAGGGAGCGGTCGGAATGATATGCCTGAATCAGTCCTTTCGTCTTGCCGGCCGCTATATTTTTTGAAAAATCGTCTGGAATGATGAAGAGGCTGTCGTACTTGTAACTGCGGAATGAATCAAAGGCAGCTTCTTCTTCCAGCAATGTAACACGTAATAGCGGATGTCTTTGCATCGACTGTTCAAGTCCTCTCACAGCTGGGGAGGAGTCTTGTATTACAAGTGCAACAGGGATGCGTGTTTCGGTCTGAGCAGTGCCAGCCAGCTGCATGAAGCAGCTTGTTGCGGCAATTGGAAAGAGGAGCCAAAAGCAGAGCGCAAGCGGATATTTTTTAATAAATAGCCAACGCGCTTGTATGAGACTTTTCAATTTGACCGCTCCTTCCATTTAGACAGTACATAAATTAGACAACTGGCAAAAGCCGCCGTTAAGAAGAGAGAGCTATCTGCGATATAAGAACCTTCACCTAGTACGAGGTTTTGCAGATTTGCCAATGATTCGGCTGTGAATAACCGTTTTGCGAATTCACTGAGCGAGGCGGGAAAGAAACTGAGTGGAATGGCTGCTCCGCTTAGAATAAGGAGCAGGGCAGTCCAGACAGCTTGAACGAGAAGACGCAGTTTCACAGAGAGGATCAGCAGTTCCCAAAAGCCGAGTGAAAGCAAATAAATAAAAGCTGTGATAAGAAATATTCCAGAAATCTTGATATAATCCAGCCATTCGATAGGTATCCCGAATGCAATTGGAATAATGAGTGTAACTGCGATTGCTAAGGGCAGTCCCGTAATCAGAACGGCAAGCACTTTTCCGGACAAAATCTGTAAATGTCCTATATTGAACAACCGGATTCGCTGCATGAGCATTTTGTTCGTATTTAAATTGAAGAAATGCCAGAATAGCAGCATCCAGATTAGCCAGCATGTGAAAATGGCTGAAGTTACATAGTAGAGAACCGTATTGCTTGATGCTGTATCCGAGATGGATTCACTTTCAAGTGCCTGATCTTTTGCTAATGTAAAGAAGAGATATTTCTTGAATTCGCTTTTTAAAAGGGTGCGCCGGTCTGAATCGGACATTCCCAGTTCTTCTGCATATTCATCAATAGCTAGAATATTCGCCTGGGCACTGTTAATATGCTTGGCTGCACTGTCCATGAAGGTTCGAATGATTTCAGCTTGCATGCGCTCATTCGGATTGCCGACAATTTGCAATGTTATTGATTCTCCGTGATACAGTTTACTGCTGAATTTTTCCGGGAATGCGATATAAGCACTTAGTTTACCTTCCTGAAGCATATAATCGGCTTCTTTTCTCGTAACTTCATTAACATGGAGGGCTTTCTTGAAGTCACTGTTATTGCGGAGCATCGTAACAATCATTTGGCTTTCTTTGGAATCATTCAGCCCGACGAGACCGACCTCTATCGGGGTACCACGTTCAGGTGTCATGAACTGAATGGCGATGAAGGCGAGAAGGGTGATAAATAGAAGAGGGAAAGGCAAAAGAAGAGAAAGCGATTTCCACTTTCCCTTCAATTGCTTTATATTAGTTGCTGTTAAATGATAGATTGTTTGAGTCAGGTGCATGCTGCCACTTCCTGTTACTTGAAATGCTTAGAAACCGAATTGAGCACCGATTGAAGGTATTACTTCGTTCATGAAGTAGTTTTCGATTTCAGATTGTGACATCTTGCCAAGATCCTTCACATTTTCCTTGGAAGGTTTCTTGATCGAGTCTGTAGTATGAGCATCTTTCTTCATATACAATTCGATGTTCTGATTGCCCATGTCTGGAGCATCGACTTTGAATGTATGGTCGGATTCCATGCCTTCTTTTTTGTACTTAGCTGTACCAGACCAGACGAGACTGGATGGTTTGCCAGCAGATTCATTGAAAGATACAACTCGCTCGAATTTGCGTTTTCCATCTTTCAAAGATTCATTGCCTTCGTAGTTAACCTTGTCGCCATCGACTGCGAATTCAGCTGAATCTTTAATTTTGTCGTCCTTATGTGAGAAGTCTGCTTTGGCAGTCATTTCATCTTCTTTAAAGTCGGTTTTTGACTTGAATACATAATCAAATGTCTGCTTGTTGTCCCCAAGGTTTTGTTCACCTTTAACAGTAACTTGAGTGAGGTCATCCTTAGTTTCGCCGGCTTTTACAGAGAAATCACGTTTGACGACCAACTTGTCAGCGACCCAGATTGTTGATTTGACTCCATTTGGAATGCTTGCATCTTTTACATCCTGAATCATGTCTTCGATGTTTTCTTTGTAAGCTTTGCTGTATTCATTCTGATTGATTTGCATGCCGAAGTTCTGCATGCCAATCTGGTTTTGAAGCATTGCTTTTAACTTCTTGTCATTTTTTGCTTTGTTGAGTACTTTTACGATAATATCTTTAGTCTGTTTTTCACTTAGTTTCATCGTGATTTTCTCAGTAGAGATATCGCTTTTGCCAATTTTCACTTTCTCATCCTTCGATTCGAAAGCTTCGTCTGGGATCTCGTCATAAATCATATTGCCATACTCTTTCTTGATGTACTCCTGATTTTCTTCAGGAAGGCCTTGTTCAAAGAACTGGGCAAAGTCGAATTCCATACCTTCGACATCAGTTGTGCTATCGAGTTCTGAAAGAAGGTTAGGCAAGTCTTTGTCTTTGATCAGCAATGTATCTTTGACGAAAGGAAGTTTTGCCGTAAGCTCATCTTTTGTAATGCCGAATTTCAGACCGCCAAATTCCAGGCCGCTCAAGTTTAAAGTAACGTCTGCAGTTGCGACTTTCTTCTTGTAGTCTGTGCCAGTTTCGACTTTCAGGCTGGAGTTGTTGAGCATCGCCAATTCTTGGGAGCCCGCAAGTCCAGGGCCATCATACTTGGCAGATACCTCGTAACTTGCTTTTGAAGGTTTTTCCCTCGTTAGTTCAGCCCAGTCTGTTTCAGGCTGGTAGCGTTTTTCGAATTGATCGACGATGAAGTCCATTGAATCTTTTTCTGCAAGGAAATACTTTTCTTTCGGTGATTTGCCGATGAGGGCAAAAGCTGCAACTGCACCACCAATTACGAGCACGGCAGCGATTACAATTGCGGCGATCTTCTTCGTACCAGTCGGTGTCTGTCGTTTCTCTTCCATGTCAGTCCCCTTTCTTCATGCAATTCATATGTATGCGAATAAATCTGCATCATCCACCTTAAAACAGCAACTTTACGTAACAGGAAAAAATGGTGGCATGTTCCTAATAACCGTACCACGACCGGGGAAAAAATGCATGCTCCATTGTGCTTAATTATATGGAAAATACTTCTCTTGTTTTAGGACAAAAGTAAAGGCAGACACTACAAAAGAGTGTCTGCCCATGATTACTGATGATCCCAGTGGTGCGTTGTCGTTTGCTTGACTCCTGTTTCGAGTGCTGAGAGCATCTCGCTCCGTTCACTCGAATCGGATTGCTGCCAGATCAACTCGAACAAAACTCCGAGCCCTGGCAATAATTTTTCCTCGCCACGGTCAATCGCATCTACAATAACTGATTGAAGCTGATCGCGGTTGTTTGTCGCAATGTTGTCAAGAATCGCTTTGCGGATATCAAAATTCATCTTTCGTCACCTCCGGGATTTGTATATAGTTTGGACAAGTGAGTGGCGATTATGTATACTTTTCACGTTATAAGAGAAAGGTGATGACATTGATCACATCTGTACAAAATAATTTGGTAAAAAAAATGAAAAAGCTTCATATGGCGAAAGAACGAAAAAAACAGAGTCAATTTCTTTTGGAAGGTACACACCTTGTAGAAACGGCAGTGGCCAGTGGCTGGCCGATTGAAATGCTGCTTGTATCGGATGATTATGCATTAACTGGAGATTTGGCGAGTTTGCCTTACGAAGTCATTTCTGACAATGTGCTTGAGCATTTATCGGTGACAAAGACTCCTCAGGGGATTATTGCGCTTGCAAATATGAAGGAAATGGACTTTCCTAGAGAGTCTACACGTGTTCTTGTCTGTGATGGAGTTCAGGATCCTGGGAATCTGGGGACAATTATTCGCACAGCAGATGCTGCTGGTTTTGATGCTGTCATCTACGGTAAGGGATCTGCTGATCTCTACAATGACAAGACAGTGCGGTCGACACAGGGTTCGCTTTTCCATATTCCGGTCATTCAGGCGGATCTGTTAGAAAAACTTCCCGAGCTGAAATCTGCAGGCTTCCATGTATGGGGAGCCGCACTTCAAGAATCGGTAATTTATAATGAAGCTGAAAAAACGGAAAAGCTCGCTATTATTGTTGGCAATGAAGGAGCAGGCATTCGTGAAGAAATTCTAGAAATGGCTGACACGATTGTAAAAATTCCGATATATGGGCAGGCAGAATCACTGAATGTCGCTATTGCTGCAGGGATTCTAATGTATGAAGCAAAAAAATAGCCTTGCCTGTTGTTCATCTTTTTGTCTATAATAGGGACAGACATGCATATGACCAACACATATACATAGTACAAAAGCGCTGACAGAACGGGCGCTCGTCCAAGCCGGAACAGGGAAGGGGTGACATCTGACTGAAATCATCCCTACGGCTGCAGTGACGAACCGCTTTTCACTCTTGAGCTGGCATCGGGACCTTGGATTCGTCCAAGTAAAGATGTTTCCGGGAACATTCCCGTTATCCAATGTCCAAGTGGGCGTATTTTAGTGCGTCAACAAGGGTGGTACCGCGAACACAAGTCTCGTCCCTTTTATTAGGGAGGAGGCTTTTTGTTTTGTGATTATATCCAGAACTGAATCAAAAGGAGGCGTATCTGCCATGAAAGAACAGCTGCAAGCATTGAAGACGGCAGCATTGGAAGCCGTCCAGCAGACAAATGATGAGAAAGAACTGCAACAAATCCGCGTCAATTACCTCGGTAAAAAAGGTGAGCTGACAGGTATTTTGCGTGGCATGGGCAAATTGTCCGCAGAAGAACGTCCGGTAATCGGTGAACTTGCCAACGTTGTCCGTGAAGAAATTACAGCGGCACTTGATGAAAAGAAAGCAGTACTTGAAGAAAAAGCATTGGAAATTCAGCTTCAGACTGAAAAAATCGATATTTCCCTGCCTGGCTATCCAGTGAAGCGTGGCGGTGCTCATCTTCTTACTCAGATTGTCGAAGAGATCGAAGACTTGTTCGTCGGAATGGGTTATGAAATCAAAGAAGGTCCGGAAGTAGAAACAGACTATTTCAACTTCGAAGCTTTGAACTTGCCGAAGAACCACCCGGCACGTGATATGCAGGATACATTCTACCTTACAAATGAATTGCTTATGAGAACACATACTTCTCCGATGCAAGCACGTACGATGCAGAAGTCGGATAAGAACCAGCCAGTCAAAATGATTTGCCCAGGTAAAGTATATCGCCGTGATACGGATGATGCGACACATTCACATCAGTTCACACAGATCGAGGGTCTCTATGTGGACCGTGATGTGAAGATGAGTGATCTGAAGGGAACGCTTGATGCGTTTGCAAAGGCGATGTTCGGAAAGGATCGAAAAATTCGTCTGCGTCCGAGTTTCTTCCCATTCACAGAGCCATCTGTTGAGATGGACATTTCTTGTAAAGTGTGCGGCGGAACAGGTTGCCGTGTCTGCAAGGGAACAGGCTGGATTGAAATTCTTGGTGCCGGCATGGTGCACCCGAATGTTCTGCGCATGGCAGGATATGATCCGGAAGAATTCACAGGATTTGCTTTCGGCATGGGGCCAGAGCGTATTGCGATGCTGAAATACGGTGTCGATGATATTAGACATTTCTATACGAACGATACAAGATTCTTGAACCAATACCATAAGGCATAACGGGAGGAAACAACAATGCTCGTATCTTTAAACTGGCTTCAGCAGTATGTTGACCTGGAAGGCCAAACACCTGAAGAACTCGCAGAAAAAATTACTAAATCCGGTATCGAAGTGGACAGCATCCAGCATATCGCTGAGAAGAGTACAAACGTCGTCGTCGGTCATGTGCTGGAATGCGGCAAGCATCCGGATGCAGATAAACTGAATGTAACAAAAGTAGATGTCGGGGATGAAACATTGCAGATCGTCTGTGGCGCTCCGAATATTGCTCAAGGACAAAAAGTTGCAGTAGCGAAACCAGGTGCAGTTCTTCCTGGCAATTTCAAAATCAAGAAAGCAAAACTTCGTGGGGTTGAATCATTTGGAATGATCTGCTCACTACAGGAACTTGGCATTGATGAAAAGTATGTTCCGAAAGAATATGCATCTGGTATTTTCGTTTTCCCGGAAGATGCTGTACCGGGTACACCTGTTGAGGAACTTCTGAACCTTGATGATGCTGTACTGGAATTCGATCTAACTCCAAACCGTGCGGATTGTCTTAACATGCTTGGAGCTGCTTATGAAGTTGCCACAATTCTTGATAAGCCGCTTAAATTGCCGGAACCGACATTTGAGCCATTTGCTGAGCAAACAGCTGATTTCATTTCCGTAAAATCAGAGGATGCAGAACTGAACCCATATTATGCGGCGTTCGTTATCAAAGATATCGAAGTGAAGCCTTCACCACTTTGGATGCGCAATCGTCTAATGGCAGCGGGCATCCGTCCGATCAACAATGTAGTAGACATCACGAACTATGTACTGCTTGAATACGGCCAGCCGCTCCATGCGTTCGATTATGATCGTTTCGGTACGAAGGAAGTTGTCGTGCGCAGTGCGCGTGAAGGAGAGCAGCTGACGACTCTTGATGGCAAAGAACGCACCCTTTCTGCTCATAATCTCGTCATTACGAATGGTACTGAGCCCGTTGCACTTGCTGGTGTCATGGGAGGGTTGGACTCTGAAGTTCATGATGGAACAAAGACTGTCCTCCTTGAAGCAGCATATTTTGATGGCCAATCAATCCGAAGCACGGTTAAAGAGACTGGACTTCGCAGTGATGCAAGCACGCGCTATGAAAAGGGAATTGACCCGAATCGTGTTTATGAAGCGGGCGTTCGCGCATGCCAGTTGCTTGAACTATATGCAGGTGGAAAGGTTTGTGCTGGCCCAGTTGTCTTCGATGAACTGGACAAAACTGAGAAAGTTGTTAAAGTCGATGCCGCCGAAACGAATCGTCGTCTTGGAACTGAGATCAAATCAGAAGAAATTGCGGACATTTTCCGTAAGCTTCGATTCTCGTTCGAACAGAATGGAAATGACTTCACAGTGACTGTGCCAACACGCCGAATGGACATTTCCATTTTTGAAGATATGCTTGAAGAAATTGCACGTGTCTATGGTTATGATCATCTTCCATTCACACTGCCCCGCAGTGCGACACGAGGCGAGCTTACTGAGACACAGCGCCTGAAACGCCTTGTAAAACGCTTCATTGAAGGTGCTGGTCTTGCTGAAACGCTCACATACTCACTAACTGATGACGATTCAATCGATAAATTGATCAGTCCAGATGTTCAGGAACAGGAACCAAAGGCAATCAAGCTTGCGATGCCGATGACTGAGGATCATAAATACTTGCGTCTCAGCTTGCTTCCAGAAATTCTTCGTGCTGTTACGTACAACAAAGCACGCAGTAATGAGAATATTGGCCTGTTCGAACTTGGTTCTGTATTCATTTCCAAAGAAGAAGTGCTATCCGCACAGCCACATGAGCAACTGCGTCTAGCTGGAGCTCTTGCAGGTCTTTGGGAAGAGAGCCGTTGGCAGGGTGAAGTGAAGAAAGTCGATTTCTACGTTGCCAAAGGGATTGTGGAAGGGTTGTTCCGCTACCTTGGACTGACACCGGAATTCTCAGCAGGCGAAGTTGGCAATATGCATCCTGGACGCACAGCTATCGTGAAGCTTTCCGGCAGAACAGTCGGCTTCGTAGGACAGGTGCATCCGCTTTATGCTAAAGCTCACGACCTTGCAGAGACGTACGTCTTTGATTTGAACATGGAAGAAATCTTCAAGGCTTATGAAGAACTTCCTTCGTTCGCGAAGATTCCGAAGTTCCCAAGTGTTTCTCGTGATATCGCACTAGTTCTTGATCAAAATGTTGAAGCAGGTAATGTTCAGAAAAAGATTGCTGAAACTGGTGCACCACTCGTGAAACGCGTCGACATTTTCGATGTGTATCAAGGTGAACATCTGCCTGAAGGTAAAAAATCCATTGCATACCATCTCGTTTACCAAGACCCGGAAAAGACGCTCACTGATGAAGAAGTGGAAGCTTCCTACAAGCAAATTGTAGATGCTGTCACAACTGAATTCGGAGCGGAAGTCCGCTCATAATAAAAAAAATCTTCCAGCCGCCAATGCAGCTGGAAGATTTTTTTGTTATAGATATTTTTCTGCCTTCTGTGTATTCGCAAAATGCACTTTTGCAATGGATTCGAGCTTTTCCTTGCCATAAGTTCGGATTACTCTCGCAATCGCAGCATCTACTTTTGCAGAGGCTCCTTTCGGAAGAGTGAAGCCGACCTCTTTTGAAAGCTTGTCCATTTCCTTTACGAAGCTTGTCCGAGCGATGATCGAACCGGCTGCTACTGCAATAGAATGACTTTCAGCTTTCGTCATGAAGTAAGTGTTTTCAGCAAGAACTCCATTTTCTGATCCGATATGCCGTTTGTAAATGTCTGGCATGCAAAATTGGTCGATAAGGATACCGGCGGAAGGGATGCCGTCTATTTTACTAAGCAATTTCTCAATCGCATGGTGATGGAGCATCGCTTTCATCTTGCCCTGAGACCAACCTTTGCGCTGCAGACGATTATATTTTTCATTATGTAAAACGAGAAGAGCATACGGAATATCGAGTTTCACAATGTCTGTTGCCAATTTCCGGATTGTCGCGTCTGTCAGATTTTTCGAATCTTGAACACCAATTGATTGGAGTAATTCGATTTTATCTCCTGGGACAAATGCACAAGCAACAGTAATTGGACCGAAATAGTCTCCAGTCCCAGCTTCATCAGAGCCAATATGAGAACTGACTAGGAAGCCTTCAGGGATAGATTCATGGGATTGTTTTGTTGCAGGAGCAGAAGCTTTTGAGGGTGTTTTTTTCTTTGATCCAATTGTTGCACCAGCATTCCAGAGGCGTGCTTCTGCTTCGGGCGCCTTGCCTTGAAATAGTACCTTGCCTGAGTTGTACGCGGTGATGGCAGCATTACTCGTTTTCGCGCGAAAAACTGCGCCAGGGGGTGTGCTCACTTCAATGTATTGAGCATAGTGCATTTTCATCTTTTCAATTACTGTTTTGGGGACTGTCAGGACTTCCTGTGGCATTGTATTGCCTCCTTAATTGGCCTATCAAGACAAAATTTACGTAAGACCTATCATAGCAGACTGTCTGGGCTAATGCAGTTAGTTTCCTAAACGTTTCCTTCATGTTAATATGAAAGAGGTTTATTACGCAAAATAATCGAAGCAATGAACTGGAGGAGAGATCGTATGGCAGATCAGAAAAAAACACGGACAACGATCGAGATTCACAACAGGCCATATACGATTATCGGCACAGAGTCCGAAAGCCATATCAAACTCGTCGCGAGCCTCGTCGACCAAAAAATGAAAGAAATCCAAACACACAGCCAGTATCTTGATACGGCAAGCCTTGCTGTTCTGACTGCTGTCAATACGATGAATGATTATATGAAGTTAAAAGAAGAATATGCATCGCTCCTTGGAGCCATGCGCAAGGGAAAAGAGGAATAAAGACAACTATGATCGTAACACTTATTATCATATTCCTGCTTGTGTCCGGCTGGGTAAACGGCGTGAGAAGAGGATTCGTCCTGCAAGTCATCCATTTGGCAGGGTTCATTGGTTCTCTAATCATTGCCTGGTTCCTGTACGATGACCTTGCACCGCATCTTGCTAAAATCATCCCTGCCCCAGGAAGCGGCAATAGCACATGGACGGCAGTAGAGAATGTTCTGCCGTTCCAGACGACATTCTATAATGTCATTTCATTTATTATCGTCCTTATTGTTGCTCGATTGATCATCGGCATGATCGGTAGAACAATTGACGGTTTTGCAAAATTGCCTATTTTGAGATCTTTCAACAAACTGCTGGGCGGAGTGCTCGGACTTGCAGAGACTTACCTAATCGTATTTATCGCCATTGCACTGTTCTTTTTCATTCCTGGCACAGAACATTATGTGCGTGATTCGGGTCTTGCAATGACGATTTTGGAAAAGACACCGTATTTGTCTGATACATTGAAACAGTTCCTCCCATGATACGGCATGGTGGACAGGGGGAGATCAAATGACAATTACAAAGAAGGATGTCATCCGCCTGCTTGAGAAGATTGCGATCTACCTTGAGCTGAAGGGTGAGAATCCATTTAAAATATCAGCCTACCGCAAAGCGGCTCAGGCTCTGGAAAAAGATGAACGCTCCCTTGCGGAGATGGAAGATGTGACAAAGCTAAAAGGAATCGGAAAAGGGACAGCAGCAGTGATCCAGGAATTCCTTGACGCAGAAGGTGAATCGGCTACACTCACTCAATTGCAAGAAGAAGTACCGTCGGGGCTTATTCCTTTGCTAAATGTGCCAGGGCTTGGAGGAAAGAAGCTCTCCCGTCTATACCAGGAGCTTGACGTTGTTGACGCCGAGTCACTGAAAGAAGTTCTTGAAAACGGGAAAGTCGAAGCGCTCTCCGGTTTCGGTAAAAAGTCAGCCGAGAAAATGCTTGCAGCATTGAATGAAGTTGGCAAGCGCCCAGATCGTATTCCTGTTGCGCTCGCGCTTCCTATTGCCGAAGATATAGAAGCGTTTCTCTCAGACATTCCGGAAATTGTCCGCTATTCACGTGCTGGCAGTTTGCGCCGCATGCGTGAGACGGTGAGAGACCTTGATTTCATCATTGCAACTGAAGAACCGCTCGCTGTACGCGACCGACTTCTTGAGCTTCCACGGATTAAAGAAGTCATCGCACAGGGTGAGACGAAGGTTTCTGTGACGCTTGAAGAAGTTTATGACATCAATGTTGATTTCCGGCTTATTGAACCAGGTGCTTTTGCCAGTACATTGCATCATTTTACAGGATCCAAAGATCATAACGTAGCGATGAGGCAAATTGCCAAAGCGCGCGGTGAGAAAATCAGTGAATACGGGGTCGAACAGGAAGAAACGGGTGAAGTACTCGCATTCGAAACGGAAGAGCAGTTTTTCAAACATTTCGGTCTGAATTTCATCCCGCCTGAAGTCCGAGAAGACGAGGGTGAGACAGAAGCATTCAAGGAAGACTTGCAGCTTCTTGAGCTCTCAGATATCCGCGGTGACCTTCATATGCATACGACTTGGAGTGACGGGGCTCTTTCTCTTGCTGAAATGGTTGACGAAGTGCGCCGTCATGGTTATGAATATATGGCAATTACGGATCACTCCAAATACTTAAAAGTAGCGAACGGCCTTAATGAAGACAGACTTCTCAAACAGCGCGAAGAAATTGTCCGATTGAATGCGCTGCACAATGATTTTCATATTTTCCAGGGAGTCGAGATGGACATCCTTCCTGATGCGACTCTTGATTTTTCGGAAGACTTTCTGAAAGAGCTGGACTGGACAATCGGTGCAATTCATTCGAGCTTCAGCCAGTCAGAAGAAGAAATCATGAAACGGCTCTTCGCAGCAATGGACAATCCTTTGGTAAACCTTATCGCCCATCCGACGGGAAGACTGATTGGCAAGCGTCCAGGGTATCCTGTTGATATGGAAGGCTTGATTGAGCATGCAGCGAAAACGAATACTGCGCTTGAAATCAATGCAAACCCGAACCGTTTAGATCTTGCTGCGGAGTGGGCACAAAAAGCACAGGATGCAGGCGTTTATATTTCAATTAATACAGATGCTCACAACTCGGGCATGCTGGAACATATGAAATATGGTGTCGGCAATGCTAGAAGAGGCTGGATTAGAAAAGATACAGTTATCAATACATGGCCGATCGAAAAACTGAAAGCATTCATGAATCGCGGTTAAAGCGAATCATTTTGACAAAAAAGGAGCAGGATTGATGAACGAAAGAATCCTCCGGGTGGCAGAATTTAATAAAATCGCCGAACGCCTGATCCAAAAGGCGGAAACGACGCTCGGCAAGGAACTGGCTAGAAAGGTACATCCGGCATCCGACATTGAAACAGTAACCCATCAATTGGAAGAAACCGATGAAGCTTATCGTATTATCGGATTGAATAAGTCAATCCCTTTTGGCGGAATTGCTGATATCCGTGCTTCATTGCAACGCAGCAAGATTGGAAGCGTCCTTAGTGCTGCTGAATGCCTTGATGTGGCGGAAACTATTCGTGGTGGACGCAATGTCAAGACGTTTCTTGAAGCGCTTGACGATGAAGTCCCGTTGTTGCTTGAACTATCAGAGCGGATTATGCCTTTACGTGATCTGGAGCAGACGATTAAGAACGCCATTGATGACAATGCGCATGTCATGGACAGTGCGTCCGAGAAGTTGCGGTCTATTCGCTCAAGCATTCGCACGAACGAGAATCGGATCAGAGAGCGGATGGATAATTTCCTGAAGACGAAAAGCAGCATGCTAAGCGATGCGATTATCACAATCCGTAATGACAGATATGTATTGCCGGTTAAAAGCGAATACCGCTCAGCAATTGGCGGCATCGTCCATGACCAGTCTTCTTCAGGTCAAACATTATTCATGGAACCGCGTGCAGTCGTTGACCTGAACAATAATCTGCAAGAAGCTTTTGCAAAAGAAAGTCAGGAAGTTGAACGTATCCTCTCGGAGCTAACAGAGAAAATTGCTGAGCATGCAGGATACTTGAAAGAAAATACGAGAGTGCTTGCACAGCTTGACTTCATAGCAGCCAGGGCGAAATTGAGTGCTGATATGCGAGCTGCCAAGCCGAAAATGAATGATCAAGGCTACATCAATATGAAAGAAGCGCGTCACCCGCTCATTCCAGAAACGCAAGTCGTTCCAAATGATATTGAGCTTGGCAAGGATTACACGGCGATCGTCATTACTGGACCTAACACCGGTGGTAAGACTGTTACTTTGAAACTTGTCGGCTTATCCATTCTTATGGCACAATCAGGGATTTTTGTTCCGGCGCAGGATGGATTGGAACTTGCTGTGTTCAATGAGGTGTTCGCGGATATCGGTGACGAGCAATCGATTGAACAGAACTTGAGTACATTCTCGTCTCACATGACGAACATTGTTAGCATTCTTGAGCAGTTTGATGACAATTCACTCATTCTTTTTGATGAGCTTGGTGCAGGTACCGACCCACAGGAAGGTGCTGCACTTGCAATGTCCATTCTTGATAAAGTAATTGATTCAGGTGCCAGAGTTCTTGCGACGACGCACTATCCGGAATTGAAAGCATATGGTTTTAACAGACCACAGGTAATGAATGCGTCTGTTGAATTTAATGTAGAAACACTGCAGCCGACATATCGTCTTCTTCTTGGCGTGCCAGGGCGAAGCAACGCATTTGAAATTTCGAAGCGTCTCGGTCTCGATGTAAGAATTATTGATAAAGCTAGGGGCATGATCGGAGTAGAATCCGAAAGTGTTGAGAATATGATTGCATCCCTTGAAACAGCACGTCGCCAAGCCGAGAAGGATTACGAAGAAGCACATCAGATTCTCGAGCAGAGTGAGCATATCCGCCGTGAGCTGCAAGCTGAATGGCGCAAGTATGAGAAGAAGCGAGATCATTTGTATGAACAAGCGGAGGAAAAGGCTGCGAAGGCACTCGCCGATGCAAGAGAAGAAGCTGAAATGATAGTGGATGAAATTAAGTCCATGCGTTCGAATGCTGTTCTGAAAGAGCATGAATGGATTGAAGCGAAAAAAATGCTCGAGGAAGCACAGCCACATCTTCGCAAGAAAACAACCAAAGGACAAAATGCTTCTCAAGGTAATAAGCCTGCTCAGACAGATGAACTGCACCCAGGAGATGAAGTACGTCTCATTATGCTTAATCAAAAAGGTGTCGTTGCTGAAAAGGTGAATAAGAAGGAGTATATGGTTCAAGTTGGTGCGATGAAGGTGAAAGTGAAAGGGAAAGACCTCGAGTTCATCAAGTCGCAGCAACAGGAACCGGAGACACCTGTCACACGCACGAAAGGTACAACGAGCTATGTAAAACCGGAAATCGATTTGCGTGGCGAACGTTATGAAGATGCCCTCTTGCGTGTCGAAAAGTATATTGATGAAGCAGTCCTCGCCGGGTTCCCAAGAGTTACAATTATTCATGGTAAGGGAACTGGGGCTCTGCGCAAAGGCGTGCAGGATTTCGTCAAAACCCATCCGAATGTCGCCAGTGCTAGAGCAGGCGAGCGCGGTGAAGGAGATACGGGAGTAACGGTCCTCGAATTGAAATAAACGGCATGTGCTGGCCGGGGGAAGGAAGTCGGCAACATGGTTTTTGAAACAATGGCAAAAATACTGTTTGGTGTGGCGATCGTCTTTCTTATCATCGGCATTTACTGGATGATTTTCTGATACTTGCAAGCAGAAAGGCGGACAAACGGTGGATAAGCAGAAAGTAAAACGTCAGCAAATCCTCGAGGCATCGGTACGTGTCATAGCGGAAAATGGATACTACAAATCGAGGATTTCCAATATCGCCAAGAAGGCTGGTGTCGCTGACGGAACGATTTATCTTTATTTCAAAAACAAAGAGGACTTGCTGATTTCTTTGTTTGAAGACATTATGGGTACCTTTGCTGCTTCGGCACAGGAAGTGACTGAGCGTGAGGAAACGGCAGCTGCCCAACTTGGCGCACTTGTTCGCCATCATTTTGAATATCTCGGTGAGCGTCCTCAGCTTGCGTTGCTGACACAGCTTGAATTGCGTCAATCTCAGACAGAATTAAGGTGGAGAATTAGCAAAATCCTTGAGCCTTATCTTCTGTTGATTGAGAGGATTGCTGCTTCGGGAATGGAAAAAGATGAATTCAAAAGCACCCTTGAGCCGAAGCTATGTCGACAGATGATCTTTGGTACGATGGATCAAATTGTAACAAGTTGGGTCATGAATGGTATGAAAGAAAATCTGGTTGACCAGGCAGTGCCGGTTTTTGAAATGCTTCAAGGTGCCGTGTGCAAACAGGTTTGATAAAGCTAGGATAATGGGAAAAAGTATAAAGTGACGGAAGAGTTATATTTGACGAGAGGCTTGCGTCATAGTCATTTGATAATTTCGCATCTATGCTGAATGAGCTGCTTTCACACTAGTGTACATCCGGTTCAGATGGCTAGAAGCTGCCGACATAAGCAGTCTTGCTGCAGGTTGGGTAAATCATCAGCCCTTCGCAATTCTGCTTATGCGTTCGCTTCTGAAAGAGCCATCTTCACACTAGGGGCATCCGGTTCAAGCAGCCAGGGGTTCGCGACGTAAGCAGTCTTACTACAAGTTTGATAAACCACAAACTTTCCGCAATTCTGCTTACGCGTGTCACCCCTGAGTGGGCTGCTTTCACACTTGGTGTCATCCGGTTCAGATGGCTAGAAGTTTGCGTCATAAGTCTTTCCCTTACAAGGCCGAAAGTGCACGGCCTTTCCAGTGAAATGCATATGAGCGGCACTTCTGAAAGAGCCATCTTCACACTAGTTGTAAGCAAACTATTCGTCAGTGGGATGGGGTGCGTGCTATACTCATTTCAAAGCTTATGCTTATTGAATAAGGAGGAATGTTAATTATGGCAATTGAACATGTAACGGATGCTAACTTTGCTGAAAAAACATCCAAAGGTCTTGTATTGGCTGATTTCTGGGCTCCATGGTGTGGTCCTTGTAAAATGATCGCTCCAGTTCTTGAAGAAGTGGATGGCGAAGTTTCTGATAAAGTGACAATCGTCAAACTTGATGTTGATGATAACCAAGAAACAGCTAGCAAGTTCGGTGTCATGAGTATCCCGACATTGCTTCTTTTCAAAGATGGCAACGTTGTTGACCAGGTTGTCGGCTTCCAGCCAAAAGAAGCGCTTGTTGAGCTTATCAACAAACACGCTTAATTTTTCTGTATCGTTGAAGAAATCCCTTGCCCATTTTTCGGCAAGGGATTTCTTTCGATTTCAGATTATTAGATGATATAATGTATCTTTATAATGATTACATTGATTTCATAAAAAGGATGAGAGATATATGAATGAGCGGATCAAGGAGAAACTGGCTGTCCTGCCTGCTCAGCCTGGCTGCTATTTGATGAAGGATCGACATGGCACTGTCATTTACGCAGGTAAATCAAAAATGCTGAAAAACCGTGTCCGTTCGTACTTTACAGGTGCTCATGACAAGAAGACTCAGCGCCTCGTTCAGGAAATAGAGGATTTCGAATATATTGTTACATCATCAGATACAGAAGCTCTGATCCTGGAGCTGAACCTGATTAAGAAATATGATCCGAAGTACAACATCATGCTGAAGGATGACAAAACGTACCCCTATCTGAAAATCACAAATGAGCGCCACCCGCGTCTCATTACAACACGTAAAGTGAAGAAAGATAAGGGGAAATATTTTGGTCCGTATCCGAACGTATATGCGGCACGCGAAACAAAAAAGCTGCTTGACCGGCTTTATCCGCTCCGCAAATGCAACAACCCTCCTGGCCGTTACTGCCTGTACTATCATATGCATCAATGTCATGCATGCAGTCTAAATCCACCGTCAACAGAGGAATACCGCAAGATTGTCCAGGAAATGGCTTCATTCCTTCAAGGCGGGCATAAAGAAATTAAGCAAAATTTGAAAAAGAAGATGGAAGAAGCTGCTGAGGCTCTGAATTTTGAACGTGCAAAAGAATTGCGTGATCAGATTATCCATATTGAATCTGTCATGGAACAACAGAAGATGACATTGAATGATGAACAGGATCGTGATGTGTTTGGATTCAGCTATGACAAAGGCTGGATTTGCATACAAGTATTTTTCATTCGCCAGGGTAAATTGATTGAACGCGAAGTATCCATCATTCCTTTCTATGATGATCCGAACGATACGTTCCTCAGTTTCATTGGTCGTTTCTATTTGCATGAAAACCATCCATTGCCAAAGTCGGTTCTAGTTCCAGTAGGTACAGACACGGAAGCCCTTGCTAATGTACTTGATACGGATGTCCACACACCTTATCGAGGCAGGAAGAAGGAGCTTGTTGAGCTGGCTATGAAAAATGCGGAGATTGCGCTAAATGAAAAATTCTCTGTCATTGAACTGAATGAAGAGCGTACCATTCTTGCAGTGGAACAACTTGGGGAAATTCTCAACATTGCAATTCCACATAGAATTGAAGCTTTCGATAACTCGAATATTCAAGGCGCCGATCCGGTATCTGCGATGATTGTTTTCACTGATGGTCGAGCGGATAAGAAGGAATATCGCAAATATAAGATTCGTAATGTCGAAGGTCCTGATGATTACGAGACAATGCGTGAGGTCATACGCCGCCGCTATTCTCGTATTCTTAAAGAAGATGGAGCGCTTCCTGATCTCATCATTGTCGATGGCGGGAAAGGTCAAATGAGCGCGGCACTTGATGTGCTAGAAAACGAGCTTGGCCTGGATGTACCGCTTGCAGGCCTAGTGAAAGACGACAAGCATAAAACAGGTGAATTGATGTATGGTACCCCGCCTGAGATTGTCCCGCTTGAACGTCAGTCACAAGTTTTTTATCTCGTTCAGCGAATTCAGGATGAGGTTCACCGCTTTGCCATCACTTTCCATAGGCAGTTAAGGGGTAAAAGCATGGTCCGTTCCGAGCTGGATTCTGTTCCCGGAGTTGGGGCCAAACGACGGAATCTGCTGCTTACCCACTTTAAGAACATAACAGATCTGAAAAATGCAGAAGTGGACCAGATTGCAAAACTTGGAATTCCGAAGAATACAGCAGAACAGATTCTCGCACACTTGAACAGACCTGAAGAAGAATCTGAGGAAGAAGCAGAATAGGAACAGCCGCATAAGAATGTGCGGCTGTTCCTATTTTTTATGAAGTATATAAGACGGTTAGACGGACGGAGTGGATTTTGAAGTTGATGTCATCCATGCACTCTGCCGACTTGTCAAAAGCCATATGTACCGCTTCAGCGAGAAAACCTGCTTCCAGTCGGAAATCAACAGGGAGTGCGGAAGTGAGTTTGCGTGCAATTGAATCATCCATTAGTGAAAACACAAGCTCCTTGCGCTTTTCTTTTACGAGTTCAAGTTTTCCCCAGCCGAGACGTTCAAAAGCATTATATATATCATCCAATTCATTGAAAGTGAAGTGGCGTGCTAGCTTTCGGCCCATGAAGTAAAGCAAGATGTGAGTTTCACCGCCGAATAGTTCCGGAAGTCCAATATAGCGGAGGACATCATAGGCGGAACCTGATGAATGCAAGTCTTCAAGAAGACTGGGCGGGAAGCCATTGCCCTCATTTATTTTTTTCAAAGCAATCAATCCTTTCTAAGGAACAAAAAACAAAAATAAAAATATATATGTAAAAAGTCATTCGTGAACATGACAGTAGCCATGACACAAAATAACCGTAAACTTATTATCTATTTAAACGGCATATTTCGCAACCCGAACAGTGAAAAACAATTCGATTCTTCAAAACATCATATACTGTTCCGATAATCTGGCCAATTGGTTTTGCAAACAGGCAATAAAGGGTAAAGTTTTGCAAGCGCTTGCAGGTTCATAGTTGCCATCGGCTTACATACAATTGTTATTATTCGGGCAAGGGGGAATTTCCATGAGACATAATGATTTTTTCTGGCGCAGATTACATTCTTTGCTTGGCATTATCCCGATCGGCGCGTTTTTGATCCAGCATCTGCTTATCAATTATTTTGCAGTATATGGAAAAGAGAGCTTCAATAAGGCTGCAGGGTTCGTTGAAGGCTTGCCATTTCTTATCGTTCTTGAATTCGTATTCATCTATTTACCCATTCTTTACCACGCGATTCTTGGTGTCTACATAGCCTTCACGGCGCGAAACAATCCTTCCAGGTACGGCTATTTCAGGAATTGGATGTTCTACTTGCAGCGTATTACAGGTTTCATTGCTTTAGCATTCATCGTTTGGCATGTGTGGCAGACTAGAATCCAGGTTGCACTTGGAAATGCACAAATCAATTACGCCTTAATGGCTGATATTCTAAGTAATCCGCTGTACTTCTGGCTTTATGCAATTGGAGTTGTCAGCATTACTTTCCATTTCGCAAATGGACTGTGGAGCTTCCTCGTCAGCTGGGGAATCACACAATCGCCGAAGTCGCAGCGGGCAGGAACATATATCAGTATCATCGTGTTCTTGGCAGTCACCTATATCGGAATCCGAGCACTTATTGAATTCGCATACGGAGCTTAATTTCAGGGGGGAACGAGCATGAAAATAGAGAAAAAAATTACGATTGTCGGTGGCGGACTTGCCGGTCTGATGGCAACGATTAAAGCTTGTGAAGCAGGGGCGAAAGTTGATTTGTTTTCCATCGTTCCTGTAAAACGTTCACATTCTGTCTGTGCGCAAGGCGGCATTAATGGAGCGGTCAATACGAAGGGGGAAGGCGATTCTACTTTCATCCATTTCGATGACACGGTTTATGGCGGCGACTTCCTTGCGAATCAGCCGCCTGTTAAAGCGATGTGTGAAGCGGCACCGGAGATCATTCATCTGCTTGATCGCATGGGCGTGATGTTCAACCGGACGCCGGAAGGGCTGCTTGACTTCCGGCGATTTGGTGGTACTTCTTATCATAGGACGGCGTATGCAGGTGCGACGACAGGCCAGCAACTGCTGTATGCGCTGGATGAGCAAGTGCGCCGTTTTGAAATGGAAGGACTCGTTAAGAAATACGAAGGTTGGGAATTCCTCGGACTTGTGCTTGATGATTCAGGAGCAGGCAAGGGGATTGTATGCCAGCATATTAAGACACATGAGATAGAGGCTTTCCGCTCCGATGCTACGATTATCGCAACGGGCGGGCCAGGTATCATTTTTGGAAAGTCTACTAATTCAATGATCAACACAGGATCTGCGGCGAGCATTCTGTATCAACAAGGAGCCAAATATGCTAATGGTGAGTTCATTCAAATCCATCCGACTGCCATTCCTGGTGATGACAAGCTTCGCCTAATGAGTGAATCTGCACGAGGGGAAGGCGGACGGATATGGACATACAAGGACGGAAAGCCATGGTATTTCCTAGAGGAGAAATATCCGGCATATGGGAATTTAGTGCCGCGTGATATTGCGACTCGTGAAATTTTTGACGTCTGTGTCAACAAGCGGCTTGGCATCAATGGCGAGAACATGGTTTATCTTGACCTTTCACATAAGGACCCTCATGAGCTTGATGTTAAGTTGGGCGGCATCATTGAAATCTATGAAAAATTCGTTGGTGAAGACCCACATAGAGTGCCTATGAAAATTTTCCCTGCTGTCCATTATTCAATGGGTGGGCTCTGGGTCGATTTTAACCAGCATACGAATATACCTGGTGTCTTTGCATGTGGAGAGTGTGACTATTCCCAGCATGGAGCAAACCGTCTTGGAGCGAACTCATTGCTCTCTTCCATATACGGAGGCATGGTCGCAGGTCCGGAAGCAGCGAGATATCTCGATGGACTCAGTACTGAAGCTGCAGATTTACCAGACAGTCTTTATGCCGACAGAGTGAAGGAAGAAGAAGAGAAATTCGAGCAACTCATGAACATGAGCGGCACTGAGAATGCGTACAAGTTGCATGAGGAACTTGGCACATGGATGACAGAGAATGTCACTGTCGTCCGAGAGAACCCGAAGCTTCTTAAGACTGACGAGAAGATTCAGGAACTGCTGGAAAGATGGAATCATATCAATATTGAGGATACTTCACGCTACAGTAATTCGGCTGTCATGTTCACACGTCAGTTGAAAAATATGATGCATCTTGCTCGTGTCATTACACTTGGTGCCTATCATAGAGATGAGAGCCGGGGAGCCCATTACAAACCGGAATTCCCGGATCGTGATGATGAGAAATTCTTGAAAACGACGATTGCCGAATTCGACGCGGCGAAAAATGAACCTGTCTTTTCCTATGAGGAAGTGGATACATCGCTCATCAAGCCGCGGAAGCGCGATTATACAAAGAAGAGCGAAGGGAGCCGGGGGTAAATGGCCGAAGAGAGGAAAACTGTCACATTCATAATCCGAAGGCAGGATAACCCTGAAGCTGAATCCTATGTTGAGACATTTGAGGTGCCATACAGAAAGAATATGAACGTCATTTCCGGGTTAATGGAAATCCGTAAAAACCCCGTCAATGCACAAGGGAAGAAGACGACCCCTGTCCAGTGGGAAATGAGCTGTTTAGAGGAAGTGTGCGGTGCCTGTTCGATGATCATCAATGGCAAGGCACAGCAGTCCTGCTCAGCCCTTGTTGACAAGTTAGAAAAACCGATACGCTTGGAACCAATGCGGACATTCCCGGTCGAGCGCGATCTTGTCGTTGACAGAAGCAGGATGTTCGAAGCACTCAAAAAAGTGAGAGCATGGGTTCCAATTGATGGGACACATGATCTGGGGCCGGGTCCGAGAATGGCAGAGAACAAACGTGAGTGGGCATATGAGCTCTCGAAATGCATGACGTGCGGCGTCTGTCTGGAAGCATGTCCAAATGTGAACGACAAGTCGGACTTCATCGGTCCGGCTGCCCTTTCGCAAGTTCGCCTCTTTAACGCTCATCCGACAGGGGCGATGCATAAGGGAGAGCGTCTAGACGCATTAATGGACGATGGAGGTATTTCTGGTTGCGGGAACTCTCAAAACTGTGTTCAGGTCTGTCCAAAGGGAATTCCGCTGACAACTTCAATTGCAGCGATGAATCGGGAGACGAATTTACAGGCGTTTAAGAACTTCTTTGGAAGTGACCATTAAGGATTGCGGGTGAGGGATGCCGATTTTACCAGGCATCCCTATTTAGTGTGCATAAAGATATTTACGAAGGTAATTAACGCAAATAAAGAGGTGTTCCGTGAGTCTTTCTCAAGACTGCTGGAACACCTCTTTTGTATTATGCTGTCTTTTTCACCAGATTGACAAGCAGATGAGCGAGTGCATGCTGCTGATCTTTGTCGCCTGCTTTCCAAAGCTGCTGAAGCAGATACTCTTCACGATTCTTTGGCTCTTCGTGCTTCGATAGATGATTGGCTACAGTTTCAGCAGTTTTTGCAAGCTGCTCTTCATCCATACCCATCTTTTCTCCGCGTTCTACCTGTTTGGATAGGTAGCCTTTGAATTTATCGAAGTTCTCCAAAATGTCTTCCTTTTTCTCATTATCCATTTGTTGCAAATGATCTTTAGCTTGTTCTTTCGGATCCATCCTCTAAACATCTCCTTTTCATTCGCACTTAGTCTGTTTATAGCCGAAATTAAGAGATTCGAAACAAGAATTTGGAAAAATATCTAGGATTTAATAAAGCGAAGAAGGCAGAGAAGAGAGTTCTAATCTCAATTGGTAATTCTTAAAAAAATTTTTTTAGAGAAGGCGCCCCTAAATGCTTATTCATTTCGATTTATGAATTAAAGGGGGAATTATAAATGAGTTGGTTCAAAATGTCGCGATGTGTTTTTGATTCAGACTTGTGGCATGACGTGTCGACATTTCGCTTGTTCATGCTGCTCATCGGGAAGGCGACACCATTTGATGGCAAAAGAGTGGCGGGGGAAGTGCTCAGGAAGGGGCAATATTTGCGTTCCTATGAGAAGTTGAGGGAAGATCTTGCTTATAAGATGGGGCGAGGCAAAAAGGAGTACTCCAAGAAGACCATCCACAACTGTTTACAGAAACTGATCAAGGCTGGAAGGATTACAGTAAGGGAGACTGACCAGGGAACGGTTTTCACAGTCGTGAACTATGTGAAGTATCAGGAGTTCGGGGGGATTGCCGAGGGAACTGGAAACGGAACTGCCGAAAAACTGCATGAACGTGATAAACAAACCCAAAAGGATAATAAGCATTTAAAGCACTTAGAGCATTTAAGCATAAAACATAAAGACCGTCGCAAACGCGTTTACGACGTTTCTTCTCTTCATTACAAACTTGCTCAGCATTTCTACGAACAGATCAAACGCAACAATCCGGAGCATTTGGAGCCAGATATGCAAAAATGGGCTGATGATATTCGCAAGATGATGGAGATTGATAAGCGATCGGAGGAGCAGATCAGAGACTTGATTGAATGGGCACAACAGGATGACTTCGAGATGGCCGTTGTACTGTCTCCGTCAAAGCTTCGTAAGCGGTTCGATGCGCTTGCCATCAAAGTGAGACAGCAGAAGCGTCAGCCTGCTACGGTGGAGACAATAGCGGCAACCAAATACGAGTACGATTACGGATTTTAGTGAATGGAATCTGAAAGGAAGAAACCTAAGAAAAAAGCCGATTCAAATATTAAAAGAAACTAAGGCTGTAAAGGAATTTGAGGTTTTTTGTCGAATGTTTTGTTCTGAGGAGGGATTTATATGAAGTTTGAAGTTAAATATTTGGATGATCGAGCAGGCGTACCGGAATATGATTATGCAGACGTGGAGCTGCATGGTACATATACAGGCACTGAAGAAAAACGATTGCACGAGGATTTGAAGTCGGTAATTGCGGAACAGCGTCACATCCCAGCGCAGCATGTGAAAGTACTGCAAGTTAAAAAACGCTAGATAATTTAAATGTTCCGGTGCAAAAAACCGATTCTCAATTATGAGAATCGGTTTTTCCACTACAATTTTAACTCGCCCATCCGCAACAGTTCGACGACTGCCTGTGCCCGCCCTTTAACTCCGAGTTTTTGCATTGTATTTGAGATGTGATTCCGGACTGTTTTTTCCGAGATGAACAGCTCTTCTGCAATGTCCTTTGTTGTTTTGTCCTGTACGAGCAATTCGAATACTTCCTTCTCACGTTTCGTCAAAATCTGTTTCGGCCTGTACGCACTATCTTCCAATGGCGCACCCCTCCTTGCTTCAAGCAGGACTTTAGCGTGAAGGGAATTACTTAGTCACTTGCAGTTTATGAGTAGTGATGGGAATTGGTGTGTATAAGGCGCCTGTTTTCCGAGGAGGATACGGTCTTATAAATCCTTTAGCAATACACTATTTTTATAGGACAAAAGCAGGCACTTCTTAACCAGTTCAGGCATATGTATGAGAAAGTGGAATATCCACTTTAAGGATAAAGAATGGTTATCTTGAATTTTGACGGAAAATGTCTTCAAACGTTTGATATTGCTGGGGAAAGCGCATATAATTGTTTACGCCGGTGAAGCATTCTTTATGAAACCGGAAGCTACATAAATTCATAAAATTAAGAAGTCGAGGCGATTTTTTTGGATAGAGCAATTGGTGTCATAGATTCCGGGGTTGGAGGTCTGACAGTTGCTCATGAATTAATGAGACAATTGCCGAAAGAAAGGCTCATTTATCTTGGTGATACGGCGAGGTGCCCTTATGGTCCCCGATCTGAAGCTGAAGTAAAGCAATTCACGGGGGAAATGGTTGCCTTCCTTATGGAAAAACAAATTAAAATGCTTGTCATTGCCTGCAATACGGCAACAGCCTTTGCGCTTGAAGACTTGCAGAAACAGTTGGACATCCCTGTTATTGGGGTTATTCAGCCGGGAGCAAGAGCGGCGATCAAGACGACTGTTAATGGCCATATTGGTGTCATTGGTACTGAAGGAACTGTGCGCAGTGAAGCGTATCCGAACGCATTGAAACGTATAAAAGAAGAACTTGATGTGACGGCTCTCGCATGTCCGCTCTTTGCTCCAATTGTTGAGAGAGGAATTCTTACAGGTCCTGAGGCAGAGAAGGTTGTAAATGACTCCCTCGGTCCAATTAAGGCTCATCAGAGGATCGATACACTCATCTTAGGATGTACGCACTACCCTCTTCTAAAGGGTACAATTCAGAAGGCGGTCGGCGATCATGTAGCGATTATCTCCTCTGGAGAGGAAACGGCTCGTGAGACGAGTACAATTCTTGATGTTCATGGACTTCTATATAAAGGCGATCGCACGCCGCGGCATGCTTTCTATACTACGGGAGATTTGGAGATATTCACGAATATTTCCAGAAAAATCTTCAATAGCTCAGTTGAACATTTGGAAAGTGTGACAATCGAGCACGCGGTCATCTAAGAAATTTTGTTTTTGCAGGTCTAAAAGTGCAAGCCTCCCTGTATACATGAAAGTACAAACCCAGGTGTAAGACTGGCTCTTGACCGGTCGAACCTGATTATTAGCTTTCAGGGGGAGAGACACGATGCAAAAACGGATTTTGATGGGTCTCGCGGCGGCGGGCATGTCATTAATGCTGACAGGATGTTTCAACGGAGAGCAGTCTTTGACTGACTTGTCAAAAGGTACAGCGGATCAGAATACGGAAGTTACGAAAGATCTGAAGAAGCCTGAAGAGAAGGACATGAAAGAGGTCCCGAAAGCTGATGCCAAAGAAGACAAAAAAGCTGAAGCTGCCGAGGAAACTGTAGCACGCCAACTTTACTTGATTGATGCTAATGGCATGGTGGCTCCGCAAACGTTGGAATTGCCGAAGACGGACTCCAAAGCAGTCGCAAGCCAGGCGATGGAATACCTCGTCAAAGGTGGTCCTGTTTCAGAAATGTTGCCAAATGGATTCCAGGCTGTGCTTCCTGAAGGGACTCAAATTCTTGGCCTTAATTTGAAAGATGGTACAATGATTGTCGATGTCTCCAAGGAGTTCAAGGAATATGACGCAAAAGACGAAGTGAAGATACTTGAAGCGATGACTCATACATTGACACAGTTTGAAAATGTGGAACGTGTTCAAATCTGGATCAATGGCCATCCGCTTGATGAGATGCCGGTTAACGGGACCCCGATTGAAAAGGGGTATTCCCGTGCCCATGGCATTAATGTCCAAGCTAGCAGTGAGGCAGGCAATGCCGATGCTCAGACTGTGACGATGTATTTTCCGAAAGAACATAATAGTACACGCTATTATGTTCCAATCACTAAGCAGATTGAGTCAGGTAAGGATAACCTCTACAGCTCGATTATTAATGAGTTGATCGAGGGGCCGGCACTTGAATCGAATGCAATGCATGTTTTCAATACGAATACTGAACTGGCAAGTGAGCCGAAAATGGACGAGGGTGTTCTTGACATAGAATTCACTGAAGGCGTTCTTAAGAGTTCAGGGGACCCAGTCATTGCCGATGAGGTCATGGAGACACTTGTCAGGACTTTGACACAGCAGGATAAGGTAGAAGCGGTCCGTGTTAAAGTTAAAAATGTGGAGACACTGATGAACGAAAAGGGAGAAGCGTATCACGATCCCGTTTCCAAGTACAAATATATGCCAGCAGAAAAATTGTAATACGCAATACGAAAACATTAAAGCGAAAGGCGAGGCGGTTTTTCCCTACGGACAAGCTGCCTTGTTTTTGCTGTTTATATTAGGAGGACGTTAAATGAGAGTGGACCAGAGAGAAGCGGATCAGCTCCGAAACATGAGCATTACAAAGGATTTCATCATGCACCCTGAAGGTTCGGTGCTGATAGAAGTCGGAGATACGAAAGTCATTTGCAATGCGAGTGTAGAGGATAGGGTTCCTCCGTTTCTTCGCGGACAGGGTAAAGGCTGGATCACAGCGGAATACGCAATGCTTCCGCGTGCAACGGATCAGCGCAATATCCGCGAATCCTCCAAGGGAAAAGTGAGCGGCCGTACAATGGAAATTCAGCGCCTGATTGGTCGTGCGCTGCGTTCAGTAGTGGATTTGAATGCATTCGGTGAGCGGACACTATGGGTTGACTGTGATGTTATTCAGGCAGATGGCGGTACACGTACAGCCTCAATAACAGGAGCGTTTATTGCAGTAGTTCTTGCTTTTGGTTCTCTGCTTGAGAAAAAAACAATCAAGAAAATGCCTGTCACTGATTTTCTTGCGGCTACTTCAGTAGGTGTTCTTCCAGGCGGAGATGCTGTGCTTGATCTTAATTATGAGGAAGATTCCAAGGCCGAAGTCGACATGAATGTTGTCATGACAGGCGCAGGTGAATATGTTGAAATCCAAGGTACTGGAGAAGAAGCGACATTTTCACGCGATCAGCTTGCGAAATTGCTCGAATTGGCCGATAAAGGTATGAAGGACATTTTCGACAAGCAGAAAGAAGTGATTGGTGACCTGGCTGATCGAATTGGAGAAACGAAATGAAAGAAATTGTAATTGCTACTAAAAATAAAGGCAAGGCAGCAGAGTTCAGGGATTTCTTCGGAGCATACGGCATCAAGGCTTTGAGCTTGCTTGATTTGCCAGAGGAGATGCCGGATGTGGAAGAGACAGGGACGACATTTGAAGAAAATGCGGCCTTGAAGGCAGAAGCGATCTCGAAGCTTTTGAACAAAACAGTCCTTTCCGATGATTCTGGCCTTGTAATTGATGCTTTGGACGGGCGTCCTGGCGTATATTCAGCTCGTTATTCGGGCGAAGGCGCCAATGATGCGAAAAATGTGGAAAAAGTCCTTCATGAATTGGAACACATTGCATACAATAATCGCACAGCTCGCTTTGTATCTGTTCTTGCCGTTGCGACACCAGGCAAGGAGACGATTTTCAAAGAAGGGTCTTGTGAAGGTCATATTTCGTTCCAGCCACAGGGTAAACATGGCTTTGGATATGACCCGATTTTCGTACCGGATGGGTATGTTGTGACGATGGCACAGCTGTCGGGCACAGAGAAGAACCGGATCAGCCACCGCAAGCATGCGATGGACCGGCTCAACGAATGGATTCAGCAGGAACTTCAGAGCTTATAATTAAAAGGGAGGCATTTCAGTGGCGAAAGTGCTAGTGGTTAGCGACAGCCATGGCCTGGAAGAAGAATTAAAAGAAATTAAGCAGCGACACGGCTGCAAATACAATATTCATTGCGGTGATACAGAGCTCGATATTGAAGAGCCTGCACTCGACGGCTTTATCGGCGTTCGCGGCAATTGTGATTACGATGCACGCTTTCCGCTTGAACACACATTGATGATCAATGGCAAAAAGGTACTCATTGCACACGGTCACCAATACAAAGTGGAAGAGAACATCATGAACCTTGCATATCGGGGAGAGGAAGAAGGAGCGGATATCGTCTGTTTCGGCCATACACATGTTCCTTACGCTGAAGAATACGGCAATCTTTTTATTATTAATCCAGGAAGCATCCGTAAACCGAGACAGAGCAGCATTCCGACCTATGCCATTCTCGATGTGCAAAAGGACAGTATAGAAGCCCATTTTTACAATATAAAAGGTGAGCTCGTCCCAGAGCTGAACCGAGTTCTCACAGTCTGACATTCATGCGGGCTTTTCATGAAAAAGAAAAAATGAAAAGCTCGCTCACTTTTCTGTTGACATTATGGAGTGGAAGGGTTAATATAATAAATGTGCTTTTGAAGCGGCTCTTTAATATTTGAGCTTTAAAAGGAAGATTTTTAAATTCTATGCGGGTGTAGTTTAGTGGTAAAACCTCAGCCTTCCAAGCTGATGTCGAGGGTTCGATTCCCTTCACCCGCTCCATACATAATTGTCCCAGTAGCTCAGCTGGATAGAGCAACAGCCTTCTAAGCTGTGGGTCGCAGGTTCGAATCCTGCCTGGGACGCTAAAATGAAAACCACCAGAACCTTTTATATAAAAAGGGTTCTGGTGGTTTTTATATTTTTGAAAAAGAATCATATATTCAAGAGAAGAATAGAAATGAGGTTAGTTTAGGAGTGAATTTAAAAGTCACCCTATTTTTTATCTTTTTTGAATCGAATACTAAAGTGTTAAAGAGATCATAAGCAAATTAATTTATAATAAAGTCCTTAATAGAAAAAGAAAAAGGGAGTTAGGTAAATGAATATCGCATTACTTGTTCTTGATGTCCAAAAGGACTTTATAGGTGAACAAGCTCGACTACCTGTTGCAAAACATCAAGTAGAACCAATGTTGGAAAGCATCAATACTATTATTAAAAAAGTAAGCAGTAAAGGAATTTCGGTTGTTTATATAGGGAATGAGTTTGAGCCTAAACAATTTATTTCGAATATCTTCAGAAGAAATTCTGCATTAAAGGGGAGGGAAGGAGCTGAATTAGATGAAAGGTTGCTAAAGGTAAATGATGTTTATTTTCCAAAAAATAAAGGGGATGCATTTAGTAATCCAGAATTGATTGCGTATTTAAATAGTAACGGGATTAAAGAAATAATAATTGTTGGCTTGTTTACAGAAGGTTGTGTATCAGCAACTGCTTTAGGTTCAATTCATCATCATTTTAATACGACGGTAATAAAAGATGCAGTTGCAAGTTCAAGTGATAAAAAGAGATTACAATCATTGAATAAATTAAGTTCAAAGGGAGTTAGCGTACTTAACTCGGAACAATTATTCGAAATGTTATCAAACGTGAAATAATGTACTTATCCACTACTGAAGCTTTATTTAAAAAGGCTATTTTATTATCTTTTCAAGCAACCAAATTGCTGGGCGCTGTAGTATAGAGGATTTCCTCTTCTTTTGTCGAATCCTTTTCTAAGAAGGAGTGGAAGCAATTGGAGATGCTAACTTACAGTATTGCAGGGCCATTAATCAAGCTACTTATACTCATTATAATCATCGGGGGTGCTACAGCACTCATTTCACTATTGCTGCCAATACCAGGATGGGCGAAGAGATGGCTTGCTAGTGCAGCAGTCTGTTCTCTGTGTATTTCTGGTTTACTCATTATATGACGGTTTAAAGGGGGTTCAGCTAATATTTGCTGGGGCCTTTTTTAATTAAAGAAAGCATCTAAACCTGACAGGTCTAGATGCTTTCTTCTGGATGGTTATCTCTTCAGATCATCAATCTTATCTTGAATAACGAAATGATGATAAATTGTTAAGGCGAGGATTGTTGCACTAAAGGCACTGGATAAAATAGAGCTTCCAACTAAGAGTCGATTCGTTCTCGATTCAGGCATTAGATCACCACCATTTTTTTATTAATATGGCTAAGCAGTAAATGAATTATGTAAAAAGCATAACGATACTGCGCAATCTAACTTTTAAGAAAAGCTCCTGACCACCGAGGTTGTTTTAAACAAATTTATTCAAATGGTTCCACGTGCACATGGACGTCATACACTTCATATTCCTTCATCATTTTGTTCTCCACAGATGTTGCAATTTCATGTGCTTCACTAATACATAATGTTGGACATACAAGAATGACTACATCGATTATTTCATTATTTCCGTAGTTTCTCCCTTTAATCTCCTTGATACCTTGCACATTCGGAATTTTGTTAATGGCATCTTGATAAAGCTTGATTTTCCCTTCATCAAAACCATCTGAAAGCTCAATGGATGATTGAATAAATATATCCCATGCTGTCTTGCAAATTAATAGACCGACAATAATCGCTGTCATTGTATCGATCCATGGCATATTCAGCTGAGCAGCAAATATACCGACAGCCGTTCCGATACTTACCCATGCATCTGAAAGGTTATCCTTGGCTGCTGCCATAACAGAACCACTGTTGATTTTTTGAGACAAATTTTTATTATACCTATATACCATGTACATAATGATTGAAGAGAAAACGCCAACGTACGCAGCTGTAATATCGGGAGTTTCTTTTTGTCCTTGGAATATCGAGGTAACTATATCAATTAAAACTTGAATACCTACCATTGCCATAATGAAGGATGCCATTAAGGATGCAATTGTTTCGCTTTTCCAATGACCGTACCTATGATTGCTGTCGGGCGGGATTTGTGACAGCTTAAGACCGATCAGTACAGCGATGGAGGCGATAATATCTGTTGTATTATTAAGACCATCTGCACGTAAGGCAGCAGAATTGCTTGTATATCCGATGACTAATTTAAGAATTGAGAGGAAAATGTATGCGACAATGCTAATCACCGCACCACGCTCTCCCATTTTTAGATTTCTATATTTTTCTTCTTCCATTTGATTGGTCTTCCTCCTTGAGTCAGCGTGATATTAATCATACAGTTCGGAATTCATATGGGTCTACGGAAACGTTTTTAGAAGCTTCTATATTGATAAGAGTCATACAATTAGTTTTCGTGAGGGAAAAATTCAGAGGGGGACAACAGAAGAGGCTAATGGTGGTTGCTGTGAAAAGTGACTTACGGAAGTAATCTGTGACCATGGTTGACTGCTGAGTCATTGCTACGATACGGAACATACAGATATAGGGAAATCCAATTGAAGCAGATCTGACTATGTATAAAGATTTGCTTCAAAGATCGTTACGTCAAATCAATTCAGGAGGGGAGGGCAGTAAACTCGCTTTGACATTCAATTGCTGTAATTCCGCTATCCTTCAATGATATCAAAGCCCAAAACTTCAAAGAGGAGGTACATTAAGCTAAGCAATGAAACACAAAAAAGCTGATAGCATATGAGGAGGAAAAAAGCGTGATCATGATTTTGTTTTTTTCTCTTATTGGCGCATTATTTTATAAATTGTTCCTGACATCCCCACCGGTTGAGAAGAAGGCAGTTATTAAAAAAGAAAAAGTAGTAGCGAAGAAAAAAGCTGCGGATATGCATGTTTGATGTGTCTATAACGATAATGATCATTGTCTTTATCGCAACAATTGTTTTAATGCTTTGGAGACCATATGGAATCAATGAAACAATACCAACTTCTATTGGTGCAGTCATTGTATTAGCGACAGGTATTGTATCGTGGGGCGACGTGCTAGGAATATTAGGAATCGTTAGTGGGCCTGTGATGACAATATTATCAACAATTATGATGACAATCGTTCTGGAAAGCATAGGCTTTTTTCGATGGATTGCATTAAATATAGTAAACAGAACAAAGGGTTCTGGGATCCGGCTATTCTTTTATACGAATTTACTATGTTTTTTTATGACGATGATGTTCAATAATGATGGAAGTATCCTAATTACTACTCCTATTATCATCCATATCGTAACATTGATACGATTAAAGCCTCATCAGATACTCCCTTATTTACTGTCAGGTGCTTTAATTGCAACTGCGGCAAGTGCACCGATAGCTGTCAGCAATATCTCGAACCTCATCGCGCTTAAAATAGTGGGATTAAGTTTAAATAGTTATATTAATTTAATGTTTGTCCCGTCCATGCTCGGTATTGGCGCAATGTTTCTACTAATGTATTTCTACTTTAAAAAGGATCTCCCTCGTAAAATAACTTCTGTACAATTTTCAATGGACAAACATCACTCTAAGTACAAGCAATCCCATCCTCTGGAAATAGAAAATACTGATGATGCCATCGATTGGAATTTGTTTAAACTTTGTATAGCCATTGTCGTAGCAACAAGGGCGGCTTTCTTTGTTCTAGCTCCTTTTGGCGTGGCTACGGAATGGGTTGGTCTGATTGGTGCATCTATTCTAATTGGTGTTCGCTGGATTAATTTAGGGACAAGTCCCCTGGATATATTGAAAAAGACACCATGGCATATCCTGATTTTTGCTTTCAATATGTATGTTCTTGTGTTTGGTCTGAGAAATGTAGGCTTGAATGAAGTGATTATGCATTTAGTGAGAGATGTTGTTGTGAATTCTCCGTTTAACGCTACTTTTATAATGGGTGCACTCACAACGGTATTCTCCAACCTGTTTAATAACTTGCCTGCTGTCATGATCAGCACGATGTCAATTATTGATATGGATTTAAACACGAATCTTTTGCAGTTGACATATCTGGCCAGTGTAATTGGAGCGGATATAGGAGCGTTACTGACACCTATTGGCACACTTGCCACATTGATTTGGATGTTCCTTCTTAAAAAGGAATCGATCAAAATATCTTGGGGTCAATATTTGAAAGTGACTTTTCTCGTTGTACCGATCGGTTTAATCATAAGTTTGCTGAGTCTTTATCTATGGGCAACTCTATTTTTCTGAATTAAATAAGGGGGATATTGATGAACAGCAAGATGCAGGGGCTTTTAAATGAGACAGTGAATTTAGAAGTTACCGGAAAAATGGACCTGGAGGGCACAATCATCGATATAGGGAGTGATACGCTAGTCGTCTATGACGGAAACGATTATCTCTATATTCCTGTAACCCATATTCAGAATCTGACATTTAACAATGACAACGATAATGAAATAGGGTGCCCGGCTGATTCTCCATGTATAGATTCAGAAAACATCAACGGAGAATTTTCATTAAAAAGGATTCTAATGAAAGCGGTCAATATGTTCACAGAGGTTGCTGTCATTGGAGAACAGTCGTTGTATGGTTATATAACTAATGTGAAAGACGACTATTTGGTATTCCATTCCCCGGTCCATAAAACGATATATATTTTGCTCGATCATTTAAAATGGCTTATTCCTCATCCCGATCATGGTCAGCTTTACGGGTTTGCTAATGAGAGTTTCTTGAATCAGTCGGTTGACACGCAACTGGCAAGTACCTTTGAAAATTTAATTACAGAAGCAAAAGGGGAATTTGTTGTTGTGAATATGGGTGAAAGCGTCAATCATATTGGGAAAATTAAAAGCATTGAAGGAGGATTTATAGAGGTTCAGCCGGCTAGAGCAAGTTCAATGTATGTGAACATGCACCATATAAAAACTCTTCAAATTGTGAAGTAGTCTGTCTAGTATAAAGAAGCTGCGATATCTAGTTCGCAGCTTCTTTATTAATGGTCATTTAGATTTCCTTTTTTTCTAGTAATGACGATAAGGATTGCTGCAATAACTCCACCAACGAGACCTGCAATCAGATCAGTCATCGTATCCTTCTGGCTATCAGCTTCGAGTTTTCCCATTTCGGAAGCTGCGAATTCAACCACTTCCCACATGACACTTGCAAACATAGAAAATGAAAGGGCGAATAGAAACAGAAGCCAGGCTGGAATTTTTTGGTCCTCTGGATTAGGTACCATGATTTTATAAAGTGTTGCTGCTACGTAGGACATAAATATGCCGCCGATCACATGGGTTCCGGTATCCCACCATTTGAATTTGTCATATAGTCTAATCGTTGCTCCAAGATAAAATGTGCAAAAAATCAGCAGATAATAACTGATGATGAGCGGTACAGGGAATGGAATGCGTTTCATGAAGAGAAGAAGCAATGGCAGCAAGCTCGCTGAAACTCTGCCAAGCGTATCCGTCCATTTGGAAGCATCACCATTCATATGCTGAATGATGAATGTAATGGCCATAAGCAGGACATAGGCCGTGCTAAATATAATAATTGTTTTTCTACGCATGAATTGAACACCTCTTTCTTTCTATTTTTGGCAGAGTAAGTCTTTTCAATACATGTTTTTGGTATAATCATCCACATAAAGGAATTTGATTTTATAGGAGGAGATGAATTGAGCGAGAAAAAATACACAAAAACAAGACTTTCTTTGTTTGAGAAAGTCCTTAATGGTGTTGCATTAGTTATTTTGCTTACCGTCTGTATCAGCCTGTTCATTATATGGAGAGAAGTACCTGACAAAATTCCAATCCATTTTAATATTGCCGGAGAGGCAGATGGATGGGGAGGGAAAGGGTCTTTATTCATTCTAATTTTAATCGGGATGATTACCTGGATTGGCATCACTATTCTTGAAAAATTTCCGGAAGCACATAAATTCCCAGTTGAAGTGACAGAAGAGAATAGGGAGCCTCTCGTCCGTAATTCAGTATTGATGCTTAATATTATAAAAAATCTTACCGTCATTTATTTATGCTATGCAACATGGGAAGCTGTCCGGAGTGCAATTGGAAAACCTCTTCATATCGCTCCATTCGATCTTGTCATTTACCTCGGGCTGTTATTCGCCTCAATGGGTTATCTCATCTATAAAATGTACAAACTCCGCTGATGTCACAGGATTTTAACAAATGATTACCGCTTTTTGCTACCTGCCTGTACATATTTGGGTTTATAATTGGACTTGCAACATAGATATGAATTAACAATGCGAAGCAGGGAGATAAAAATGGATATCATTCAATACTTGATCAGTTTCATTTTGCATATTGATGTGCATCTGAAAGAAATCATTGATATGTTCGGAATCTGGTCATATGTCATTTTGTTCTTAATTGTTTTTGTGGAAACGGGTGTCGTCATTTTCCCGTTCTTGCCCGGGGATTCTTTGCTTTTTGCTGCAGGTGCGTTCGCAGCGACAGGGGCGTTCCATATTGCGCTGCTAATTGTTGTGTTCTTCATTGCTGCAGTGCTGGGGGATACATTGAATTACGCAATCGGTAATAAAATTGGGACATCCATTCCGCAGGATAGCTGGTTTGGCAAAATAATCGATAGAGAGAAAATGGAGAAGGCGGAGGCTTTCTTTAACAAGCATGGTGGTAAAACAATCGTAATTGCAAGGTTCATGCCGTTCATCCGTACGTTCGCACCATTTGTTGCCGGAGCAAGTTCAATGCACTATCGTTATTTCCTGACATACAATATCGTCGGGGCCGCCCTTTGGGTTGGAATTTGCACAATGCTTGGCTATTTATTTGGGAATATTCCTATTATCAAGGACAATTTCTCAACAGTACTGATTGCCATCGTATTCATCTCAGTGTTGCCGGCAATCATAGCCTGGTTGAAAAATAAATTTACGGCGAACAAGCCTATTTAATTAAAGGCATATCTCTTTTCCAGTCGGAGAAGAGATGTGCTTTTTTGTGAGTTGGATAGGGTTATAACGGGAAGTGCATATTAAGTTCATATGTGGAATGAAAATAAATCAAACAAAATACTTTAATGTTAAAATATTTAATGTTATATTATATATATGCCAATTAAAAGGAGATCTGATTTCATGGGTAAACTTGAAGGCAAAGTTGCTGTCATTACCGGCGGAGCAGGCGGGATTGGCAATGGGATGGCAAGAGCGATGGCCAAGGAAGGTGCTAAGCTTGCCATCGTAGATTTAAATGAAGAAGCTGGCAATGAGACATTGAAGCAATTGCAAGACATACAGCCTGATTCTATATTCATTCAGGCTAACCTTGCAGAACATGAGAAATTAAATAATATTATTGATGAAGTCGTTGGGCAATTTGGAAAGTTGGACATTCTTGTTAATAATGCCCATGCGTCGCGCAATATGTCATTTGCAGAGACGACAAAAAAAGAACTTGATCTGTCATTTGATACAGGATTCTATCCGACCTTCTATTTGATGCAGGCAGCCTTGCCGTATCTGAAAGAAACAAAGGGTAAAGTGATTAATTTTGCTTCGGGAGCGGGCATCAATGGGGACGCAAATCAAGCTTCCTATGCTGCTGCCAAAGAAGCAATCCGTGCCATTTCGCGTGTATCTGCGAATGAATGGGGACCATTTGGCATTAATGTCAACTTGATTTCACCTATTGCGAAGTCCCCAGGTATGGAAGCATGGGCCGAAGAACATCCGGATTATTACGAAGCCATGCTGAAAAAGATTCCAATGCGCCGTGTCGGAGATATTGAGAAGGATATCGGACGCGTCGCCGTATTCCTGGCTAGTGAAGATTCAGATTATATGACTGGCCAGACAATGATGGTGGACGGCGGATCCATCATGTTGCGCTAATGGCTAAACAACAAGACAATGTGTTCGAACTGATCCGGACAGTAGAACAGTTTTCCAATGAAATGATCGTCCGCTGGACAAGATCATTTCCGCAGAATTTAGGTATTTCTCCAATTCTCGTATTGCATCAATTAGATGAACATGGAGCTTTGAAACAGACAGAACTCGCGAATATGCTTGGATATACACCTGGCGCCATGACGAATATCGCCAACCGTCTTTTAAAGGAAGGGTTTGCGAGTCGTGAGCGGGATGAGCAGGATCGTCGTATTGTCCGGCTGGCACTTACACCAGATGGTAAAGATTTCCTGAAGAAAGCTCATGAAAAAGGTGCACAGTTAAGACAAGAAGTATTTGAAAAGCTTGATAAAAACGAGCTCGATGAATATTTGCGTATTCAAAAGAAATTGGTCGGCATCTTAGAAGAACTTGAATAGTTGAAGGAGTAGATTAGAATGGGAAGATTGGAAAACAAAGTAGCATTGCTTACAGGAGCGGCATCAGGAATTGGTCTTTCAACTGCACAACTGATGGCAAAAGAAGGAGCAAAAGTTGTAATCGCCGATTATAACGAAGAAGGTGCTAAGAAAGCAGCTGAAGATATTAAAGCCGATGGAGGAGAAGCATCAGGTATCTTCCTCGACGCATCAAAAGCTGATTCAATTAAAGAAGCAGTTGACTTCACAGTTGAGAAATACGGCACCCTTACAATTATGCATAACCACGTTGGCCTTACAAATCTGAAGAAGGACCTTGATGTCGTCAACATTGATTTGGATGAATGGGATCGCTTGATGAACGTGAATACAAAGAGTGCGCTTCTTGGCAGTCGTTATGCGATACCTCATATGCAAAAAGCTGGTGGAGGCTCTATCATTAATACAGTCTCAATTGGCGCAATTGACGGTGATTCTACTCGTACTGCTTATGGTGCTTCGAAGGCAGCTGTTGCAAATATGACAAAGTACATTGCTGCACAGTACGGCAAAGACAACATTCGCTGCAACTCCATTGCGCCAGGGTTGATTCTTACCCCATCAGCAGAGGAAAACTTGCCTCAGCAAGTACGTGAAATCTTCCTTAAGTACAACGCACTTCCATATCATGGCCAGCCAGAAGATATCGGACATGCGGCAGTATATCTCGCATCAGATGAGTCTAAATTCATGACAGGACAAATGCTAGTGATTGATGGAGGCTATACGATTACAAACCCGGTCATCGCTGACTTTAACAAATTGATGAATAGCTAATAATAGTAGAACCCGCTGGAAATATTATATTTCCAGCGGGTTCTTTTGACTTTGGAATAAATGTCCTTGTCCTAAATCCGACAACGTCTTGAAATGCTTATTCTATGATTGGACAGAATCGGCTGGAACAGGGGCCGGTTTTCCAAATAGATATCCCTGGAACAGCTTGAATCCTGCATTTTTTAGCCAAATGAAATCCTCTTCCTCTTCGACTCCTTCAGCGAGTGTGATCGAGCCGACGGATTCAGCGGTGTTAAGAATATGAAGAGCGGCTTTTTGTTTATCGGCATCATGAGAAACGCCTTGAACAAATTTCATGTCCAGCTTCATATAATGTGGCTGCAATTCTTTTATTGTATCAGCATCATTGAAACCGGCACCTACATCATCCAATGCATATAAAAAGCCTTTTTCCCTGTAAAAGTCGAGAATTTCTTTTAAATGATCCATATCTGACACTTTCTCTGTTTCAACAACTTCAAAAACAAACTTTGAAGGAGATAGATTAAGACTATGTGCCAGTTGGACAGTTGTTCGCAAACAATGTTCTGGAGAATAGATAGATGTCGGAATAAAATTGATGAACACCTTTTCCGGTGCTTTCCCGGATTGTTTAACCGCGTTCGTCCTGCATATTCGATCAAGTGCATATGTGCGGTTTCTGCTTCGTGCTGATTGGAATGCCTCGTATGGGGATACAGGCGCTCCATCTTCTGAAGTGAAACGGGCGAGCATTTCATGTGCATATATATTTTTGTCAGCATCAATGATCGGCTGGTAATGGAACTGGACAAGCTCCTCACTGATCACCTTGTCAATCCAGCGGTTTTCAAGCAATCCGAGTGCTTCCTCAAACGGCTGCCAGTCTGATGAGGTAAGCCGGAATCGAATATTCTTCAGGTCCATATGGTCGAGAAAGTAATCATACAGGCCTCGTACAGCTTCTTCTTTGACAAGCAACAGATCATCATGATTTCGAAGCAACATGCCTTTTGATGTTAAATGCCGGACAATTGCGGGTATATGTAATTGGTTTTCGGCACTTGTGAATTGTATCTGATAAGCAAGGGGCCTTGGGGCGCATGCATCACAAAATGACATAAAATTATCCTTTCCAACTTTAGTCGTAATTCATTTGCTGTATATACGAGAATGCAAATTGTGTTTACATAGTACATTTAACCCGGTTGAAATACAACTTTTTGTTCTATATACTCAAATGAAATTCTTAAGTTCAGGCAATTGAGTGTGAACGTTTCAAAAACAGGCATTATTCAGTACTTTTTTAGGTGTTAACGTTATAATGATGAGAACAATATAAGAGAACGGAGGTGACTGAATGACAGGAAAATCCGATAATCTCATTCTCTTTCCGAAATGGAAAAAACGGCTGGAGAATGAAAGTTTGGCTGCGCTTAAAGAAAAGCGCTACAGCGAGGCACTGGAGAAGCTGGATCTGCTCATTTATTATAATGAAGCAAGCAGTGAAATCCATGTCGGGAAACTGATTTGCCTCATGGAACTTGGTGAGTTTGGTGAAGCCCAGAGTGAAGTCGAATCATTGCTTGAAAGCGAGGATGATGGCTTCTACGATTATATGCATATCTATTTGACCCTATTATTTCAGACAGACCAGCATGACTTGCTCGTTGAGACAGTGGATGAAGTGCTGGAGCGTCCCGATTTGCCAAGTTCAATGAAGGAGCAGTACCAGCAATTATATGCAATCAGCGAAAACATGCGCAGTGATCTTTCGGACAGAAAATGGAAGGAAGATATGTCATCATTGATCGAAGCTGTACAGGCCGAAGACCATCGACGTCAATGGGGACTTATTGAAGAAATGCGCAAGACGAGAATAGAACCAGATCATTTCATTCAAGAGATGCTTCTTGATGATACTGTGCATCCGGTAACAAAGACCGCTATTCTCCTCTGGCTGAAGGACCGCAATCATGAGGGACCTATAGGTTTGAAAAAATTTGGCCATTATCTTGAGGTCGTACCGAATGATTTGCCGACGCTTGGTCAATTCGAACTTGGATTAAGAGTCCGGAATCTATTGAAAGAAACAGAACAGCAAGATCCTACACGCTATGGTTTAATGATGGAAGCTCTGGAAAGATATTTGTACGTTCTGTATCCATTTAATGAACCGGAACGCAACCCGGAATGCATCGTGCATGCCCTTCGATTCGCATCAGGAAATGACATAGTGGAAGAAGGCAGCTCAAACTGCTCGCAATACATAGAAGAATTGAACACTTGCCAAGCTCTCTACCTGACAATCATAGGGACATAGGAGAAATGCTTGAAAGGCAAGATAGATATGTTATAATGTAATGGTTGCAAATCTGCATGTGTAAGTACTTAAGTTGAATTGCTGAACGTGACAGGACACATAGATGTTGGAGGGAACAGTATGTCTGCTAAATTTGAAAAACAAGAAGGTAACGTTGGAGTACTGACTTTTGAAGTTTCATCAGAAAGATTCGAAGAGGCTCTTGATACGGCTTTCAATAAAGTCGTTAAGCAAGTAAGCGTACCTGGATTCCGTAAAGGTAAAATGCCACGTGGCATGTTTGAAAAGCGCTTTGGCGTTGAATCACTCTATCAGGATGCAATTGATGCTGTACTTCCATCTGCATATCCTGAAGCTGTTAAAGAAGCTGGTATTGAGCCAGTTGATCAGCCTTCAATCGACGTTGAAGAAATTGAACGCGGCAAAGGCATCGTTTTCAAAGCTGAAGTTACAGTCAAGCCGGAAGTTGAACTTGGCGAATACAAAGGCCTTGAAGTAGAAGTTGAATCTGTTGAAGTAACTGATGAAGAAGTTGATCAGGCAATCGATCAGGTTCGCAATCAGCAAGCAGAGCTTGTTGTTAAAGAAGAAGGCGAAATCGTTGAAGGCGATACTGCTGTTATCGATTTCGAAGGCTTCCATAATGGGGAAGCTTTTGAAGGCGGCAAAGGCGACAACTATTCTCTTGAAATCGGCTCTGGCCAGTTCATTCCTGGATTCGAAGAGCAGCTTGTTGGCAAGAAGTCCGGAGAAGATACTGAAGTAAAAGTAACATTCCCTGAAGACTATCATGAAACAAGCCTTGCAGGTCAGGAAGCTACTTTCAAAGTTCATATTCATGAAATCAAAGAAAAAGAAGTTCCTGAGCTTGATGATGAGTTTGCAAAAGACCAGGATGCTGAAAGTGTTGCTGATCTTAAAGCAAAAACTCGTGAAAAGCTTGAAGCGGATAAAAAGCAGGCAGCTGAAAACGCTAAGCGTGAAGCATTGCTTGAGCAAGCTACTGACAACGCAAAAGTTGATATCCCAGAAGCAATGGTAGAAACTGAAACTGACCGTATGGTTCAGGAATTCGAACAGCGCTTGCAAATGCAAGGTATGACACTTGATCTTTACACTCAATTCTCTGGCCAGTCAGTTGACGATCTTCGCGGCCAAATGAAAGAAAATGCTTCTGAACGTGTTAAGACTAACCTCGTTCTTGAAGCAATCTTCGAACAAGAGAATCTTGAAGTGTCAGATGAAGATGCTAACAAAGAGCTTGAGCAAATGGCTGAAATGTACCAAACAGACGTTGAACAGCTTAAAGCTATGCTTGGTGGCAACACTGAAATGATCAAGGAAGACCTTAAATACCGCAAAGCAATTGAATTCCTTGATGAACAAAGCAAAACAAAATAAGCAATTTATGACTATATGAAATAAAAAGTAAAACAAGATGCCGTTCAGTTGCATCTTGTTTTACTTTTTTGTCTATAATGCGTATAATACGGCAATAAATGAACGACAGCATGAATGAAATACGTAATGTGAAAGCAGTAAATGCAGTATAATGAATGACGGCACCCTGCCAGATTTTATGCTTTTAAATGTTGTTCGAAACGTTCTATCTCTGTTTGAATCATATATTCAAATAGGAAACTTTTGCTGTGATGTGTATCGTTTTGTTTTGCATACTATTTTTGGTATGATATGTTTAATTGAAATGATTGCAATGCGGATTTGATGGTGGCAAGTAAGTTTTATTTTAGGGGTGAATTGGTATGTTTAAATTTAACGAAGAGAAAGGGCAGCTCAAATGCTCATTCTGCGGAAAAGGCCAGGAGCAGGTCCGCAAACTTGTAGCTGGACCCGGCGTATATATATGTGATGAATGCATCGAGTTGTGCACAGAGATTGTTGAAGAGGAACTGGGTACGGAAGAAGAACCGGAATTCAAAGAACTTCCGAAACCTGCACAGATCCGCCAAACTCTCGATGAGTATGTAATCGGACAGGACAATGCCAAGAAGAGTCTGGCTGTTGCTGTATATAACCATTACAAGCGAATTAATTCACCACAGTATGGTGGCGATGTCGAACTATCTAAGTCCAATATCGCTATCCTTGGGCCAACTGGTAGCGGTAAGACACTTCTTGCTCAAACACTTGCCCGTATTCTTGATGTTCCTTTCGCTATGGCGGATGCGACTTCACTTACAGAAGCAGGCTATGTTGGGGAAGACGTTGAGAACATTCTTCTAAAACTGATTCAAGCTGCTGACTATGATATTGAAAAAGCTGAAAAAGGCATCATCTATATCGATGAAATTGATAAAGTTGCCCGTAAATCTGAGAACCCGTCCATTACACGTGACGTTTCCGGTGAAGGTGTACAGCAAGCGCTCTTGAAAATCCTTGAAGGAACTGTTGCGAGCGTACCGCCTCAAGGTGGAAGAAAGCACCCTCATCAGGAGTTCATTCAGATTGATACAACGAATGTACTTTTCATCGTAGGTGGAGCATTTGATGGAATCGATCAGATCATCAAGCGTCGTCTCGGCAAGAAAGTAATCGGCTTTGGTGCGGATACAAAATCCGAAGACTTTGAACAGAACGTTCTGCTTTCCAAGGTATTGCCTGAAGATTTGCAGAGCTACGGTCTGATTCCAGAATTCATTGGACGTCTCCCGGTTATCGCAAGTCTTGAGCCGCTTGATGTGAAAGCACTTGTTGATATTTTGACGAAGCCAAAAAATGCACTCGTCAAGCAATATCAGAAGCTGTTTGAAATCGACGGTGTCGAGCTTGATTTCGAGGAAGGCGCTCTTGAAGAAATCGCGAAAAAGGCGATAGAACGTAAGACAGGTGCCCGTGGACTCCGCTCCATTATCGAAAACATCATGCTTGAAGTAATGTTTGAACTGCCTTCACGTGATGATATCGAGAAATGCATCGTTACGAAAGAAACAGTTACAGAGGAAGACGGAGCACCGAAGCTTGTCCTTAAAGACGGAACGGTTGCCAGCTCAAAAGACAGTCTTCCAAAGGAAAGTGCATAAGTAAACTCGGTAAGTTGAGAGGTCAGCCCTGCTTATTGCAAGAAGGACAAATCGGACCTTAAGGGGCAGCTTCCCATTTGGGAGGGAGGTCCCTCCACCTTATTTGAGATGCGGACTTACTGCTCGTCAATCTGCGATAATATTCAATAATAAAGAGACCGGCCGGGATGCAATGATTTTGCGAATGCTCTCTGCCGGTCTCTTTCATTCTTTTAATGGGTAACTTGCCCTAAGTCTGCCGAAAACAAGGTTAATTGTGCAGGCGCAGGGAATACTGTTCTACATATGACTGAAATAACTGTAACTGTTTAATATACATACTACAGCAATGATTCATGGAGGTATGCCGAATGACAACAGATAATAAAATACTCCCTCTAATGGCTTTGCGCGGATTGGTCATCTATCCATCAATGGTTGTCCACCTTGATGTCGGACGCGACCGCTCCGTCGCTGCGCTTCAGCAGGCAATGCTCGGGGAACAATGCATATTCCTCTCTGCACAAAAAGAATCTGCAACCGACGATCCTGAAAAAGACGATATTTATGAAATTGGTACCATTGCAAAAGTGACACAGATGATTAAACTGCCGAATGACACTTTCCGCATCTTGGTCGAAGGTGAAACACGAGCGAAAATTCTTCGTTATACCGATCAGGAAAGTTATTTGGAAGTAGAGTATGAAGAACTGGCAGAGGATTCAGGGGATTCGCACGAGGAAGAAGCGTATGCTCGCGCTCTTTATGAGCAATTTGAACAGTATGTGCAAGTTTCTCGCAAAATCAATAAAGATACATTGGAATCTGTCTCTGACATTACAGAGCCGGCACGTATGACAGACGTGATTTCGGTCCACTTGCCGCTCAAACTTAAAGAAAAACAGAATCTGCTGGAAACATCGAACACGATTAAGCGGATGAAACGCCTCATTGAATACATTGCAGATGAAAAGAAAGTATTGGAGATTGAAAAGAAGATTTCTCAGCGTGTTAAGTCCTCAATGGACAAGACGCAAAAAGAATATTATTTGCGCGAACAGCTGAAGGCCATCCAGAAAGAACTTGGTGAAAACGAAGGCAAAACTGGCGAAATCGGTGAGCTTGCAGAACGTATCGAGAACTCTGATATGCCAGACCGCATTAGAGAAGTTGCGAAAAAAGAGCTTGATCGCTATGAGCGCATACCGCAGAACTCTGGTGAAAGCTCTGTAATCCGCAACTATTTGGACTGGCTGCTAGCACTCCCATGGACTAAGAAGACAAAAGCAGAAATTGAGTTATCTCATGCTGAAGACATTCTGAACAAAGAGCATTATGGCTTGGAGAAAGTGAAAGAGCGGATTCTTGAATATCTGGCAGTACAGAAATTGACAGAATCGATTCGCGGACCGATCCTTTGCCTTGTAGGACCTCCAGGAGTCGGTAAAACATCCCTAGTCAGATCCATTGCGGAGTCGATCAATCGTAATTTCGTCCGTATTTCTCTCGGTGGTGTACGAGATGAAGCGGAAATTCGCGGTCACCGTAGGACATATGTCGGCGCAATGCCAGGACGTATTCTGCAAGGTATGAAGCGTGCGGAAACTGTGAATCCGGTTATCCTCCTCGATGAAATTGACAAGATGTCGAACGATTTCCGTGGTGATCCATCTTCTGCAATGCTGGAAGTGCTCGATCCGGAACAGAACCGTAATTTCAGCGATCATTATATTGAAGAGACGTATGATCTTTCAAATGTTCTTTTCATTGCGACAGCTAACTATGTGAATAACATTCCAGGTCCGCTTCTTGACCGGATGGAAGTCATTTCACTGGCTGGTTATACAGAAGTTGAGAAACAACATATCGCTAAAGAACATCTTTTGCCGAAACAGATTAAAGAGAATGGATTGAAAAAATCTCAGCTGCAAATCAGAGATGATGCGTTGCTGACACTCATACGCACATATACGCGAGAAGCTGGTGTTCGTGGGCTTGAGCGCATGATTGCGACACTTTGCCGAAAAGCAGCGAGAATCATTATTTCAGAGGATAAAAAGCGTGTCGTCGTTTCTAATAAGAACCTTGAAGAATTCCTCGGCAAACCGTATTTCCGATACGGACAGATGGAAAATGAAAACCAGGTCGGAACAGCGACAGGACTTGCCTATACAGCTGCAGGGGGAGACATTCTTCCGATTGAAGTTACCTACTATGCAGGCAAAGGAAAACTGACCTTGACAGGGAAGCTTGGAGATGTCATGCAGGAGTCGGCTCAAGCTGCATTCAGCTATGTGCGTTCCCGTGCTGAAGAATTGGATATTGACCCGGATTTTTATGAAAAGTATGATATTCATATACACGTTCCGGAAGGCGCAACGCCGAAAGATGGTCCTTCCGCCGGAATCACGATTGCTACAGCACTTGTTTCTGCACTGACAAAACGTGCAGTTAGAAGAGAAGTAGGCATGACTGGGGAGATTACATTGCGAGGGCGCGTTCTGCCTATAGGCGGGCTTAAAGAGAAGTCGATGAGTGCACATAGAGCGGGAATTACAACAATTATCATACCGGAAGACAACGCGCGTGATATTGATGATATTCCAGAAAGCGTCCGCAAAGACCTGACATTCATTAAGGTGAAGCATTTGGACGAGGTATTGAAACACGCATTAGTTTAGAGGGGAATGGCATTCATGAAAGTAACACAAGCCGAAATTATCATTAGCGCAGTAAGCGAGAAACAGTATCCGGGAGAGCAGATTCCTGAATTTGCACTCGCGGGCAGATCAAACGTAGGGAAGTCATCTTTTATTAATAAGATGATCCAGCGTAAGAACTTGGCACGGACTTCTTCTAAGCCTGGAAAAACACAAACATTGAATTTCTATAAAATCAATGATGCATTTCACTTCGTCGATGTGCCGGGCTACGGTTACGCGAAGGTCTCCAAGAAAGAAAGAGAAAAATGGGGCCATATGCTTGAAGAGTATTTCACGAAACGCAAACAGCTTCGGGCTGCATTGCTTGTAACAGATATTAGGCATGCACCGACAAAAGACGATTGTATTATGTATGATTTCCTATTGCATTACGAGCTGCCGATCATTGTCATTGCTACAAAGCTTGACAAGATTCCTAAAGGGAAGCGGCAAGCTCATTTGAAACGGACACGTGAGACACTTGGTATGCGAGGGGAAGATCCAATCATTCCTTTCTCTTCCGAAACGGGAGAGGGCAAGGATGAAGCATGGCGCTTGCTTGAATCATATATGTAAGAAAAAGACGGCAGAATGTTACAATTCTGCCGTCTTTCGCATGAATATTATTCATCAAACTGTTGCTTTTGCGGGAAAATAGTCGGGTAAACATGTTATAATAAATACAGAACGTCGCAGTACGGGTGAAACACGGAAGGCTTTATTTTTTGGGGGTAGATAGTGTGCATATTATAAAAGTCGGCTTGAATTACAGAACAGCCCCAGTTGAAATTCGTGAGAAACTGGCCTTTTCCGAGGATGCGGTCGACGGTGCCATGATCCATCTTAATTTGCAGAAGAGCATTCTTGAGAATGTAATTATTTCAACGTGCAATCGCACTGAGATTTATGTTGTTGCCGACCAGCTACATACTGGCCGTTATTATATTAAACAATTCCTTTCCGATTGGTTTGAAATTGATAAGGAAAGTTTTTTGCCATATCTTGTCATTGAAGAAAATGATGCGGCGATTGAACATTTGTTCCGTGTTGCATCAGGTCTCGACTCCATGGTCCTTGGTGAAACTCAAATCCTCGGTCAGGTGAGGGATGCGTTTCTCACTGCGCAAAAATCGCGGACGACTGGAACGATTTTCAATGAGTTGTTCAAGCAGGCGATCACATTTGCAAAACGGGCTCACAAAGAGACCGCGATCGGTGAACATGCTGTTTCAATTAGCTACGCTGCTGTCCAGCTTGCGAAGTCGGCGCTTTCCGGTTCGCTGAAGGACAAGCATGTCGCAGTCCTTGGTGCCGGTAAGATGGGCACCCTTTCACTCAAAAACTTGAGTGCTGCTGGACCCGCTCGGTTAAGTATCCTTAACCGGACTTATGAGAAAGCTGCTGTTCTCGCTTCCGAAACAGGGGCAGAGGCGGTTCCGTATGAGAAACTGGGAGACTTGTTGCAAGAGGCGGATGTTCTCATCAGCTCAACAGGCGCCCCTGACATTGTCCTTCATATGAAACAGGTCAAAGAGATTCTTTCCAAGCGAAGAAATCCTTCAGATTTGATTATGATCGATATTGCAGTACCGCGTGATATTGATTCAGGTATCGCCGGGCTTGATGGTGTGAAGCTTTATGATATCGACAACTTGCAGGATATCGTTGATGAAAACCTTGAAGCACGTAAAAAAGCCGCTAATGAAGTTGAAGCGATGCTAGAGGAAGAAATCGTTGCATTTAATGGTTGGTTGGCGACATTAGGTGTCGTACCGATCATCTCTGCATTGCGAGACAAGGCGCTTGCGATCCAGGCTGAAACGATGAATAGTATTGAGCGGAAAATGCCAGATCTGACAACGCGCGAAAAGAAAGTATTGAATAAACATACAAAAAGCATTATTAACCAAATGTTGAAAGAGCCAATCAGACAAGCGAAGGAATTGGCGACGAGCGAGAATCCCGAGGAATCACTTGCTTTGTTTATGAAAATTTTCGGGATTGATGAAGCTGTTAAGAATGATTTGGCATCATCCCGGGAACAGGGGAATCCAGTAGCCTTCGGAGCTGGCAATTCCGGAATCCTGACTTTTTCGCTTGCGGACCGTATCACGTCCGGACAGTAGGACTTTTTAAAAAATCGAACCAGAGGCGCCTGCCGCACAGGATAAGGCAGCCTCTGGTTCATTCATATGAAATCATTTCATTTTGACATACTGCTGAGGGGGAAACGGTATTTATGCGCAAAATCATTGTAGGAACGAGAAAAAGCAATCTTGCTGTTACACAGACGGAGTGGGTCATCGACCAGTTGAAAAAAGCTGGCGTGCAAAATGAATTTGAACTTAAAAAAATCGTCACACGCGGGGATCGGATTCTCGATGTCACTTTGAACAAAGTCGGTGGTAAGGGGCTCTTTGTCAAAGAAATTGAACAGGCAATGTATGATAAGGAAATTGATTTTGCCGTACACAGTATGAAAGACATGCCTGCAATCTTGCCGGATGGATTGATGATCAGCTGTATTCCTGTACGTGAAGATCATCGGGATGCTTTCATTTCCAAAAGCGGTAAGAAACTGATGGAACTGCCGGAAGGAGCAATTGTCGGCACGAGCAGTCTGCGCCGTTCCGCGCAATTGTTGCAGGCGAGGCCTGACCTGAACATTAAATGGATTCGCGGTAATATCGAAACACGCATGCGCAAGATGGAAGAAGAGGATTATGATGCAATCATTCTTGCTGTTTCAGGGTTGAAGCGCGTCGGTAAAAGTGAAGACATGATTACAGAATATCTTGATCCGGAAGTATGTATTCCTGCAGTTGGCCAAGGTGCACTCGCAATTGAATCTCGTGTAGATGATAAAGAACTTCTAGAATTGCTCGATCGGATTAATGACGAATATACGACACGGACAGTGGAGGCAGAGCGTACTTTCCTCCGTCTTCTGGAAGGTGGCTGCCAAATTCCTATCGGTGGTTTTGCTCATTTGGAAGGGGAAGAGGTTGTACTTACAGCATTTGTCGGTACACCAGATGGTTCCACAATGTTAAAAGAGACAGTACGCGCCGCCACGCCGCAGGAAGCTGGTAAGATTGCTGCAGATAAACTCATCGCTCGAGGAGCAAAAGATATTGTAGAGCGCGTAAAAGCGGAGAATGAGAGCCAATGAAACCTCTCCAAGGCAAGAAGATTCTTGTGACGAGAGAGGCATCCCAGGCAAAGGCTTTTTCCAGGCAAATTGCTTTGGCCGGTGGCATTCCGGTTGAGCTACCCCTTCTTGAAATAAATTGCTCACAGCGTGCAGAAAATTTGCCGATTTGGCAAAGACTTGATTCGTACAGCTGGATTTTATTTACGAGTGCAAATGGGGTTGATTGCTTTTTTAGACAACTTGAGGCGTTGAAAATACCGGCGAACCGATTCGCATCAGCGAAAATTGGCGTTGTCGGTCACAAAACTGAGAACGCATTAAAAGAGCATGGCAAACACGCTGATTTCATCCCGTCAGTATATGATGCAGAAACGATGGGTCATGAATTTCTCCGTAAACATCCACGTCCAGGTACAATCCTGCTCGTCCGCGGGTCACGCTCCCGCGATGTGCTGCCACATCTGTTCGGCCGCGAGAATATTGCGTTTGATTCGCTTGAAGTATATGAAACTGTTTATAATAAAAGTATTGGCAGCAAACTGACCGAAACACTAGATGAAAATGAGTTTGCGTTTATCACATTTACTAGCCCATCTACAATTGAAGCATTTATAGACCTTGGTGGGCTGCCTCATCTTTTAGATACGAGTATTTGCTGCATTGGTACGACAACTGCTGAGAAAGCAGAATCATGTGGATTTGCCGATATCATCGTACCGGATGAGTTTACAATAGAAGGCATGGTTTCCGTGATGGGGCATGCTGTTACAGGAAAGGATTGATGAACGATGGCAGAAGATATGAAATTCAGAAGACACCGCAGATTGCGTTCATCTGCTGCGATGCGAGACTTAGTAAGAGAAACACATTTGCATGCAACAGACTTCATCTATCCGATATTCATTTTGGAAGGTGAAAATACGAAAAACGAAGTATCTTCCATGCCGGGTGTTTTCCAAATTACACTTGACCTTCTGGAAAAAGAGCTTCAGGAAGTGAAGGCACTAGGAATTCGCTCTGTCATTTTCTTTGGTGTGCCGAATGAGAAAGATGAGCAAGGTTCCGGTGCGTTTTCCGACGAAGGTATTATTCAGCGGGCAACACGCAAAGCGAAGGAAGTTGATCCTGAGTTGCTCGTTGTAGCTGATACATGCTTGTGCGAATATACTTCACATGGCCATTGCGGTGTCGTGCACGATGGCGATGTTGAAAACGACGAGTCCCTTGAACTGCTTGCGAAAACAGCCGTTTCCCAGGCAAAGGCAGGAGCAGATATTATCGCACCTTCCAATATGATGGACGGATTTGTAAAAGTGATCCGTGCTGCACTTGATGAAGCTGGTTTTAAAGAGATTCCAATTATGTCTTATGCAGTGAAATACGCATCGGCATACTACGGTCCTTTCCGCGATGCAGCAGATTCTACACCACAATTCGGTGATCGCAAGACTTATCAGATGGACCCGGCGAACCGCCTGGAAGCATTGAAAGAGGCTGAGACAGACCTTGCTGAAGGTGCGGACATGCTAATCGTAAAGCCTTCACTTGTTTATCTTGATGTCATGCGTGAAGTGCGCAATATGAGCAATGTCCCGCTTGTCGCCTATAATGTGAGCGGCGAATATGCGATGGTCAAAGCTGCTGCACTGAATGGCTGGATCGATGAAAAACGTGTTGTCCTTGAGACACTTCTATCGATGAAGCGAGCAGGTGCCAATATGATCATCACTTACCATGCGAAAGATGCGGCGAAATGGCTGCAGGAAGAAAATAACTAAAAACTGTCCCGAGGTGAAGTCTTTTGAAACAGTTCAATCAATCTATTGACGCATACAAAGAGGCTGTTGATCTCATGCCAGGCGGAGTGAACTCGCCTGTACGCGCATTCCGTTCTGTTGGCATGGATCCGATTTTCATGGAAAGTGGTAAAGGTTCGCATATCCGTGATATCGATGGCAATGAATATATTGACTATGTACTTAGCTGGGGTCCGCTCATTTTGGGCCATGCAGCTGATCATGTTGTTGAAGCTTTGAAAAAAGCAGCTGAAAAAGGGACAAGTTTTGGTGCGCCAACATTGCTTGAGAACGAACTGGCGAAGCTTGTCATCGACCGTGTCCCTTCTGTGGAAATGGTTCGTATGGTCAATTCAGGAACAGAAGCTACGATGAGTGTTCTCCGTCTTGCGCGTGGTTACACAGGACGCAATCTCATTTTGAAATTTGAAGGCTGCTACCACGGTCATGGTGACTCCTTGCTGATCAAGGCAGGTTCCGGTGTTGCTACACTAGGCCTTCCTGACAGTCCTGGTGTGCCAGAAGGTATTGCGAAAAATACGATCACAGTTCCATATAACGATATGGACAGCGTTCGTGAAGCTTTCAAGCAGTTCGGAGATGACATTGCTGGTGTTATCGTTGAACCTGTAGCAGGTAATATGGGCGTCGTGCCGCAACGCAATGATTTCCTTCAAGAGTTGCGTACAATCACTGAGCAGAACGGAACATTGCTAATCTTTGATGAAGTGATGACTGGCTTCCGTGTCGGTTACAATTGTGCACAGGGTTACTTTGGTGTCACACCTGATCTGACATGCCTCGGTAAAGTAATTGGCGGAGGTCTTCCTGTAGGTGCTTATGGTGGTAAACGTGAAATCATGGAACGAATTGCACCAGCAGGCGATATTTATCAGGCGGGTACACTTTCAGGAAACCCGCTCGCGATGACTGCAGGGTATGAAACATTGAAAGCTTTGACACCGGAAACATATGAGGAGATTAACAAAAAAGTCGATCGCCTCGCTGAAGGATTCCGTGTCGCTTCCGAAAAATATGACATTCCATTGCAAATCAACCGTGCCGGTTCAATGTTCGGAGTCTTCTTCACACATCAGGATGTTGTTGATTTTGCAACAGCAAGCACTTCTGATTTGGAGCGGTTCAGTTCCTATTATCGTGCGATGGCAGAAGAAGGGATCTTCCTGCCACCATCACAATTTGAAGGTCTGTTCCTCTCAACAGCTCACACAGATGAAGATATCGAAAAGACAGTAGAAGCGATTGACCGCACTTTTGCGAAATTGAAAAAATAGTTATGCTGAAAGAGCCATTCCACATATAGGAATGGCTCTTTTTTATGTCATAAACTATTTTACCAGTGAATAGAATGGGGGTGCAGAATGAAATATCTTTATGGAACGGGGCGATTTTTATGAGTAGAGACCAAGCTGCATTCAGCTTTGATTTAAATGAATCCTTGTATTTCCGGAGCGGAGAGGAAGTCGGCGAGATGGTCAGCATTTCTCTTGAGCCGATTATCTCCGTCCATTCTCCAGCAGAATATGTTCAGCTGCGCGGTGTCATAGAATTGAAAGGAGAATACCGCCGCGGGGAGAATGGTCATGCCGATTATGTACCTATCGACGAGGAAGAGGACGATCAGGCAATACGGCGTGTAGAGGAAGTGAGTGAGACAGAAGATGGAGAGCTTACATTCCTGCATCATTTTCCAATTGAAATTTCCATCCCCCATGATAGAGTGGAAGATTTGAACGAAATCAAAGTACAAGTAACAACTTTTGACTATGATTTCCCTTCAAATGATCGCTTGAATTTACTTGCTTCAATCGAAATCAGGGGAATTCTTCCGGAAGAGCAACGCTCTGAACCAGAACTCTTGACAGAAGAAAAAGATTTGCCATTGCCGTTCTTTGGAGCGGAGGATATTGGAGCAGATGCGCTTGAAGAGTTGATGGGCAAGCTCGCGACTTTCAGCGACCAGCTGCCACAGTTTGATTTTGATATTATCCCGGAGGCAGAAGAGATCGAGCCATCTGCATCTAGAAGAGATGAAGAGCCAGAGGCATTGGCGGACAATCAATCAAATACGTTGCAGTCAGCTTTTTTAACTCCGGAACAAGAAATACCTAAACAAAATGCAAAGCAGTCCGAGCCAGCGAATTCTACAGACCGGTACTCCGCAGAGAACTCCGAACAAACTGATGAAGCGAAACAATCTAATAACTGTGAAACGGAACTTGCTAGTGAAGCTTCTGAACACCGTTTAGAGCTATCTAATAACTCTACTCCGGAAGAGAACGATCAAGCATCTCTAAGCGAAGAAAGCTGTGAACTTGCCCGCTCCGAACAACAAGCAGAAGAAGAGCAGGAACCTGCATTGAATCTAAACAGTAAAGCTGAAAAGGTTGAACGAGAAGAAGTGAGATTGGACTCGGAACCTTCTGCAGAGGAGGCAAAGCCACAACAGGAAGAAGCCCCTAGTGCAGTAGAGAATGATCAAAATTTGTCTGAAGCGGAATCAACATCACAGGAACTTGCTTTTACAGCAGCTAGAGATCAGGCCGAGGCGCGGAAACAAGAAGAGCAAGCAGAAGCAAGAGATCAAGAGCCTTCTGAACTGCAAACAGAAGCAGAGACTGAAAATCAGGCACCTTCTGCAGAAGAGCAACCAAGACAAGAAGAACAAACAGAATCGGATGAAGTAAAAATATCAGCGTCTGAACCAGTCGGCGAGGCAGAGGATGTTAAAGAAGCTCCAGCTGTTCAGGGACGCATTGAACAGCAACAGCAACCGGAAGCAAATCAAGAGTCAGCTGTCGAACAAGAAAGCACGCCTTCAGCTGATGCTGATGAGTCTTCTGAGGCAGTAAATCGACCAGAGCAAGCAGAGTCGGAACAAGAAGAGTCAGAACAACAAGAGTCTCCTGTGTACAAGAAGCAGCGTACTGAAACTGGAATCCACGCTCAAAAGCCAGATGAAGAAGGTGCGGATCTTGGTAATTTGACAGATCTGTTCGGAAGAGATAATGAAGAAGGCTTTACGAGAATGCGTCTATACATTGTCCAGGAGAAGGATACAATAGAGTCTATTGCCGAAAGATACGAAATTCCGGTTTCTCGCTTGTTGCAGCATAACCGTTTAGATAACGAGAACCTTGGCGCCGGACAGCTTATTTACATCCCTGTTCCCCGCGAGGCAAATGCGTAGAAGCAGTTTTGCGAGGTGAAGCGAAATGGATATGGAGAGGGAACTACTTTTAAGATATGGTCTGGAAGCAAACGAAATGGAGCAAATTACAAGCCGCCTGTTCAAAGCGACATGCGGCAGCAGAAGCTATGCTTTGAAAAAAAGGACGGCATCCATCCGTGACGAATCATTGTGGCAAGGTTTGCACAATGAAGCTGCAATCGGTACAATGCGCGGCGTGCTTCCAGTCTATATGACTTTAGACGGATTTCCTTCTGTAAGCATGAATGAAGACGTCTATTATCTAATGCCCTGGATTGATGCGAGCTATCCTAAGCCCGATCAATTGCTGAAGACGATTGGTCATATCCATCGGAAAACAAAAGAGCCAGCCATGCCGAAAGCTGAGGCATGGCTGGGATCCGTGAATACATGTAAGAAAAATATCGGTACGCTGCGTAATCAGCTCTTAAAGCACATTGAGAAATGCGAAACAAGACATTATATGTCTCCTTTTGAACTCAGCTTCTGTACGCAGTATATGGAAGCAGACAGAGTTTGCGCCGAACATATTAAGCAGCTTGAACAGCTCTCAAGTTTAATTGAACAAGGCGATTGGCATACGAGTGTTGTGCATGGCCGGCTATCAAGTGAGCACTTTTTGAATGGAACGACACCTTTATTTGTTAACTGGGAGAACGCTCGGAGCGGCAACGCGACAGATGATCTGCATCATTTTTTCCGCAGTGAGCTGATGAAGACAGAGTGCTTCATGAGACGCGACCAGTACATTGCGGCATATCGGGAATATGAAGCGGCAAATGAATTGTCTGACCTTGAAAGATGCCATCTATCGATTTGCCTTCTGGACCCTATGCCTTATTTAAACTGGGTTCGCCGGTTTGATGCAAATCCTTCAGCCGTTTCCATGCTTGAAGCAGTGGAAGGGTTAAATGCACATTTCCGTGTCATGATGTTTGGGCTTAATTTTGTCCAAGAATGGCAAAGCAGCAATGATGACTTGTCAAATCCAGCGCAAGTAGAACGCGAAGAAGAGACCAGTGATGAAGCCAAGCAAGAGAATGTCGAACGTAGTGGGCAGGAAGAGCGTACGGAACACCTGGAAGATGAGGATCGGAACGACCGCACGCTCAATGACACATAGGCATGTAAACGCCCATGGCGGCAATTTGTAACGGTATTGTCGTGATATGATGACCACCTGCTTTCATCTGTTTTTTTCATTTTATGCTTGAGTTCCTGGACTTTGTGAATGCAGCTTGCTTTTTACCAGAGAGTTACGGTAAAATACAGGCAGACCAAAGCGATAAATGCATGGAAGCGGGAGTAGTATGGATCGTTGCAGTTTCACAGGGAGAAGAGCCTTGACTGAGAGTTCTTCAGCTGGATTTCCAGAAAGTCGCCCGCCGAGCAGATGCCCTGAACTTGATTCAGTAGGGGCAGACCGGAGAAGTTCCGTTACAACTTGCATGAGTGTACCGGCATTTTTATGCCTGTAAATAAAGGTGGAACCGCGGAATCCTTTTCGTCCTTTTTTGGGGATGAGAAGGATTTTTTATTTTGCCGGGGTGTCATGCATCGCATTAGGAAGGGAGCACTACCATGGAAGAAAAACAGACATCACTGCCTCCGAAGTACAATCCGGGGGAAGTTGAAGAAAACCGTTATCAATTCTGGCTAGATGGCAAGTTCTTTGAAGCAGGGCAGGATCTTGACAAAGAACCGTTCACAATTGTCATTCCGCCGCCGAACGTTACAGGAAAGCTCCATTTGGGACATGCCTGGGATACGACAATGCAAGATACGATTTCACGTATGAAGCGTATGCAGGGCTACGACGTCCTCTGGCTTCCGGGAATGGACCATGCCGGTATTGCGACACAGGCAAAAGTTGAGGCAAAACTACGCGAAGAAGGCAAGAGCCGCTACGACCTTGGGCGCGAGAAGTTCCTTGATACTGTTTGGGAATGGAAAGAAGAGTATGCAGGATTCATCCGCAAGCAATGGGAGAAGATGGGCCTTGGCCTCGACTATTCACGTGAGCGTTTCACAATGGATGAAGGTCTTTCTGAAGCGGTACGCAAAGTATTCGTAACCCTTTATGAAAAAGGACTTATCTACCGCGGTGAATACATCATTAACTGGGATCCGGCTACGAAAACAGCACTCTCTGATATTGAAGTTATCTATGAAGAAGTGCAGGGCAAGTTCTACCATTTGCGCTATCCAATCAAAGATTCTGATGAAACAATTGAAATTGCAACGACTCGACCAGAGACAATGCTTGGAGATACTGCTGTTGCCGTTCATCCTGAAGACGAGCGCTACAAGCACCTCATCGGCAAAAAGGTAATTTTGCCAATCGTCGGCCGTGAGATTGAGATTGTTGCAGATGATTATGTCGATATGGAATTTGGTTCCGGAGCGGTTAAGATTACACCTGCACATGACCCGAATGACTTTGAAATTGGTAATCGACACAATCTTGAGCGCATTCTTGTTATGAATGAAGATGGCACAATGAACGCACGTGCTGGCAAGTACGAAGGACTGGACCGTTTCGAATGCCGTAAGCAAATCATAAAAGACTTGCAAGATATGAACGTTCTGTTTGAAATTGAAGATCACGTCCATCAAGTTGGTCATTCAGAACGCAGTGGTGCAGTCGTTGAGCCTTATCTTTCAACACAGTGGTTCGTAAACATGCAGCCGCTTGCTGACGAAGCTGTAGCAATGCAGCAGTCGGAAGGCAAAGTGAACTTCGTGCCAGATCGTTTTGAGAAGACGTATTTGCGCTGGATGGAGAATATCCGTGACTGGTGTATTTCCCGTCAGCTTTGGTGGGGGCACCGCATTCCGGCTTGGTATCATAAGGAAACAGGTGAGATCCATGTAGGCATGGAAGCACCAGCTGATGCCGAGAACTGGAAGCAAGATGAAGATGTTCTTGACACATGGTTCTCTTCCGCACTTTGGCCGTTTTCAACAATGGGCTGGCCGGATGAAGAAGCACCGGACTTCAAGCGCTACTTCCCGACAGATGTACTCGTAACAGGTTATGACATTATCTTCTTCTGGGTTTCACGCATGATCTTCCAGTCCAAGCAATTCACTGGCGAGCGTCCTTTCAAAGATGTTCTGATTCATGGTCTTATCCGTGATGCAGAAGGACGCAAAATGTCCAAGTCCCTTGGAAATGGTGTCGACCCGATGGATGTCATTGAGAAGTATGGTGCTGATTCATTGCGTTACTTCCTGCTTACAGGTTCAACACCGGGTCAGGATTTACGCTTCCATTGGGAAAAAGTTGAATCAACATGGAACTTCGCCAACAAAGTGTGGAACGCATCACGCTTCTCACTTATGAACATGGAAGGTTTCACATATGAAGACATTGATCTTTCCGGTGAGAAATCACTTGCTGACAAATGGATTCTTACACGCTTGAATGAAACAATTGAGCAAGTGACACGCAACACGGATAAATATGAATTCGGTGAAGCAGGCCGCCATTTGTACAACTTCATCTGGGATGACTTGTGTGACTGGTATATCGAGATGGCGAAATTGCCACTTTACGGTGACGATGAGAAGGCAAAGAAAATGACTCGTTCTGTTCTAGCTCATACATTGGATCAGACAATGCGCATGTTGCATCCGTTCATGCCGTTCATCACAGAGGAAATTTGGCAGCAGCTTCCGCATCAGGGCGAATCTATTACGGTAGCTGAATGGCCAAAAGTGAACCCTGAATTCCAGGATGATCAAGCAGTTACGGAAATGGAACGTCTTACTTCAATTATCAAGGCAATCCGTAATATCCGCTCTGAAGTGGATACACCAATGTCCAAGCAGATCAAGCTGATGATCCAAGCTGAGAACGCGACAATCGTTGATGAGCTAAACAGCGAACGTAGTTATCTTGAACGCTTCTGTAATACGAGTGAACTGGAAATTGCCGAAGCTGTCGACGCTCCTGCTAAAGCGATGTCCGCTGTCGTGACAGGTGCTGAATTGTTCTTGCCGCTTGAAGGACTGATTGATTTCGATAAAGAGATTGCTCGTCTTGAGAAAGAACTTGAGAAATGGACGAAAGAAGTAGAACGTGTCCAGAAGAAACTCGGCAACCAGGGCTTCATCGCAAAAGCTCCTGAGAAGGTTGTTGAGGAAGAAAAACAAAAAGAAAAAGATTATCTTGAAAAGCAGGCGAAAGTAAAAGCACGCTTGGAAGAATTGAAATAATAGTTTGACTGTCCCGCAAGTTTCTATTGAGGCTTGTGGGATTTTTTGTATCCTCATTTGGTAAATACTGATAAAATAACATGAATAATACATAAAAGCTGGTGAATCAATGAAGAAGGTTTCTCGGAAAAGGCTTATTTTTATTTTAATTATTTCTCTGGGTTTGAATTTGTATCACTTCATCCATGACAAACAACAGAAAAGAATAGAAGTAGGAATTGATGTGGAAAAATTTTTGTTTAATCTCAATGAGACAGCAAGGCTTTTGAAAGAATTTGAAGAAGAGGAGATTACGAAAAAATATGAGACGGAGGGAGGGAAGAACGAGCACCTTCTTTGGGATGCAAGCAACTATATGTCAGAGAATGAGGGACGGTTAAATGCCTATATTAGCGAAGTGCCGGAAAACCTTGTCTCCTGGAATGGAGGTGTATTCGTAGATATTCGAAATAAAATTAAACAAAATGGTGAAGAGGAATCAAACCAGGTTTTAAAAGATATCCTTAATTTTAAAAAAGGATATGATGCTGAGGCAGGTTCTATTAATGTTTATAAGGAACCTTATAAGGCATTGGCTATTATGGAAGACGTCCTTAGCAGTAAGAAGTATATGGGGAACCGTTTCATATATAAAGATAGATGATATGTTGGGAGGATAAGATTTTTGATTAGAAGCAAGTTAGCCATTATTAGCTCGTTTGTTTTTTTAGGAATTTGTCTTTATTCTTTCTTTCCATTTCCAAATAATCCATTGCTAAGGGCACAAGCGACGTTTATGAATTTTCCGATACAGGATCAGAACGGGTATGTGTTATCTGGTATTTTTTGTTCAGCTTTATTTATTATAAGTTTTGTTTTGCTCGCTGTTGGGGTGAAAAAACATCGTATTAGGACTGTGATCCTTGTATTCGTCCTATATTTATTTTTGCCGAATGTGGCGATTACTCTGTATCAGGGAACAGTCGCATCTGGTATTTTCGCAATTTCCTACGATAAAGATGGGAGTTGTCATTTTGAGAGCATTAGAGAGAATCTGTTAAATGGTGAGTGCACACTTACATTGAGGAATCACAGCAATCATACGGTGAGCTTTTCAATGCAATTTCTTGATAATGATCTTAAGCCTGTTTATCGAACAGAGTCATTAATGAATGAGCCTAAACTTGAAAAAGTCACATTAAAACCGAATGAGAAAAGGACAATTCATTTGGAAAAAAAGATAGATATATCGAAAATTTCACGTACTATCAGTGGCGGGACATCGAATGACATACACTTTAAGTTAATTGCCGGTGAGTTTGAACGTGATTTTTAGGGCTGTTAATAGAGTATATAAAGTGATCCGATATTTAGAAAAATGACGGGGCATACGATGCTCCGTCATTTTTTGATTTTATTATTCAATCCGCTCTCTAATTAAAGCAACATACTTCTCCAGGATGTTAATATTGCTCGTCACACTTAAAGTCCGTGACCCAACAATATCTTCTATTTCATTGAAAAGCAGCTTGCCGTCATTTCCAATGAGGAAGTCGATTCCAACCATTCCAAAATCAAAACGGTCGATGATTTTCTGTACAGGTTCTAGATTATTGGCGTTTAGATTATAAAACGTTGCTTTCCCGCCGAGCTTGAAGTTCGCACGGAAGTCGGCGTCACTCTCTCTAAGGACAGCTCCGACAACTTCGTCCCCAACTACAAAGACGCGCAAATCTTTACCATGTCGCACATTCGTGCGTTGGGCGATGAGATTTACTGGTGGAAGTTTCGGCAAGAGGGAAGTCCAATCGTCCTGGGAACCGATCCAATACACTTCCTTACCGCCGCGTCCGCCCGTCTGCTTAAGGACAAAAGGAAATTCAAGTGGCGGTGTTTGTTTAAGAAGATCCGTATGTAGGAATAGGGTATCATTCATTGGGACACCGAGCTGCTGTACGTAAGAGTGTGCGAGTGCCTTGTCATTGGCAATACGTGAGACTTCATACGAATTGAATGCAGGGATTCCGGCTGTCTCAAAGTGTAAATTAAGCAGCGGTTCAATTGTTCGGATAATCGCGAAATCGGGTCTTTCCGGTTTCCCGTTTTTTAGAATTTCCGTTTTGTTGTCGATAATACCGACTGATAGTTGTTCCCGCATTACAAACTTCAATTCGATATCCTGTTTTTGTGCTTCATCGATAAACCATTGAATGTATCCTTCATTGCCGAGTGTATCGGCTTTACGATAAATGATCCAGCCTGTTTTCAAAACTGTTTCCTCCTGTCTTTTACTTTACGGAGGACGTCACGGACTATGGCATCACTAGCATCTATTCCGGTTGCGTCCATTAGATTATGAATATGTGCATTTGAGTTTACTTCACAGACTATTGGTCCGAGTTCCCCATGAAGCAGGTCGACACCAGCGAAATCGCATCCGAGCGCTTTCGCTGCAGCAATGGCAAGCTCACACTCAGCATCAGTCGGTTCATAGCTATGCATTTTGCCGCCATTCGTCACATTGGCGCGGAAATCATCAACCGCTGTTCTTCTCACTGAGGCGACGACTTCATCGCCAGCAACTTGTAGTCTTAGATCAATGCCGCGGCTTGTCTCTACGAACTCCTGGAAAAGGAATGGTTTGCCGCCAATTTTCTGAACTTGTTCTTGTAGTTCAGCCATGTCGTTTACAAGGTAGACTTGCTGGCCAAAAGATCCGAAAGCTTCTTTTACAATCATTGGGAAGCCAAGTGCCTTGGAGGCAAGTTGCAGTTGCTTTTCCCCAAGCGGACTATCTTGAAGGAATGTTTTTGGAGCAGAAATTGTCCGTGGCATCGGGATCTTCCTCTTTGCAAGTGCTTGATGTGTCGCGATTTTATCGTCGCTCGCTTCAATTGCATGAGAGCTATTGAAGACAGAGATACCCATCGCTTCTAGTTGGCGTGCAAGATGGAGGTCTTTGTCCGTAAAAAGACAATATTCAGGGATGTTAAGCCCGTTCGGCTTCAGCAACTCCATGCCTTTTGAGTCTGTAACAGCGAGCAAGTCGTTATTTTTTACAATATCAGCTTGGCTTCCCGCACGCAACGCCGCTCTTTGCAGCATTTCGGCGAAATCAAGGAATTTATTACCTGGCAATGAGCCATTATATATGATCCAACCATAAGTCATCTATTAAGTCCTCTCTGTCTGATTGCTTCAATCACAAATGAATTCTATAATTGATTGTACTAGAAAAGAAACGGAAGTGGTGGCGTCATGTTTAAAACTTTTATAGAAGTTGAGACGTTTTTCAAGAAACGAAGTGAATTTGGGATTAAACCCGGCCTGGAACGAATCCATTCATTATTGGACAAAGCAGGGAACCCGGAGAAAAAGATGAAGGCTGTGCATGTTGCGGGTACGAATGGAAAAGGTTCGACCGCGAGCTTCCTAATTGACGGACTTGTAGCCAATGGATATAAGACAGGCTTTTTCACTTCACCTAGCTTTTCGGGTCTTACCGGACATATTTACATTAATAAAGAACCAATAAGTGAAGGAGCTTTTATCTCTTTGCTGAATCAGCTATTACCAGCAATTGAACTGCTCGATGAACAAGATATGCATCCGACAGAATTTGAGATCATTACGGTGCTTGCAATTATGCATCTCGCTGAACAGGCGGAGATTTCAGTTATCGAAACAGGAATGGGCGGTCGCTTTGATACTACGAACTGCTTTGAACCAATTCTATCAATCATTACAAATGTTTCAATTGATCATGCCTCATTCCTCGGCAGTACGGTTGTCGATATCGCCGAACATAAGGCTGGCATTATTAAACATAACCGTCCTGTTATTGCCGGGGAAATGAAAGACGAAGCATTTGCCGTTATTCGTGAGGAAGCGACAGGGAAATCTGCTCCAATTTTTCATATTGGTGAGGAATTCCAATATCGAAAGACATGGCCTGATTCATTCATCTGGACAAGCGGCGGCAAATCATACGATGTGAAGCTAGGCATGAGCGGAGTACATCAGATGCATAATGCTTCGCTCGCCATTGCTGGATTTGCGCTTCTTGATGAAGAAGGAGTACTCATTGACATGGAGAAAGCGGTCAAAGCATTGGCTGAGACTGCGGTGCCTGGTCGTTTTGAAAAAGTTCACTCTAATCCGGATATTATTCTGGACGGAGCACATAATCCGGATGGCATTCGCTCCTTTACAAAGACTGCCAAGGCATTCGCTGAAGGCAAGTCTTCAAAAGTCGTATTCAGTGCGTTTCGAGACAAGGATATCAGTAGTATGCTCGAACAGTTGAAAGAAGAATTCAACCATATTGTACTTGTCCCTTTTGACCACCCTCGTGCGTTGTCTATCGAAGAGGAGAAAAAGCTGGCTGAAAAATATAATCTGGAGCTTAAAACAGATTGGCACAGTGTTGTTGATGAAATGATAGAAGAAAAAGAAGCAAGCTGCATGTTCATTACAGGTTCCTTGAACTTCATTTTGCGAGTGAGGGAATATATTTTGTCGAAACACGATTGAATTTGCAGATGGAAAGGTGGTTCCTGATGACAGGAGCCGCCTTTTTTTGCGTTCATCATATGGTAGAGTTGGGAAAAACATTGCAGAAAGAGGTAGGTCATATGAGTGGGAAAGTACCTGTTATCGTCTGGCATAGTCGCAAGCCGGAAGATGGGACAAGCTCGGATCAACATGAAGTAGCTGTTGCTGAAGAAATCAGAGCAGAAGAAATAAGTAATGATGCCTTTTTCCACATGGATGCAAAAAAAGTGCCTGGAAAAAGATCCAAGCTGCAAGTTCTGCTTGTAACAACAGTCTCAGCGATCGTACTCGGTGTGCTTATCGGGACAGTTATGCTGAAGCTCCTTACTGTTTTTGAGACGGACGAGGCTGCTGTAACTGTGTCCGGCCATGCCAATGCAGCAATGAATAAGAAGTCCGAGCTGCTTTCCGCCTATGTTCTGCAAGGAGGCGTGTTCACGAAAAAGAAAAATGCAGATGAGTGGCTTGCTAAATATGAAAAAGCAGGTGTTCCTGCAGTACTATGGCAGAGAGATGGAAGCTATTATTTGTTCGCCGGAGCAGCTCCAGCTGAGAAGCAGGCAGCAGAACAGGCTAAATTGATAGAGAAGGCTAAACTGGACATTTACATTAAGGAATGGACTGCGCCAATCGCTAAGGGTGAGCTTAAAGACAATGAGAAAAAATGGCTCTCGGAATTCAGCACCGTATGGAATCGTACGTTGCAAAAAACTGGAGAGACCCACTCTGCATCAGAATGGAACTCATTGATTAAAAGTGCTCCGGCAAAATCTACTGCTTGCCAGAATCTTGCCAAGGGCATTGAGGCAAACTTGGACAAGCTGAAAGCAGGAGACTCGAATACAGTGCGTCAAGCTTTGCTTAATATTTGGAAAAGCGCAGAAAAAATTTCTTGAGTTCTTAACTTATAGTCTAATGAAAACAATTTTTTTAAGAGAAGAACGAGCGAAAAACACGAATTCCTCTGTTCGTCAAATGCCCGAGCTCTGTCTATAATTGGCGGTGACGAATTTGCGAGGGAGGCTTTATTCATGGATGATGCTCCAATCATGATAAAGGATACCCCGGTCGAGGACAGGCCCCGAGAGCGGCTGCTGCAGTATGGACCGGGAAGGTTGTCCAATCAGGAACTGCTCGCCATTTTGCTTGGAAGCGGCACACGCCAGGAGTCAGTAATGTCACTCTCCAACCGTGTGCTCCTTCATTTTGACGGACTTAAATTGCTGAATGAGGCGACAATCGAGGAATTGAAGGCAATTAAAGGTATTGGCGATGCGAAAGGCGTGCTCATACTTGCTGCACTCGAACTTGGCAAGCGGCTTAATCAATATCGGCCCCAGGAAAAGTTTTTTATTCGTTCGCCTGAAGATGGCGCTGATTATGTCATGGAAGAGATGCGTCAGCTAAAACAAGAACATTTTGTTGCCCTCTTCTTGGACACGAAGAATCAAGTGCTGCACAGACAGACGATTTTCATCGGAAGCCTTAACGCCTCGATTGTGCATCCCCGTGAAGTATTCAGGGAAGCGGTCAGGCGTTCAGCCGCTTCGATCATCTGCATTCATAATCACCCCTCAGGAGACCCCGCTCCTTCCCAGGAAGATATTCAAGTAACTCGCAGGCTTGTTGAAGCAGGCAAAATGATGGGTATTGAGCTGCTCGACCATATTATTATCGGTGACAGACGTTTTGTCTCTCTTAAAGAAAAAGGTTATGTATAATATGACTATCCATTTTGCGTTTTTTTTCGTATAATTGACAAGACGCTCGAATGTTGGCGCCATTTTCCCTATATTAGGGAAATCGGCGCTTATTTAAGTGGTGTTCAAAGGATATTCATTTTTTAAAAGCATATTGTTTTGAATGCACGTTTTCATATATGATAGTGCAATTAAATAAAAAAGCAGTAAATACCGGGGCACGGAAGAAAGGAAGATTTCTTTGGGGAAATTAAGTTTCTCGCAGGATTTGGGCATCGACCTGGGAACAGCCAACACACTTGTATTTGTTAAAGGAAAAGGCGTTCAGGTAAGAGAACCATCAGTAGTAGCGAAAAATATCGAAACAGGCGAAATTGAAGCGGTCGGCAGTGCTGCTCGCAACATGATTGGACGTACGCCGGGCAATATTTCAGTAATCCGTCCGATGAAAGACGGCGTTATTGCTGACTATGATACGACTGCATCCATGATGAAATATTATATTCAGAAAGCAATGAAAAAACGTTCATTCTTCGCTTCGAAGCCGAACGTCATTGTCTGTGTGCCATCGGGAATTACAATGGTAGAAGAGCGCGCAGTTATTGATGCGACGAAGCAGGCTGGCGCAAAAGATGCTTTTCCGATTGCTGAGCCATTCGCAGCCGCTATCGGTGCAGATTTGCCAGTATGGGAACCGACAGGAAGCATGATTGTCGATATTGGCGGCGGAACGACTGAAGTAGCTGTCATCTCACTTGGCGGTATTGTAACATGCCGTTCAATTCGTACAGCTGGTGATGACATGGATGAGGCAATTATTCATTTCATCCGTAAAAATTACAATCTTATGATTGGTGAACGTTCGGCCGAATCTATTAAAATGGAAATTGGAGCGGCAGGCGAAGTTAAGCAGGATGAAGAGCTCGATATCCGCGGGCGTGATTTGCTGACAGGATTGCCAAAGACGATTACAATAACTAAGAAGGAGATTGCTACTTCTCTTGCAGATACGGTTGATTCAATTGTTGATGCAGTAAAAGGGACATTAGAGAAGACTCCTCCGGAACTTGCGGCAGACATCATGGATCGTGGAATCGTTCTTACAGGAGGAAGCTCACTTCTTGAGAATCTTGATCAGGTGATTAGTGATGAAACGAAGATGCCTGTATTTGTAACGGAAAATCCTCTTGAAAGTGTAGCAATCGGTACAGGGAAATCATTGGATTACATCCAGCATTTCCGCAGCCATCCGAATGTTTCAACCCGCCAAAGCGCAGATTAAGCAGGTGATTAGATGTCATTTTTCCGAAAGAAAGGTCTCTTCATTCTGCTAATTGGAATCATTTTGCTCGTCGTCCTTGTCGGCTATTCGCTGAGTGGAAGAGACGGGGTCACATTGCCTGAACAGATGATGAAGGATGCGACAGGCGGAGCGCAGAAAATTGTTTCCGCTCCTGTCCGTTTTGTAAAAGGGATTGGGACGAATATTTCCGATATCAGAAATGCATACGAAGAGAACAGACAACTGAAGAAGAAAATCTCTGAATACAAAGGGATGGACTACCATATCCAGAAGCTAAAAGAGGAAAATGATGAGCTGAGGGCGCAGTTGCATATTACAGAATCGATCCGTGATTACACACCGATTCAGGCTACTGTCATTTCACGTTCTCCTGAGCGCTGGGTAGAGCAAGTTACAATCAACAAAGGTAAGCATGATGGTGTTAAGGAGAATATGGCTGTTAGAACGGCTGATGGCATGGTCGGAAAGATTCGATCAGCTGCACAATTCAGTTCAACCGTACAGCTTCTGTCCGGTTTTGACCAGTTCAACAGGATTTCAGCCACGATCGCCCGCAAAAAGGGCAAGGATGTTTTCGGCATGGTTGAAGGATTCGATGTGGAATCAAAGTATCTTACGTTCCGTATTATCGAAGAATCTGAGCAAAACGTTAAAAAGGGAGAAAAAGTATATTCTTCCGGACTTGGTGGTAAATTCCCGGCCGGGCTATTGATCGGTAAAGTTAAAGAGGTTAAACCTGATCAGTACGGATTGACAGAAACCGCTCTGATTGAACCGGCGGCTGACTTGTATAATCTTAATAATGTAATCGTCGTTGATCGGAGCTTGGAGACGGATAATGCTACAGACGAACCGGAGGAGGGGGATGACGGGCAATGAAGAAGCTTCTGATCCCGCTCATCCTGTTCATCGTTGTCGTGCTCGAAGGAGTAGCTCTCAATCTGCTTCCGTCCAACATTGTACTAGGCGATACATATATCATCCCTCATTGGGCTCTCGCTGTTCTCCTTTTCTCTGTTTTGTTTTATGATAAGGAGAACACATACTACTCTGTCTTATACGCTGCGATTTTCGGTCTTCTGATCGATATCGTATATACGAGTGTGCTAGGTGTGTATATGTTCTCCTACACACTCGTCATCTTCCTGATGCATTCTGTAAGAGGGCGGTTCCATGGTAATTTTTATGTAACAATGCTACTTGGTGTTTTCAGCATTGCATTGGGAGATTTGATTATTCATTTTATTTATTTGACAGCGGGTCTTACGGAAATTGCGTGGAGCGGCTATCTGCTTCAGCGCATGCTGCCGACAGTTTTGCTCAATCTGATTTTCCTGATTGTGCTCTATCCGCTCCTTGCCAGCAGATTCGAACGCTGGCAGTATGAACAGCTTGCCAGTCATCGATCGTTCTAGCTTCCATGCAGGCTGTACTAGTTATGTTGGCACCAGTTTTTGAAATAGGTCGGCAGCCGAGCGCGCCGACCGCCCAAAGAAGGTCGAGGCAGGTGAACGGGACATGCATGAAAGCAAACAAAAAGTTACAATAAAAGGGACCAGAGACGGTCTGACTTTGTTCATAGACGATTTATGTTCTTTTGAAGAAGCCTTTGAAGAGTTAAGCGAAAAAATCGCCGCAAGCCAGCCGGACAAAGACGAGCCTATTGCCGGTGTGACTGTGAAACTCGGAAACCGCTACTTGGCGGAAAAAGAGAAACAGAGGCTAAGAGAATTGATCGCCAATGGCAACAGGATGACGGTCCAGGCCATCGAGTCAGATGTCATTCGCCGTGAAGATGCACTCAAATGGAGAGAAGAAAGTGAAGTGAAGACCATTTCACGGATCGTCCGCTCCGGGCAAGTGCTAAAGGTGAACGGGGATCTGCTTCTGATTGGTGATGTCAATCCTGGCGGCCATGTATGTGCTACGGGTAATGTATACATATTGGGTAATTTATACGGTATTGCACATGCAGGGTATGATGGTGATTTGAAATCAGTCATTATCGCTTCTTATATGAAGCCGAACCAGCTGCGCATCGCCGGCCATATACGGCAGTCACCCGATGATTCGGGGAAAGGCATGTTGATGGGCTGTGGTGTTTATGATGAGACATCGAGCGAAGTTCTCATGGAGAAATTGCAAAAAGTACGAGCGAGACGGCATGAACTCGATGGATTCGAAAGGAGAATGCTGAATGGGTGAAGCCATTGTAATTACATCGGGTAAAGGCGGGGTCGGCAAGACGACGACTACAGCCAATCTCGGAACATCACTGGCACTGATGGAGAAAAAAGTCTGTCTGATCGATACGGATATCGGTCTCCGCAACCTTGATGTCGTCATGGGACTTGAGAATCGGATCATCTATGATATTGTCGATGTCATTGAAGAACGCTGCAAACTTCAGCAGGCGCTAATTCGCGATAAGCGATTTGAGCATCTCGCACTTTTACCAGCAGCACAAACGAGTGACAAGACTTCCGTTACATCTGAAGGAATGGAAAAAATTGTCGCTGAATTGAAGATGGATTACGATTATATTCTGATCGATTGTCCGGCAGGAATTGAACAAGGGTTCCAGAACGCGATTGCGGCTGCTGACCGGGCAATTGTTGTAACGACGCCTGAGAAATCAAGTGTACGCGATGCCGACAGGGTTATCGGTCTCCTTGAACAAAGAGAGATGGACAGGCCAAACTTGATCATCAATAGAATCAGAAGCCATATGATTCAAAAAGGGGATATGCTTGATATTGATGATATTTTGCAAATCCTCGCAATTGATCTCATCGGGATTGTTATTGATGATGACGATGTAATCAAGGCATCCAACAATGGAGAGCCTGTGGCATTCCAGCCAAAGTCCAAGGCTTCCATCGCCTATCGTAATGTCGCAAGAAGAATCCTTGGCGAAACCGTTCCTCTACAGGCATTGGAGAAGAAGGAAACGATGATGCAAAAGGTTAAGAAATTCTTTGGTATGCGCTCATAATATAATCTCACGAACAGATGCATCCGGTATCATACCGGTATGCATCTGTTTTTTTGCTATGGCATAAAACAATCTTGTCCACCATACAATGAACCAACACATAAATATTCATGGCAAAGGTGAGAAGACGATGAGCGAAATCAAAAAAGTGCGTCAATCAATCATGCAGCGTAAAAAGAAACGTGACCGTGATATTGTAGCGAAAAACATGGAACATACGGAGCCTGAATTGGAAGTCCAGGAGGAGTCAGTCAATCTGGCTGCATTGGTACCCCAAGAAGAAGAAAAACATGGGTTTATCGGCATGCCGCAGCCTAGTGCAGTTAAGCGGGATGATGAAGAGAACAAAGGAAAAGTGCGTATTTCTCCAGCCTTCATTGCAAAGGGGATGGTGAGCTGCTGTCTGTTCGCGGGTATGTTCCTACTTATGCAATCAGATGCTGACCGTACAGCAAAAGTGAAATATTGGGCGAACAATGCCTTTACAGAGAACTTCCAATTTGCCAAAGCAAATGCCTGGTATCAGAACAAATTCGGAGCGCCACTTGCATTGCTGCCAAAAAATCCGAATTTGCAAGAAGAAGCAGAACCACAGGCACTGCCCGTTGCCGGTATTATTTCCGAATCGTTCGAAGCAAATGGCCAAGGTGTGAAAATTACTGCCGATAAACCTTCAGATGTAAACTCGATGAAAAAAGGAGTAGTCGTTTTTGCGGGAAATGATAAAAAAACAGGGCGTACTGTTGTTGTCCAGCATGAGGATGGGAGCAAGTCTATTTACGGGAATTTAAGTAAGCTGGATGTCCATCTGTATCAATACGTGGGACAAAATCAGAAGATCGCTCAATTTTCTCCAAATGATAAAGAGAAATCAGTCTATTATTCAGTTGAACGAAACAAACAGTATGTAGATCCTGCTCCGGTGACAAAAGTTGATGAACGTCCTTAAAGCAATACCGCCGATTCAGTTGCATCCGGTTTTGCTTTTTTTCTTTTTGGCGGCATATTTGACAGGAGCGTTCACTGAATTTGCGGTCATGCTGTTGATTGTTTGTATTCATGAACTTGGCCATGTGCTAATGGCTCTTTATTTCAGATGGAGAATTGAAAAAATCATGATCTGGATATTTGGCGGTGTCATGAAGACAGCTGAACATGGAAGCAGGCCGATTTCTGAAGAAGCTCTTGTCGTCATTGCCGGCCCGTTTCAGCATGTGCTTATTTTCGCTTGTCTCATTCTGTTTGGTAATTATATACCAGATCCTTTTCTCTCAACTTTACATAACGCGAATATGATGATTCTGCTTTTTAATATGCTACCAGTATGGCCGCTTGATGGCGGCAAGTTGCTCTCTTTGGTCCTCGCCAGTATTCTGCCTTGCAGGAAGGCCCACACTTTTACGATAATCCTTTCCGTTTTTCTTGGACTGGTGCTTCTTTCCATCCAGCTTATTTATTTTTCGTTTCAGCTTACTTCAATATGTCTTGTCCTTTTCCTCCTCATGGAAAACCGGACAGAGTGGAAGCAGCGTTATTATGCATTTATCCGCTTTTTGCTGAAGAGGCCTGTAATGCAAATTGAACGTGTAACAGAAACAAGAAGTGGGCATGATGAGCGTCTACTTATAATATTGTCCAAAATCAGAAGGAATCGTCGACATATATTCATATTTAAAGAGAAAAATAATGAACAGAGGGTACATGAGAGTGAGTTGTTGAAAGCCTATTTCTCGAGCGGTTCTCATGACAAAACGATTGGACAAATTCTCGCACGCAGAAATTGAAGAGTGCTTGACAGTATGCTCACATTTTGTTAAGATTCATATGTTAAGTAGCACCAGTGCTACAACCGCACGGCAAAGGTTATAAATCTTCCTTAAGGAAGTACCTCGGCCCGGCGAGTCTTAGACCAAGAGGAGGTGCGCACCATGTACGCAATTATTGAAACTGGCGGCAAGCAGATCAAAGTAGAGGAAGGACAAACAATCTACGTTGAGAAGTTGGCTGCTGATGCAGAAGAGACTGTAACATTCGATAAGGTTATTTTCGTAGGCGGAAGTGACGTGAAAGTTGGTGCTCCATACGTTGAAGGAGCTACTGTGACAGCTAAAGTTGAGAAACACGGCCGTCAGAAGAAAATCACTGTCATCAAGTTCAAAGCGAAAAAGAACTACCATCGTAAACAAGGTCATCGTCAGCCTTACACTAAGCTTGTCATCGACAAGATCAGCCTGTAAGGGTTACGCATGATTGAAGCAAATATAATGTATGAACAGGATCGCATCAGATCTTTTACATTATCGGGACATGCCGAAAGCGGTCCTCATGGTCATGATCTCGTATGTGCTGCCGTATCCGCAGTCACATTCGGATCTGTCAATGCTGTCATGGAATTGACAGATGCCGATCTTACCATCGACCAGGGAAAGGACGGGGGCTTCCTCAGCGTTTCGTTTGAAGGAAGCTTGTCCAGCCAGCATGAAGCACAGCTTTTGCTTGCTGGAATGGTCGTATCCTTGGAGACGATCGAGCGGGATTATGGTGATTTCATTTCCATTCGTAAAACAGAGGGAGGTTGACACAATGCTTAAGTTGGATTTGCAGTTTTTCGCATCCAAAAAAGGTGTAGGTTCTACAAAGAACGGCCGTGATTCAGAGTCCAAGCGTCTTGGTTCCAAGCGTGCTGATGGACAGTTCGTATCAGGTGGTTCAATCTTGTACCGCCAGCGCGGAACAAAAATCTACCCTGGTGAAAACGTTGGCCGTGGTGGTGACGATACACTTTATGCTAAGATTGATGGCGTTGTTAAATTCGAACGCTTCGGTCGCGATCGCAAAAAAGTGAGCGTATACCCAGCAGCTCAATAATTTATTTAATCAGGAAAAGCTCCGGCGGATTTGCTGGAGCTTTTCTTTTTTTATCATTGTGTAAATTGATTCTGCCTGATTTCTCTTGGTTAATTCAGGTAGGTCATTTAAACAGCAGGAAATGCATCATGAAATTGTCTCAGGAATCTGCTATAATTTTGTAGAAATGTAGGTGTGATTCGATGAACGAACGTGAAGTGATGCAAATTTTGCAGAAATACCGTCATGATGTTCTTAATCAAATTCAGTTGCTCCATGGCTATCTTTCAATGAATCGTCCTGAAAGAGCGAGAGAGCTGCTAGATGATTGGATAGAGCTTTGTGATCAAGACCGTCGTTTGTCCAGTTTAAGTATTCCCCAATTCACATTATGGACAGCCCGTTTTGACAGCTTATACAGCCGTCTTCGCATGTACCATAAAATTAATACTACGGGAATCAAACTGACTCATCACGACGAGGAACTCCACCGCATCAGCAATCAGTTTGCAGATGCACTGCTCCGCTCAAGTTCCCCTGAAATTTTGCATGAAGTGACACTTTCTGTGAATAATGACGATGAGAGAGTCTACTTTGAATTCCGTGCAGAAGGGCCTTTTCAATATGCAGATGAGTTTGACTGCAGCCCAGGAAAGGAAATTCAGACAGAATATGAAGCAGAACAGAAAGAAATCTACTGTCGAATAACGATTCCATACAAATCTTGAGGTGAAAATTTATGTTTGTCGATCAGGTCAGTGTCTATGTAAAAGCTGGCGATGGCGGTAATGGTCTTGCCAGTTATCGCCGTGAGAAATATGTACCGATGGGCGGGCCAGCTGGCGGAGATGGCGGCAATGGCGGTGACATCGTCTTTGAAGTGGACGAAGGCCTCAACACATTGATGGACTTCCGCTACAACCGTCATTTCAAAGCGAAACGCGGAGAAAATGGCATGTCTAAGGGACAGCACGGCAAAAATGCCGAGGACCGGATCATCAGTGTTCCGCCGGGTACGACTGTTATGGATGAAGATACTGGTGAAGTCATTGCTGATTTGACAACGCATGGCCAGCAGGCGATCATTGCCAATGGAGGCCGAGGCGGACGAGGCAATATCCGTTTCGCCACAGCGAGAAACCCTGCACCAGATATTGCTGAGAACGGAGAGCCTGGTCAGGAAAGAAATATTAAAGTGGAACTGAAGCTAATTGCCGATGTCGGTCTTGTCGGTTTCCCGAGTGTAGGTAAATCAACGTTCCTTTCAGTTGTTAGTGCAGCTAAACCAAAAATCGCGGACTATCATTTTACGACGCTCGCACCGAATCTCGGTGTTGTCGAAACTTCAGATCACAGAAGTTTTGTACTTGCAGATCTGCCGGGATTGATTGAAGGGGCACATGAAGGGATAGGCCTTGGACATCAGTTCTTGCGTCACGTTGAACGTACTCGTCTAATTATCCATGTGATTGATATGGGGCGCACTGAAGGTCGTGATCCTTATGAAGACTACGTTACGATCAATGCTGAGCTTGAAAAGTATGATGCCAAGCTTGCGAAACGTCCGCAAATTGTCGCAGCGAATAAGATGGACATGCCAGAGGCTGAAGAAAACCTAAAAGCGTTCAAGGAACAGATTGGTTCGGACATACCGGTATTCCCGGTTTCTGCTCTTACGAAGGACGGACTTAGAGATCTTCTATTCGCTGTAGCGAACAAACTGGAAGAGATTCCAAAGCAGGAAGAGCCGCTTGAACAGACAGACGAAACAGTTGTCTACCGTTTCAAGGAAGAGGAAGTGCCATTCAAGATTACTCGTGATCCGGACGGCGCTTACGTACTTTATGGCGAAAAAATAGAAAAACTGTTTAAAATGACAGACCTTACACGTGATGAAGCGGCCCAGCGATTCGCTCGTCAGCTCCGAACGATGGGCGTTGACGAAGCATTGCGTGCACGGGGAGCTGAGGATGGAGACGCTGTTCGAATCCTCGATTATGAATTTGAATTTATCGAATAGAGAGAAATGAGCTTCAAAAGCAGGTGAGGAATTCAGGGGGGAGAAGCAATTGACAAAGAAAATCGGCTATCTCGGTCCAAAGGGGACTTTCACGAAACTTGCTGTGGATTGGGCATTTCCAAACGCAGAAACGCATGGATTTAACACGATTCCGGAATGCATTGACGCAGTTAACAATGGAACCGTCGATGCAGGGGTCGTCCCGCTGGAAAATGCGATTGAAGGAACCGTGCATCTGACAATTGACTATCTCGTTCATCAGGTGCGTCTCCCGATTGTCGCTGAACTTGTTGTGCCAATTGAGCAGCACTTGTTACTGAACAAAGACTTCAAGGGAGAGTTGGGGGATATCGAGGAAGTGCTCTCCCATAGTCATGCAATTGCTCAATGTCACCAGTTCATCCATAAGGAACTACCGCAGGCCAAGATTGAATTTGCTAACTCAACAGGACGTGCTGCTGAAATAGTAGCCTCATCGGACAGGTCTCAGGCTGCGATCGGCAATGTGCTTGCAGCAAAGGAATATGGTTTGAAGATTGCACGTGAAAACATTCATGATTATCCGAATAACCATACACGCTTCGCTGTACTTACAAAAGCTGAAGAACCAATGCGTCCTGATCATGAATCGCAGAGCGAGAAAACGACTTTGCTCGTAACGCTGCCGACGGATAACCCAGGTGCTTTGCATCAGGTACTCTCCGCATTCAGCTGGCGGAAAATGAACTTGTCCAAAATCGAGTCTCGTCCTACAAAGACGGGTCTAGGTGATTATTTCTTCATTATTGACGTTAATCAGCCATATGATGATGCACTGTTCCCAGGTGTACAGTCCGAATTGGAAGCCCTTGGCTGTGACATTACTTTGCTTGGCACATATTCCGTTTTCAATATGAAATAAATTTCTCCACGCCCGCTATCCTTTTTTGGATAGCGGGCTTTTTAGTGTTCCGCCCCCCAGGACGGGCTAGTGCAAGCGTTGACAAGAATACCTGCCTCGAATAATCCTCAACGCTTTTTGCGACGAGTAACCGCAGGAGCAGGACGTCGCGTTTTTAGCTTGCGGAACATTATTATTTTTCTTCCCTTTGGGAGTTGAGGCTGAAAAGAGCACCAGCCCTGCACAATTCTGCTTATGCGTTCGCCTCTGACAGAGCCGCTTTTACACTTTGATACAACTTCTGCCTACTTTGTGCATAGGTTGTATGGAACCATATTTATTTTCTTTGAAGAGTCTGAAAGGAGACGGGTTTCTTTTGAAAATTCATATCGTCCAAAAAGGGGACACACTTTGGAAGATTGCCAAACAATACAACGTTAATTTTGAACAGTTGAAGAGTATGAACACACAGCTTTCTAATCCAGAGATGATCATGCCGGGAATGAAAATTAAAATCCCGAGTCATTCAAGTCCTGCCAAGCATGAAGGTAAGCCAATGGGAACGAGTCCAGGTGTGGTGCCGCCGATGAACATGCCTGCACAAATTAAAGAGGAAGTTGTTCCGCCGGAAGTTCCTTTGAAGGCAATGCCGACAGTCCCTGTGCCTGTTATTGAGCCGGATGATCTGAAACCTGGTGTTTCGGTTAAACCGCAAATGCCGATGTATGAGGCTCCACAGAAAGCAATGCCAAAGTATGAAGCACCAAAGTATGAGGTTCCGAAATATCAAGCTCCAAAATATGAGGCTCCGAAATTTGAGATGCCAAAGTATGAAGCTCCAAAATACGAAGCACCCAAATATGAAGCTCCGGTAATACCGCAGCCGCAAATTTACCAGCAGCCTAAAATTGAATTTGATATGATTCAGAACCAAATTTACCAGCAAGCACAACAGCAGGCGACACAACCTGCTCCAGTTCAGCAGCCATGCCCGACAACGCAGCCACAGATTCAAATTTTGCCTGTTTATTTTTATCCAATTATGCCTCCAGTACAGCATGTTCAGCCGCCGGTTCAGCCACCAATGCCAAGCCCGTGCGAAGCAGTAAGTTATGAATGCAGCCCTTGTGAGTCAGGGTACGGCCATCATGGACATTATGATCATGGCCATCATGTAGGATACTGTGGCTCTGAATATGGGCATCATATGCCTTACATGCATGGTGGGATGCAGCCATGGACACATGCTTGGGATATCCATGGTGAACAGATGTATCCACAAGGCATGACAAACTATCCAACGCCGATTATGCACCGCGATGACGAAGGACAGCAGCAGGCAAATGGCCAAGATTTAAATGATCCGCGATTCGAGCAGGCACCAGAGCTTGCGGCGGAACAAAGAGAGCCGCAAGAACGTACTTATCATGAATCAATGCCTCGCTATTTTGATGATCAGAATTTGTACAGTCCTCATTCGCTCCGATATGAGGAAAGCGAACAGGACGAAAACGAAAATTCTTTCGACTCGGCCAATCCAAGTGAAAATCCTGAACAGTTTTAAACAAAAGCCGGACCCCATGCTTTCACAGAGATGGAGGTTCGGCGTTTTTTGTTTTTCAGAATGAATATCGGGTACATAAAATAAGGTATTGTGGCAATGTGGCCAGAGCATGCTAAAATGATAATCATGTCGTTTTGCAAAAAAGGAGAGCTGTACATGGATAAAATGGAAGCACATATTGAGGCAATTGTAAAATGGCTAAGAGAGCGTACGGAAGAGGCACATGTCAAAGGTCTTGTTGTCGGAGTGAGCGGCGGACTGGATTCAGCCGTAGTTGCTGCACTTATCAAACGGGCATGCCCGGACAATTCATTAGGTGTCATGATGCCTTTGAAAAGCAATCCGGACGACGTGGCGGATGCGAAGAAAACAATTGATGCAATTGGCATTGATTCATTGGAAATTAATCTCGAGTCAGCACATGAAGCGCTCTTTGGCAATGTGAAGCAGGAAGTTTCGGCGCGTCAGGAATGGAAGGAAGAAAACAGCCGGATGGCCGATGCCAATCTTCGCGCGCGTTTGCGTATGAGCACGCTTTACACAATTGCAACGAATTACAATTATCTCGTTGTTGGAACAGATAATGCCGCTGAATGGTATACAGGCTATTTCACAAAATATGGAGACGGCGGGGTCGATCTCTTGCCTCTTGTTGATTTTACTAAAGGAGAAGTACGTGAAATGGCTCGTGCTCTTGGCGTACCGCTATCTGTCGTTGAGAAGAAGCCGAGTGCAGACCTCTGGGTTGGACAGACAGATGAAGATGAAATGGGCACAACTTACGACCGGATCGATACGTATTTGACAGGTGGAGATATTCCTGAGAAAGATAAGGAAATTATTGAACGAATGCATGCAAGAACAGAGCATAAACGCCAGCCAGTCAAACACTTCCACCGCAATGGTGCAAAATAACAACATTAAACCTCCCAAGAACGTAGAAAATACGTTCAGGGAGGTTTTTTATAATGAAAAAATTATTGATGGTGACAGCGGCAATTCTTTTCCTTACAGTTGGCTGCAGTAATAATCAGGACAGCAGAAAAAACAAGCTGGAGGAAGCAGATGAGGAAGGTAAAATGACAGAACAGCTCCGTGTCAATGAAGAAACGGATACGAAGCGTGAAAGAAAGCCGCAAGACATTCAGAACAAAATTTATAACGAAGAAGTTGCAGAAGATAAGCCGTCTCTCAATACAAATGAGCAGACGAACCGGATTGCAAAACGTCTTGGTAAAGAAAAGGATATTAAAGCGGCTCAGGTTGCGATGAATGAAAAGAAGGTCATGATTGGACTCATGCTTCAGAAAAAAATCAGTCCGGATCTGAAAGAGAAAGTGACTCGTATTGTAAATGAGATGGAGCCGGGCAAAGAAGTCGTGATCTATACGGATAACATTGATTGGAACAGGAGAAAGGACGAAGGTATAACGAGATAGCCCGCTCCACCTTTTCAGCTGAAAGCATATTTGCTATAATATACTATTGGAATAGACGCTGGAGAGGAGCAATTCAATTGGCAGGCCATTCAAAATGGAAAAACATCCAAAGAAGAAAAAACGCACAAGATGCCAAACGCGGTAAAATCTTTATGACTCATGCGAAAAATATATATCTTGCAGCTAAAGATGGTGGCGGTGATCCGGATACGAATGCCACATTGCGTACAATGATTGACAAAGCGAAAGCCGATAATATGCCGAACGACAATATTGAACGCGCAATTAAAAAGGCGACAGGCTCACTTGACGGCGCTAGCTATGAAGAAATCACATACGAAGGCTATGGTCCAGGCGGTACAGCTGTTATTGTCCATGCCCTAACTGATAATAAGAACCGTACAGCAGCCGAAGTCCGACATGCTTTTAAGAAAAATGGCGGCAATCTTGGTGAGAACGGCTGTGTATCCTTCATGTTTGATCGCAAAGGCTATATTGTCATTGAAGATGAAGAGAACAAGATTGATGAAGATGAACTGACTTTGGAAGCAATTGAAGCCGGAGCGAGTGATTTTGAAGCCCATGAAGGTGCTTATGAGATCTATACGGAGCCGGAAGCTTTCAACGAAGTCGTTTCTAATCTTGAAAATGCAGGTTATGAATTTGCCCAGGCCGAAATTACTCTGATTCCACAGACATATACAAAATTGGATGAAGAAAACTTCGAAAAGATGCAGAACATGCTTGCTGCTCTTGAAAATGATGAAGATGTCCAGGATATTCACCACAATATGGAGAATGAAGAAGCATAAAGAGTACAATACGAGCTTCCGAGCCGCGAATGCAGGCAGGAAGCTCCTTTTCATAATTTGAGCCATTTCCAAAAATACGAATGAATGTGCTACAATGAGAGGTGGAACAAATGTACCGGAAACGGCAACTCATTGCCGGGACCTGTTGGAAAAGGGGTTGCGTTGATGATTGCCTATGTAAAAGGGAAGCTTGCTTTCATTACCGATGATACAGTCGTACTGGATGTTGGAGGACTTGGCTATGAAATTTTCTGTGCAAATCCTTACAAATTCCAGAACAAACTTCATCAGGAAATGCTTATGCATACATACCAGCACGTAAGAGAAGATGCGATTACATTGTTCGGGTTTGAAACAGAGGATGAGAAATACTTGTTTACTAAATTGATTTCAGTTTCCGGCATTGGTCCGAAAAGCGGGATAGCTATTTTATCCGGCGCGGAGCCGAATAAATTCATTGCTGCAGTCGAACAGGAAAACGAGAAGTTCCTCACCTCGTTCCCGGGAGTCGGAAAAAAGACGGCACGGCAGATCATTCTTGATTTGAAAGGCAAGCTCTCGGGTCTTCTCATTATTGGAGAAGAGAATGTTGGAGAGGGACCTGACAAAAATTATGATGCTTTGAATGAAGCAGAAGAAGCACTTCAGGCACTCGGTTATGGTCCGAAAGAAATTAAGGCTGTTATGCCCGAGTTGCGCAAAATGGAAGGCGCTACTACAGATGAAATGATCAGAAAAGCTCTGTCATTCTTTATAAAAAACTAACGGAAGGGGAGAATGGGCATGGAAGACCGAGTCGTGGACGGGGAACTTCATACAGAGGAAGCGACAGATGAGCTGAGCCTTAGACCAGCAATGCTCCAGCAGTACATTGGCCAGAAAAAGGTGAAGAAGAATCTTGATATTTTCATCCAGGCTGCCAAAATGCGCAATGAGCCGTTGGATCATGTGCTGTTATATGGCCCCCCTGGTCTTGGGAAAACAACGCTTGCTGCGATTATTGCAAACGAGATGGGTGTTCAGTTCCGGTCAACTTCAGGTCCGGCGATAGAACGAGCAGGTGATCTTGCAGCCATCCTTTCTTCGTTGGAGCCAGGGGATGTGCTTTTCATTGATGAGGTGCACCGGCTGCCGCGTATGGTCGAGGAAGTGCTATATCCCGCCATGGAAGACTTCTTCCTTGATATTGTCATTGGGACAGGCCCGTCGGCAAGAAGCGTCCGCATTGACTTACCGCCTTTTACACTTGTAGGAGCAACGACGAAGGCGGGCATGCTCTCGGCACCGCTTAGGGATCGTTTCGGTGTCGTGGAGCGGTTAGAGTTCTATGAAGAAGACGAACTTTGCCAGATCGTTGAAAGAACGGCTCAGATTTTCGAAACATCAATCAATGAAGAAGCAGCACTTAACGTTGCAAGAAGATCTCGAGGAACGCCGAGGATTGCGAATCGTCTGCTCAAACGTGTCCGTGACATTTCGCAAGTGCGGGGTGAAGAAGAGATCACACTTGAAACGACAAAGATGTCGCTCGATATGCTGCAAGTAGATGATGTCGGTCTTGACCATGTTGACCATAAGCTTCTAAAAGCAATGATTGAAGGGTTCGGCGGCGGCCCGGTCGGCCTTGATACGATTGCCGCAACAATCGGTGAGGATTCTCAAACAATTGAGGATGTCTATGAGCCATATCTTCTTCAGAAAGGATTCATTCAGCGGACACCACGCGGAAGAATTGTAACAGAGAAAGCTTATCAGCATTTCGGATTGGAAGCGGGAGAACGCTGATGCATATTGGAAAGCTAATGATTGTGGCCGGCATAGTTCTCATTGTCCTCGGCGGTCTCTGGATACTGTTCGGCAGGCTGCCTGGAGATTTCATGTTTAAAAAAGGGAACACGACATTCTATTTCCCAATCATGACTTCAATCATTGCGAGCATTGTACTCTCGATCATCATGTATCTTTTTAATAGATTCAACTGATTTTTTACGGAGTCTCGTTCATAAAAACATTTTTGGACGAGCTATTTTCACACTTTGAATAAGGAGTTCCTTTTTATGAATATCGAAGAATTTGACTTTGACCTTCCGGAAGAGCTGATTGCCCAAGTACCACTTCAGGATAGAACAGCTTCAAGATTGCTCGTTTTGGATAAAGAGAGTGGCGAGATTGCTCATCGGCAATTCCCGGCAGTCCTCGAATATCTGAAACCTGGTGATTGCCTTGTACTGAATAATACGCGCGTGCTTCCAGCAAGACTTTATGGCTCCAAATCTGATACAGGAGCGAAGGTTGAGTTGCTTCTTCTTGAACAGAAAGAAGGAGATCACTGGGAGGCGCTTGCAAAACCAGCTCGGAAAATCAAAGCCGGTACTGAACTTGTCTTTGGTGATGGGTTGCTCCGAGCAGTATGTAAGGAAGAGCTGGAACATGGCGGCCGGATTCTGGAATTCAAGTATGAAGGCATTTTTTATGAGATTCTTGATAAGCTGGGTGAAATGCCGCTTCCTCCTTATATTAAGGAGCAGCTTCCTGAGAAAGAACGCTATCAGACTGTCTATGCGAAGGTTGAAGGTTCAGCTGCAGCACCGACAGCAGGCTTGCATTTTACAGAAGACTTGCTTAAAGCGGTAAGGGAAAAAGGTATCAATATAGCATTCCTGACTCTCCATGTCGGTCTTGGCACATTCCGTCCTGTTAGTGCAGATACGGTAGAGGATCATGTCATGCATTCGGAATTTTACCAGCTGGATGAAGAGAATGCCGCCCTTTTGAATAAGACGAAGCAGGAAGGCGGTCGCATTATTGCTGTTGGAACGACTTCGACGCGCACGCTTGAAACTGTTGCGCGTGATCATAACGGCGGTTTTACTGCTGCGAGCGGCTGGACAGATATTTTCATTTATCCGCCATACGAATACAAGGCAGTGGATGGCCTGATCACAAACTTCCATTTGCCAAAATCAACATTGATCATGCTCGTCAGTGCGCTTGCCGGCAAGGAACATGTTTTGCATGCGTATGAAGAAGCGATTCGGGAGAAATACCGTTTCTTCAGCTTCGGCGATGCAATGCTGATTATATAGAAGGAGCTGAAGACTGATGGAACAACCGATCAGATATGAACATATCAAAACATGCAAGCAGACAGGTGCGCGGCTTGGAAGAGTCCATACACCGCACGGTTCTTTTGAGACACCGATTTTCATGCCAGTTGGTACACTTGCAACAGTTAAAACGATGAGTCCGGAAGAGTTGCATGATATGAATGCGAAAATCATTCTTTCCAATACATATCATCTTTGGCTGCGTCCTGGTGCAGATATTGTCCAGGAAGCAGGCGGATTGCATAAATTCATGAACTGGGATGGTGCCATTCTTACTGATTCTGGCGGCTTCCAAGTATTTTCATTGAGTGATATGCGTAAGATTGAAGAAGAAGGGGTTCATTTCCGCAATCATTTGAACGGGGAAAAACTGTTCCTTTCTCCTGAAGGTGCAATGGAGATCCAAAACAAGCTAGGCTCTGATATTATGATGGCCTTCGATGAATGTCCGCCATTCCCGGCAACTGAGGAATATATGAAGAAATCAGTTGAACGGACATCACGCTGGGCAGAAAGATGCCTGGAAGCTCATAAGCGTCCTGATGTTCAAGGGTTATTTGGAATCGTCCAAGGGGGCGAATATGAAGAATTCCGCAAGCAGAGTGCACGTGACCTTGTTTCAATGGACTTCCCGGGATACGCGATTGGCGGCCTTTCTGTTGGTGAACCGAAAGATGTCATGAACCGGGTACTGGAATTCACAACACCATTGCTTCCGTCTGATAAGCCGCGTTATTTGATGGGAGTGGGCTCGCCGGATGCACTAATTGATGGTGCCATCCGCGGAATCGATATGTTTGATTGCGTATTGCCGACAAGAATTGCGAGAAATGGAACGTGCATGACATCCAGCGGTCGTCTTGTAGTCCGAAATGCGAAGTATGCCCGTGACTTCGGACCGATCGACCCGAATTGTGATTGCCATGTATGTAAAAATTACTCTCGTGCGTACATTAGACACCTGATTAAATGTAATGAAACATTTGGGTTTAGACTTACTACTTATCATAACCTGCATTTTCTGCTAAAATTGATGGAGCATGTACGAAATGCAATTCGGGAAGACCGTTTGGGTGATTTCCGAGAAGAATTTTTCGAAGCTTACGGCTTAAATGTGCCGAATCCGAAAAATTTCTAAACCGAAAAGGAGCGTTAAAACACATGAATGGAAGTTCTCTCTATTCACTCGTGACACTCGTCTTGATGTTTGTCATCTTCTACTTCCTGCTCATCCGTCCGCAGCAGAAGCGTCAAAAGCAAGTGCGACAGATGCAGTCAGAAATGAAAAAAGGCGATGGAGTCGTTACAATTGGTGGTTTGCATGGTCTAATCCACTCACTCGATGAAGCGACAGTTGTTATTACTGTTGAGAGTGGCACAAAGTTGAAATTCGACCGCAACGCCATTCGTGAAGTACGTCCTACAGCAGCAGTAACAGAATAATTTAGATTACAATAAAAAAGTTATGCGCCACTCGCGGGACCCCCCTCGAGAACGCATAACTTTTTTATTATTATTATTTTTTATTGCCAGATCCGGAAACATTGACACCGATCATGCCGCCGAACATTGCGGCGAGCAGATAGAAGAGGTGATGCAATGCTTGTTCTCCTGTCACAGCTGATGAAACACTTAGGCTTTGTACAAGGAAAGAAAGCAGTGTGAACCCGATTGCAACGATTGCCCCCATAAGCCAGCCTTTCGCTTTCCCTTTTGCACCAGCCATCGTTCCACCTACGAAAAGGGAGAGGATTCCGGTTGCAAGAGTTGCCCAACTGAGAGTTGGCTCATTAAATGTTGTGAATCGAAGCAATCCGGCAAGCAGGAGGCTGGCGGCAAGAATTAGTGTGAATGATGCAGTCCAGCCGTAAGCGAGTGCTGTCAATTGATTTCGCATATTTTCAAGTCACCTTCCTATATTTGTGTTTGTCCATTATATGAAGCGCGAACGAGTGTTAGAAGCTGTCTAGCGGATCCATTTTTTAATAATGGGTATTTGCTGTAATTCTTCACGGTCGAGGACACGCAAGACGAAAAGTAGAACCACATACAAAATGGTCAAGAACAATAAGGCGATACCGAGATTGGCAATGGAAGAAGCTGCTGGATAGAAATTGAGAATCATCTTTCCTGCTCCCCATGTGATACCAAGCAGAAGTATTATTTTAAATAAATCGGTTAATTTTAACTTGAATTGAATGGTTCTTCCTAGTGCTGCCAAGTGCAGCAGTGTTACAATCATGACACCTGCACACATCGCCATGGCTGCTCCCATAATCCCGAAGCTTGGGTTCGCTGCCAAAACGAAAAGCAGAACAAGCTTGATGCCCGATCCGATAAGACTGTTCCACATGGCAGGGCGGGCGAGATCCAGTGCCTGCAATGCGGATTGGAGCGGGTTTTGCATATAGTAGAGCAGAAAAAACGGAGCCATTAGCATAAGTAGTGGTGTGGCATTGGCTGTCCCGTACATGAATTGCAGGATTGGCTGCGCGAACAGAGTCAGGATGATCGTTGCTAGAGCTCCTGATGCAAGCGAAATCCGAATTGCCTGGTGAATCCTGTGATGAACGAATCTGTGATTCTTATTTGCTTCGGCTTCTGAAATGGCCGGAACAATTGCGATTGACAAAGAATTCGTGATGAAAGTCGGCAAGAATAGGAGAGGGATGATATATCCCGTCAATTCACCGTATTGTTTTGTAGCGGTTACCGTCGCTACTCCCGCAATAGCGAGTGCATGGGCAACGATAATCGGTTCTAGGAAATGGGAGATGGACCCAATCATCCGGCTTCCAGTACTAGGCAATGCGATACTAAATAGTTCTTTCAATGTCGTACGGCTATTGTTCAGATAGGTAAAGAAGCGTGTGCGCAGTCTAAATGATTTTTTCCTTTTGAATAGGAAGAGCATGTACATGAGAGAAACGAGTTCGCCAAGTATGACACTGGCCATAGCGCCTGCAGCTGCAAACTGAATTCCATATGGGAGCAGCATCTTGATGAATAGGGCAACACAGATGATACGGACGACTTGTTCAATGATAAGAGCATAACTCTGTGGCTTCATGTTTTGTCTGCCCTGGAAATATCCTTTCAGTACAGAAGAAATCGCTACGATTGGGATTACTGGTGTAATCGTGACAAGTGGTAAAACTACCCGCTCATCCGTGTACAGATTTGCCCCGATCCATGGAGCAAAGGCAATTGTCAGGATTGTCAGCAGAATGCCTGAACCCCCTGTAAAGAGCAGGGACAGTACGAGAATCTGTTTGATTTTTGCTGTATTTCCTTTTGCTTCTGCTTCTGCAACCCGCTTGGAAATAGCGATGGGCAGACCGAGCTGGGTTATCGTCATTGCCAGGAAGAAAGTCGGAAGGGCCATCATGTAAAGACCTACACCTTCTTCTCCCATAAGCCTGGCAACGACAATCCGGTTGATGAAGCCGAGAAATCTGGTGATCATACCCGCCATGATCAGAATAAGCGTGCCTTTCAGGAATGTTTGTCTCGTCACCGCATAAGACCTGCCTTCTCAAATAATAAAAATTCATATACAATATGTATGGGAACAATCGGCCAAGCATGACAAGCAATTCAGGGTGTTTCTCGGGAGGGGAAAAAAACTGGTGGAAATCATGAAATCTGCAGCGGAGTGGCGTCCCGAAGTGGAAGATGTGCTCGACAGCAAACTGGAGGAATTCAGAATGCTCGGTTATCCGAAAGTGACAAAAGAAGCACTCTGGGAATGCCTTTGCAATCATGTATGGAAGAACAGCCAGGAAGGCTTAAAGCTTCACCGGATTGTCGCAGATATATTCTTTTTGCAGCCTGGTACATATATGAACTACATGGCGAGGAATGCATACCGGGATAACGATCTGCTTGCCTCGATTCAGGCAATTGCCGAATTCGGGAAGAAAGCGGATTCCGTTGAGAACGGAACGACGCAAGAAGAATCAGGAGGTAATAAACAATGAAACAACGAGGCAGAATTGTTGCCTTTTTTCTGATTGTCATCCTATTTTTCAGTTTGATGGGTACAACAGTCACAGGCATCGCCAAGAAAATTAACCTTGGGCTTGATCTGCAAGGCGGTTTTGAAGTGCTTTATCAAGTCAAGCCAATAGCCGAAGGTGAGAAGACTACGAAAAGGTTGCTTGAATCAACAGTACAGACACTGGATGACCGGGTCAATCGTCTCGGTATTTCCGAAGCGAGCATTAATATTGAAGGAAATGACCGCATCCGTGTCCAGCTCGCAGGTGTCCAAAATCAGGAACAGGCGAGAGAAGTTCTATCAACTTCAGCGCAACTTTCTTTCAGAGATGTCAATGACAAAGAGCTGCTTAACGGATCTGATGTCAAAGAAGGTAGTGCTAAGCAGGACTTTGACCAGAAAACGAATCAGCCGATTGTATCATTGAAACTAAAAGACGCGAAAAAGTTTGCTAATGTTACATCAACTATCAAGAATATGAATAATTCAAGTACACCATATCAGGATAATTTGCTTGTTATTTGGATGGACTATGAAAAAGGCGACTCTTTTGCGAAAGAATATAATCAGCCTGAAGACAAGCAGAAATACATTTCTGCTCCGCAAGTAAGTGAGACACTTAATACGAGCAATGTCATGATTTCTGGTAACTTTACAGTTGAATCAGCTAAGAGGCTTGCAGACATCATTAACTCCGGGTCGCTTCCTGTTACGATGAAAGAGCTGTATTCAACATCAGTAGGAGCCCAGTTCGGTGAGCAAGCACTGCATCAGACAATTAATGCAGGGTACATTGGTGTAGGTCTTGTCCTGCTCTTCATGCTTGTATTCTACAGATTCCCTGGACTCATTGCGGGAATCAATCTATGCATCTATGTGTATCTGATTCTGCTGCTATTCAACTGGATGAACGGTGTTCTTACGTTGCCGGGGATTGCAGCTTTGATCCTTGGTGTTGGGATGGCAGTAGATGCGAACGTTATTACCTTTGAGCGGATCAAGGAAGATCTGCGGCTCGGCAAGTCGCTGCCGCAAGCATTCAAGGGCGGAACGAAGAACTCGTTCTCTACCATTCTTGATGCGAACATCACAACATTGCTTGCAGCCGCAATCTTGTTCGTATTCGGTACAAGCTCTGTAAAAGGTTTCGCGACAATGCTTATTGTCAGCGTGCTCGTCAGCTTCATTACGGCTGTCTATGGAACGCGTATCCTGCTCGGTCTTTGGATGCGTACCAAGTTCCTCATGAAGCGTCCGGGCCTGATGGGTGTATCGAAGAAAAACATTAAGTCTCTTCATGATAAAGAAGATGAAGAAGCTGAATTCATGGGTAAGAAACTTAACGTAGTCAAACACCGAAAAGTATTCTTCGGTATATCTATTGCTCTCTTGCTCATTGGTGCAGTTTCATTGGTCGTGTTTAAGTTGAACCCGGGAATTGACTTCACAAGTGGTTCTCGCGTGGAAATGCTTGCGGATCAAAAGCTTACATCTCAGCAAGTGAAGAAGGATTTGTCGGATCTCGATCTTAAGGCGAAGGCAATCGTCATATCCGGCAAGAAGAGCAATACGGCAGTCATGCGTTTTGATAACGTGCTCTCAAAATCCAAGCTTGATGAAATGAAGAGTCATTTCAAGGATGAGTACAAGGCAGAGCCGAGTGTAAGTGTCGTTTCTCCAATTGTCGGTAAGGAGCTCGTCAAGAATGCTGTTTACGCAGTTGGCTTAGCAATGATCGGGATGATTATATATGTATCATTCCGCTTTGAAGTGTATTTTGCAACGACAGCAATTATTACGCTTCTGCATAATGTCATTCTTGTTCTGGCATTCTTTAGTCTGTTCCGGTTGGAATTTGATGTAACAATCATCGCGGCGCTGCTTACGATTGTCGGTTACACAATTAACGATACAATCGTTATATTTGACCGAATCCGTGAGAATCTCCGGAAACACAAAATTATCAAGTCTAAGGAACTGCTTCAGAAGATTGTCAACAAGAGTATTGTGCAGTCACTTACACGAAGCATCAACACGTCGTTCACGACATTGCTGGCAGTTCTTGTCTTCCTCTTCATCGGTGCACCTTCGATCCGCGGTTTTGCCATTGCTATGGCAGTCGGTCTGATCATTGGGGCGTACTCTTCACTGTTCATCGCCGCCCAGCTCTGGCTCGTATGGCGCGGACGTAGCATTGAACGCAAGCCGATTGAATACAAGAAGAAAAAACGTACAGACCAGCCAGTAGTCTAAGCTTTGAAGGAATCTTCCCCGCTTATTGGGCGGGGAAGATTTTTGTCTATAATAGAGATATAGAGGGTAAAAATATTAAAAGGAGAGGTTCATCATGAAAGCTCAGACATACACGATTCTATCAATCGTTCTAATTATTATTGTCTCGATTTTTGCAGTGCTTAATGTTGGAGCAGTCGAGGTGAATTACTTCTTCGGCAAAGGTGATTTGCCGCTTATTCTTGTTATTCTGTTCAGTGTGCTCATGGGCGGATTGATTACGACAGGCTCAGGCCTTGTCCGCTTTGTTCGTTTACAACGTCAAAACAAATTGCTGAAAGCAGAAAATAAGCAGCTTCAAAACAAGCTTGCTGAATGTGGTGTTTCATTGCCAGAGCCAGAGAATGACGAGAATCAAAAATATGAATGAGAATTGGCAGACACTTGCAGAATATTTTTCTGTAGGTGTCTTTTTCTGTTGGTGAAAGTTGTCTGATTGCGAGGGCGCCAGCATTCTTGTATAATGGACAAATATGAAGAACGACAGGAAACGTGATAGAAGGGACAGAAACGCCTGCATTGCATTTGCGAGCGGCGATTTTTTTTGATGTCCGCTAGCTGAAATGGAAAATTCAAGAACGGGAGTGGGTCAAGTGCTGGATAGCAAGAAAAAGTGGACATTCGCCGAGACGCCTGAAGATTGTGCTGAATGGGCAGACGGTTCTGCCGGATTGTCGCCGGTGATGAAGAGTCTACTCATGCAGCGGGGAATTTCCAGTGCTGAAGAAGCTGAGCAATTTCTCCAGCCATCAAGACAGAAGTTGCATAAACCGGCTCTTTTTGCGGATATGGAAAAGGCTTGCGATCGGGTTCATCGGGCAATTTCCGAAGGGGAACGTATTCTTGTCTACGGTGATTATGATGCAGACGGTGTTACTTCCACGACAGTTATGCTGGAAACACTTGAAGAATTAGGCGCTTATTGTGACTACTACATTCCAAACAGATTTTCAGAAGGGTACGGACCAAATGAAGCTGCGTTCAGAGAAGCGCATCAGGCAGGAGTTAATCTGATCATCACTGTCGATAATGGAATATCGGGACTTCATGAAGCAGTTGTCGCTAAAGAGCTAGGCATGGATCTGATTGTTACTGATCACCACGAGGCACAAGGTGAACTACCGGATGCATATGCAATCTTGCACCCGAAATGTTCTGCCGATTATCCGTTTGATGAGCTTGCAGGTGTCGGTGTTGCATTCAAGTTTGCGGAAGCGCTGCTCGGCTATTTTCCTGAACGTTTCCTCGATCTAGTAGCGATTGGAACGGTAGCTGACCTCGTGCCTCTAGTAGGGGAGAACCGAATTCTCGTGAGTGAAGGTCTGGACATATTAACTCGGACTGAGCGCCCTGGTCTGAATGCTTTAAAGGAAACAGCCAAGATTGAGGGAGAAGTGACGGAAGAGGAGATCGGCTTTCTTATCGGCCCCCGCCTGAACGCTGTCGGCCGCCTTCAGGATGCAGATCTCGCTGTCGACCTATTACGTGCGGAAGATCCAGAAGAAGCAGCAGAGCTAGCCACTGCGGTTCAGGAACTCAATCAGGAACGGCAAAAAATTGTTGCAGATATTGCGAAAGAAGCAGAAGCGATGCTTAAAGAACGTGAGAATCTACCAGGTGTCATCATTGTTTCGAAAGCGGGCTGGAATGAAGGAGTCCTCGGCATTGTTGCATCAAAGCTTGTCCGTCTGTTTGGCCGTCCAGCAATTGTGCTTGCTGAAAAAGATGGTGGTATGCTTAAAGGTTCTGCCCGAAGCATCCCGGCATTTGACCTGTTTGAAGCTTGCATGAGCATTCGGGAAATGTTCGAAGGTTTTGGTGGGCATGCTCAGGCAGCAGGGATGACTTTCGCTGCTACGAACCGTGATGCAATCGAACAGCATCTGGATAAATGGATTCATGAACGTCTAGACGAAGACGATTTCAGAGAAGAGTTGCTCATTGCAAGCAAACTTCAATTTGATGAAATCAATGAACAGCTTGTTAATGAAGTAGGTGCGTTGCGTCCATTCGGTATGCATAATCCGAAGCCGATGTTTCATTTTACGGATATACCGAAGGAAAAGCGCCTGCTCGGTAATATGAACAAGCATATGAAGCTTCAGTTTGCCCAGAGTGGTTCAGCATTGGAAGGTATCGGTTTTGGCATGGGTGAGCTAGCACCACTCATTTCTCCTGATACAGAGGTTTCTGTTGTTGGTGAGCTAGGTATTAATGAATGGAATGGGCATCGAAAAGTCCAGATTGTCATGAAAGATTTGGCGGTCAAATCTTGGCAGTTGTTTGATTGCCGTGGAAAGAACAAACGGCCAGATTTGGCGATGGCGCCAGCGGACAGTCTTGCAATAGGCTCAGGCTCTGATATGCCTGCTGGATTCCCGCAAGTTGAATCGTATGAACAGGCACTTGGTTATGAGAGTACAATTGAAGATTTATATTTGTACAAGCTTCCAGAAGATTTGGATGACTTGCAGAAGCTAGTTGAACAGACAAAACCAGGCCGTCTCCATGCTTGTTTTGAGCTGGAGGACAGCTGCTATTTGTCCGGGATGCCGCCGCGGGATGCTTTTAAATGGCTCTATGGCTATGTTCTTAAAAAGAAAGAAGTTGATCTGAAGAAGGAACTCGCCATGTTCATGAAGCACAAAGGCTGGTCAAAGGATTGGATTATCTTCATGGCAACCGTGTTCCGAGAGTTAGAGTTCATTCACATAGAAAACAGCGTCATTACCCCGCTTCCAAATCCGTCCAAACGGCCGCTTGATGCATCCATTGCATATCAGGAACGGGTGAAAAAAGTAGAAATTGAAAAAACATTATATTACTCAACATACCAGGAGCTGAAGAACTGGTTTGTAGAAAATTGCAACCTTGCTGAAAAGCAGGCAGAGAGGGAGTTCGTCCATGAATTATAAAGAATATGTTGAAATCGTACAAGATTGGCCCAAAAAAGGTGTAGAGTTCAAAGACATTACACCTCTTATGAATGATGGAGATGCGTTCCGTTCTTCTGTTGATGAGATTGTAAAGTATGCGCGCGACAAGGAAATCGATCTTGTTGTTGGACCAGAAGCGCGTGGTTTCATTGTTGGTTGTCCGGTTTCTTATGTATTGGGAGTCGGTTTTGTCCCAGTCCGAAAAGAAGGCAAGTTGCCGCGTGAAGTAATCAAAGTGAATTATGGTCTTGAATATGGAGAAAATGTGCTTACTATGCATAAAGATGCAGTTAAACCGGGACAGCGAATTTTGATTACCGATGATTTGTTGGCAACTGGTGGAACGATAGAGGCAACCATCAAGCTCGTTGAACAACTTGGTGGAATCGTAGTTGGCTGTGCTTTTCTAATTGAGCTCGATTATCTGAATGGCCGTGAAAAACTTGAGGGCTATGATATCCTCTCTCTCATGAATTACTAGACAGCAATGTTATAATGAAATAAAGAATGATGAACGCAGTAAATTGACAGGCAGGCTTGCATGGAAAAGGGTGAAAATATGGCGAAGGAAGTTGTAAAAACAGCAGAAGAAGTAATTTCGGAAGCAGGCAAATATTTGTCTGTGGAAGATACAGAATTCATTCGGCGCGCTTACAAATATGCCGAGTGGGCTCATCGTGAACAGTTCCGCAAATCCGGAGAAGCCTATATTGTGCACCCTATTCAAGTTGCAGGAATCCTTGTCGACATGAAGATGGATGCCGAAACAGTGGCAGGCGGATTTTTGCATGATGTTGTAGAAGATACCGAAGTGACCATAGAAGAGATTGAAGAGAAGTTCAACCATGAAGTCGCCATGCTCGTTGATGGTGTTACGAAGCTAGGCAAAATCAAATACAAGTCGAAGGAAGTTCAGCAAGCGGAGAATCATCGTAAAATGTTCGTCGCAATGGCGAAGGATATCCGTGTCATTCTGATTAAACTGGCTGACCGACTTCACAATATGCGGACGTTGAAACATCTCCGTCCGGAAAAACAACGCCGAATTTCGAACGAAACGTTGGAGATCTTTGCCCCACTAGCCCATCGACTCGGTATGAGTGCTATCAAATGGGAGCTTGAGGATACGGCTCTACGTTATCTCAATCCACAGCAATATTATCGCATCGTTCATCTGATGAAACAGAAGCGGGCAGAGCGTGAACAGTATATTGACCAGGTTATCAATCAAATTACTGATGAACTGAACTCGGTTGATATAGCGGCTGATATTTTCGGCCGTCCGAAGCATCTGTACAGCATCTACCGTAAAATGACGAAGCAGAACAAGCAATTTAATGAGATTTATGACCTGCTTGCGGTGCGTGTCCTCGTTGACAGCATTAAGGACTGTTATGCAGTTCTTGGTATCATCCATACATTGTGGAAGCCGATGCCGGGCAGATTCAAGGATTATATTGCAATGCCGAAACCGAATCTATATCAGAGTTTGCATACAACGGTTATCGGACCAAAAGGCGAACCCCTTGAAGTTCAGATTCGTACAAAAGAGATGCACGAAATTGCAGAATACGGAATCGCCGCCCATTGGGCTTACAAAGAAGGCAAGCAAGTTGTCAAGGGCAAGGACTCTTTCGAAGAGAAGCTGACATGGTTCAAGGAAATTCTTGATTGGCAGAACGAGACAAGTGATGCCGAAGAATTCATGGAATCATTGAAACTGGATCTGTTCTCTGACATGGTTTATGTGTTCACTCCGAAAGGCGATGTTTATGAACTGCCTTCCGGTTCTGTACCTCTCGATTTCGCATACAAAATCCATACTGAAATAGGCAATAAAACGATCGGCGCAAAAGTGAATGGAAAAATGGAGTCGCTTGACTATAAGCTGAAAAATGGCGATATCATTGAAATGATGACGTCCAAGCATTCATACGGACCGTCACAGGATTGGCTTAAGCTGACGAAGACATCCCAGGCGAAAAATAAGATCCGTCAATTTTTCAAGCGCCAAAAGCGTGAAGAAAATATTGCAAAAGGCAAGGAACTTGTTGAAAAAGAAATTCGCAATGACGGTCTGGAACCGAAAGATGTATTGACAACGGACAACATTCAGACCGTGCTGGACAAGTTCAGCTTCGCGACACTCGATGACTTATATGCCGCTGCAGGCTACCAAGGGATCTCGGCGGCGCTAGTTGCTACAAGATTATCTGATAAAATCCTCAAGAAGAAAGAGAAAGAGCAGCTTGCTGAAGCGGTCATGGAAGAGAAAAAGCAGGAAACGGCGAAACAGCAGCGCAAATCTTCCTTACACCGGAAAGATTCAGGCGTCATTGTCGAAGGTGTCGACAATCTGCTCGTCAGACTTGCGAAATGCTGCAACCCTGTACCGGGAGACGATATTGTCGGCTTCATTACGAAGGGGCGCGGTGTCTCAGTCCATCGTGCAGATTGTCCGAATGTGAATCTTGAAGAGGATGATGAGCGATTCCTTTCAGTCCGATGGAAGAACAGTGAGACAAATACGAAGCAATACCATTTGGACTTGGAAATTACCGGTTTTAATCGTCGCGGCCTATTGAATGAAGTACTCCAGGTCGTCAATGAGATGAAGACGACAATGACTCAGATCAATGGACGTACAGACCGCAATAAAATGGCTGTTTTCCATATTACTGTCCTGATTAATGATACGGAGCATTTGCGCAAAATCGTTGATCATTTGAAGCAAATCAAAGATGTCTATACAGTACGCAGAACAGTGCAATAGTAAGAGATAGGAGGGACAACGATGAGACTTGTTATTCAGCGATCAAAGGAAGCGAGAGTCGAGATTGCAGGTGAAACTGTTGGTGAAATTGACCGCGGTCTCGTTATCCTTGTCGGAGTGACCCATGGTGATACGGAGGAAGATGCGAAATATCTTGCCCAAAAATGCATGAATTTGCGTATTTTTGAAGATGAAGCGGGCAAGATGAATCTATCTCTGCTTGATGCTGGGGGACAAGTGCTCTCTATCTCTCAGTTCACTTTGTATGGTGATACGAGAAAGGGCCGCCGCCCAAGTTTTGTGCACGCAGCAAAGCCTGAAGAAGCGGATGTTTTGTACCAATTCTTCAATGAGGAACTGAGACAGGCAGGTCTAAGAGTAGCAACTGGACAGTTTGGAGCGGACATGCAAGTCCACTTGATGAATGACGGTCCAGTAACATTTATCCTTGACAGCAAAGACAAGTGATAGCTACTTGACAGCGCCATTTCGACAGCATAAGATGTTAAAGAACAAAAATCCTAATCTGAAATAGCCGTATGAAGGAAAAAGTAACCGTTGAAGCGGACGGACAGAGAGAGAATGCCAAGGCTGAAAGCATTTTTCACGATTACCGCCACGGTGAAAGACATTCCTAAGGCTCCTGGCTGAACAGTGGAGTAGGCCCGGACGTTTTGCAGGCGTTAACTGTGAAGAGCGGGTGTGCAATACGCACATCAATTAGGGTGGCATCGCGGGTAATTCTCGTCCCTTTATTTATTAAGGGAGGGGATTTTTTGCGTTCTCCCGCAATCTACATAAAAAATTTTGAAAGCGAGGGATTTCAGGTGAGCATTAATGCACCGAGAGGCACAGTTGATATTCTGCCAGAAGCTACTGCGAAGTGGCAGTTTGTCGAAGCGACGATCAGAGAGTTGGCAAACCGTTATCATTATAAGGAAGTTCGCACTCCGATCTTCGAGCATACTGAATTGTTCCAACGCGGTGTAGGCGATTCTACTGATATTGTTCAGAAGGAAATGTACACTTTTGAAGATCGCGGTGGTAGAAGCATCACATTGCGACCTGAAGGCACAGCTGCGACAGTAAGAGCCTATGTACAAAATAAATTGTATGGCGATCCAATTCAGCCTTCAAAGCTGTACTATTTTGGACCAATGTTCCGCTACGAGCGGCCACAACAGGGAAGAATGAGACAGTTCCACCAGTTTGGCATCGAAGTGCTCGGCAGCAATGATCCTGCCATAGATGCTGAAGTAATCGGACTAGCACTTTCCTGCTACGAAGCTCTCGGTTTGAAATCATTGAAACTTGTCCTCAATAGTTTAGGAGATACTGAAAGCAGAAAGAATTACCGGGAAGCACTTGTTGAACATTTCACTCCTTGCAAGGATGGACTATGCAACGACTGTCAGAGCAGACTGGAACAAAATCCGCTCCGTATACTTGATTGCAAAACTGACCGCGATCACCCGGCAATGAAGAGTGCTCCATCAATTCTTGATTATTTGAATGAGGAGTCTCGGGTTTATTTTGAAAAGGTTAAAAAATCTCTTGATGTAATGGGTATTTCCTATGTTGTTGATCCAAACCTTGTACGTGGTCTTGATTACTACAATCACACCGCTTTTGAAATTATGAGCGAAGCGGAAGGTTTTGGAGCAATTACAACACTTGCTGGAGGCGGGCGTTACAACGGACTTGCCCAAGATATTGGCGGACCTGAAACACCAGGAATCGGTTTTGCGATGGGGCTCGAGAGACTACTTCAGGCTCTTGAAGCAGAGAACATCGAATTGCCAATTGACAATGCGCTAGATGTTTTTGTCGTCGCAATGGGAGAGCGTGCTGAGCTTGAAGCTGTCCGTATTGTTAACGACTTGCGCCAATCTGGCATCCAGGCGGACAAAGACTACCAGGGCCGAAAGGTCAAAGGCCAATTCAAAGCGGCAGATCGCGTTCATTCCAAATACGTCCTTGTACTTGGTGATGATGAGCTTGATAAACAGACTATTAATGTAAAAGCAATGGCTGAAGGTACACAGCAGGAAATCGCGATGAGCGAACTAGTACCATATTTGCAGCAGCAGCTGGGAGGAAAGTAAAATGGCAGAAAGAATCCACGCGGGGACATTGCGTGAAGCAAATGTCGGCGAAACAGCAACAGTAAAAGGATGGGTTAACAAGCGACGTGACTTGGGCGGACTGATCTTCATCGATTTGCGTGACCGTTCCGGTATCGTCCAGGTTGTTTTCAACCCTGAGCGTTCAAAGGATGCATTGGAAATTGCGGATAGCGTACGTACGGAATATGTCGTCGAAATTACAGGCGAAGTTGTGAAGCGTGACCCTGATACGTTCAATCCGCTTCTTGAAACAGGCACAATTGAAATCATGGCTAACGAAATCAAGATTTTGAACAAATCTAAGACTACGCCATTCCAAATTGACGGCCATTCTGAAGTATCTGAAGACGTGCGTCTGAAGTACCGCTATCTTGATTTGCGCCGTAAAGAATTGCAGGATACATTCAAATTGCGCAGCCAGATTACGCAGGTTGTTCGCAACTTCCTTACTGAAGAGCAGTTCCTTGAGCTGGAAACACCAATTTTGACAAAGAGCACTCCGGAAGGCGCGCGTGACTATCTCGTACCGAGCCGTGTAAACAAAGGCGAATTCTACGCATTGCCGCAGTCTCCACAGTTGTTTAAACAGCTGCTTATGGTCAGCGGATTTGAAAAGTATTATCAGATCGCCCGTTGTTTCCGTGATGAAGATCTTCGTGCTGACCGCCAGCCGGAATTCACTCAGATTGACATTGAAACTTCTTTCATGTCAGCAGATGAAATTATGAGTATGACTGAAAAAATGATGCAGCGTGTTATGAAAGAAACAAAGAATATTGATCTTGAACTTCCGCTTCCACGAATTCCATATCAAGAAGCGATGGATCGCTTCGGTTCTGACAAGCCGGATACACGTTTTGGCCTTGAATTGATCGACATCAAGGATGTCATTGCAGGTACGGAATTTAAAGTGTTTAAAGCTGCAGTCGACAACAATGGCAAAGTAAGCCTGCTTAATGTTAAAGGCGGCGCTGAGAAATATTCAAGAAAAGATATCGATGCACTTACTGATTTTGCGAAAATTTACGGAGCAAAAGGTCTTGCTTGGGTTAAAGTTGAAAATGGGACAATGGCTGGTCCGATTGTGAAGTTCCTTTCTGAGGAAGAACAGAATGGCATTAAGGAACGCGCTGGAGCAGAAGACGGAGACTTGCTTCTATTCGGTGCAGACAAGCCGTCAGTCGTATACGACACACTAGGAGCATTGCGCCTTAAAATCGGTAAAGATCTTGGTCTGATCGACGAAGATAAATTCAACTTCCTTTGGGTCACAGACTGGCCGCTTCTTGAATATGATGAAGCATTGAAACGCTACACAGCAGCGCACCATCCATTTACGATGCCAATTGAAGCAGACATCGAAAAGCTTGCTGAAAATCCTGGCGAAGTAAAAGCGAATGCATATGATATCGTATTGAATGGTTATGAGCTTGGCGGCGGTTCCTTGCGTATCTATAAGCGTGAACAGCAAGATCAGATGTTCAAAGCGCTTGGTTTCTCTGAAGAAGAGGCAGAATCACAATTCGGCTTCCTTCTTGACGCTTTGGAGTTTGGCGCACCTCCGCATGGGGGTATAGCTATGGGACTGGACAGAATCGTCATGCTGCTAGCTGGCAGAAGCAATTTGCGTGACACAATCCTGTTCCCTAAAACATCTTCCGCGGCAGATCTTATGACAGAAGCACCAAGCACAGTATCTTCTGCACAGCTTGAAGAACTTGCATTGGAACTTGATCTTCCGGAAGAAGATTAAGTTTAAAGCCCCGCGAATCGGGGAAGAAATTGGCGAAGGGTTACCGATTGAAAAGTCTGGACCCTCGTGCTAACATTAGTTTAACAACAACGGGAAGAACAATCCTGATGTGTACGTCCTTTATTTAGTTTTGACCGAACACTTTTTGATACGGGAGCCCGACGGAGTCTTCGCGCTGCGAACATGCCTCGCAAGTTTTGAGGAAGTTCAGAGAGCGTGAAGCTGGGCACCCACCTGCTGCGTGCGGGATCAAAACCAACAGGACGGCACGATCGGGATTGTTTTTTTATGCAAATAAACCCGGAACTCCTTATTAAATGGAGTTCCGGGTTTTTCGCTGTTTAATTTGAATTTTGGATAAGCTGTTCTAAGCTTGGATTTCGAGACTGCTGGAATGACGTGGCTGGGATGTTATCTTCCTCAGGGAGAGACAGTTTGCGTGCCCGGTCCATCAGGCTGATGAATGTATTATAGTCTTCCTGAACTGTTGCAAGTTTTTGCTTCGTTTCAGCAAGCTCCTGCTCCATATTTTTTAGTTCATTTGCCATCTGTTCTTTATCCTGTACGAGTTTTTCAATCTGGACAGCTGATTTTACAGAAGGGATGCCTTCTTTCTGCAAGTTTTGCAGATAGCCAATAACACTCTCCAAATCAAGCTCATTTGTAGAAGGAGCAGTGTGTACGCTTGTTTGTTCTGCACCGAATTCGAACGAGAATGAAGTGCTAGGCTGCATTGTACTTGTACTGCTGACAGCTGCAACTTTTTCCGTTACGGATTGCTTATCCATCTGCGCCATGGCACGTTTCTTTTCCTTGCGCTGGCGCTTTGCCATATCGATTGCCGAAACATATTTCTGGCGGATTTCCGCGTTCCATCTGAAACCACATGCAGCCGACGTACGATTCAATTTATCTCCAACTTCATCAAATGCTTTAAGCTGTGTGCTTCCTTCACGGATATGACGCAAAACCGTTTCCGCGAGCAGCAAATCATCTTCATGGGACCATGCGTCCTGTCTTACTTTTACCATTGTCATAAGCATCTCCTTCGTAACTAGTTCTTTATAGAGAGAGCAGCACTTTTTCAGAGCCGCTGTTTTATTCTAGTTACATTGTCACCAGCTAGGCTTATGAATATACCAAAATGTTTCTATTTTTTATTTTTGCTCGTTTTTTCATAGACTTGTCCGAGTGCCTGTTCGAATTTCCCTGAATTCTTCGGTTTGTAATACTGCCTGTTCTTCAAAGAATCTGGCAAGTACTGCTGTTCAACCCAAGAGCCGGGATAATTGTGCGGATAAGCATATTCAACACCGCGTCCAAGTTTTTTAGCGCCACTGTAATGGGCGTCTTTCAGGTGGGCAGGGATTTCGCCGCTGCGGCCTGAGCGTATATCCGAAAGGGCGGCATCAAGCGCTTTATATGCCGTATTGGACTTTGGTGAAAGGGCGAGTTCGACGATGGCAACAGAAAGCGGAATTCTTGCTTCAGGGAAACCGAGACGTTCAGCAGCTTCAACAGCGGCAATTGCCCGAGGACCTGCCTGAGGGTTGGCTAGACCGATATCTTCATAAGCTGTTACAATCATGCGCCTGCCGATACTGTCAAGATCGCCTGCTTCTATTAATCTGCCCAGATAATGAAGTGCCGCATCGACATCAGAACCGCGAATTGACTTTTGAAAAGCTGAGAGGACGTCATAATGGGCATCGCCATCTTTATCATGAGAGAAGCTTTTTTTCTGCATACATTCCTCGGCAGTGGCGAGGTCAATGTAAATAACCCCATCATCTGCTGAAGGAGTGGAGGCGACAGCAAGCTCAAGACCATTCAAAGCGGACCGTAAATCACCGTTTGCGCTTCCTGCAAAATGATCAAGTGCTTCATCTGTAATTGAGATTGTTTCTTTACCGTATCCTTTATCAGAATCATTCAGAGCACGTTGCATTGCTTCCTTAACATTTGCTGGAGTTAACGAATGCAGTTCAAAAAGATGACAGCGGCTGCGGATTGCCGGATTGATCGCATGGTAAGGGTTGCTCGTCGTACAGCCGATGAGTGTAATTAGATTGTTCTCAAGATAAGGAAGGAGAAAGTCCTGTTTTCCTTTGTCGAGCCGATGAACTTCATCAAGGATGAGGACAAGGCCGCCTTGCATCTTCGCTTCTTCTACGGCTATCTCCATATCTTTCTTTTTATCCGTGACAGCATTCATTAGTTTCATTCGGAGTCCGAGGCTTTTCGTAAGCGCCATGGCAAGTGAAGTCTTTCCTGTGCCGGGCGGGCCAAAGAGGATCATGGATGCCAGCTGTTTGGCTTCAACCATGCGGGCGAGTATTTTTCCAGGGCCGACAAGATGCTCCTGGCCGATGACTTCTTTTATATTTTCAGGACGCATCCTGTAGGCGAGCGGTTTTCTATTCATGAAATCAGTCCTTTGTGGAAAACTTGATTATGAATATAAGCGTAAATGATTTCGCCGAAAATGCAAGGCGTGGGCGTTCGTGATATAATATTGAATGGCATGCAATCTTGCATATGAGGCCGAAACGGACCAGACAGATAACAAGAGGTGTAATAATGAAGATATCGACTAAAGGCAGATACGGCCTTACGATTATGATTGAACTTGCAAGAAAGTTCGGAGAGGGACCGACTTCACTGAAAGTAATCGCCCGGGAGAATGACCTTTCCGAGCATTATCTAGAGCAATTGGCGGCTCCGCTCAGAAATGCGGGTTTGATCCGCAGTATCCGAGGTGCTTATGGCGGCTATGTGCTTGCAAAAGACCCGAAAGAAATTACATCGGGAGACATCATCCGTGTCCTGGAAGGGCCGATCACACCTGTAGAAGGCATCGAGGATGAAGAACCGGCAAAACAGGCGCTCTGGATTCGCATCCGTGATGCAGTTAAGGATGTACTTGATACAACGACTTTGGATGATCTCGTTCACTATGGTGACGACGAACCGAGAGAGTCCTATATGTTCTATATTTAAAGAATAAATTCAAATTTGCTACAGGGACGGGATTATTGAGATGGAACAGATTTATCTAGATCATGCGGCGACAACTCCAATCTCGAAAGAAGTGCTGGAAACGATGAATGAAGCGTCCCTGAACGCTTTTGGCAATCCATCCAGCATCCATTCTTTCGGGCGCAATGCGCGCAAGCTTCTTGACGATGCGCGGGCAGTGATTGCAAACGCAATCGGAGCAAAAGAAAAAGAAATTATTTTTACGAGCGGCGGTACCGAATCGGACAATCTCGCCTTGATCGGAACAGCGTTGAAGAACAAGGCTCGCGGTAAGCATATCATTACGACTACAGCTGAGCATCATGCGATTCTGCATGCTGCTCAATTCCTTGAAACGGAAGGGTTCGACGTTACCTATTTGCCCGTTTCGGAAACAGGGACTGTCTCGCCGGATGATCTGAAAGCTGCATTACGGGACGATACGATTCTAGTCTCTATTATGTTTGCGAACAATGAGACAGGGGTTATTCAGCCTATAACTGAACTCAGCAATATTTTAGAAGACCATGGGGCATATTTCCATGTCGATGCGGTTCAGGCATTCGGGACATTTGAAATAAATGTTAAAGAGCTCGGCATCGATCTTCTGTCCGTTTCTGGACATAAAATTAGTGGCCCGAAAGGAATTGGTTTCCTCTATGCTGGAGAGAATGTGGCATTTGCACCTCTATCCTACGGTGGGGAGCAGGAGAGGAAACACCGTGCCGGTACGGAGAATACGCCTGGAATTGCCGGTCTTGCGAAAGCTGTTGAACTAGCTGCGGCACATCGTGCTGAAAACAGAGCGAAATACCGTTCATGCAGAGACACTTTTATAAAAAGACTGACCGAAGAAGAAATTGAATACAGCGTAAACGGTAATCTGGATGAACTGATTCCAAGTACTGTGAATATTTCATTCCCAGGTACAAATGTTGAACAGCTGCTTGTCAATTTTGATTTGTCGGGTATTGCTGCTGCGAGCGGCAGTGCATGTACAGCCGGCTCGCATGAACCGTCACACGTTCTTGTTGCAATGTTCGGTACAGAAGATGAGAGAACAAAGAACTCGGTTAGATTCAGTTTCGGTTCCCTAAATACAGAAGAACAGGCTGCTGAAGCGGCTGGAAGAATAGCAAAAATAGTCCGCAGGCTTGCGAAAAGGCGGTGAACACCATGATAGACAATAAAGATATTCGAGTCGTAATCGGAATGAGCGGTGGTGTAGACTCTTCAGTTGCTGCGCTTTTACTTAAAGAGCAGGGGTATGATGTCGTCGGTATTTTTATGAAAAACTGGGACGACACAGATGATGAAGGATTTTGTACGGCTACAGAAGATTATGAAGATGTGGCACGTGTCGCCAACCAGCTCGGCATTCCGTATTATGGCGTGAATTTTGAAAAAGAATATTGGGATAAAGTTTTTACTTATTTCCTTGATGAATATAAAAAAGGCCGCACACCGAATCCTGATGTCATGTGCAACAAGGAAATTAAATTCAAAGCTTTCCTTGAGCATGCACTTTCACTTGGGGCGGATTATGTGGCAACAGGTCACTATGCACAAGTTCGCCGTACAGAAGACGGCAGAGTAGAAATGCTTCGTGGTGCAGACGATAACAAGGATCAGACTTACTTCCTTAATCAGCTCTCCAGTGAGGTTCTGGAAAAAGTGATGTTCCCGCTTGGTCATTTGCCAAAGCCTGAAGTTCGAAAAATAGCAGCCGAGCATAATCTAGCAACTGCGAACAAGAAAGATTCAACAGGTATATGCTTCATAGGTGAACGTAACTTCAAAGAGTTCCTTGGCAGTTATCTTCCAGCAAACCCTGGTGAAATGCAGACGATGGATGGTGTTGTGAAAGGCCGCCATGATGGCCTCATGTACTATACGCTTGGACAGCGACAGGGACTTGGTATCGGTGGTCCGGGAGACCCTTGGTTCGTCGTTGGCAAGAATATTAATGATAATATTCTGTACGTTGAACAAGGTTATCATAATGACTATTTGTATTCTGATGAACTTCTTGCGACCGATATCAACTGGATTAATGAAGGTCAGCTTCAAGAAGAATTCGCATGTACGGCTAAATTCCGCTATCGCCAGAAAGATAGCGGTGTGAAAGTGATCCGAAATGATGACGGAACTGCTCGTGTCATTTTCGATGAACCGGAGCGTGCGATCACGCCGGGACAAGCTGTCGTATTCTACGACGGGGAAGTATGTCTTGGCGGAGGGACGATTGATACAATTATTAAAAACGGTAAGGTACTTGATTATGTTGGCTGATTCAAACGAAGGACAAGACAAGCTTCTAAAAGCTCTAGCGGCACATGACCTTGAAGGAGCGAGTAAAGAGCTCGTTACGGAATTGGAAAAAGACCCTTTAAACGCAATTGGCTGGACGAACCTTGGTAATTTGCTTGCGAGGACAGGGTCTTACTCCGATTCTGTGAGCTGCTTTAGGCAAGCTTTGACACTTGTTCCTGATATGGCGACTGCATGGTATGGACTCGGTACTGTCCATGCCATGAATGCCGCTCATGATCTCGCTTGCCAGGCTTTTGAGCAGTCGATCCGCAATGGTCTTAACGACGGATCCGCGTATTATATGCTCGGAGTAAGTCTTATGCGGACAGGTCAGACTGCATTGTCTATTCCGTATTTCCAGACAGCTTTAGAAAAAGATCCTAAAGACCTTGAAGCGGCATTGAAATATGGCATGGTGCTTGCGGAAACAGGATTTAAGGATGAGGCGGAGAAGGTCTTCCGAGGAATATTGGAGACTGATCGAAAACATTGTGATGCGCTTTATAATCTCGGAGTGCTCTATGCTCATTCTGGAAACTATGAACAAGCTTCACAGATGTTCGAACAGGTACTCGCATACCAAAGTGATCATAAACTTGCAATGCAGGCGAAAGAACTGCTTCCTTAAGCGGCGCAGTAATAGAAAGGTTGTTTTTCATGGCTTTAGAAATGCAATCAACTGAACAGGGAAACGAGCGGTTCATCAAAGGGGAATGGCTGCATACGATTTTTCAGAATGAGGCCGAGCAATTCGCAATTGCGAAAATCAGGGTCATTGAGACGAATGAAGACATTAACGAAAAGGACATCGTTGTCAAAGGCTATATTGCAGGTCTCCAGCCTGGTGAAACATATATGTTTTTCGGCAGGCTTATTACCCATGCCAAATTTGGTATGCAGTATCAGGTCGAACGTTACCAGACATTCATACCTGACACAGAGGAGGGGCTTGCTGAGTATTTGGCGAGCGACCTTTTTTTCGGTGTCGGTTTGAAGACTGCACAGAAAATCATCCGACATCTCGGCATGAATGCGATTGAGAAGATTTTGCAAAACGAAGATGTATTGAAAGAGGTTCCCGGCCTCGGGGAGGATACGGCAAGAGGCCTTGCGCGTACACTTCGGGAGAATCAGGGATTCGAGCGGGTAGTCATCTATTTATCCAAACATGATATCGGCCTTAAGCTTGCCCAGAAGATTTACAAGCAATATCGTGAGGAGGCTGTAGAGCTGCTTGATAAGGATCCTTACAGATTTGTTTACGATATTGAAGGGTTCGGTTTTCAGACTGCGGACAATATTGCGAGACAAAATGGCCTTGCTGCTGATCATCCGAACCGCATTGGTGCCGGGTGCATGTTCGTTTTGCAAAAAAGTTCTTCGGAAGGACATGTTTATTTGCCGCTTGATGAATGTACGGAGCGGATTCTTGAACTTTTACAGACACCAGACCTTACCTCTGAAAAAATCATTGAACAATTGAGAAGACTGAATGCAGAGAAAACGGTCATCATTCAGGAAGAGCGCTGCTATCTGCCATCACTTTATTATGCTGAAGATCGCTTTTGTTCACATATGGAACGGATTATGCGGGAGGAGCTTGAATTCTCGCTTCCAGATGCTGAACTTTTGCAAATGATCGGAGATATTGAAGAAACAGAAGTACTCAGTTACGGCAAAGAGCAATTCAACGCGATTGAAAAAGCTCTCCACTCAAAGGTTATGATTCTCACTGGCGGTCCGGGTACGGGGAAAACGACCGTTGTCAAAGGTATCTTGAAAGCTTATGCTGCGGCGCATGAACTGGAGCTAGACCCCGAATATTATGAGACGAAGGAAGAGTATCCATTCATACTCTGTGCTCCTACAGGCCGTGCTGCAAAACGGCTTCAGGAATCAACAGGGCTGCCTGCAACGACAATTCACCGACTGCTTGGCTGGGATGGTCATTCTGGATTTGGCAAAGATCAGGATGAGCCGCTTTCCGGCAAACTGCTTATCATTGATGAGTTCTCAATGGTCGACATCTGGCTTGCGCATAATCTGTTTAGGGCAATTCCAAAGGATATGCAAGTTCTTCTCGTTGGAGATGAAGATCAGCTTCCATCAGTCGGTCCTGGCCAGGTGCTGACAGACCTCTTGCAGAGCGAGATGATCCCCGCTGTGACGCTCGATGAAGTATATCGTCAGAAAGAGGGATCCAAAATCATCCAGCTTGCTCATGAAATTAAGCATGACACGCTGACACCGCAAAGTCTTGCAAATGCAAAAGATTTCAGCTTTATCCCATGCCGCGAGGGGGATGTAGTAAGTGTTGTTACACAAGTTTTCCAGCGGGCTGTCGCCAAGGGGATGGATACTCGTGACTTGCAGGTACTTGCGCCGATTTACAGATCCCAGGCTGGAATCAATATTATTAATAAAACATTGCAAGAATTGATCAATCCACCGGCCGAGAAGAAGCGGGAAGTCAAGTTTATGGAAGTGATTTTCCGGATTGGCGATAAAGTGCTTCAACTCGTTAATCAGCCTGAAGATGGCGTGTACAACGGTGATATTGGAGAAATTGTAGCGATTTTCAGGGCGAATGAGAATACGGAAAAGAAAGAGCAGATTGTAGTCGCTTTTGATGATAAGGAAGTTGTTTATGAGCGTCCGGATTACGGAAATCTGATGCATGCCTATTGCATCTCAATTCATAAATCGCAAGGCAGTGAGTTTCCAAATGTTATCTTGCCGGTCGCATTTTCCTATACACGCATGTTGAAAAAAAATCTTCTTTATACGGCGATTACGAGAAGCAAGCAGACTCTTATCATTTGCGGTGAATCCGAGGCTTTCATGAGGGGAATCCGGACGATTGATACGAATAGCCGTTATACGAGTCTTAAAGAGAAGCTTCTGATCCGGTTTGGCAAGGAAGAATCATCTGCTGTTGTTGCAGCAGAGGGGGAACTGATTGCAACAGTTGAACTTGAAGATGGTACGGAAATGGAGATACTTGACGAAGATCCTTCACTTTCACCCTATGATTTCATGTAATATGTATACAATTTGCAAATTCTGGCGACCATTATGGATAAAATCTTTGAAAACAAGGAGTTTTGACCATGATGCGCTGCCCGAATTGCAACAGTATCGACCTTGGAAGAATTGCCGAAAATCAATTCTATTGCTGGCATTGTTTTATTGAAATTGCAGATAATAATGGAAAACTCGAAATATACCAAGTTGAATCGGACGGGACTTTGACGGCAATAAATGACCTGATTGATGGGCAGAATGAAGATGCTTGGCAGGTTCAGTAGAATTATAGTTGAGGAAACTAACCGATGATGCCGGGCAGAGAACGGACCAACCAGCTGTTGCGCCTTGCATTGCTTACAATACTTGGCCTTGTCATCATTTACCTTCTATTTCTGTTATATCCTCTATATGAGACTGTCCTGGCATTTATATGGCGGATTCTGGCTCCTTTCTTTGTAGCAGCCCTCATCGCATATTTGCTTGAACCGATCATTGGGGCGCTATATAAGTGGAAAATCCCAAAGGGGCTTGCAATTCTAATCGTTTATCTCGTGTTCTTTGCAAGTATCGGAACACTTTGCTATCAGTTATACCCGGCAGTAATCAGGCAATTGGCGGAACTTCGGGATCAGCTGCCCGAATTATCCAATATGTATCGTGATTTGACTGCAAGGCTTTATGCATCAACATCATTTTTGCCGGATGCTGTACACGGACAGCTTGATGAACTGTTCCTGAAAGCTGAGTCAGCAATGGAGCAAATGCTCGGAAAATGGGCTGGCGGTTTTACGAAAATATTCGATCTGATCATTTTCCTAACTGTCATTCCTGTACTCGTTTTTTACTTTTTGAAAGACTATGATTTGATTCGTGGATTTTTCAAGAAACTACTGCCGGATCGATATCATGGACAGGCAGGAATTATTGTACGCGCTACAGATGACAGTCTCGGTAATTATTTGCGCGGACAAGCGCTCGTTTGCTTGTTTGTCGGGATTGCCACCTATATCGTGTTTTCCTTCCTGCACTTAGACTATGCACTTTTGCTTGCAATCATCATGAGCTTTACGAACTTGATTCCGTATTTCGGTCCAATTATTGGAGCAGCTCCAGCAATACTAATTGCGCTCAGCATGTCACCGAAGCTTATCGTCTATGTACTTATATCGGTCTTTGGGATTCAGCTAATAGAGAGCAATCTCCTGTCGCCTTTCATTATGGGAAGGTCCGTTCGGATTCATCCGGTAGCAATCCTGTTTGCATTGCTACTCGGGGGAGAAATAGGCGGGATCATCGGGATGGTCATTGCAGTACCACTGCTTACGATTATTCATACATCGTTTATGCAGCTTAAGACATACGGAAAGATTGACAAATGATGTCGAGTCCATTAATATAATATCGCATAGTTGATATGAGTAATACGAAGAAGGCCATAAGTATGCGAAACTTGTTCAATTGACAGACAAGAGAGGTTTCCCCAAGGCTGAAAGGGATTCCGGATGTGCAACTCGCAGAAAGCTCGGCCCGAGTGCGGCTAATACCCGCCGGCGACCAGCCGTTACAATGGTTAAGTGATGGACGGACGAAAACTGTCCATAATTAGGGTGGTACCGCGATTTCAAAACTCGTCCCTGCTTCAGGCAGAGACGGGTTTTTTATTTTTACATATAGGAGGTTCAACGAATGAAAAAAATGACATCAGCAGAAGTTAGAAAGCTATTTTTGCAATTTTTTGAGGAAAAAGGGCATCATATTGAACCGAGCGCTTCACTCGTCCCGAAAGATGATCCGACTTTGCTCTGGATCAACAGTGGTGTTGCAACACTTAAGAAATATTTCGATGGTACGATTGTCCCTGAGAATCCGCGTCTTTGCAATGTACAGAAATCAATCCGCACGAATGACATTGAGAATGTAGGCTTCACAGCGCGCCATCATACATTCTTTGAGATGATGGGGAATTTCTCAATTGGAGACTACTTTAAAAAAGAAGCAATTGAATTTGCTTGGGAATTCCTTACAGGCGACAAATGGATTGGCTTTGATCCTGAGAAGCTATCTGTAACGGTTCACCCGGAGGACGACGAAGCATATGATATCTGGCTCAATGATATTAAGATTCCTGAAGAGCGGATCATCCGCATTGAAGAGAACTTCTGGGACATCGGTGAAGGCCCTAGTGGTCCGAATACGGAAATCTTCTATGATCGCGGTGAGAGCCTTGGTAATGACCCGGACGATCCTGAATTGTACCCAGGTGGAGAGAACGAACGCTATCTAGAGATCTGGAATCTTGTGTTCTCACAGTTCAACCATAACCCGGATGACACGTATACTCCGCTTCCGCAGAAGAACATTGATACAGGGATGGGTCTGGAACGAATTGTATCCGTCATTCAAGAAGTGCCGACGAACTTTGATACAGATCTGTTCATGCCTATTATTGAAAAGACACAGGAACTTGCAAATGTGAATTATGGTAAATCAGAAGTTCACGATCGCGCCTATCGTGTAATTGCTGATCATATTCGTACTGTTTCTTTTGCAATTGCTGACCATGCTCTTCCTTCTAATGAAGGTCGCGGTTACGTTCTAAGAAGATTGTTGCGCCGTGCCGTTCGTTTCGCGAAGGAAATTGGCATTGATAAGCCGTTCATGTACAAGCTTGTCGATACTGTCGGCAACATCATGAAGGACTTCTATCCAAATGTTATTGACCAGAAAGACTACATTGAGAAGATTATCAAGACAGAAGAAGAACGTTTCCATGAAACATTGCATGACGGATTGGAAATGCTTACGTCCATCATGAAAAAAGAACGCGAAAAAGGCAACAGCATCTTCCCTGGAGAAGAAGCGTTCCGTCTTTACGACACATATGGGTTCCCGAAAGAGCTGACTGAAGAATACGTTGCTGAAGAAGGCTTCACAGTCGATGAGGCAGGTTTCGAAGCTGAAATGGAGAAACAGCGTGAGCGTGCCCGCAGTGCCCGCCAGCAGTCTGAGTCAATGGGTGTCCAGGATGAAGTATTGATGAAAATTGATGCTCAGAGCGAGTTTGTAGGTTATGAAAACAAGGATATCGAAACAAAAGTGTCTGTAATCGTCCGTGATGGTGAAGTCGCTGATCATGCTGGGGCAGGTGATGAAGTTCTCTTATTCCTTGAAAAGACACCTTTCTATGCTGAGAGTGGTGGACAGATCTCTGATAACGGCTATTTGTACGCTGATGGATTCAAAGCATATGTTAAAGATGTTCAGAAGGCGCCAAAAGGCCAAAACATGCACACAGTCGTCATTGAAGAAGGAAAAGTATCTGCTGGTGATACAGTACGTGCGCTTGTAGATAAGCGTTTCCGTACGAACATCGTAAAAAACCATACAGCAACGCACTTGCTTCATCAGGCATTGAAGGACGTACTCGGTGCGCATGTTAACCAGGCAGGATCCCTTGTAACACCAGATCGCCTGCGTTTTGACTTCAGCCACTTCAATGCGATTACGGAAGAAGAACTTGCGCAGATTGAACAGATCGTTAACGAAAAGATTTGGGAAGGAATCTCTTTACAAATCGATTTAAAACCAATTGATGAAGCGAAGCAGATGGGTGCCATGGCATTGTTCGGCGAAAAATATGGTGATATCGTACGTGTAGTACAGATTGGCGATTACAGCCTTGAGCTTTGCGGCGGTTGCCATGTTTACAACACTTCTGAAATCGGCATATTCAAAATTGTTTCCGAATCAGGAATTGGTGCAGGTACCCGAAGAATTGAAGCAGTCACTGGACAATTCGCTTATGAATGGACAACTGGTAAATTGAATGTGCTTGCTAAATCAGCAGCTGCTCTCAAGACAACTGATGAAAAAGTACCTGAACGCATTGCAGCCCAGTTTGATGAAATTCGTTCACTTGGCAAAACAAATGAATCACTTGCTGCAAAACTGGCAAACCTTGAAGCATCAGGTATTGTTGATAAAGCGGTAAGCTTCGGAGATGTGAAGCTGCTTGCAGAACAAGTTGATGCGAAAGATATGAACCAATTGCGTAATATGGTTGATGATTTGAAAGCTAAGCTAGAACCAGCAATCGTCTTGCTCGCTGCAGCGAATGACGGAAAAGTCCAATTCGCAGCTGGTATTTCCAAAGAGTTGACTGGACAGGGGTTCCATGCGGGCAATCTGATCAAACAGGCTGCATCAATATGTGGCGGCGGCGGCGGTGGACGTCCGGACATGGCTCAAGCTGGTGCCAAGGATGCTTCTAAAATCGGTGAAGCGCTTGAAAGTGCGAAACAGTATGTCTCAGACATAATCAATGGATGACATTCGCTTTTATATCCGCAAAAAGATATAATAATTGATGCAAACATGTTAGAATGGGGTAAAAGAAGGCAAAGTATGGAACGGGGTGTTGTTGATGAGCTTTATTGATAAAACAATGAAGTTTAACTTCTCAGAAGAGCCATTCGAACAGGATATAGAGAAGATTCTCTTTTCAGTGCATGAATCGTTGAGTGAGAAAGGCTACAACCCGATCAACCAGATTGTCGGTTATCTGCTTTCAGGCGATCCTGCTTATATACCGAGGCATAAGGATGCCCGCAATCTGATACGAAAAGTTGAGAGAGATGAAGTTATTGAGGAGCTTGTTAAATTTTATCTCGATTCAAAGAAACGGGAGAATCAATGAAAATCATGGGACTGGATGTAGGCTCCAAAACAATTGGCGTCTCGCTGAGCGATGAGCTCGGCTGGACGGCCCAGGGGCTTACGACTATACATTGGAATGAATCAGATATGTCCACGGCTGATGAGGAGTTGGAGGAAATCATCAACACACATGGAGTTGAGCTTGCTGTTGTCGGTCTGCCAAAGAATATGAATGGCACGATTGGACCGCGTGGCGAGGCCTCCCGCATCTTTGCAAACCGTTTGGAAAGAAAATATGGCATCAAAGCGATCCTCTGGGATGAGCGTCTCACAACGATGGCTGCCGAGCGAGTCCTGCTTGAAGCAGATCTTAGCAGGAAGAAGCGCAAAAAAGTAATAGATAAAATGGCTGCAAACATGATTTTGCAAGGCTATCTTGATTCGAGAAAATAGGAGGCGTTTTACAATGGCACTAGAAGAAAACGAACGTATTATCATCCCTGATGAAAATGGTGAAGAGCATCTATTTGAAGTTCTCTATACTTTTGATGTAGAAGAGAACAACCAGACTTATATCGCACTTGTCCCTGCAGAGGCAGAGGATGATGAAGAAGTGGAAGTATATGCTTTCCGTTATGAAGAAGCGGAATCTGAAGAAGATGACCTAGCTCTATTCCCGATTGAATCGGATGAAGAGTGGGAAATGGTCGAAGAAGTTCTTAATACATTAATTGAAGAAGACGAACTGTCCTAATTGTCAAAAAGGATAAAGCCAAGGGTCCTTGCGACTCGCGGCTTTTCCTTTTTGCTATATGAAGCTTTAGGACAAGTATGTTTTACGATGAATGGGGGGATTTGCCCTATGTCGGATCGAGAAGGCGGCTTCGGGTCGCATGACGGCAGGAAAACGAAAAAAATAGTTTTAATTATGGTGCTAGCCATTGCAGTAATAGTTCTTATTGGCAGCATTTCAGGATATCTATACATAAAATCGGCGCTTCAGCCAGTACAGCCGGGGAGTAACAAAAGAGTTACAGTTGAGATTCCGAGAGGCTCAAGTGCTGCTTCTATTGGCAGCATTCTGGAAGGAAAAGGCGTTATCAAAGATGCGCGTGTATTCAGATTTTATACGAAAGCTAAAAAAGAAACAGGTTTTAAGGCAGGTGAATATGTATTCACTCCTGCAATGACACTGAATGAGATCACGACTTCCTTGAAACGGGGATACTCGGTCGCAGGGCCTGCTTATAGAGTTACGGTACCAGAGGGAATGACAGTTGATGAGATTGCGGATATTTTCGCGAAGAGGATGCAATTCACAAAAGAAGATTTTCTCACAAAAGCGAATGATCCTGAATTCATAGCTACCCTGATGGATAAATACCCGAACCTGTTGAAGAAGGATATTCTGAACAAAAAACTTCGCACACCACTGGAAGGTTATCTCTTTGCAGCGACTTATGATTTCAATCGTGTCAGCACTACGCCAGAAATGGTAATTGAGCGTCTTGTTAAAACATCTGATAAAGAGTTTGGGCCTTATCAGGATGAGATTAAGAAGAGTGGCATGAGCTTGCATCAGATTGCTACGATGGCTTCAGTTGTCGAGAAGGAAACTGGTACGAGCGGAGAACGTAAAGAAATAGCGGGCGTTTTCTACAATCGTATTAAAGAAGGCATGCCGTTACAGACGGACCCGACAGTACTTTATGCGCTTGGTAAGCATAAGGAGAAAGTCTATTTCAAAGATTTGGAAGTGAAATCACCTTATAATACATATAAAGTGAAAGGTCTTCCGGTCGGACCGATATCCAATTTCGGCAAGAGTGCCCTTGAAGCAGCGATTGAGCCGGCAAAAACCGATTATCTATATTTTCTTCATGATGAAGAAGGAAAAGTTCATTTCGCTAAAGACTTTGATGAACATCTTAAGCTGAAACAGCAGTATATTAAATGAGCTGAAACAGAGGATTGAACAAATGATAGAAATGACAAATGAATACTTGGAATCTTTGCTGGAGACAAGCAGTGAGTGGGAAGCAGAGCTTGAAGCATATGCACTCGAGCATCATGTCCCGATTATGGAGCCGCTCGGAATCGAGTATCTTCAGCAGCTGCTCCGTCTTCATCAGCCAAAAAGGATTCTTGAAGTCGGTACAGCAATCGGCTATTCTGCACTTAAGATGAATAAAGTCTGCCCTGATGCACAGATTGTGACGATGGAGAGAGACGAAGTGCGGTATGATGAGGCTGTCAGGAATATTAAAAGGCTAGACAAGGAAAAGGAAATTCATCTTATCTTCGGAGATGCACTTGAACAGATGGAAAAATTCGTTCAAGACGGGGAACGGTTTGATTTCGTTTTTATTGATGCGGCAAAAGGTCAATACGGAAAGTTTTTTGAACTGGCTCATGCCCTTGTACCAAAAGGCGGTCTAATCGTCACGGACAATGTGCTTTTCAGAGGATATGTAGCGGATGACAGTGAGGTGCCAAAGAAGTTTAAAAATATGGTGAAGAAGCTGAAACTCTACAATGAAATGCTTATGCACCATTCATCCTACAGTACTGTCATTATGCCGATTGGTGACGGGGTAGCATCAAGCATCAAACTTTTCTGAATATGGCGAGCAAAAGTATTGTAAATTGCACGCAAATCTGTATGATTATATGAATAGAATCCATACATCCAAAATTATAAAAAAACAAAAAGCACGCATGGCAATCATGCTGTTTTTTTGTTCTATGAGAAGGAGTGCTGTCCGATGGCTGTTGAAAAAAGCTATTACATGACTGAAGAAGGTAAAAAGAAACTGGAAGATGAACTCGAATTCTTAAAAACGGACCGTCGCCAGGAAGTTGTTGAGCGTATTAAGATTGCTCGTGATTTCGGTGACCTTTCCGAGAACTCAGAATACGATGCGGCTAAAGATGAGCAGGCATTCGTTGAATCACGTATTGCCCAGGTTGAATCAATGATCCGCAATGCTGTCATCATTGAAGATGATAACAGCAATCCGGACATTGTTAGTCTTGGTAAGTCTGTTACATTCATTGAGATGCCAGATGGCGATGAAGAGACTTATCGAATTGTCGGTTCTGCAGAAGCAGATCCATTTGAAGGGAAAATCTCCAACGACTCACCAATGGCACAGGCAATCATTGGAAAGGGAGCAGGAGATGTCGTGAATGTACCGACTCCTGGTGGGGATATTGAAGTAAAAATTATTAAAGTACAGTAAATAAATAAGCTTGAGAAAAGGCCGGCATGCTTAACATGTCGGCTTTTTGCTTAAAAAATTCTTTTCGCAAATGAAAATTATCCGGATTATAGTATAATGGGGAATAACGATGAAGGAGGGACTTACATGGACCAAAATCGTGGCTCCAGGCTCAATAAATTTGAACAGAAAAGGAAACTTACAAGACTGATATCCGTACTCGTCATCGTTGCCAGTGTACTTCTCGTATTTCTAATTGGTATTTTTGTATTCAGTGACAGCGAAGCATCTAAGCAGCGCGAACAGGCTGCGACAGAGACTGCCAATCAGAAGACAGAGAACACCCAAGCAAAGGCAAACAAGGACCAGGCGGAAAAACAAGCTAATAAAGAGCAACAGACTGCGGCTAAGGAAACGCAGAATGAGAAGATGACTTTGGAAGAAAAAGATAAAGAGAAATCTGATAAAGAAAAAGAAGATAAAGAAAAAGATAAGAAAAAAGATGACAAGAAAAAAGATAAGAAGAAAGATAAATTGAAGAAGGAAAAAGCCGAGCCTTCAGACGGTAATGTCAAAAAGGCATATACAGCTAATTGGAAGCCAATTGGCACAGATCAAAGTGGAAGTCATACGACGAACTACAACGATGGTTCACAAGACCGTCTTGAAATGGAAAAAGCGATTAAAGAAGCGACAGGTCTTTCCAGCATGACAACTTGGTGGATCGGCCGTCATGGCGAGCAGCAAGTTCAAGCGACTGTTTCAAGCAAATCAAATGAAAATAAAACATATCGTGTCAATTTGGAATGGGTTGACGGCAAAGGCTGGAAACCAGTCAAAGTAGAAGAGCTTAAAAAGAACGATCAGCAATATCGTTACAGATAAACAGATATGGGGGAAGACAAATGATTGGTATTATTGGGGCAATGGAAGAAGAAGTGGAACTGCTGAAAGGACGTATGACAGACAAAAAGGAGCAGGATGTCGCCAATTGCCAGTTTATTAGCGGTAAACTTGAAGGTGCGGATGTTGTTCTTTTGAAGTCGGGAATCGGGAAAGTGAATGCTGCTATGGCAACAGCTATTCTCGCAGAACGCTTTGCACCGGACTTTGTCATCAATACAGGATCTGCGGGGGGCTTTAGCAGTAAGCTTGAGGTTGGTGACCTCGTTATTTCCGAAAATGTAGTACATCATGACGTCGATGTGACTGCGTTTGACTATAAATATGGACAAGTACCAGGCATGCCTGAAGTCTTCGCTGCTGATACGAAATTGATTGAAATGACTGAGGAAGCAGTGAAATCAATAGATCTTGGCTATGAAGTCGGACTTATTGCTACTGCCGATACATTCATGGCAGACCCGGCACGCGTTGCGTTTGCTCGTGAAAAATTCCCTAATATGATTGCAGCAGAGATGGAAGCAGCGGCAATTGCACAAGTATGCTGGCAGTACAATATTCCATTTGTCATCATTCGGGCACTATCTGATATTGCGGGCAAAGAATCTGCCGTTACTTTTGACGAATTTATTATCAAAGCAGGCAGAAATGCTGCAGAACTTATTATTCGTGTAGTCAGTATGGCAGCGAAGGAAGCCAAAAGTTCCCAAAGATAACGGCCTTTATTCCATGTTACAATGGTTGCGGAGGGATGTCCCATGAAAGAAACTGGTGAACAGCTCATGGCAAAGTTGAGAGACTATAACCGCTTCGCAGGAACTTTGATTGTAATGGGCGTCTACTTTTATATCGGTACGCTCATTCAAATTTATATAAGACATGCTGCAGGGGGAACGAAGTACGCCCTGCTTTCAATTGGATTTGCAGTTTCAGCAATGGTATTTCTGCTGAAGGCTTATAAAATCAGAAGAAAAATACAAGAGGAAGACGCCTGCTGAACAGGTGTCTTCCTTTTTGTTTTACTCATTTTTCTCAAGTTTGTAGTAAGCGCGCAACACTTTCATAAGCGCACGCTTTTCAATCCTGGAAACATAACTTCTTGAGATATCGAGCTTTTTCGCAATCTCACGTTGTGTCAGCTCATCTTCACCGCCAAGGCCATAGCGATAGAGAATCACTTCTTTTTCACGAGAATCCAATATTTTGAGGAATTCATGCATCTGTTCGATCTCCATGCTTTTCTGGATATACTCGATAATATTTTCTGTTTCTGCTTCCAGTATATCTATTAGACTGATTTCATTACCCTCTTTATCATGGCCGATCGGGTCATGAAGGGAAACATCTTTCTTCTGTTTCTTAAGGCTTCGTAAGTGCATGAGAATTTCATTTTCAATACATCTAGCGGCATATGTAGCGAGCTTCGTCCCTTTTCCGGATTTGAAGCTCTCTACACCTTTAATCAGGCCGATTGTGCCAATGGAAATTAAATCTTCCGAGTCTTCTCCGGTATTGTCGAATTTCTTAACGATATGTGCAACGAGCCGCAAATTATGTTCAATAAGTTTATTACGTGCATCCTGACAGTTTTCCTCCTGCAATTTTTTCAAATACATAGCTTCATCTGCTGAAGAGAGGGGCTGGGGGAAAACCTGGTTCTTTACAAAAGAAGCGAACATGACCATTTCTTTCACAACAAACGACAAAGCAGTTAGCAGAACTGACAATCGATTACCTCCCAGATCAGATGTTTTGGCCTTTTGCCCATATATGATTGTATGCAGGCTGCTTGTCCGCTGTGTTTGTCCAAATTAAAACGACCCGCACTTTTTGTGCGGGCCGTTTTGTCTATTCGGATTTTTTAATGGCATCTTCATAAGCATCTTTGCGGTTGTGTATGATTGGTTTGATGCCTCTCCCGTGAGCTGCGCGTGAAAGCATATGACCGGATACTGGATTCGTCAGAAAAATGAACAGTATGGCCAAGATGAGCTTCCCGCTCACGACATGGTACTCTGCATAGAGATAGATGAAGGTGCCGACCAGTACACTGGCAATGCCAAGTGTTGATGCTTTCGTAGCTGCATGGAGCCTTGTGAACACATCGGGGAAACGCAATACACCGATTGAACTTGAGATTATGAAAAAGGTTCCGCTGAGCAGAAGCACGATTGTAGCGATGTTGGAGATGATATCAATCAAAGTCTCTGTCAATGAGAACACCCTTTTCAAGATATTTGGAAATCCCGACAGTTCCTATAAAGGAAAGGATTCCAATGAGCAAGATGACGTCGTTCAATTTATCGGATGCAAGCATGATTGCCGCAAGAGCCGCAATTCCCATCAGATTAATTCCAATCAGATCAAGACCGACTGCTCTGTCTGGATTTGTCGGTCCAATCATCACTCTGTAAAGGAGCAACAGCAATGAGATTGAAATTCCGATAACACTGATGGAGACGGCTATATGCATAACTTTTTCGGTGAGCAGAAGTAAATCGTTCATCGTGTCACCTCCAAAATTGCTTTTTCAAACGTGTTTTTAATAGATTGAATTGCTTCTTCCTCGGTATCGATATGCATTGCATGTATATAGATGATTGAGTGGTCATCTGAGAGTGCAACTGACAGTGTACCAGGAGTTAATGTAATGAGGTTCGCCAGTAAGGCAATTTCCCATTCTTTTTTTAACTCGGTCGGGTAGGCGAAAATACCAGGTTCGACTTTTCCTTTCAGTCTCGGTTTGTATACGAGCTTTACAATGTCGATGTTGGATAAGATCAATTCCTTTATAAACAGGATGATCAACCCAAGAACCATGAAGAGACGCCGTAAATAAAAGGACCCCGGCAAGAACCGTCTCATCAGGAAGAGAAGCACTGCGCCAATGAGATAACCGGCAATGAAGCTCGATCCTGTATAAGATTCATTGAGCAGCATCCACATGAAAGCGATGATCAAATGGATGATAATTTGAAACGGCATTTTCACCTACTCCTTTAACACAGAATTGATATAGTCACTTGGATTCAACAGATAATCTGAAATGCTTTGCATATACGGCAAGAATAGTTCAGCACCGATTCCGAGTGCAATTGAACCAGCTAGAAGCAGGATGACAGGCCCTGTGAGAAAGGCTGTTTTCTTTTTAGGACCGTAATCTTTCTTCTCGCCCCAGAATCCTTGGATGAAGATTCGCATGACTGAATATAGAATAAGCAGGCTTGTTAAAAGGGAGACGATGATTATGACCGTGTCACCATTTTTAAAAGCTCCTTTAAGCAGCAGCAATTTGCTGATGAACCCGCTAAATGGCGGAATGCCAGCAAGGACAAAGGCAGCTATGAAGAGCAGCCAGCCAAGGAGCGGATATGTATGGATAAGTCCGCCCATTTTACGAAGGTCGGACGTCCCGGTAACATAAACAATCGCTCCGACTATTAAGAACAGTGCTGTCTTTATCAGCATGTCATGAGTCAGATAATAAACAGAACCAGTCAGGCTGTCACCGTTGAATACTCCGATACCAAGGAGTATAAAACCGATCGCCGGAATAATATTGTAGGCGATGATCAATTTTACGTTATGCGTGGACAATGCACCTGCGATGCCGAACAGCATGGAAAGCCCCGCAATCCAAATAAATGCTGTGTGAGTCAGATCCATTCTGTAAATAAAGATTAGGGAAAAGACTCGCAGTATAGAGTAGATACCGACTTTTGTAAGCAGAGCGCCAAATAAGGCAGAAATGACCGGATTCGGCGTAATGTAAGGATTCGGCATCCAGTAATAAAGCGGAAACAGTGCTGCTTTTGTCGCGAAAACGAAGAATAGCAGAACTGCAATCGTCGTTAGTATACCTGTTTGCTGAACATCTTGAACACGTTCTGCAATTTGAGCCATATTCACCGTTCCTACAACGGAATATAGGAACGATATCGCTGTTACGAATAAGACAGAAGAGAACAGGTTGATCAGCATATACTTCATCGATTCACGGAGCTGCACACGTTTTCCTCCAAGTGTGATTAGAGCATAAGAGGCCATGAGCAGTACTTCAAAGAATACAAACAGGTTAAACAGATCGCCTGTTAGAAAAGCTCCTGAAATCCCCGTGATTAAAAAGTAGAAAAAAGCATGGAAATAATGATATTCCATCTGCTTGCCGACAAAGCCTGATGCGAAAGTACAGGCGATTACTACAATGGCTGTCGTACAAATGAGCAGGACAGACAGTTTGTCAGCTACCAATACGATACCGTATGGTGCTTTCCAGCCGCCCAATTCCAATATGACACTTCCAGTAGTAAGCACTCTCCATAAAAGCACACTAGCAAATCCTGCATAGATTATAGAGAAGATTCGTGCCAGTATGCGGGAAAGTCCGATTTTTTTATGGGTAAAAGCCAGTATGATTGCCGCAGCGAGCGGCAGAACAATTGGCAGTACGGCCAGGTTACTCATTTTCGGTTCCTCGCAGTTCTTCCATATTGTCTGTATCGTTCGCTTTCGCCGTTCTGTAGGCGAGCACGAGAATCAGACTTGTAATCCCGAAGCTGATAACAATTGAAGTCAGAATCAGAGCCTGGGGAAGTGGGTCAGTATATTTAGTGATGCCATCTGTCAAAATCGGCGGGTTGCCGCGTTTCAGCCAGCCCATCGTCAGTATAAAAAGATGGGCACCATGTGAAATGAGTCCCGTTCCAATAATGATTCGCAGCATCTGCTTTTGCAAAATGTTGTAGACGCCGGCAGCGAAGAGCAGGCCGGCAAGTATGCAGATGATGAATTCCATCTAGCGCTCCCCCTTGTTTCTATTGAATTGGACAAGTGCATAGATTGCAAGGGCAGCAATTCCAAGAACGGAAATCTCGAATAATGTATCGAAACCACGCATATCGACAAGAATGACATTGACGATATTGTTGCCGCCGCCAACCGTTTTGGATGTATTAATGAAGTAATCAGAAATTTTTCCAAATGATTCGCTGCTCAAACTGATGATTCCAATTAAGGAAAGCATTGCCCCGAAGGCGATGGAGATGATCAGATTGGTAATCTTCACACGTTTTAAATCATCTCTTTTCTTCAGTTTCGGCAGGTGATAGAAGGTTAATAGAAACAGTGCCATTGAAATTGTCTCAATGACAAGCTGTGTTAGTGCCAAATCTGGTGCACGATAAATGATGAACAGCATTGAAGTTCCGAATCCGACGACTCCAAGGATAAGAATGGCGGCAAGGTTGTTATTCGCAAAGATTGTTGCTACAGCGGCTACAACCATGATCAGAACAATCGATAGTTCCATAATCGTTACAGGTGCCAAGCCTTTTTGTGAAATATGAATACCATCTGTAAGGACCATCGTCCCGATTGTACCAAGGATGGTTGCACTGAGAATAAGCAGCATATAATTCTTTACTGAGCCTGTCATATAGAAGTTTGTAAGTTTCTCAGTATAATGGTTTAATCCAGCGACAATCCTGTCATATACTTTGTTTAGACTCCACTTGCCTGGAAGTATGTCATATATACCCTTCCAATAATTCCTGCTCGCTATGATGATCGTTCCGACAACTACGACGATGAGACTCATAATGAACGCCGGTTTGAACCCATGCCAGAAGTGTATAGCTGTTTTATAGCTTTCTCCACTGACAGCTGCTGCTGCATGAACGAGCAGTCCTTCGACAGCACTGTTCGGGAAGAGACCGATCAGGATAATGCCGAGCACAAGAATGAACGGAGAAATGAGCATTCCGAGCGGTGTTTCATGCGGTTTTTTTTCGAAGGCATCCGGTTTATATTTGCCGAAGAACACTCCGAAGAAAAAGTACATAGAATAGGCAAAAGTAAAAATACTGCCTATCACAGCGAGATACGGAATTGCAGTAAACAGCCAGCTGGCGAAGGTGCCACTATCTGCTGTATTGTGTAATGTCGTTTCAAAGAAAAGCTCTTTACTATAGAAACCATTAAGGAATGGCAACGGAATGCCTGCCATGGAAAATGTCCCAAAGAGCGCTAGAGCTGCCGTATAAGGCATGAATGCCATGAGGCCGCCGAGCTTACGAATATCCCGCGTGCCCGTTTCATGGTCTACTGCACCCGCAATCATAAAGAGACTCCCTTTAAAGGTCGCATGATTGAGTATGTGGAATAATGCTGCGAAAACAGCCATCTTTGTCCCAAAACCAAGCATAGACATGATCATCCCGAGCTGACTGATTGTCGAGAAGGCGAGAATCGCTTTTAGATCTGTCTGACGCACGGCCATGTATGATCCCCAGCATAATGTAATAATACCGATCAGACTTACAATGAGGACGAACCATTCATATTGCGAGAATATCGGGAAGAAGCGGGCTACCAAATACAACCCGGCTTTTACCATTGTCGCAGAGTGCAGATAACTGCTGACAGGTGTAGGCGCTTCCATCGCGTCTGGAAGCCAGATGTGAAATGGGAATTGAGCGGATTTTGTAAATGCTCCAATTAGGATAAACCCTATGACTAGCGGTAAATAGGGACTATCAAGAATGACTGCGCTATTTTGTATCATTCCTTGGATACTTGTTGTTCCAGTGATGACTGACAGGAGAATAAGACCACCAAACATGCTCAAGCCACCAAAAATTGTAATGAGCATTGACTTTAGTGCGCCATAGCGGGATTTTTCTCTGTGGTGCCAGTAACCAATCAATAGAAATGATGATATTGAAGTGAGCTCCCAGAATGTATAAAGCACGAATACATTGTCACTAAGCACGACTCCGAGCATAGCGGTCATGAACATAAGCAAATACACATAAAAATGGCCCAGCTGTTCGTTTCGGCTCAAGTAAAAGATGGAGTAAAGGACAACAAGTGTACCTATTCCTGAAATGAGCAAAGTAAAGAGCAGGCTTAAGCCATCCAGATGGAAATCCAAATTGATGCCGAGAGATGGAATCCAGCGTGTATGTTCGTTCAGTACTTGGAATTTTCCGCCGATCATCCTGGCATAGTAGATAAATATTGCCGCCGGTATCCATATGACAAATAAGCCTGTATGGATTCGCTGTTTCATCCGGGCCAGTGCCGGGACGAGACAAGCTGCGATTAAAGGCAGCAAAATGGTGATTAGCATGCGGTAAAGGCCTCCTTTAATATGTATAAGAACAAGTCTGTAAGGAACAGACAAGCCGCCTGATTTTCATAGATTTGGGAGCAACATAAATTCAGACGTGTTTCTATATATAATATCATACCTGCCCTGATATAATTAGTGACAAAAATCAAAACCCCATCTCCTACTATAGGAGATGGGGGAAAGGTCAGGAATATTCTTCTTATCAATTCACAGGCAGGACATTCATTTAAGTTACAGCATTGTTTTCGTGAGCAGTCACACTGCTGGGAAATTCTATTTGCCGGCGTTGTATCTCTTCTTCGATCAATGAAATGAAATCGGCACTGAGATTCAGATCCTTGGCTTTCAGATAGGATTCCATCAATAGTTCATCTGACAAATGCTGCATCTCCATTCCCCTTTCCTTTTACCGTTTTCGTCATGAAGCGTTAAATAGCGCGTTCATTCCTGCGATATGTTTAATTTATCACGAATGACTTGGCTTAACAACCCGGGATATACACACAATTGTCTGTAGATAAGTTGTGGGTAAAAGCCTTGAATGCCTCGCTATACAACGGTTTATGGACGGTGTTCATGTGAATGAAGTTATCCACATCGCGAAAACGGAAGGAATTTGTCGAACGTTTCTTTGAATATCTTGGCGCATTTCGAGTATCATTGCACGATTTATCAGCAATTGTCGATTGCACATTTGCTGCAATGGTAGCGAAATAGCTTGTTCTTCATGTATAATAGTCAATTGAACTGAGTTCGAAACATACAATAATGGACACAACTGTGCCCATTGCGGCATTTATATGTGATAATGAGGTGTTTTTTTGCTGAAACGTTTTTTGCCAAGTGCGCATGTGAAAAGTATTTTTGACATTACGCCTGAAAAATTGAAAGAGCAGGGGATCGAGGGTGTTATTACAGACCTTGATAATACACTCGTTTCCTGGGATACGCGCACGGCTACTCCGGAAGTGATCGAATGGTTTGCTAAAATGAAGGAGCAGGGAATCAAGGTGTCCGTTCTTTCCAATAATAATAAGGAAAGGGTATCCTTTTTTTGCGATCCGATCGGAACACCATATGTGTTCAGTGCCCGCAAGCCGCTGTCGAAGTCATTCAAGCGTGCGGCGAGAGAAATGGGCATCGATAAGCGTAAAATTGCCGTCATTGGCGACCAACTGCTCACAGATGTGCTCGGTGGCAATTCAGCCGGATTCCATACAGTCCTCGTAGTGCCGATTGTCCAGACTGATGGCCGAATTACGAGGATGAACCGGATGATTGAGCGCCGAATTTTAAACTATTTCAGAAAAAAAGGCTTGATTGACTGGGAGGAATAACATTGCAGGAAACGGTTTATTGCATCGGCTGCGGCGCTGAGCTGCAGACTGAAGATCCGAATGCGCTTGGATATGCGCCCGCATCTTCTCTTGAAAAGGAACAGCCACTATGCAAGCGCTGTTTCCGATTAAAGCATTATAACGAAATCCAGGACGTGGATCTGACAGACGATGATTTCTTGAAAATGATTAGCTCTGTAGCTGAGACAGACAGTCTGATTGTCCATCTGATTGATATATTCGATGCAAGCGGAAGCATGGTTCCGAGCCTCGGCCGTATTATTGGAAACAACCCGGTTATCCTTGTCGGAAATAAAGTCGACTTGCTGCCTAAGTCGACCAATCTGAACAAACTGGAGAACTGGCTTCGAGCTGCAGCAAAGGAACAGGGGATGCGTGTGAAAGACGTATTCCTCATTTCATCCAAGTCAGGAATCGGGATCGATGAACTATCGGAAGCGATTGAAGTGGAGCGGGACGGAAAAGATGTTTATGTAATTGGTACGACAAATGTCGGAAAATCGACATTCATCAACCGGCTTATTAAACAGTCTGCTGGGGAGGATCAGGTTATCACGACATCTTATTTCCCGGGCACAACACTCGGCTTCATTGAAATCCCGCTTGATGACGAAACGGCTCTTATTGATACGCCGGGTTTAATCAACCGTGAACAGATGGCCCATTATGTTTCTGCTGAAGATTTGAAACTAATTACGCCAAGGAAAGAAATCAAACCGCGTGTCTATCAGTTGAATGCACAACAGACGCTTTATTTTGGCGGACTTGCAAGAATTGATTTCATTAAAGGTGAGCGGCAGTCTTTCGTCTGTTACTTTTCAAATGAATTGCCAATCCACCGGACAAAGTTGGAAAAGGCAGATGCGCTTTATGAGGAGCATGCAGGGAAGTTATTAGCTCCGCCGGATGCCGAGTCTTTGGAAATGTTGCCGCCTTTGACGAAGAGCACTTTCAAAGTAGGTGACAGACGGACTGATATCGTATTTCCCGGACTTGGTTGGGTAAGCCTGACTGAAGGAAACGCAACTGTTTCCGTTTCAAGTCCAAAACATGTCCGTGTTTCAATGAGGAATTCGTTAATTTAAGTCAGAGGCTTAAGGGGGGAATACGTCATGGAATACAAACTCGGCCTGATCGGCTATCCGCTAGGACACTCGCTTTCCCCCTGGATTCATCATGAATTCTTGAGGGAGGCCGGTTTATCCGGAAGCTATGAGAAATTCGAAATAGCGCCCGGAGAGTCGTTTGAGGATCGGATTAGTGGGTTCATTGAGTCGGACATTCGCGGGTTCAATATAACAGTACCTTATAAGGAAACAATTATTCCGTTTCTTGACAGAATAGATGACAAGGCGGAGAAAATGGGTGCGGTCAATACAGTGCTTATAGAGGATGGCAAACTGACTGGTTTTAATACCGATGGGTCAGGATATGTACGCTCGCTGGAAACGGCCTATCCTGATCTGATAGCAAATAGAGATCAGAAGAAGGTCCTACTGATTGGAGCTGGTGGTGCAGCAAGAGGCATTTATTATGCGCTTGCTGCAACAGGTTACCAAATGATTGATATTGCGAATCGTACGTTGACCAGTGCAGAGAAAATAAGCCAGCTTACATCTGAAGCTCGGACTGAGGTATTGTCGCTTGCGGAGGCAGAGCGGAATTTAGATCAATATGATATTATCATTCAGACCACTTCTGTCGGTATGGAACCTGAAAGCGAGATTTCGCCAATACGTCCAACCAAGCTAAAACAAGATGTGATTGCGAGCGATATTGTCTATAAACCGCTCGAAACGAAATTCCTTCACGACGCAGCCTCTTTGGGGGCACGCGTGCATCATGGTCACACGATGCTGTTATATCAGGCTCAGCTCGCCTTTGAGATTTGGACAGGCCATAAAGTGCCATGTGAAGAGCTTGCAATGCAGTTAAAAAAGATTCTGGAAGGAGCATCTTGATGCTTACAGGGAAACAAAAAAGATTTTTGCGAGGAAAAGCAAACCGTATAAAACCGATTTTTCAAGTCGGAAAGAGCGGTGTAAATGATAATATGATCGAACAGGTTGGGGAGGCGCTTGAAAAGCGTGAACTCATTAAAATAAGTATTTTGCAGAACTGCCTTGAAGATAAAGACGAGGTAGCGGAGGCACTTGCAAAAGGAACAGGCGCAGAGCTTGTACAGGTGATCGGGAACCAGATCATTCTCTACAAGGAATCTGAAGAAAATAAGGAAATCGTTCTTCCGTAGGTCTTCTAATGAAGAAAGTCGGCATACTTGGAGGTACGTTTGATCCGCCTCATAATGGTCATCTGCTTGCAGCTGAACAAGTGAGGACTGCATTGCAGCTGGATGAAATTTGGTTCCTGCCAGCCGGAATGCCGCCTCATAAAAAGTCTACAGCAACTCCGGCCCCAATGAGGCTTAGGATGACAGAACTTGCCATACAATCAAATTGTCATTTCAAAGTGAATGGAATTGAACTCGAGCGTTCAGGGCCTTCATATACGATTGACACGATGAAAGAATTGAAAAGGAACCATCCTGATTCTCAATTTTATTTTATCATTGGTGCAGATATGATTGCTTATTTGCCTAAGTGGCATAAGATTGATGAGTTAAGCAGGTTGATTGAATTTGCTGGAGTAAACAGATCTGGCTACAGTGTGGAAACAGTCTACCCGGTACACCTTGTCAACATTCCTGCATTTGATATTTCGTCCACATTGGTTCGGAAGCGAATCAAAGAGGGCATGTCAGTAAAATATATGGTGCCGGACCAGGTTATACAGTTTATAAAGGAGCACCAGCTTTATGAGAGTTGAACAAGCAAAAGAGATCATCAAGCCCTTGATGACTGAAAAACGCTTTGACCATACACTTCGGGTTGCAGAAACAGCTGTGGAACTTGCCAGTATATTCGGTGAGAATCAAGCACGTGCAGAACTGGCTGCTTTGCTTCATGATTATGCGAAATGCATGGATCTATCACTTTTGAAAAGATGGATTGAAACGAGTAATTTGCCTAAGGATCTTCTGCTTCATCATCATGAATTGTGGCACGGTCCGGTCGGTGCCTTGATGATCAGGCAGAATCACGGTATCAATGATACAGAGATTCTGAACGCGGTCCACTACCATACGACAGGAAGGCCACATATGAGCCGGCTGGAAATGATTATTTTCCTTGCTGACTACATTGAACCAGGTCGCAACTTCCCGGGTCTTGAAGAAGTTCGTGAAGTAGCCCGAGAAGACTTGGTAAAGGGATGTTGGTTGGCCTCAGGCAGAACGATCCGTTATTTGATGGACAAGCAATCAGCCATTTACCCGGAGAGCTTTCAAGCATACAATGATTTGACATTAAAAATACACGGGGGTATGTAATATTGGAAAACAATGAATTGCTGGATACACTAGCACGAGCATGTGATAATAAAAGAGCGGAAGGTATCATTGCCATGGATATGCGCAATGTGTCATTAATTGCAGATTATTTCCTTATTTGCCACGGGAGCAACGAACGTCAGGTACAGGCAATTGCCCGTTCTGTAAAGGAAACAGCTGAAGAGAACGGTATCGACGTGAAACGAATGGAAGGATTCGATCAAGCTCGCTGGATTCTTCTTGATGTTGGCGATGTCGTCTGCCATATTTTCCATAAAGACGAACGTTCTTACTACAATCTCGAAAAATTGTGGGGCGATGCACCGCATGTTGAATTAAAGATTGATGTGGAAGCTGAATAACAATGGCTTATGAACAGCTGGCGCAAGTGTATGATGCATTCATGGTGGATGCGCCATATGATGAATTGCTTGATTTCACTTGCGCTGTTTTTAATGAATATGGTAAGAATGTGAAAAATGTCGCTGATCTTGGCTGTGGAACCGGTACAATGGCAATTCGGCTTGCACAGAGCAAATTCTCTGTACAGGCGGTTGATTATTCTGCAGATATGCTAACTGCAGCGGAGCAACAGGCAGCAGAGGCTGGAGCGCACATCCAGTTCATCCATCAGGATTTGCGGGAATTAGCTGGATTACGTAATCTCGATGCAGCTGTTAGCTTTTTTGATGTCGTTAATTATGTTACTGAACCAGAAGAACTGTCTGAAATGTTCAAACGAGTTTCATCATCATTAAATGATGAAGGAATTTTTCTGTTTGATGTCCATTCCATGCATAGCATTGAGAACCATTATGCCGGGGAGACATTCTCGGTTATAGAAGACGAACTTTGCTACGTGTGGTTCTGTGAAGCAGGGGAATCTCCTGGGGAAGTGTACCATGATCTAACATTTTTTGTGCGTGAAGATGATAAGTATAAAAGATTTGATGAGTACCATCATCAGCGTACATATCCGATAGATTTCTATGAAAGTAAGCTTCTTGAGGCTGGATTCAAAAAAAATTTTTGGTTCGGTGGAGCTGATCTGAAATTAAAAAATATGAATGAGCATGCATCCAAAATCTTTATTTTGGCATGCAAATGACCGGAGAAAATCAATTTCTTCGGTTTTTATTTTTTTCGTGCATTTTTGCCAAACTTTCAAGAGTGTCTATAATTGAATAAAAGGAGGTGTTTCGGGTTGCAAAGGTCTCTTAAGCCAGTATTGATTGCCTTAGGAGCAGTTGTTTTGATTGCATATGCCATATTTACTTCAAAGGATCCTCTCCCTCAAGAAGAGTCCCCTCAGAATGAACGACCAGCCTTTATGGATAAGTCCTCTCTTCCTAATCCTTCTGATTCCTCGCCCCAGCCCAAACAAACTTCAGTCCTCATTGATGTTAAAGGTGCAGTGAAAAATCCTGGGATCTATGAAATGAAACCGGATGCGCGGGTTGCAGATGCGGTTAAGCGTGCAGGAGGATTCCTTGCTGAAGCTGATCCTAACCTAGTCAATCTTGCGCAAAAAGTTCAAGATGAAATGGTCATCCATATAGTGAAAAAAGGTGAAGAGCAAGTGCTGCCTCAATTAGCTAGTACTTCTGGAAGTAAGACGGGCGGCCAAGGAGAATCTGGAGGCAAAGTTGACATAAACAGTGCAGATGAAGCAGCTTTGCAGTCCTTGTCCGGTATTGGTCCTTCCAAAGCACAGGCCATTATCCGCCACAGGGAAGAGAACGGCCCTTTCGCAGATATTTCAAGTATTACAGATGTATCCGGCATTGGACAAAAGACATTTGAAAATTTACAGGATCAAATCGAGGTGCGTTGACGCAGAACTGGTACGGGATGTACACTTGATAAAGAAATGATTTGAAAGAAGGTACGATTGTGGAGAGAATTTCCTGGGATCAGTATTTCATGGCACAAAGCCATTTGCTTGCAATGCGGAGTACTTGTACAAGACTAATGGTCGGTGCTACGATTGTCCGTGATAAACGAATCATAGCAGGTGGTTACAATGGTAGTGTGACAGGCAGTGTCCATTGTGTAGATGAAGGTTGCTATGTCATTGACGGCCATTGTGTCCGCACTGTTCATGCTGAAGCAAATGCGCTGTTGCAATGCGCAAAATTTGGTGTGCCTACGGCGGGTGCTGATATTTATGTCACGCATTTTCCATGCCTGCAGTGCACGAAGCAGCTTATCCAAAGCGGCATCCAAACCGTCTACTATGCGGAAGACTATAAAAATCACCCGTATGCGGAAGAGTTATTCAAAGAAGCTGGTGTCGAAACGAAAAAAGTTAAGCTGGAGTATTTAGTAATTGACGCTGATTATGCGGCCAAAGGAGACTATGTGAAACAGCTTCTGCAAGCAGCAGAGAACGGCCAACTTGATGAAGCAACTTTGGCTAAATATAAAAAAGAAGCGAAAGAGTTGTTCAGCTAATTTAATAGCCCTGTTCGGAGGGAGGAGATGCATTGAAAGGTTTCTGGCATTATGGCGCACTCGGAGTGACCGCTCTTATTTTCGCGAAAATGTTAGGGAATCTTCTCTTTGTCGCTGCCTTTGTACTCTGGCTTGCCGGTTTATTCATAATGCGGAGAATTCCGGCGTTGCCATTTTTTCTTGCAAACACGTTGCTAATCGTCTTTTATGTTATGCTTCCTGAACAGGTAAATGATGTCTTGCCTTTTAGTGAAAAAGGAAGATTAGGGCAGCAGGCGGGGATTATTTCGTCTTCTGTTGAGATAGAGAATAGAAAACTGAGTTTTTCTTTTACACCTGATGGCAGGAGGGACGAAGTGCTCGCCCTCTATTTCCTGAAGGAAGACGAGTCGATTAATAAAGGGATGCTTCAGCATGGTGCCTACTGTCTATTTGCAGGCAGTTTGGAGACTCCCGACCCTGCGACCAACCCTGGAGAATTTGATTTTGCCAAACATTTGCACAGAGCTGGATTTAAGCAGCAGCTCATCATAACTGATTTGGAAAAGGCAAAATGCAGTGGTAAATCGAAGTGGGCTTCAATTTTTGACCTTCGTAATGAATTGCTCGAAGTATCCTCATCTCGCCTATCCTCTTATACATCTTCCTGGCATAAGGCACTTGTACTTGGTGATGATAAAGCACTTCCAGATGAAGTTATCGAATTGTTCCAGCGATGGAGCCTTTCGCATTTATTGGCTATTTCCGGTCTTCATGTAGGACTGATTGTGACAATGATCTACTTCCTCGTCGTTAATTTGGGTCTTCTTACAAAAGAGAAGGCACAATGGGCTCTCATCATAATGCTCCCGGCTTATGCATTCATTGCAGGTGGACAGCCATCTGTTTGGCGGGCAAGTCTCATGACTGCACTCGTTATTTTACTTTTTAAAATAAAGTTGTCACTCAAGACTTCAGACATTATCTCGATTGTTTTTCTAACCCTCTTGCTTTTTTCTCCTTCGATGATAACCAATGTCGGTTTTCAGCTTTCATTCCTCGTCTCTTTTGGAATCATCTTGTCTCAAAGATGGCTTTCCAGATCAGAATCTCTATTTGTTGCGATGCTTCGTCTCGGTTTTGTCTCACAGATGATGATACTTCCGTTGCAAATCGCCTACTTCCAACAGTTACAGCCGCTCTCAATCATCCTGAATATGATTATTGTTCCGTACTTCAGTTTCTTCGTCATACCTGTTATGTTCATTCTGTTTCTATTACTGCTTTTGCCGCTTTCTGAAATGCCCATTATCATACTCAGCAGCTGTTTTGAAAAAATTCATCCACAGGTTATGAAATTTGTAACATTCATTGATCAGTATGCGGACTTTCCGATTTTGCCGGGAGAGTCTTTTCTCCGATTATCACCTTTGTATGTTTTTACTTTTATTCTTTTCATGCACTTTTTGCTTGAAGAAAGGAAAAACAAAGCATTCATTGCAGGGATTGCGTCGGTTGCAGTTCTGCTTGCTCCAGCGCTCATTCCTTATTTCTCAAATGAGGGAAGGGTGACAATGTTGGATATAGGCCAAGGAGATGCATTCGTAATCGAACAGCCTTATCGGAAAGGGGTTATCATAATCGATGCGGGAGCAAGTTTTTCATATGAGACGATGGAACCGAACAGGAATGTTTACAGGCGAATCATTAGCCCATTTTTTAAAAGTCGCGGCATTCAGCATATTGATGCTGTATTCATCAGCCATGAGGATCTCGATCATGATGGAAGTCTTCCTTTTATCCTTGAGGAATTAAGTGTCGGGAAAGTAATTGCCAGTCCGCTGTATGAGCCTGCTTTATTCATTCAGAAAGCAATACAAAAATCGGGAGCGAATCTGCAGTATTTGGCTGCAGGAGAAGTTAAGAAGATCGGAGATATTGAATTTCATGCGCTCAGTCCTCTCGAAAAAACGGAGTCTGCTAACGAAAATTCTCTTGTACTCTTTGTGGAAATAGGAAATAGAAGCTGGCTTTTTACAGGAGATATCGGACACCCGGCAGAGAGGAAATTGATTGAAAGCTATCCCGGTATAAATGCCAATATACTGAAGGCGGGTCATCACGGCAGCAAAAATTCAACTGATGAACAATTTATTAAACAGCTAAATCCGGAGTATGCCCTCATATCGGCAGGGAGAGGAAATCGGTACGGACATCCGGCACCTGAAGTGTTGGAAATTTTGCAGAGAAACAATGTGAAGGTCTTCAGAACAGACCAGTCGGGAGCCGTTATATACCGCTATAAGGACGGGCATTCGGGAACCTTTTTGCCATTTCGCCCATAGCATAAAGCAGGAAAGAAAAAAGAGACCTTAAAAGTCTCTTTTACTTTGTCATGACACTGATGGTGACACCGATTGCAAAGATGATAATGAAGAACAATAGCGAGAAAGTAAACCCCTTAATGCTGTCAACGACGTCATGATTTTTAGATTGGACATCCAATTCAAACTCGTTTTCGCTTTCGTACACAATTACCCCTCCTAATTGCCTCAAGTATAGAATATTTTCTGAAAAAAAGCTACAACATCGCAGGAATTCCATCCATTCTGTTCCAATTCAAGCACCAGTAGTTGTCAGCAATAGTTTAGGCCAAATCAGCCAAGCTAATTATAATCCCGCCATAAAGGCGTTCATATAGATTGCGGAAGAGTCAGGAACTCTTCCGCACCATAACCATTTTGCTCATTTTACTGTATAATGGAAGCATCTATTTGAGCGGGAGTGGAATCATGTCTTATCTTGAAATAATGAACAGGCTGAAAAAGAAAGAAGTTGCGCCTGTCTATCTTATATATGGAACAGAACCTTATTTTGCCCAGAATATTAAAACGGCTATTGAAGGGCTTATATTCCGGGACGATGAGGAGAGAGATATTTCTGTCTATGATTTGGAAGAAACACCGATTGAATCGGCTGTTGGTGACGCTGAAACGTATCCTTTCTTTTCTGAAAGAAAATTGGTTCTTGCCAATAACCCTGGATTCCTGAAGGCTAGTGGAGATAAGCTTCCGTTTGAGCATGATGTCGCCAAATTGGAGCAGTACCTTGAAGCTCCTGTTCCCTACAGTGTACTTGTACTTACAGCCCCATATGAAAAGCTGGATGAACGTAAAAAGATCGTGAAACTCTTAAAAAAACATGCAGTTGTTGCAGAATGCCACCCGGTCAAAGAACAGCAGATTGGCCCATGGATTGACCAGATTGCCAAAGAGCATAATATCGTTATTGAAAAGGCAGCTTATGAAATTTTTGAAGTCGAACTTGGAAGCAATTTGCGCATGCTTGAAAATGAAATACAGAAGATGGCCTTGTATGCAGGGGAAGACAAAGTCATAACGAAAGAGCTTGCAGAAAAGCTAATTGCCAAAACAACGAACAGTACGGCGATCGGGCTCGTTGATAAGGTGATTGACAAAGATCTGAATGGCGCTTTGCGAATATTCCAAGAGCTAGAGAAGATGAAGGAAGAACCGATTGCACTGCTCGGTCTGCTTGCTTTCCAGTTCAGGACGATTCTTCGAGTAAAGCTGATGAAGGCAAAAGGATATTCCCAGCAGCAAATGCAGAAGCAGCTCGGAGTCCATCCCTATGTAGTGAAAATCGCAGCCTCCAGAGAGCGTTCCTTCTCGGTTGGACAGCTGGAGCGGATAATCCAAAAATTCACTGAAACGGATGTAAGGATGAAACAGGGGCTGATGGATAAAAGGCTTGCCTTCGAACTGCTGCTTTATGACATAATTAAAAAAGCATAAAAACAAGAAAAAACGATCCATGCAAATGCAGGATCGTTTTTTGTGCAATTAGGCGCTCAAGCTATTCACTTTTTTAGACAAACGTGACTTTTGACGGTCACCTGTGTTGCGGTGAATGATGCCTTTTTGAATTGCTTTATCGATTTTCTTGATCGTTGTTTTAAGAGCTGTTTTAGCGTTCTCAACGTCATTAGCCTCAATAAGCTTTTCTACACGTTTGATTTCAGTACGCATAGCAGATTTGTAAGACTGGTTCAAGTCATGCTTTTTGCGGTTAACTCCAACGCGTTTGATAGCTGATTTAATGTTAGCCATGATTTCACCTCCCAATCATCCGTTCACTTTAGATGAACAAGAGTATTTTACCAAACGGGCGCTATCTTTTCAATACTTTTTCTCCTTATGAATGAATCACAATCACATTGCAAACAATATTTGTAAAAACCTTTTGGACAAATGGAGGCGATCACATGGAAAAGAAAGGGCATTTTTCCCCGAGAACGGATCTGGCTGTAGAAGCGAGAGATATGATTGTGGAAAAAAGTGGGGATTCACTTGATAAAAAAGGGATCATATCCACCGAAGAAAACAGAGGCGGGGTAAAGGTCAGCACAGTGAAAATTACGTCTGATGCCTCAGTCGATATCGGAAAGCAGCCGGGCACATACGTAACAATCTACACAGATAGTGTAAAACGCCAGGATACGGACAGGCAACAGATGGCTAGTAAAGTACTTGCTGAAGAAATAGGCAAGCTGTTGGAAGAGTCAGGGATAGAGAAAGGGATGAAAGGACTTGTCGTAGGGCTCGGTAATTGGCAAGTGACTCCGGACGCGCTTGGTCCGATGACAATTGAACAAGTGCTCGTAACGAATCATTTATTTGAATTGGAAGTAGAAACAGTTCATGGAGATTACCGTCCCGTTGCTGCTGTTTCCCCAGGTGTTATGGGACTTACAGGAATGGAAACGAGCGATATCATTTTCGGTATAGCTGAAAAGTTCAAGCCGGACTTTATCATTGCAATTGATGCGCTCGCTGCACGAGCTGTTGAGCGGCTTAACGAAACGATTCAGCTGTCCAATGCAGGCATCCATCCAGGCTCCGGGATTGGTAATAAACGTAAGGCTATTTCAAAAGAGACCCTTGGTGTTCCGGTCTTCGCTCTCGGAGTTCCGACTGTTGTCGATGCAGCTACTATAGCGAGTGACACAATGGACGATTTGCTGAAGTATCTTGGACGAACATGGGAAAATGACAACAAACCATCACAATCTCTTGTGCCAGGTGGATTTCACTTCGGTAAGGAAAAATTGACTGACGACGATATGCCTGATATGGATAAACGCCAGGTATTCATGGGAATGGTCGGTACCCTCTCGGATAATGAAAAACGGGAGCTTGTTAGGGAAGTGCTCGGACCAATCGATCATAATTTAATTGTGACTCCAAAGGAAGTAGATGGTTTCATGGAAGATATGTCTCATGTAATTGCCGCTGGAATCAATGCAGCCCTTCATGGAAAAATTGCGGCTGATGAATCATCTGGATATACACGCTAAAGTTCTCTATTAAAAAATAAATAGTCTGTTCTATCTCTTCTTCTGCGTTCATAGAGTTGATATATAGCTAGCCGCAGGGGAAGGGTGGAACCGATGTTGAACAAGCGATTTGGCGGGTTTTCGCTATTTTACAGGAAGAGTGGCATTTATATCATTTGTATTGCAGTGCTGTTCTTCCTTATTGGGTTGCTAACAACGATAGCTCCGGCATATCGATTATCATCTGAAACAATCAGCAGGTGGACAAGCGATATTGACAGTTCGTCTTTTCTTTACTTGATGGGAATGGAAAACCGGGGGTTCCAGGAGGCATATCCAAAAGAAAAAGAGCTGCCGAAAGTGTCGACTACCCTGTTTCATATAATGACGAATATTAAACCGAGTGATCCACGAAGTCTCCTCGGTCAAGAGTTGCCGGGCTTTGACTCTTTCGGCAGTAAAATCATCGTAGCCGGTGAAGGGACGGACTATGCGAACCTTACATTGGAATCTTCACCGCCGCTCGATGAAGTGCTGAAAGACCGCCATGCAATTAGTGGAGATGAAGATGAGGAAAAAGAAGTGAAGAAAGAAGAACCGAAAAAAGCGAAGCAAACGACAGGCAATCGAAAGGTCGCTTTCATTTACAATACGCATAATAGGGAAGCATTCCTTCCGCAGATGCCAAGCTCTACAAAACCGGATGAAGCTTATCATAAATCAGTAAACATATCTAAAGTAAGTGCACGTTTTGAGAAACGCTTGCAGGAGAACGGACTTGGGACAGCACGTGATAACAGTGACTTTATGAGTATCTTGAACAAACGTGGCTGGGGATATGGTCAGTCATATGCGGCTTCAAGGAGTGTTGTCGAGGCTGCGGTCTCAGGCAACAAAGACTTGGAATACATTTTTGATATCCACCGGGACAGCTTGCCTCGTCAGCATACGACGAAAACGATCAAAGGAAAAGGTTACGGACAAATCATGTTTGTTGTGGGAGCAGATCATCCGAATTATGAGAAAAACCTTCGTCTAGCGACTAAATTGCACTATAAGCTTGAGGAAAAATATAAAGGTTTGAGCCGTGGTGTTATTCAAAAGGCCGGAGCCGGGACAAACGGTATCTTCAATCAGGACTTGTCCGGCAACGCAGTTCTTGTAGAGATTGGCGGCTATGAAAATAGTCTGGATGAAGTATATCGTACAGCAGATGTACTCGCTGAGGTCTTCAGTGAATATTACTGGAATGCAGAGAAAGTAAACGCGAAATAGGATTGGAAAGGGGCAGGGAGGATGAAGAAAGGTCTTTTATGGTTTGGGCTGTTTCTCGCAGTTTTTTTCATGGGCATGCATACGGCAGGAGGAAAGACTTCTGACGAGGAAGCTCAGCAAAAATTTGAAATTCAGCAAGAAACACCTCAAACTGATCTGCCGATATTGCCAGAAACGGAAATGCAGGCTGAGTCAGACCCAGTTTTCCTCCCTGTGGAGCAAGTTCCGGAACAATCAGAAGGACTGCTCACAAATAAAACGGCTTCAGTGATGGAACGAGCTGTGTCAGTAATGTACAATGTCATCGTCAATTTCCTATACAGTATTGCCAGTCTACTCTTTTAGATAGCTTGATAATTGTTGAAACTGACAGCCTCTATTGCTATAATCAAATCTAGCTGAAAGAGCGAACTGGAACAGTGCCCTAGAAGCCCGTGCAGCGATGCATGGGCTTCGGGCATTTTGGGCATTTTCCCTCTTTGGAGAAACAGAACAATTGGGAGTGAACCGCTTCATGGCAGATAACCAAAAGAACGTCCGCAATTTTTCGATTATCGCTCATATTGACCATGGGAAATCGACGCTTGCTGACCGGATATTAGAAAATACAAAAGCTTTGACGAAACGTGAAATGAAAGATCAGATGTTGGATGCGATGGACCTTGAGAGAGAGCGTGGAATTACAATCAAGTTGAACGCGGTCCAACTTAAGTATGACAGCAAGAATGGAGAACAATATACATTCCACTTGATCGATACACCTGGGCACGTCGACTTTACATATGAAGTTTCACGAAGCCTAGCAGCCTGTGAAGGGGCGATTCTCGTTGTTGACGCCGCTCAGGGGATTGAAGCGCAAACACTTGCGAACGTTTATCTTGCGCTCGATAACGACTTGGAAATCATTCCAGTCATAAATAAAATTGACTTGCCGAATGCTGATCCTGAACGTGTGAAAAAGGAACTTGAAGATGTAATCGGCATAGATCCGGATGACGTCATCCTTGCTTCCGCTAAAGCAAATATCGGAATTGAAGATATTCTCGAGGCAGTTGTGGAACGTATCCCTGCTCCTGAGGGAGATGCAAAAGCGCCGCTAAAAGGACTTATTTTCGACTCGCTCTATGACCAATATCGTGGAGTTATTGCCTATACATGTGTCAAAGAAGGCACAGTTAAGGTCGGGGACAAGATAAGAATGATGGCAACAGGCAAAGAATTTGAAGTGAACGAGGTCGGCGTGTTCACACCGAATCCCCTGCCTAAAAAAGAACTCTCTGTCGGTGATGTTGGGTATCTTGCTGCAGCTATTAAAAATGTTGGAGACACACGTGTTGGTGATACGATCACATTTGCCAAAAATAGTGCGACTGAACCGCTCGCCGGTTACCGGAAACTGAATCCGATGGTATTCTGCGGATTGTATCCTGTCGATTCCAATAGATATAATGATTTGCGAGAAGCGCTTGAACGCCTGGAGCTGAATGACTCTTCTCTAGAATATGAACCAGAGACATCTCAGGCGCTCGGATTTGGTTTCCGTTGTGGGTTCCTCGGCCTTCTTCATATGGAAATTATTCAGGAGCGGATTGAGCGCGAATTTAATATTGACCTAATTACAACAGCACCAAGTGTAATTTATGAAGTGGTCAAGACTGACGGCGAAGTGCTTAAGATCGACAACCCGTCAATGATGCCTGATCAGGTTTCCATTGAAGAAGTACGGGAGCCTTACGTGAAGGCAAGCATCATGGTGCCGAATGATTATGTCGGAACAGTGATGGAGCTTTCTCAGAAAAAACGCGGACAGTTCGTCGATATGGAATATCTCGATGATATCCGGGTAAATGTCATTTATCATATTCCGCTATCAGAGATTGTCTATGACTTCTTCGACCAACTTAAGTCCCAGACGAAAGGCTATGCTTCATTTGACTATGAGTTGATCGGCTACCGAGCTTCCAATCTTGTCAAGATGGACATTCTGCTTAATGCCGAAAAAATCGATGCCCTTTCTTTCATTGTTCATAAAGATTTCTCTCATGAACGCGGTAAGCAAATTGTTGAGAAACTAAAACAATTGATTCCGCGCCAGCAATTCGAAGTTCCGGTACAGGCTGCAATTGGCCAAAAGATTGTCTCACGTTCAAACATTAAAGCAATCCGTAAAAACGTACTTGCCAAATGTTACGGTGGGGACATTTCCCGAAAGCGCAAATTGCTTGAGAAGCAAAAAGAAGGAAAGAAGCGGATGAAGATGGTTGGCTCAGTAGAAGTTCCACAAGAAGCGTTTATGGCAGTACTTAAAATGGACGACGATAAATAGAACTGTTGCATGAAAACGAGCTGGGGTTCCCCTTAAGCTCGTTTTCCTTATTTCATTCAAGGAGTGAAACACCATGATCCAGTCGGCATATATCCATATTCCGTTTTGTCAGAAAATCTGCCATTACTGTGATTTCGTCAAGTTTTTCTACGATGAACAGCTTGCAGATGATTATTTGCTTGCCTTGGAGAAAGAGATTGCCACTTCACTTCAAGGGGAAAAACTGAAACCACGCACAATCTTTATTGGCGGTGGTACACCAACGGCACTTACTCTTAAGCAGCTGGATAAATTAATGGATATCATAGATGCCCACTTTGATCTATCTAATTGTATTGAGTTTTCCATTGAAGGAAATCCGGGAGAGTTTGACGGAGACAAAATGGAACTTTTGAAAAACCGTGGTATTGACCGAGTCTCTCTTGGGGTACAAGTATTTGACGATGCGATGCTTGAACAGTTAGGGCGACTGCATAAAAAGGCTGATGTATACAACACGATCAACTCACTTATCCGGACGGGATTGGACAATGTGAGCCTTGATTTGATTTATGCTTTGCCACATCAGACTGTCGAACATTTTCATAAAACCCTTGATGAGGCACTCCAGTTCAAATTGCCGCACTACTCTACCTATTCATTGCAAATTGAGCCGAAAACCGTTTTCTATAATATGCACCGTCAAGGTCAGCTCCACCGTCCTTCGAATGAAGAAGAAGCGGAAATGTATGAACTCTTGCGTCGAGAAATGGCGAAAAGTGGATACAGACAATATGAAATCAGCAATTTCTCAAAACCGGGGTTTGAAAGCCGTCATAACTTGACATACTGGAGCAATGAATACTATTACGGCTTTGGGGCAGGCAGCCACGGCTACTTGCCAGGGAAACGTGTTGTCAACATACGTCCGATTCCTGCTTATATAAAAGAAGCCTCGGCTTCAGGGAATCCGGTTCTACAAGTAGAAAAAATCGGTCGTAAAGAGGAAATTGAAGAAGAAATGTTCCTCGGATTGCGCCGCCTTGAAGGTGTAAGCAAGATACATTTCAAAAAGCGCTATGGAATTGACATAGACGATTTGTATCGTGAAGAAATCGAATACTTACAGCGAAAAGGCTGGTTGAGAGAGACTGCTGATCATATTCATCTGACTGATGATGGCATCCTTTTTGGTAATGAGGCGATGGCTGAATTCCTGCTCGACGAAACCAAGATGAAAAAAGTGCATTCTCGTTGACAATAAAAGCGCAATTTGATAATTTAATATCAGCATTAGCACTCAAGTATAAAGAGTGCTAACAGAGGTGATCATCATGTTGACGAATAGGCAACTGCTGATTTTGGAAGTGATCATTGATGATTTTATTAAGTCTGCGAAACCGGTAGGATCGCGGGCAATAGCTAAAAAAGACAATATTTCTTTCAGTGCTGCCACAATCAGGAATGAAATGGCAGACCTTGAGGAAATGGGGTTGCTGGAAAAGACTCATACGTCGTCCGGCAGAATTCCTTCCGAACTCGGTTACAGATACTATGTGGATCATGTCATAGGTTCAGCGATTAAGGGCGGGCCGACAGTTATCAGGGATCGGCTTCAAGGGAATTTTTTCGAAATGGAGCAGATTGTACAAATGTCTGCACATATCTTGTCCGATCTGACGAGTTATACTGCAATTATTCTTGGTCCGGAAATGTTTGAGACAAAGCTTAAACAGCTGCAGCTCGTTGCACTGACGAAGCAGACAGCTGTTGCGATTCTCATTACGAATACGGGCCATGTTGAACACCGCTCATTCGCAATTCCGGAAGACATGGACACGTCGGATCTTGAGAAAATGGTCAACATATTGAACGATCGACTCAAGGGCGAGCCATTATATCGGCTTCCTGAACTGCTGCAGACGGAAGTTCGCACGCTGATGCTTCAGTATATGGATGCATCAGGACGAGCTTTTGAATATCTGAAAGCAGCTTTTACTGCAGACCAGCATGTCAAACTCTACTTCGGTGGCAAGTCAAACATGCTGATGCAGCCGGAATTCAACAATGCCGAAAAGGTACATGCGCTGTACAGAATGCTCGACAATGAGACCGTCATGGCTAACTTGTTAAAAGCAAAAACGTCTGGCATCCAGGTCTCTATCGGGCATGAGAATGAGCTGGAAGCGATCAAAGATTTAAGTCTGATTACAGCGACTTACCATCTCGGTGACGAACAGACTGGAACGATAGCGCTTCTAGGTCCGACACGCATGGAATATCGCAAAGTGATGGCTCTGCTCCATACACTTTCAAATGAAATGACAGACGCATTGTACCTATGGTATAAAAGCAATGGATGACATAACGGGTCAAGAGGAGGTACTTTCATTGGAAGAGAACAAGAATAATGATATCAATGAAGAAACAGAGAACACTGAAACCGATGAAGTGGAAGTACTAGATGCAGCTTCTTCCGACAAAGAAAGTACGGGGGAAGCGAGCACTGAACCGCGTCAGGAGGAAATTGACAAGCTGACAGCGGAAAATGAAGAGCTTAAGAACAAGCTGCTTCGAGCTCAAGCTGAGTTTGATAACTTCAGAAAGCGTACCGTGAAGGAAAAAGAGGCGGAACGCAAATATAAAGCCCAGGATATCGCGGGTGATCTGCTGCCTGTTGTCGACAGCTTCAACAGAGCATTGCAAACTGAAGTGGATGCTGCGGCTAAAACTTTTGTTGAAGGCATGGAAATGGTCTATCGACAGCTTACAGAAGCATTGCAAGCCCATGGTATCGAAGAAATCGAGACAGTCGGCAAAGAGTTCGATCCGAATTTGCATCATGCAGTGATGCAAGTGAGCGAGCCGGACAAAGAGGCTAATACTGTAATAGAAGAATTGCAAAAAGGCTATATGCTTAAAGACCGGGTCATCAGACCGGCCATGGTTAAAGTCAATCAATAATCTAAGCAACGTCTAGGAGGATGAAACTATGAGCAAAATTATCGGAATCGACTTGGGAACTACTAACTCATGTGTATCAGTAATGGAAGGCGGCGAGCCGGTTGTCATCCCGAACCCGGAAGGAAACCGTACAACTCCATCTGCTGTCGCTTTCAAAAACGGCGAACGTCAAGTAGGGGAAGTTGCGAAGCGCCAATCTATCACAAACCCAAACACAATTCTTTCAATCAAGCGCCATATGGGTACTGACTACAAAGTCAATGTTGAAGGAAAAGACTATACACCTCAGGAGATTTCTGCAATCATCCTGCAATATATTAAGTCCTATGCAGAAGATTATATCGGTGAAACTGTTGAAAAAGCTGTTATCACAGTACCTGCATATTTCAATGATGCACAGCGCCAAGCTACAAAAGATGCTGGTAAAATTGCCGGTCTTGAAGTAGAGCGCATCATCAACGAGCCGACAGCAGCAGCACTTGCATACGGTATCGACAAAGGTAATGAAGATCACACAGTACTTGTTTATGACCTTGGTGGCGGTACGTTCGACGTATCCATCCTTGATATTGGTGAAGGTACTTTTGAAGTAGTCTCAACAGCAGGTGATAACAAGCTTGGTGGGGATGACTTTGACCAAGTGATCATCGATTATCTTGTTCAGGAATTCAAGAAAGAAAACGGTATTGATCTTTCTCAGGATAAGATGGCAACACAGCGCTTGAAAGACGCTGCAGAAAAAGCGAAGAAAGATTTGTCCGGTGTGGCTCAGACACAAATTTCCCTTCCCTTCATCACAGCAGGGGAAGCTGGACCGCTTCACTTGGAAACTAGCTTGACACGTGCGAAATTCGAAGAGCTTTCTTCTGATCTTGTGGAACGCACAATGATTCCTACTAGAAAAGCATTGAAAGACGCAGACCTTTCTGCTTCTGATATTGATAAAGTATTGCTAGTCGGTGGTTCAACTCGTATCCCGGCAGTACAGGAAGCAATCAAGAAAGAAATCGGTAAAGAACCATCAAAAGGCGTTAACCCTGATGAAGTTGTAGCACTTGGTGCGGCAATTCAGGGTGGTGTACTTCGCGGTGATGTAAAAGACGTCGTACTTCTTGACGTAACACCACTTTCACTCGGTATTGAAACAATGGGCTCCGTATTCACTAAGCTGATCGAGCGCAATACAACAATTCCGACAAGCCACTCACAAACATTCTCAACTGCTGCTGACAACCAGACAGCTGTTGACATTCATGTTTTGCAAGGTGAGCGTGAAATGGCTGCTGACAACAAGACGCTCGGACGTTTCCAGTTGACTGATATTCCGCCAGCACCACGTGGTATTCCACAGATCGAAGTTTCTTTTGACATCGATGCGAACGGTATCGTAAATGTTCGTGCGAAAGATCTTGGTACGAATAAGGAACAGTCTATTACGATTAAATCATCTTCAGGTCTTTCTGATGAAGAAGTTGAAAAAATGGTTCGTGAAGCGGAAGAAAATGCAGATGCGGACAAGAAGCGTCGTGAAGAAGTTGAACTTCGTAACGAAGCGGATCAGTTAATCTTCACTACAGATAAGACAATCAAAGACCTTGGTGACAAAGTTTCTGATGAAGACAAGCAAAAAGCAGAAGCAGCTAAAGAAGAATTGAAATCTGCGTTGGAAGGTTCCGATATTGAAGCAATCAGAACGAAGAAAGATGCTTTGCAGGAACAAGTTCAACAGCTTTCTGTAAAACTGTATGAACAAATGCAGCAAGATGCACAAGCTGCTGAAGGCCAAAATGCTGAAGCTGGCTCAGCTGATGATGTAGTAGATGCAGACTACAGCGAAGTTGACGATGATAACGAGAAAAAATAAGTAATTTTTGAGGAAGGGTCAAAGTCCAGTTAGTTCAGGCTTTGGCCCTTTTCCTGCAAATGGGCAAAAAGTGGCTATGGAGCCCGGTTGCCAGCGAAGACCAAGAGATGATAAGATTAACAACATGCAATAGCTGTCGGGAGTGAGAACAAATTGAGCAAGCGAGACTACTATGAGGTCCTCGGCGTTGATAAAGGCGCTTCTAAAGAGGAAATTAAAAAAGCATATAGAAAACTTGCACGCCAGTACCATCCGGACGTGAATAAGGAAGCGGGCGCTGCAGACAAGTTCAAAGAAGTGAAAGAAGCATACGAAACACTCAGCAATGAACAGAAACGGAGCCAGTATGACCAGTTCGGGCATGCAGGTCCGCAAAGTCAAGGCTTTGGCGGTTTCGGAGGAGGCGGCCAAGATTTTGGCGGTTTCGGAGATATTTTCGACATGTTCTTTGGTGGAGGCGGACGCAGACAAGATCCGAATGCCCCGCGTCAAGGTGCTGATCTACAGTATCGTATGGTTCTTGATTTTGAAGAAGCCATCTTCGGAAAAGAGACAGATATTACGATTCCGAAAGAGGAGAATTGTGATACATGTAACGGCTCAGGTGCCAAACCGGGAACAAAGGTCGAAACATGTTCACACTGCCATGGCTCGGGCCAGCTGAATGTAGAGCAGTCGACACCATTCGGAAAAGTTGTTAACCGTCGCGTTTGTAACCATTGTGGCGGTACAGGTAAAATCATTCCTGAAAAATGTACAACTTGCCATGGTACCGGCAAAGTTAAGAAAAATCGCAAAATCCATATTAAGATACCTGCAGGCATTGATGAAGGCCAGCAAATCCGTGTTTCCGGTAAAGGTGAGCCTGGTATTAATGGAGGTCCTCCAGGTGATCTGTTTGTTGTAATCCAGGTAAAGGCTCATGAAATGTTCCAGCGTGAAGGGGATCACATTTATCTTGAATTGCCAATCACATTCGCCCAGGCGGCGCTCGGTGATGAAATCGAAGTACCGACTGTGCATGGCCGCGTCAAGATGAAAATCGCACCAGGCACACAGACTGGAAAAACATTCAGACTGAAGGGCAAAGGTGCTCCAAATGTGCGTGGTTATGGACATGGGGATCAGCATGTGCAAGTCCGGGTCATAACTCCTCAGAAATTGACCGACAGACAGAAAGAACTGCTGCGGGAATTCAATGAAATTGGCGGTAATGATTCTGTAGAAGAGGAAGATTCATTCTTCCAGCGTTTTAAAAAAGCATTCAAAGGCGAGTAATCCTTGATTTTAAGAAATGAGTGGAATGATGGACTGGATAGAAGTATGCATTCATACGACGAACGAGGCAGTTGAAGCTGTTTCCAATATTCTTCATGAAGAAGGGGCAGCTGGCGTTTCCATAGAGGATCCTGCTGAACTGCTGAAAGAACGGCCGGACAAATTTGGGGAGATGTATTCCCTGGATCCGGCAGATTATCCAGAGGAAGGTGTCTATGTTAAAGCATATCTTGCTGAAACAGATGAATTGCCTGGAAATCTTAAAAAAATCCGTTCAAGGGTTGATGAGCTTAGCGACTTTGGTATAGATATCGGCCGGGGTACGCTTACTCAGCGAGATATCGTAGAAGAATCATGGGCGAATGCCTGGAAACAGTATTATAAACCTGTTAAAGTGTCAGACCATATTACAATTGTTCCGGAATGGGAATCCTACACACCTGAAAGTTCAGATGAGAAGATTATCAAAATGGATCCGGGTATGGCTTTCGGTACAGGTACCCACGCAACAACAAGTCTGAGCATTCAGGCCCTGGACCGTCATGTGAAAAAAGGCGATTTCATCCTTGATGTTGGGTGCGGATCAGGCATACTCGGAATTGCTGCTTTGCTTTTGGGCGCTTCTGAAGTTCACGCTTATGACATTGACGAAGTTGCGATTGAAAGCACAATTTCGAATGCGGTGCTGAACGGTGTTGAAACGAAGCTTATTGCCAAGAGAAACAGTCTTCTTGAAGGAATTTCGGCCGAGGCTGATATCATCGTTTCAAATATCCTTGCCGAAATCATCGTGCAATTTACCGATGATGCATGGAACTGTCTAAAGGAAGGCGGACGATTCCTTGTTTCAGGAATTATTTCAGAGAAACAGGAAATGGTTGAGGAACGTCTCATTAAGAGCGGCTTCCAAATTGAATCAGTACATGAACAGGATGACTGGATTTCCATTTCGGCGATCAAACAGCAGTGAACAACTGCTGACTAACAGCTGGGAAGTGAACATTGATGCAAAGATATTTTGTACCTGAATCCTCTTGGTCGGGAGATAAAGTCATCGTCAAAGGCAATGATGCCAGGCATATATCGAGAGTCATGCGGATGAAACCGGGTGACAAAGTATTCTGCAACCATCCGGACGGCAGGGCGGCGCTTTGCATGATTTTGACATTGAGAGATACGTTTATTGAACTGCTTGTTGAACAATGGATGGAACAGTCTGCCGAAATGCCGGTCCATGTCACAATAGCCCAGGCGATTCCTAAAGGAGACAAGTTCGAACTTGTCCTTCAAAAAGGGACCGAGCTGGGAGCTGGTGCTTTTATTCCTTTCCAGGCTGACAGATCTGTTGCTGTCTGGGACGAAAAAAAAATCGACAAAAAGCAGCCGCGTTTTGATAAAATTGTAAAAGAAGCCAGTGAGCAGAGCCATCGGAATCATGTTCCAGCAGTAGAGCCGCCTGTAAGTTCAACACAATTGGCGGAATTGAGCAAGGAATATGATATCGCTGCTTTTGCCTATGAGGAAGAAGCCCGTTCTGAAGTACACCACTCATTCGCAAAGGTGCTCCATGAGACAAGGCCGGGAATGCGCATGTTAATCTGCATTGGTCCGGAAGGCGGCTACTCGGACAGGGAAGTCGAATTGTTCAAGGAAGCAGGAATGAAGCCTGTACGACTCGGCCCTCGTATTTTGCGTACAGAGACAGCTGCATTGTATGCACTTGCTGGCATTTCTTATCATTTGGAAGAATTGAGGTGCTGAATATGCCTACAGTGGCATTTCATACATTAGGTTGCAAGGTGAACCATTACGAAACAGAGGGAATCTGGCGTGTTTTTAAGGAAAATGGATACGAACGTGTCGATTTTGAGCGCTCATCCGATGTTTATGTAATCAACACTTGCACTGTTACAAACACAGGAGACAAGAAGAGCCGTCAGATTATCCGACGCGCAGTCCGTAAGAATCCCGAAGCAATCATTTGTGTAACAGGCTGCTATGCCCAGACATCACCAGGTGAAATCATGGAAATCCCGGGCGTTGATATCGTTGTTGGAACGCAGAACCGCAAACAGATGATTGAATATATCGAAGAACATAAAGTGACACGCGAACCAATCAATGGCGTGACGAATATTATGAAGACCCGCGAATTTGAAGAGATGGACGTCCCTGTATTTACAGACAGAACGAGAGCTTCTCTGAAAATCCAGGAAGGTTGCAACAATTTCTGTACATTCTGTATCATTCCATGGTCAAGAGGGCTGTTGCGCTCCCGTGATCCTGAGAATGTTATCAAGCAAGCTCAGCAGCTTGTTGACGCAGGGTATAAAGAAATTGTACTGACTGGCATACATACAGCCGGTTACGGTGAAGACTTGAAAGATTACAACTTTGCACAGTTGCTTCGTGACTTGGAGTCAAAAGTCGTTGGTTTGAAACGCATCCGTATCTCTTCCATTGAAGCGAGCCAGATTACAGATGAAGTGATCGAGGTTCTTGACAAGTCCGAGAAGATTGTTCGTCATCTGCATATGCCGCTTCAGTCAGGTTCGGATTCCGTGCTAACAAGAATGCGCCGTAAGTATTCTTGTGCTTTCTACAAACAGAAAGTCGATAAAATCAAAAAGGCGCTCCCAGGTCTTGCAATTACATCTGATGTCATCGTCGGGTTCCCGGGTGAAACAGAGGAAGAATTCATGGAAACGTATCGTTCCGTTCAGGAGATCGGCTATTCTGAACTTCATGTATTCCCATTCTCACGCAGAACAGGGACACCTGCTGCTCGCATGGATGGACAAGTTGATGAAGATGTGAAGAATGAGCGGGTTCACCGAATGATCGCACTTTCCGACCAGCAAGCGAAGGAATATGCCTCCAAGTATGAAAATGAAGTACTTGAAGTTATTCCGGAAGAACGCGTACCCGATGCAGATCATCCTGATGTGTTAGAAGGATATACAGACAATTACTTGAAGGTCCGTTTCCGTGGTACACCTGATATGATTGGAAAAATTGTTAGAGTGAAAATCGATAAGGCAGGCTATCCATATAACGAAGGTTCATTCGTTCGTGTCATGGAAGAAAACGCTTCGGTTCTTCATGCAAACTGATTTTAAGAGCTCTCCGCTACGATACGGAGTGCTCTTATTTTTTATTTACAATTATCAAAGCAAGATGTAAAATGAATAGGTAAACAAAATAGTTACCTAGGTAATTAATTTATGAGGTGAACGTTTTGAATAAAGATAATTCAATCCATTTACTTAACCAGACCGTGCGCCTGTTGAACAAAAAGACGAATGAAACATTAATGGAATTCGGTCTTTTCAGTTCTCAGTGGACGATTCTTTACTGTTTGGATAAGAAGGGACAGCTGTCACAAACGGAAATAAGCCATTATTTGAACGTTGAAAGACCGACTGTAACCCGCACGATTCGAAAGCTTGAGGAAAATGGCTGGATCATTAGAACAAAAGGAGAGGATAAACGGGAGAATCTTATTAGTCTAAGTGAAGAGGCTCTTGAAAAAATGCCGTCTATACAAAACAAAATACGGACTTTTGAAAACGAGCAGCTCGGTAACCTTACGGATAATGAAATTGACACATTGAATGCACTGATGAAAAAAATAATGAAAGAAGTGTGATGCTATGGAATCAACACATATAAAAGAACCGATTTGGACAAAAAGTTTTATTGCTACATCTTTGAACCACTTTATCGTTTTTCTCATCTTCTACACATTGCTGACGACTTTGCCTGTCTATGCAATAGAATTCCTTCACAAAAATGAAGCAGAAGCCGGATTGATGGTAACGGTCATGTTGGCTTCAGCAATAATTTTCCGCCCATTTTCAGGTAAACTTCTAGAACAGTTCGGCCGAAAGCGGATGCTCATCTTCTCTGTATTGCTTTTTGCAGCTACTATGATCCTTTATCTGCTCTTTGACCAATATACGAGTTTGCTCGTTCTTAGATTTATACATGGCATTTCGTTTGCGATCGCTACAACAGCAACAGGTGCAATTGCTGCTGACGTCATACCGGCGAGCCGCCGTGGTGAAGGGCTTGGCTATTTTGCTATGGCAATGAACGTAGCAATGGTACTTGGTCCGTTTATCGGCCTCACATTGTTGCAATACGTATCATTCCATATGCTGTTTCTCATTCTTGGTATCGTTGGCATTATTGGCATTTGTATTACGTTTCTAGTCAGAGTTCCTAAGGTAGAGTTGCCTCCAGTGAAAGAGAAGTTCTCTGTTCATTCACTTTTTGAACTGAAAGCTTTGCCAATTGCCGCTGTGTCAGGTCTTGTCGGTTTTGCATACTCAGGAATTGTGTCACTCATCTCAGTTTATTCGCACCAACTCCACCTTGAAAAAGTATCTGGCTACTTCTTTATCGTTTTTGCAGCTATTATGCTGCTAACCAGGCCGATAACAGGAAAGATGTTCGACTTGAAAGGACCGAGCTTTGTTATAATACCTAGTCTGATTCTATTCGCTATCAGCCTATATATGCTCAGTATTACACAGACAGGAGGCATGCTTCTCCTCGCAGCAGCTGTATCCGGTCTAGGGTACGGTTCGCTGCTGCCGGGATTTCAGACGATGGCCGTCGATTCTACAGACCCGCATCGCAGCGGTCATGCAACTGCGACTTTTTATACTCTCTATGATACTGGAATCGCACTCGGAACCTATACATTGGGTCTCGTTGCGGGTGGATTCGGTTTCAGCAATGTATATGTCTTCACATCAGGCTTGATTATCGTCGTTCTCTTATTGTATTTGCTCGTTCGCAAAAACAGTAAAAAGTTGCAAGTGGGAACTAAAGATAATACGATACAGGAAACAGTTTCAACGGAGGAATAATAGATGAATAATCTCGCTAGTTATATTGACCATACATTGCTAAAACCTGATGCGACACTTGAACAAGTTGAGGCTCTAATATCAGAGGCGAAGGAATACGGGTTTGCAACAGTCTGTGTAAATCCTTATTGGGTACCATTCGCCAGTAGTCTGCTTGAAGGTACAGAGACAGGAGTCTGCACTGTAATCGGCTTCCCTCTTGGTACCTCTTCATCTAGAACAAAAGCTTTTGAAACAAAACAGGCAATTATAGATGGTGCAACAGAGATCGATATGGTAATCAATGTAGGAGAATTGAAAGGGAAGCGCGATGCCGTCGTACTTGATGATATCCAGATGGTTGTCGAGTCGGCTAAAAACCGGGCAATTGTCAAAGTGATTATTGAAACTGCACTACTTTCAGATGAAGAGAAGAAACGAGCCTGTGAACTGGCTGAACAGGCTGGAGCAGATTTCGTCAAGACATCAACAGGTTTTTCAGGCGGCGGTGCAACAGTTGAAGATATCAAACTGATGCGATCAACGGTCTCTGACAAAGTACAAGTAAAAGCTTCAGGAGGCATCCGTACCTATGAGGATGCCAAAGCCTTGATTGAAGCCGGTGCGTCACGCCTTGGGGCAAGCAGCGGCGTTGCTTTAGTCAATGGTCTTGAAAGCAGTTCAGACTATTGAAGAAATTAGCCCGAATTATAATGAGATTGTAAATAACCGGTTGACCGTGAACATGGCATATATTATACTTATCCAAGACATATGATAGACAAATATGTCTGCATATTTATGTTTTATGCTTCGGAGGGAGGGAAATAGCATGTCCAACACAACTCGTATTCGTAAAAACGAATCTCTTGAGGATGCTCTTCGTCGCTTTAAGCGCAGCGTGTCAAAAAGTGGTACACTACAAGAATACCGTAAGCGTGAACACTATGAAAAACCAAGTGTACGCCGCAAAAAGAAATCTGAGGCGGCTAGAAAACGCAAACACTAAAGAGGGTTAAAGCATATGACATTACTGGAACAATTGAACCAGGACATGAAGTCTGCCATGAAAGCACGCGAGAAAGAACGTCTCAGTGTCATCCGCATGGTCAAGGCTTCGCTGCAAAATGAAGCAATCAAGCTTGGCAAGGACACTCTTTCGGAAGACGAAGAACTTACTGTATTGACTCGAGAGTTCAAGCAGAGAAAAGATTCCCTTCACGAATTCAAAGAAGCTGGCCGCGATGATCTTGTAGAGAAATTGAACTTTGAGATAGAAGTGCTGAAAGCATATATGCCAGCGCAGCTTTCCGAAGCTGAATTGGAAGATATTATTCAGTCGACCATTCAGGAAGTTCAAGCTGCATCCAAAAAAGACATGGGCAAAGTGATGAGTGCAGTCATGCCGAAAGTGAAAGGCAAAGCTGATGGCTCATTGATTAATAAAATTGTTCAAAAGCATTTGCAATAATCTACGAAAAGACTCTGTCGCTTTTGCGGCAGGGTTTTTTTGAGTTTTTTGCGTTCAAAATTGGCAATGTTCTGTTTGTCTTTCTGGAAACTATGTTATGATTTAGGTGCCCGACTACATATCAATAAACAGGCAGGGAGGTGAATGTACTGCAAAGGAAAATAGTTTTTTCCATTCTTGGGCTATTGCTGTTCTCAATGGCATTCTTCGTATCTTCCCCAAAGGCGGAGGCACAGAAGAATCATGAGGGGCAGGGTAAGCTTGTCTATGTGATTCCGGTGGAGAAAGAGGTTCAGCGGGGACTTGAAGCGTTTTTGAAACGGACAACAAAAGAAGCCGAGGAAGAAGGCGCTGATCAAATTATTTTTGAGATTGATACGCCTGGAGGCAGAGTCGATTCTGCCAGCCAAATTGCTAAACTTCTGCAAAACCTCGATATTCCGACGGCCGCTTTCGTCACAAATCAGGCGCTTTCCGCAGGATCCTATATTGCACTCAATACAGATCAGATCTATATGACTCCGCACGCGACAATGGGAGCAAGCGGTGTCATTAATCAGGATGGCACAGCTGCCGACAAGAAAGCCCAGTCTGCTTGGATTGCAGCAATGCGCAGTGCTGCAGAGTCAAAGAACAGAGATCCGCTTTATGCTGAAGCAATGGCGAATCAAAATATCGATTTGCCGGATCTTGGTGCGCCGAAGGGAGAATTTCTGACACTTGACCCGAAGACAGCTGTAAAAGTAGGTTATGCAGAAGGAATCTTTAAACATCGGACGGGTGTATTGGACGATCTTGGCTTAGCGAAAGCAGAAGTTGTTGAGACGAAAACGAGTTTTGCTGAAGAGCTTGCCGGATTCCTGACAAATCCGGTCGTTGTACCGATTCTTCTCTCTGTAGCAAGTCTCGGTTTTATTGTGGAATTGTATTCTCCGGGGTTTGGTATTCCAGGAACAATGGCGCTCGTTTCTCTCATTCTATTCTTCTATGGACATATCATTGCAGGGCTTGCTGGAATGGAAGCGGTCGTCTTATTGGCACTTGGCATTGTACTCATCGTACTCGAGTTCTTCGTGCCAGGGGGTATTATTGGAGCCCTTGGGGTTGCATCGATTGTCGGATCACTGCTTATGTCTGGCTATAGTTTGAACAATATGATTTTGAGCATATGCATCGCTTTTGTTGTCGCGATTGTGGCAGCCATCGTTCTGTTCAAATATGTAGGAGCTGAGCGAGGCCTGTTCAGGCATATCATCTTGAAGGACAGGACGACGACAGATCTGGGCTATGTATCGAACACAGATCGCAGCAGTCTGCTTGGTGCTGAAGGATACGCAATGACCCCACTCCGACCATCAGGAACCGCAGTAATTGTCGATGAGCGTGTTGATGTCGTAACTGAAGGTGGTTTCATTGACAGTAATTCAAAAGTAAGAGTTGTCAAAGTTGAAGGTGTCCGTGTCGTAGTTAGAGAGATAAAAGATAATAAGGAGGAAAATGAATGACATTTGAAGGTTTGCTGCCACTTATCATCATTGCAGTAATCATTATTGCTGTTATTGTTTTGTTTACGTTTGTTCCGGTCGCACTCTGGATCAGCGCTCTTGCAGCTGGTGTCCGTGTTGGTCTGTTCACACTTGTTGGGATGCGCCTTAGAAGGGTAGTCCCGTCCCGTGTTATTAATCCGCTTGTCAAAGCGTATAAAGCAGGTTTGGATGTAACGACAAACCAGCTGGAGAGTCATTATCTTGCAGGTGGTAATGTTGACAGAGTTGTCAATGCATTGATCGCGGCTCATCGCGCTAATATTGAACTATCATTTGAACGTGCGGCTGCAATAGATCTTGCTGGCCGTGATGTGTTGGAAGCAGTTCAGATGAGTGTTAACCCGAAAGTAATTGAGACACCATTTATTGCTGGTATCGCTATGGACGGGATTGAAGTAAAGGCACTTGCAAGAATTACTGTGCGCGCGAATATCGACCGCCTTGTCGGTGGTGCTGGTGAAGAAACAGTTATCGCTCGTGTCGGTGAAGGTGTAGTTAGTACAATTGGTAGTTCTCAAACTCATAAAGTAATCTTGGAAAATCCAGATGCAATCTCTCATACAGTGCTTGCGAAAGGACTTGACGCTGGTACTGCGTTTGAAATCCTATCGATTGATATTGCTGACGTTGATATCGGCAAGAATATCGGTGCGATCCTTCAGACGGATCAGGCAGAAGCAGACAAGAACATCGCTCAAGCGAAAGCTGAAGAGCGTCGTGCAGCCGCTGTTGCACAGGAGCAGGAAATGGTTGCCCGCGTACAGGAAATGCGCGCTGATGTAGTAAAAGCTGAGGCTGAAGTTCCTCGTGCTCTTGCTGAGGCGTTGCGATCAGGGAAGATGGGTGTCATGGATTACATGAACTACCAGAACATCAATGCTGATACGAATATGCGCAGTGCAATCGGAAAAAATGATGACTCTCATCATGATGAAGAAAAGTAATTCCCTAATTCGGGAGGTGAAATGATGCTTGAGCAACTGTTTGATTTTGTAGCATCGAATTTCTTTATCGTGCTGATTGTAATCGGTGGGATTGTTTCCTTTATTCAGGACAGGAATAAAAAACAGCAATCAGATCAGGAAAAAGGCGAAAACCGTACACAACCGCAACATCAGAAAGCTCCTGAACAAAGAAGGAAGCCTGCAACACCCGAATTGAGGCGTATGCAGCGTTCAGGCAATGGAAGAAGCCAAGAATCAGCTGCGCGCGACCGACAATTAAAGCAGGTGAAAGAGACAGCACAGAGTGCAGTGAATGAAACAAAGGAAATGCTGGAAGTGGCTCGGAATGCTGCAAATACGAAGCGTTCCGGAACACTTCCTATACGGAAACAAGCATCAAACAAACATCAAGCTTCGCATTCCTTCGCTCATAAAAAGCTGAATCGGCAAAAGCTTGCTGAAGGAATTGTACTGAGTGAAGTACTTGGTCCGCCTCGGGCGTTAAAACCACATACTTCAAATAGAAACATGCGCAACAAATAAATTGGATTCAAGAAGGCAGGCAGAACATATGAATGTTCTGCCTGCCTTTTTTTGTTCTGATTTTCAATTTATTTCATAAATATAAACAGGAGAGGGGGCCATCATCTTGAAAAAAATGCATCAGCGCATGCGTGCCTGGATGAGCAAATATTTGGCATTGCCTTCTGATGTCCTTTTGGAGCTGCCACGGGTGACGATGATTGGTCAGATCCATGCATACATTGAAAACCATCAGGGGCTCTCTGTCTACTCCGATACAGAGCTCCGGCTGAAGGCAAATAAAGGCTATATTCTTATTAAAGGTTCTTCCTTTGTGCTAAGAACGATGCTGCCTGAAGAAATCCTGCTTGAAGGAAATATTGATGAAGTGAAATTCATACCTGATTAGGAGGGAGGCTGAAATAGCCATGGCAAAGCATCAAGGAACATTCATGACCGGATACGTGACAATTGTCGTTACAGGAAAATTGCCTGAACGTTTTTTTCAAGCTTGTGCCAAGGCAGGCATCCCGGCATGGGATATTAGAAAAACGGGAACAGATACATGCCGGGGTCGCATTGAAAAAGTTCACATCCCGGCAATTCGAGAACTGCGCAGGGGTTATAATTTCAAAATCCGTTTTGTAGAAAAGAAGGGGCTTCCTTTTCTCTGGCGCGGTTTTTTGCGTAAAAAAGAATGGTTTGCAGCAGCAGTTCTAAGTCTGTTGCTTATTATCTTTCTTTCTAATATTTTGTGGCGGGTTGAAGTTAGTGGTGTACCGCATGAGTTGGAAGTAAAAATCGAAAAACAACTAAAGAAATATGGCATTCATTCAGGCGCATGGCTCTTCACCCTCGATGAGCCGAGTACAATACAGCACAAGCTGCTGCAGGACGTTCCCCAGCTACTTTGGATTGGTGTTAAGAAAAGTGGCACATCCTTAGAATTACGTGGTGTTGAGAAAACGATTGTTGCGAAAGAAGAAACGAAGGAACCAAGGCATCTCATCGCATCTAAAAATGGCGTCATCAAAAAAATGTATGTATCAAAAGGCAGGCCGATGAAGCAAGTTGATGACTATGTTGAAAAAGGTGACTTGCTCGTTTCTGGGGAACTCGGAGAAAATCTTGAAGAGTCATCAGATGAAGAGGATGAAGAAAAAACGAAGAAAAAGGGTACAATTGTAGCAGCGGATGGTGATATTAGAGCGCGAACATGGTATGAAACAAAAGTGACCGTACCGCTAAATGCAACATATGAGACACTGACAGGAAACAGCAAAAAGAAATACTATATGCGTTTTGGCGATTTCCATTTGCCGGTCTGGGGTTTTGGCAGTACGGATTACAAGCATACCCAGCATGATTATGAGGAGAATAAAATCCGTTTTATCAAATGGGACATGCCAATGCAATTTGTGACGGATACACTCAGCGAAAAAGAATTGATTAGCAGAAAACGCACTCATAAGGAAGCGATAGCTGTTGCATTGGAACAGGCTAAGCAGGAGCTACAGTTGCAGCTTGGTCCGGAGGCGAGCATTGTCGCAGGAAAAGTTTTGCATCAAACAATTGAGAATGGTAAAGTTAAACTGTCTTTATATCTTACTGCTGAAGAAAATATTGCATTAGCCGAGCCGATTAAGAAATGACGTTCGGAAATGCTATTGAAAATGACCAAGGAGACTGATTATGCCGGATAAACTACATGCAATCGACTTGCAATTGGCAAGTCCGACAGAGGCTTTGGAGCTGTTCGGAACAAATGACAAATATCTTAAACAGATGGAACAAAAGCTAAATGTATCTATCGTGACAAGAGGAGGCCAAGTGCAAGCCTCTGGTAATGATGAGGATATCCAACTCGTAGCGGAAACCTTAGCGGCCCTGCTTTCGGTCATTCGCCGCGGCTTGACGATTTCTGAAAGAGATGTTGTCTATGCTGTAGATCTTGCTCAGGCCGGCAATATCAGCCAGCTGGAAACATTGTTTGAAGATGAACTTCTGAAGAATATAAAAGGAAAGCCAATCCGTGTAAAAACACTTGGACAAAAAACATATATTTCTGCAATTAAAGAAAAGGATATGGTATTCGGCATTGGTCCGGCAGGTACAGGGAAAACCTATCTTGCAGTTGTCATGGCAGTACATGCGATGAAAAATGGTCTGGTTAAGAAAATAATACTAACAAGACCAGCAGTTGAAGCTGGTGAGAGCCTTGGATTCTTGCCTGGTGACCTTAAGGAGAAGGTAGATCCTTACTTGCGTCCTCTATATGATGGTCTTCATGATGTCCTTGGGGTGGAACAGACAATGCGCTTGATTGAAAGGGAGACAATTGAAATTGCTCCGCTTGCTTATATGCGCGGTCGTACTCTGGATGATGCGTTTGTTATTCTCGATGAAGCCCAGAATACGACACCAGAACAGATGAAAATGTTCCTGACACGTCTCGGTTTCGGCTCGAAAATGGTTGTTACAGGGGATATTACCCAGGTTGATTTGCCAAAAGGTGTCAAGTCTGGTTTGCAAGTTGCGGAAGACATGCTTGGAAAAGTGAAGGGTATTTCCTTCATCCATATGAATGCGACGGACGTAGTGCGCCATCCGCTCGTACAGCGCATTATTGAGGCCTATGACAAGCAGGGGAAATAGGTTGTCGAATATAAAAAAGCGAATCCGTATTTTCTTATAATAGAAGGAGTCACCAAGAATGGAAATAGATTTCAACGATGAACAAGGAAGAATTGAAACTTCCCACAAGAAGCTGATTGAGGAACTGCTGCAATTTGCTGCTCAAGATGAAAATATCCCAGAAGATGCTGAACTGTCCGTTACATTTGTCGATAATGAGGAAATCAGGGAAATCAATCGAGATTATCGTGGCAAGGATATGCCTACTGATGTCATTTCTTTCGCTCTTGAAGAGACCGGAGAAGAAGAATTGCAGATTACAGGCGTGGATATGCCAAGAATTCTTGGAGATATTATCATTTCAGTCGACAGAACTTCGGAACAAGCTTCCGAATATGGACACTCTTTCGAAAGGGAGCTTGGCTTTCTCGCAGTCCATGGCTTCCTGCATCTCTTGGGATACGATCATATGAATGAATCGGACGAAAAGAAAATGTTCGGCCGACAGGAAGAAATACTTGGAAGGTTCGGTCTTGAACGATAAGAAGCATGGTATTGGGCTGTTTCACGCAATAAAAGGAATTGGCTCCGCTTTTTTGAGTGAGCGCAATTTCAGGATTCATTCAATAGCTGCTGTGTTTGCAATCGGAGCGGGATTTCTGCTCCGAATTAACCGGCTAGAATGGATGATTCTTGTTGTCGTGATAGGCCTTGTCCTTCAAGCAGAACTGCTCAACACGGCAGCAGAAAAATTAATCGACTACATAAAGCCGGAATTCCATCCGGTGGCAGGGCTTGTGAAAGACGTTGCGGCCGGTGCTGTACTGATTGCTGCGCTCGCTGCATTTGCAATCGGTCTGCTCTTGTTTGTTCCGAAATTATACGATATCTTTTTCTAAGAGGTCCTTTCTTCCCCGGGAAAGGACTTTTTTATTTAAAAGCAGTATTGGAATTTAGTCTTTCTTGTCGATTTTATGAAGATAAAATGTAGTTTTTAAAGCTTTTGTCGATTTTCTAAAATGCTGATTTTTTTGTAGTATGATGTAAGAGAAGCTGGCAAAACAAGTTTAAAATAATACGTTTTCGTTTAAATAATATACAGAGTAGCAGATGGAGGAACGTTATGGACAATCATCAGGAAAACAACTACAAATCAGGCTTCATATCTATTGTCGGCAGACCGAATGTAGGGAAATCGACATTCATGAACAGAGTCATCGGACAGAAGATCGCCATCATGAGCGATAAGCCGCAGACGACACGTAATAAAATCCAGGGTGTGCTGACACAAGAAGATGCACAGCTTATATTCATAGACACACCGGGCATCCATAAGCCAAAACACAGACTTGGGGACTTCATGGTGAAGGTTGCAGAAAACACACTTAACGAAGTGGATGCTGTACTCTTCATGGTCAATGCAGACGAAGGGTATGGTGGCGGAGATCAGTATATTCTAGATCGCCTGGAAAAAGTAAAACGTCCTGTTTTCCTAATCATCAACAAAATCGATCTGATTCATCCAGATGAGATTTTTGAACTGATTGAGAAGTATAAAGACAAGCATGACTTTGCGGAAATCTTCCCAATTTCAGCTTTACAGGGCAATAATGTTGATACTCTTCTTGGTAAGCTAAAGGATTACATGCCAGAAGGTCCTCAATATTATCCAGCTGACCAGGTGACAGACCATCCGGAACGCTTTATTATGGGCGAGCTCATTCGTGAAAAAGTTCTGCAGCTCACGAGAGAAGAAATTCCTCATTCTATCGCAGTTGTGATTGAAAACATCGAAAAACGGGAAAACAATACACTATACATCCAGGCAACTATCATTACAGAAAGGCCGACTCAGAAAGCGATCCTAATTGGAAAACAAGGATCAATGCTTAAACAAATCGGCAAAAAAGCTAGAGAAGACATAGAAGCGCTGCTCGGTACGAAAGTCTTTCTCGAGTTGTGGATCAAGGTTCAAAAAGATTGGCGTAACAAGGAAAGCCAACTGAGAGAATACGGTTTCCGCAGAGACGAATATTAAATTGGCAAAAACTTCAGCTTTTGCAAATGCCAGTTTCGGGCCAGTCTAAGAATATGCAAAATTAAAATTTCCAAACAACGAAAGGCGGGGGTTTCTTGTGTTGGATTTAACATGGAAGCTATTCAGTGAAACAGGAAGTATCGAAACATATTTGCTTATGAAAGAATTGGAAGGTGAAAATGTGGAAGAAGGGGACACGGATGTATCATTCGACTCTTTCCAAGGTCCGCAAATGTAACCGGCAAGGATTGAAGAACAATGCTTGAAAAAATTGAAGGCTTCGTCATCCGCACACAGGATTACGGAGAAACAAATAAAATTGTCACCATATTCAGCGGCAAGATTGGTAAATTCGCTGTTGTCGCAAAAGGTGCAAAAAAACCGAAAAGTAGAATGGCTGCTCTTACGCAGCCATTCATTTATGCACAATTTCTTATATATCCTTCCAATAAGCTTGGCAGTTTGCAGCAAGGAGACGTCCTTGACTCTTTTCGTAAAATTCGTGAAGACATTATAAAAACGGCATATGCTGCCTATTTGTCTGAACTTACGGATAAGCTTATTGAGAACCATGAGCCTGACATTTATGTATATGATCAGTTTCAGCGAACCATGCATTGGATTGCTGAAAAAGAAACAGCCGACATACCAGTCATGATCTATGAGTTGAAGCTGTTCCAAAAAGCAGGCTTCGCACCTATCCTTAACCACTGTACTCTTTGTGGCAGAACTGAAGGGTTGACTGCTTTTTCTGTTGCGGAAGGCGGAATGCTATGCCGCAGTTGCTTTTCTTCAAGTGAGGATGCCATCGTACTTCCAGGTCAGCTGCCGCGCTTGTTCAGACTCTTTGCTGAAATAGGCATAGAACGGATCGGTAATATTTCGATGAAGCCTGAGAACGTCCGGTTGTTAAGACAGCTCATTGATGCGTATTACGATAAATATGGCGGTTATTTTCTTAAATCAAGAAAGTTTTTGAACCAGCTAGATCTGTTCAAGTAGGTTTCTTGACACGAATTTGCCGATGAAGTATCATTTTACATATTGAAATGAATCTGAATAAACTGCGTTGACGAAGAAGAGTACCTTTCATATGACGTAAGAGCGAACCCGGGATGGTGCAAGCCGGGCTGCGTTTCTGAAAGGGAAGGGCGCTTCACGAGCAGAATGAATTAAAAAAGCGGCATATGCGGTCAGAGCCCATATGCAAGTAGGGTGGAACCGCGGGCCGATAGCAACCCGTCCCTATGTCAGGCGCTTTGCCTGGCATAGGGACGGGTTTAGTTTGTGATTGGAGGAAAACAATGAACATTCAGGAAATGATTTTGACATTGCAGAACTACTGGTCAAATCAAAATTGTCTGCTCATGCAGGCGTATGATACGGAAAAAGGGGCAGGAACGATGTCTCCGATGACACTCTTGCGCAGCCTTGGTCCAGAGCCTTGGAACGTGGCATATGTAGAGCCTTCTCGTCGTCCGGATGATGGACGTTATGGAGAGAACCCAAACCGTCTTTATCAGCATCATCAGTTCCAAGTTATCATGAAGCCATCACCGGATAATATTCAAGAATTGTATTTGAAGTCTCTGGAAAAGCTTGGCATTGATCCGCTTAAACATGACATCCGTTTTGTTGAGGACAACTGGGAAAATCCGACTCTTGGAGCAGCAGGTCTCGGTTGGGAAGTTTGGTTGGATGGTATGGAAATTACCCAGTTCACATATTTCCAGCAAATTGGCGGACTTGAAGCAAAGCCTGTAACGGTCGAGCTTACATACGGAATTGAGCGCCTTGCTTCCTATATTCAGGATAAGGATAATGTGTTTGATCTTGAATGGAACAACGGTGTGACTATCCGTGATATTTTCTATCAGCCTGAGTATGAGCATTCCAAATATGCTTTTGAAGAATCCAATACAGAAATGCTGTTCAAGCTTTTCAACATGTATGAGCAGGAAGCAAGGGATGCCATGGAGAAAAATCTTGTATTCCCAGCATATGATTATGTTCTTAAATGCTCTCATACGTTCAACCTGCTTGACGCAAAAGGTGTCATTTCGGTAACGGAAAGAACCGGCTATATAGGGAAAATCCGCAACCTTGCCAGAAATATCGCCAAAGCATGCGTAGCAGAAAGGGAAAAACTCGGATTCCCACTGCTGAAAGAGGAGGTTTGAACAGATGGGAAAAGATGTTCTATTTGAAATTGGGCTTGAGGAATTGCCAGCCCGTTTCATCAATGATGCAGAAAAACAGCTTGGAGATAAGACAGCTGCATGGCTGAAAGAAGAAAGAATTTCTTATGAAGGCCTTGAGACATACCAGACACCGCGCCGTCTTGCTGTCCTGATCCGCAACGCAGCAGATCAGCAGGAGACAATTGAAGAAGAGGCAAAAGGGCCTGCTGCCAAAATTGCAAAAGACGAAGAAGGAAACTGGTCGAAGGCAGCTCTCGGTTTTGCACGCGGTCAAGGGAAATCTCCTGAAGACTTCTATGAAAAAGAAGTGAAAGGTGTCTCCTATCTGCATGTCAGAAAGACAATAGAAGGCAAACCGGTTCAAGAAGTACTGCCAGGCTTTGCTGATATCATCACAAGTATTCAATTTGGCAAAAACATGCGTTGGGGAAATCAAACGATGCGCTACGCTCGTCCAATTCGCTGGCTCGTCGCCTTATATGGAGAAGCTGTAATCCCATTCGAAATTGCCGGTGTCACAACAGGTAAGAAAACATACGGGCATCGTTTCCTCGGAAGTGAGTTCGAGATCGGGAATTCAGCTGAATATGCTGCGTTGCTTGAAAAGCAATTCGTCATCCCAACCTTCGAAAAACGTAAAAATATAATTGTTAACCAAATCCATGAGCTTGAAAAAGAAAATGGATACAATGTGCCGATAGACGAGGAGCTTCTTGAGGAAGTCGTTAACCTTGTTGAATATCCGACAGCTTTTGCTGGTTCATTCGATTCGGGATTCCTCGACCTTCCAGATGAAGTGCTAATCACTTCAATGAAAGAGCATCAGCGTTATTTCCCAGTGAAAGACATTGCTGGTAAACTGCTTCCGATTTTCATTGCAGTTAGAAATGGAACGGCAGAGTTTATTGAGACTGTTTGCAAAGGGAACGAAAAAGTGCTTCGCGCCCGTCTATCAGATGCCGATTTCTTCTTTGAAGAAGATAAAAAAGGGTCGATATCCGAGAATATGGATAAGCTGAAGACTGTCGTTTTCCAAGAAAAACTCGGCACATATTATGAAAAAGCTGAAAGAGTCTCGGCTTTAGCAGTGAAAATTGCACATTTAATTGGTTGTAACGAAGAAGACAGTAAAACTGTTCAACGCGCAGGTCTCATCTGTAAATTCGATCTTGTAACGAACATGGTTGGAGAATTCACTGAACTCCAAGGCATTATGGGAGAGAAATATGCGCGCCATTTCGGTGAGTCGGAAGCTGTAGCTGTGGCAATCAGAGAACATTATATGCCTGTACAGGCGAGCGGAGACTTGCCGGAGACTTTGCCAGGTTCGGTTGTAGCCATTGCAGACAAACTGGATACAGTTGCCGGTACGATTGCTGCAGGGCTCATTCCATCCGGTTCTCAGGACCCGTACGGTCTAAGAAGACAGGCTGCAGGTATTATGCGTATCATCGATGAGAAACAGTGGGCAATCCCTGTAGAACAACTCCTTGATGCGGTTCTTGAACAGCTTGAGGCAGCAGATTTGATTGGTGACAATGCGGAAGAAACAAGAGCGAATGTAAAGCAGTTCTTTAATCAGCGGGCGGCCTTTCTGTTGAAAGAGGCTGGTATCGAATATGACATTGTCGAAGCTGTTACTGCAGGTGGCATTGGGATTTTCTCCTATGCAAGAGAAAAGGCGACCGTACTTGCAGAAAAGCGTCATGAACAGGCATTTAAATCAATAGAAGAAGCGCTTGTAAGGGTGTTGAATTTGTCCAAGGAAGCAATTGATGGTGAAGTGGACAGCTCAAAATTCAAGACAGATTCCGAACGTGCACTTCATGAGCAGGTCACAACTGCCAAGAAGAACTACATCACTGCAGATAAGGAACGTAATGCAGCAGATGCACTTGACTCATTGGCTGCACTTGCACCGTATATTGCAGATTTCTTTGACAATAACATGGTCATGGCTGATGATCCCGCAATCAAGCAGAACAGACTTCTTCTTCTCGGTCAGATTGCAAGCATGGTACGTCAATATGCAGATCTTGCAGCAATCGAATGGAAGCAGCAATTCTAGTAAAACAGCGTTATGTTTCGCTTTTTCGGGGAAATGATATATATTGAAATCTAAAGCAGACTTTGTTCTGTAGGTGGTGAAGATATGGAGTTATCAAGCCGGCAAGAAAAAATCGTGGACATTGTCAAGGCGGATGGTCCGATTACCGGAGAGAAAATAGCTGAACAGCTCCAGCTAACTCGGGCAACTTTACGTCCGGATCTCTCAATCCTGACAATGGCCGGCTTCCTCGAAGCAAGACCGCGTGTCGGTTATTTCTATACAGGGAAGCATGATTCTGAAGCATTGTCCGGTAAAATCAGGCGCATGCTCGTAAAGGATTATCAGTCATTGCCAGTTGTCATAAAAGAAAATGTATCGGTTTATGATGCAATTTCCGCCATGTTCCTTGAAGATATTGGTACACTTTTTGTAGCTGGTGAGGATGGCCGGCTCGCTGGAGTTGTCTCTCGGAAGGACTTGCTTCGAGCAAGTATCGGCCAACAGGACTTAAATGCAGTACCGGTTCATATTATTATGACTAGAATGCCGAACATTGCGGTTTGCCGTAAGGAGGATCTTCTTATCGATGTGGCGAATAGGCTCATTGAGAAAGAAATCGACGGCATGCCTGTCGTGCGAGATGCCGATACAGGATTGGAAGTCATCGGCAGAATTACAAAAACAACGATTGCCAGAGCTTTTGCCGAGTTGGCGACAGTTCATGAAATTTGACATGGTGTTAAGGAGGAAAACGAATTATGTGTGCAAAGCCGCTAGTATATGTACTTTCCGACTCAGTCGGTGAAACGGCAGAGCTTGTCATTAAGGCGGGTCTCAGCCAATTCAATAACGGTGAGTATGACCTCCATCGCATACCTTACGTTGAAAACACAAAGATTATTGATGATTCCATTGAAATGGCGATTGAGAAGAACGCAGTCATCGGTTTTACGATTGTGGATCCGGAACTTCGCCGATATGTTAATGAACAGGCAAAGAAACGGAACGTAGAGGCAATTGACATTATGGGCCCGATGCTTGATTCGATGGAACGTGTTTTCGGGAAGCCGCCTCGTCTGCAGCCTGGTCTTGTCCACAAACTCGATGAAGATTATTTCAAACGAGTAGAAGCAATTGAGTTTGCAGTAAAATATGACGATGGAAGAGATCCGCGTGGCATTTCACGCGCTGACATCGTATTGCTCGGTGTTTCCAGAACATCAAAGACACCACTCTCCCAATATTTGGCGCTTAAGCGACTTAAGGTAGCAAACGTTCCAATCGTACCTGAAGTCGATCCCCCGGAAGAGTTATATGATATTGATCCGGATAAGTGCATTGGTCTGAAAATCAGTCCAGACAAGCTTAATGATATCCGTAAAGAACGACTGAAGGCTCTCGGTCTTGGAGATCAAGCGATTTACGCTAATATGGAGCGTATCGAGGAAGAACTCGAATACTTCAATAAAATCACTGAAAAGATCGGTTGCCGTGTAATCGATGTCTCCAACAAAGCAGTTGAGGAAACTGCCAATCTTATTATGCATATGATTGACGAACATTAAGATAAACGAAACATTCTGCATCCTTTAGGGGCAGAATGTTTTGTGTTAATCGGAGAGAACCGCGATTGTTTATATGGTAAATTCGTAAATTGTGTATTATAATATTTTTTTGTGCAATGATGATATTACTATTACTCTGTGTATAGTTCTTTTTGAGTAGCCAAAAAAAGGATTGTACTGTTTTGCAGGATTTTTGCAATCGAATATAGAAAAGAATAGTTATAAGACTGGGTAGATACATTTTTTGGACTTGCCCAGTAATTGATTTTTTTCGGCTTTTTTAAGAAATTTGTCGAAGTATGCAGGATTTTTAAGGAGATTCGCGAATACTTATTAGGCATGGTGGTATTTATGAGTCATATACCTGAAGAAATACTCGAGCAGGTAAGGTCCGCCAATGATATCGTCGACATTGTAGGCGAACATGTTCATTTGAAAAAACAGGGTAGAAACTATTTCGGACTCTGTCCATTTCATCAAGAGAACTCTCCGTCCTTCTCTGTCTCTCCTGAAAAACAGATCTTTCACTGTTTCGGATGCGGAAAGGGTGGTAATGCGGCTACATTCCTCATGGAACTGGAAGGACTTGGGTTCATTGAGGCAATTGAGGCTCTCGCAGAAAAAGCTGGCATCGCGTTGCCTGAGCAAGCTTCAGGAAATGGACCTGTGCTTTCGGATGAAGATGCAAATATGCTTTCTGCCAGCAGCTGGGTCGCTAAGCTGTATCATCATTTACTGCGGCACGGAAAAGACGGCAAGGAAGCTCATCAATATTTGTTGAACAGAGGATTGACTGAAGAAACAATTGACAAATTCCAGCTTGGCTTTGCGCCGCTTGCTGATGATTTCACAGTTTCATTCTTGGAGAAGAAAGGCTTCCATCGCCAAACACTTGTCAAATCAGGATTGATTACAGTCTCTGATGATGGCAAAGCACGAGATCGTTTTCGAGGTCGAGTCATTTTTCCGATTCGCAATCATCTTGGAAAAATTGTCGCTTTTGGAGGAAGAACGATTTCAGGACAGGATGCTAAGTATCTGAACAGTCCCGAAAGCGGGCTTTTCCAAAAATCCCGTCTGCTTTTTAACTTTGACCTTGCCAAGCCGCATATAAGGAAGACAAATGAAGCTGTACTCTGTGAAGGTTACATGGATGCAATTTCTTGCTTTGAAGCAGGGGTCGGCAATGCGGTAGCAACTTTAGGGACGGCGCTGACAGAATTCCAGTCAAAATTGCTTCGCCGATATGCAGATGCAGTAGTCATTTGTTATGACGGTGATTCAGCTGGACAAGCAGCTACGGAAAAGGCTGGGCAGCTTCTTGAAAAAGCGGGATGTATTGTGAAAACAGCGAATCTTGATGAAGATATGGACCCAGACAGTTATATCCGTGAACACGGTGCTGAAGCGTTCCGGCGCAAAGTCATCGAAGCAGCTGACTCATTCGCCGCATTCCGTCTTCGCCATCTTAAGAAGGGGTTCAACCTTCATTTGGAAAGTGACCGACTGCAATATGTTGAGGCCGCTTTGAAGCAAATTGCAGGGATTGAACGGCCTGTGGAGCGGGAACATTATTTAAAGGGAATTTCTGAAGAGTTTGATGTGTCTTTTGAAACACTGAATGAGGAACTCAGCTCTTTATTAAGGAATCTTTCCGCCCAAAATATGCCCGTTAAGACACAGAGCCGCAGCTCTGAATCCGGCTTTACACCGAAGCAGCAACGCGACAGGAAACTTCTTAAAGCCTTCCACAATGCTGAGAGAAATCTTATTTCTTGCATGATACATGATGCAACAGTTGCCAGACGTGTACAAGAAGAGCTTGGAGCCGCCTTTAATATTGAGGCTCACCAGGTTCTGGTAACACATCTTTATGCCTTTCATGAGAAAACTGAGAACGGCAATACCGGTACATTTCTTGAACATCTATCAGATGACAAAATAAAAAATCTGGCAGCTGAACTTGCGATGGATCCGTATGCTCAGGAAGTCGATGAAAAGGCAATTACAGACTATATTAGATTGATCAGGCAGGAACAAGGTGACATGGCAAGCATAAAGGAGTTAAAACAGGCTCAAAAACTTGCCGAGCAGCAAAATGATCCGCTGCAAGCTGCACAAATTGCTATGCAAATTATTGAAAAGCAGAAGCAGCTGAAACATATACAATAAACCTAACACTTGAAAGGAGGGGGATCAAATGGCCAAAAAAGCAACGAATACTCCAGAGCAGGAACCAGAATTGACTTTGGAACAAGCGAAAGAGAAACTGTTGGAAATGGGTAAGAAGCGTGGGTCTTTGGCATATGAAGAGGTTGCAGACCGCCTTGCCAATTTCGCCATTGAATCCGACCAGATGGATGAATTCTATGATTTTCTGAGTGAGCAAGGTGTGGAAATCATAGGAGAATCTGATGAAGATCCAAACATGCAGCAAATCTCCAAAGAAGAGGAATTCGACCTTAAGGACTTAAGTGTTCCGCTAGGTATCAAAATAAATGACCCTGTTCGTATGTACCTTAAGGAAATTGGTCGTGTAGACTTGCTTTCTGCACAGGATGAGATCGCCCTTGCGACTAAGATTGAAGAGGGGGATGAGGAAGCAAAGCGCAGACTTGCTGAAGCGAACTTGCGCCTTGTTGTAAGTATTGCGAAGAGATATGTAGGCCGCGGTATGCTATTCCTTGATCTGATTCAGGAAGGGAATATGGGACTGATTAAGGCTGTTGAGAAGTTTGACTATCGCAAAGGATTCAAGTTTAGTACTTATGCAACTTGGTGGATCCGTCAGGCGATTACACGAGCAATTGCCGACCAGGCTAGAACAATCCGTATACCGGTACACATGGTCGAGACGATCAATAAACTTATTCGTGTTCAGCGTCAACTTCTTCAAGATCTTGGCCGCGAACCGACTCCTGAAGAAATAGGTAAAGAAATGGAACTTTCTCCGGAAAAAGTGCGTGATATTCTTAAAATCGCACAGGAGCCTGTATCCCTTGAAACACCGATTGGTGAAGAGGATGACTCACATCTTGGTGACTTCATTGAAGATCAGGAAGCAGTATCTCCTTCAGACCATGCAGCATATGAGTTGCTAAAGGAACAGCTTGAAGATGTGCTCGATACGTTGACTGACAGAGAGGAAAACGTACTCAGACTTCGCTTTGGCCTTGATGATGGCCGGACTCGCACGCTTGAGGAAGTCGGAAAAGTGTTCGGTGTAACACGTGAGCGTATCCGTCAGATTGAAGCAAAAGCCCTTCGCAAACTGCGCCACCCTAGCCGCAGTAAGCGATTGAAGGATTTCCTCGATTGATGGGAGGCCGGACCAGTCGGAAGCCGGTCCTTCGTCAATCCGCTGTCTTGGGGGGATGTTACAATGAAGAGAAACAAAGAACGTATTCCCATTATCATCAATGAAATCCATTATTGGAAGAAACATAGGCTGCTGCCGGCGGCTCAATGCGATTTTTTGCTTGCTCTTTATACAAACGGAGAGGAAGCAAAAAATCAAGCTGCTTTGCAGGGTGGAAACAGAATTGTTTTCCCCTTGCAACTGTTAGCGCTACTTGTTTTGGTACCGTTTTCATTTATTGTAATTTATTTTACGAAATTATCAGCCATATTGCAAATGCCTATTTTGTTCATTTTGCTTCTACCGGCTTTATTACTGTACATATTTATGATTAAACGGGAGCATCCACTGCGAAATCTGGCCCTTACCGTTTTGCTAATGTTAGTGCTAATCATTTCTGTTTTTATTGGAAATACATATTTTAAAGGCCCGTTGACAACTGAATTGGTTATCGCGTTGAATTCAGTTGGTTGGTTTATTTACGGGAGATTGAAGAGATTGCCATATTTGAAAGTAACAGGTGTGCTTGCCCTTTTATTTGTTATCGTATACACTGTTTTGTGAATATTCTTGATAAACCTTTAAACAGGTTTCCTTTTAAAGTATTATGGATATAGTCTTTGTTTTTGTTTTCTTACAAGTTGAATGAGGAGGAAAATCCATGAAGAGAAATGCAGTTATCCCATATGCGATCATTGCCATTGTAGGAATTGTTATGGTCATCGTCATCTCTATTGCTGGCGTGAATCAGCGGGAAGCGATTGAGAAAAAAGCAAATGGTGAACAGACAGAACAAAAAACGGAAAAGAAATCATCTGAAGCACCTGAAGATATTTTTGCCAACTCTTGCGCAAGTTGCCATGGGAATGACCTTTCCGGCGGATTCGGTCCAGATCTTCGTAAAGTAGGCGGACAGTTGTCAGAAAAGGAAATTCATAATATTATTATGAAGGGTAAAGGACAGATGCCTGCAGGTATAGTCGATGAGGCTCAGGCTGATGCGCTTGCCGGTTGGCTCGCCGAACATAAATAATAGCAAGGACGAAAAGCTTTCTGGCATGCTCAGAAGGCTTTTGTTCATTATGACAAGGATGCTGGTAAAATGGAACACTCATTAAAACTATCAGAACGTTTGCAACGTGTTGCTGATTTTCTAGGTAAAGGAACTAAATTTGCAGATATTGGCTCAGATCATGCCTATCTTCCGTGCTATGTATGCAAAAGGGACTCTGAAGCTTCTGCTATTGCAGGGGAATTGAATGAAGGGCCTTTTGAGAGTGCGCGCAGTACGGTCCTCGAAAATGGACTGCAAGAGCGGATTGATGTGCGGCATGGAGATGGGCTTTCTGTCATTTCTCCCGGAGAAGTTAAAGAAGTGGTTATCGCGGGCATGGGTGGGACTCTAATCTCAACAATTTTGGAAGCTGGAAAAGAAAAATTGGCGGGAGTCGAGAAAATCATCGCCCAGCCGAATGTCGATGCGCGAAGTACACGAAAATGGCTCGTTGATCATGGCTATAGTATAGAAGATGAAGCAATCCTTAAGGAAAAAGGCCATATATACGAAATTATTTCGGCTGTAAAGACAGACGGCAAATGTACTTTAACTGAGAAGGAAGCGCTGTTTGGTCCAATATTGAGCAAGGAAAGGCCACAACCTTTCATTGAAAAATGGCAAGGTGAATTGCAAAATTTGGAACGGGTTCTAATTCAAATGGAACAGGCTGCTGAAAAAGACGAGAAAAAAATGGATCGATTCAGACAGGAAAAAGACTGGATGAAGGAGGTTCTGAGCAATGGTTAGAAATTCAGACATTTTCCAGGCGATTGAGCGCTGGGCTCCAAAATGGCTCGCCAGTTCTTGGGACAATGTCGGTCTGCAAGTAGGATCTACATCTCGTGAATCAAAAAAAGTGCTCGTTACACTTGATGTGCTGGAAAACGTTGCAGACGAGGCAATCCAAGAGGGAGCGGATCTGATTATCGCTCACCATCCCCTCATGTTCAAGCCTCTAAAGAAACTAGATACAGATTCACCCAAAGGTAGGATTATTGAAAAGCTTATTGAAAATAAAATCTCTGTTTATGCGGCTCACACAAATCTTGATATTGCGAATCACGGTATGAATGATATACTAGCGAAGCTGCTCGGATTGCAAAATACAGTGCATATGATTGAAGAAAAATCGGAGAAACTGCTTAAAGTAGCCGTCTATATACCGAAAGATCATGAATCCGAGCTACGCAGTTCACTAGGAGAAGCAGGGGCTGGTCATATTGGAAATTACAGTCATTGTACATTCCGATATGCTGGTACTGGAACGTTTAAGCCCGATTCAGGAACGAATCCTTTCATTGGTGAAGAAGGCAAGCTGGAGCAGGTCGATGAAGTGAAAGTAGAAACAATTATCAAGGAAGCTGAATTGAACAGTATTCTTGAAGTTATTCATAGCAAGCATCCATATGAAGAGCCGGCTATAGACATTTACGCACTCGAGAATAAAGGAGTAACGTACGGTCTAGGGAAAGTCGGCACACTTGAAGAGAGTATGACTCTCGAGTCATTTGCCAAATTTGTAAAAGAGCGTCTTGGAATGGATCATCTCCGCTATATTGGAGAGCCCACTAAGTTAGTTTCGAGCTGCGCGGTACTTGGCGGGAGCGGAGAAAAATATATTGAAGATGCAAGGCGTTCAGGTGTGGATGTATATGTGACGGGTGATGTGTCATTCCACACTGCCCAAGATGCAGAAGCAATGGGACTTGCTGTTGTGGATGCAGGGCATTATATTGAAAAAGCGATTAAAAAAGAAATCGCAGCTTATCTTGAAGAAGTATTCGGGACAGAACTGGAAGTTAATATATCAGCTTCTTGTACCGATCCATTCAGATTCGTCTGACTAAAAGGAGTCATAAAACATAATGGAAAAGAACAGATTTTCCCAATTTAATCTGCAGAACGGTCTATTGCAGGCTGTAGAGCGATTGAAATTTAAAAAACCTACTGAAATTCAGGAAAAAGTAATTCCAAAAGCGTTGAGCGGTCTTAGTGTTATTGGTCAGTCTCATACGGGATCAGGAAAGACACATGCCTATTTGCTGCCGCTATTCAGCCGAATTGATCCTGAATTGAATGAGGTGCAATGTGTTATTACTGCGCCGACACGCGAACTTGCAACACAGATTTTTGAAGATGTAAAAAATCTGATTTCTTTCAGTGGAAATGAAGAAAAGATTAGTGCAAAACTTCTTATTGGTGGGACTGATAAGAAGCGTATGGCAGAAAAACTAAAAAATGTTCCCCATGTTGTCGTTGGGACACCAGGACGCATTTTGGAAATGGTCAATCAGGAAGCTCTATCCATCTACGAAGCGGATGCTTTTGTAATTGATGAAGCAGATTTGATGATAGACCTCGGATTTATTAATGAGGTGGACCAGCTTCTTGTTAAGTCAAGACAAGATATCCAGCTCCTCGTATTTTCTGCTACAATTCCGCAGCGTCTTGAGCATTTCCTTAAGAAGTACATGGAAAATCCATTACATGTCAAAATTGACAATGGGATTTCTCCAGAGACACTGGAACATCGTCTAATTCCTCTTAAGCATCGATCAGAAGGAGATATGATTCTCAAAATTGCTGAAGTTATTCAACCATATTTGGCTATGGTTTTTACAAACAGCAAAGAACAGGCGGACAAGCTTTCGGCAGAATTGATCGGCAAAGGTTTGAATGTTGGACTTCTACATGGTGGTTTGTCGCCTCGTGAACGAAAAAGAGTCTTGAAGGATATTCAGAGCTTGCGCTTTGAATTTATCGTTGCGACAGACTTGGCTTCACGTGGTATTGATATTAAAGGTGTCAGTCATGTCATTAACGCACAATTGCCAAAAGAAGAGGAATTCTATATTCACAGATCAGGCAGAACGGCACGCGCAGGAATGGAAGGCGTTGTTATTAGCCTGTATAGAGAAGAAGATATCAAGCTGATTGAGAAACTAGAAGAAAAAGGAATTGAATTCCAATTCAGCGATGTTAAAAACGGTTCTTGGACAGAGGCAAATGCGTGGAACAAGCGAAGCACAAGGAAGAAAACTGATGCCGATATTGACCAACAGGCGTGGAAACAAGTAAGAAAAGCGAAGAAAGTAAAACCAGGTTATAAAAAGAAAATGAAACACCAGCAGCAGTCTGTAAAAAGACAGTTGAGCAAAAAAGCAGGTTTCAAGAAAAAACGCTGATGGAAGGGTGTAGTTGATTTGGTTAAAATCGGTTCGCATGTCTCAATGAGCGGTAAGAAAATGCTCCTCGGCTCCAGTGAGGAAGCAGCGAAATACGGTGCAAATACGTTCATGATCTACACAGGGGCACCTCAGAATACACGTAGAAAAGCTATTGAAGAATTGAATATTGAAGCAGGCCTTCAGCATATGAAGGAAAATGGGATGGCTGATATTGTCGTTCATGCTCCGTATATCATCAATATCGGAAATACAACAAAACCGGAGACTTTCGAGCTCGGTGTTAATTTCTTGCGCAGTGAAATCGATCGTACACTCGCACTTGGGGCAAGACAGATTGTCCTTCATCCAGGTGCACATGTTGGCGCTGGTGTTGACGCTGGTATTGCCAAAATTGTTGAAGGTTTGAATGAAGTACTAGCCAAGGATGAGAATGTGCAAATCGCTTTGGAAACGATGGCCGGGAAAGGGACGGAAATCGGCCGCAACTTTGAAGAGATTGCCCGAATCATTGATGGTGTAACGCATAATGAACATCTCAGCGTCTGCATTGACACTTGCCATCTTCATGATGCCGGTTATAACGTAAAGGAAGATTTTGATGGAGTTCTTGAACAGTTTGACAAAATTGTTGGGATAGACCGAATCAAAGTCGTTCATGTCAATGACAGTAAAAATGAAAAGGGAGCGGCCAAAGACCGCCATGAAAATATCGGTTTTGGCCATATCAGCTTTGAAGCCCTACATGGTGTCGTTCATCATCCGGCGCTAGCTGAGCTTCCTAAAATTCTCGAAACTCCTTTTATAGGGGAAGATAAAAAGAACAAAAAGGCACCTTATTTCTTCGAAATATCCATGCTGAAAGAAGGCCGCTTCCGAGAAGGTCTAAAGGAAGAAATTCTGGACTCGGTCATGAATTAAATAGGTGTTCTACGCCATTGGCGCGAATGAGCTGCAAAAAGAGCTCATTCGCGCTTTTTGCAACTTCAGGAGAAGTGATCGCCGCAAGTTCTTTCATCATGGCAGCTCTGCCTGAAGACTGGAACGGATTGATATCAGCCTTTTTTAAGTAGGATGAAATTTCAGCAGCTTCCTCCTTGTTAATGGGAAAATCATATTCACGTGCATATTGAAGCAGATCCTCTGTGGTAAGCTGCCTTAATTTATGGATGACCATCGTTTTAATGAAAATAGACATGTCTCTTCTCCTTTACATGTAATACCTTAGTGTATGCAAGAGCCTACTAAAAATAGCGTGTACCATCTTAATTTTTCCAAATGTGCAACCGGTGTTTGATTTCTTCCCTATGTCCATATAATAAGTGAGCACCTCAATATAAGGGAGGGCTTCAATTGGATACTGAAAAGAATCGTGAGACAAACCAGACTAAGGTACCTGATGATGAATTTCGTTTCCATGAACCATATAAATCATTGGACGAACGGAATGAAGAGATAGCAGGGGAACTGACTGCAGATGATGTAACAGCACCTGTATCTCATAATGAGCAGCAGACCGAAATGGATGCTAAAGATGCTGATGAACATCATGGCTTTGGCTGGTTCGCCGTAGCACTATCAATTCTCTCCTTCTTCCTTCTCCCGGTCATTCTTGGAGCTGCAGGTATTATCCTCGGCATTATGGCCAGACAGAGAAATGCGAGAACACTCGGCAATATCGCAATCATTGTCGGAATCATCTCGATTCTCGGCAGAATGTTTGTACTGCCGTTTTCATAAACGGCTAAAAGCAGAAGCGGCTATTTTGCCCTTCTGCTTTTTTTAATCCGTATAAATGGGGAAGTAATAGGTTTTTCCATTAATGAGTGCATATGGATCAGCATTGTTATTATAACGGCTAAAATCCTCTAGGAGCAGGGAAATATCCGAGATTGGTATTTGACCGTTATGGATATGCTCTGAAATGGACAGAACAGTCTCCCCTGGCTGTACACGGTGTTGCTGCAATGCTTGAATCTTAAAGTCATTATTAACTGCCTGCGGTTCTGTTTTCAGATCATCAGCTATGCTCATGATTGAAAGCAGGAGGAGAAGAAAAATGACTAGACGTTTCATAATTTATGCACCTCAGAACCGATTGCCTCATTAGGAAATCATTATGTCCCATTCGAATGAGGTATTCATGTTTTTCTGAAGCCATTGTAAATTTAGTGTTAATTCAATCGTTGTAATCTTTACAAACAATGAATACTTATCAATAATTGGTTTGCAATTAGCTTACAAACAAGGGGAGAGACACTGTGGATTTTGACTTGCAAAAATTGCTGTTTGAGTTCCTGGGGGGATTAGGGATTTTCCTGCTCGGAATTAAATATATGGGGGACGGCCTCCAAAAATCAGCAGGAAATAGGTTGCGTGACATACTTGACAAGCTGACCAGTAATCCGTTTCTCGGAGTACTCGCGGGTATTGCTGTAACGATTCTCATACAGAGCAGTTCCGGTACAACAGTGCTAACTGTAGGGCTTGTAAACGCCGGATTTATGACTCTGCGCCAGGCAATAGGCGTCATTATGGGGGCGAACATTGGAACAACGGTTACAGCCTTCATCATTGGTATTAATATTGGTGCTTATGCTTTGCCAATAATTGCTGCCGGCTGCTTCCTGATTTTCTTCTTTAAGAACCAGAAGCTACAAGCGCTAGGACAAGCTGTCTTTGGCTTTGGAGCACTATTTTACGGGCTTGAGCTTATGAGCGAAGGTATGAAGCCTCTTAGAACATTAGAATCTTTTCATGATTTGACATTACATATGAGTTCAAGTCCAATACTAGGCGTAGTAGTAGGGACACTGTTTACTTTAATAGTTCAAAGCTCCAGTGCGACAATCGGTATCTTGCAAGGACTTTTCGCAGAAGGTGCGATCGATTTGCAAGCGGCCATACCTGTTCTGTTTGGAGATAATATTGGAACGACAATTACAGCAATCCTTGCGGCAATCGGTGCTTCGGTTGCAGCAAAGAGAGCAGCTTTCACACATGTCGTATTCAATATTCTTGGGACAATCATATTCCTGATTTTCCTGCCTTTATTCATGAATTACATAACATATTTGCAAGGTGCACTGCATCTCGATCCGAAAATGACAATTGCATTCAGTCATGGAAGCTTTAATGTCATTAATACAATCATCCAATTCCCATTCATCGGAGCTCTGGCTTGGCTTGCAATCCGCTTCATACCTGGAGAGGATGTAACAGTTGAATACAAACCTCAGCACCTTGACCCGATTTTCATTGAGCAATCTCCTGTTTTGGCACTTGACCAGGCGAAGGCAGAAATAATCCGCATGGGAGAATTCGCCGTGAACGGGCTGGAAGAAACGAATAAATATTTGAATACTTCACAACCACGCCATTCCGAGATGGCGATGCAGATTGAAGGGGCACTGAACAATCTAGACCAGAAAATTACCGATTACCTCGTTAGTACATCAAGAAGGACATTGTCAGAAGCTGACAGTGCACGCCATATGGCTTTGATGGGTTCTGTCCGTGATATTGAACGAATCGGAGATCATTTCGAAAATATTATTGAATTGATTGATTACAAACTTTCCAATAAAGTAAATATGACTGAAAATGCTCTGGAAGATTTAAATAATATGTTTGATCTTACAATAGCTACCGTTAAACAGTCGATTCATGCACTGGACGTAATGGATAAGGAAGATGCGCTTGGTGTAGTCAAGAAGGAAGAACAGATTGATAAAATGGAGCGGCAATTCCGTAAACAGCATATTATTCGTATGAATGAAGGGGCTTGCACAGGGTCTGCGGGAATCGTTTTTGTCGATATGATCAGCAACCTTGAAAGGATAGCAGATCACGCCGTGAATATATCAGAAGAAGTACTTGGAGAATAAATTAATTTTTTGATTGCATTTTATTTTAAGGCGTGCTATATTATTCATTGTCCAAGCGATGGAATACATAGCACGCCTTAATTTTTTTATAAAAAATGTTTGACAAGAGTTGAAAGAAGTGTTATAGTATTAAACGTTGCTGAAACAAATAATTATTTATTCCACAGTAGCTCAGTGGTAGAGCAATCGGCTGTTAACCGATCGGTCGTAGGTTCGAATCCTACCTGTGGAGCCATATGGCGGCGTAGCTCAGCTGGCTAGAGCGTACGGTTCATACCCGTGAGGTCGGGGGTTCGATCCCCTCTGCCGCTACCATTTATTTTTTATTGCAACATCATACGGCGGTTGTGGCGAAGTGGTTAACGCACCGGATTGTGGCTCCGGCATTCGTGGGTTCGATCCCCATCAATCGCCCTCTAATTATACGAGCACGGACCCTTAGCTCAGTTGGTTAGAGCTATCGGCTCATAACCGATCGGTCGCAGGTTCGAGTCCTGCAGGGTCCACTTTGAACAATATGGAGGTATACCCAAGTCTGGCTGAAGGGATCGGTCTTGAAAACCGACAGGGGTGTAACAGCCCGCGGGGGTTCGAATCCCTCTACCTCCTCCATTTAAAAAACTGTTGACGGAGAAATCATTATCAAGTATAATTATTCTCGTAGCAAGACAGTACATAACGGCTCAGTAGCTCAGTCGGTAGAGCAAAGGACTGAAAATCCTTGTGTCGGCGGTTCGATTCCGTCCTGCGCCATCTTTTAAAAAGCAGAGGTATTATACCTCTGCTTTTTTATTTGTTTAAATTTAACCGAATGTTGAACAGCAATTTTATTTACCTATTATGAATGAAAACTTTAATAATAGAGATATGTATTAAACCGAGCGAACACCTTATATTTGAAGGCAAATTTGTTGCGCACCTTTCCACACTTTGGTACTCTTAGGGAGACTCAACTACTGAAGCATACTATTAGGAGGATGTTACGATGACAAAATTTGAATTGCCTTCATTGCCTTATCCATATGATGCATTGGAGCCTACAATTGACAAGGAAACAATGAATATTCACCATACGAAGCACCATAACACATACGTAACAAATCTGAATGCTGCTCTTGAAGGACATGATGACCTTCAGTCCCAGCCGGTTGAAGAACTGATCAAAAATCTTGATTCTGTTCCAGTAGACATTCGTCCGGCTGTCCGCAATAATGGTGGAGGCCATGCGAACCATAGCTTCTTCTGGAAAACACTTTCTCCAAACGGTGGCGGCAATCCTACAGGTGATCTTGCTCAAGCGATTGACAGCTCATTCGGAAGCTTTGATGAATTCAAGGCTCAATTTGAAAAAGCTGCAGCTACACGTTTCGGTTCTGGCTGGTCATGGCTTGTTCTAAATGGCGATAAGCTTGAAGTTACCAGCACACCTAATCAGGACAACCCGATCATGGAAGGAAAGACACCACTTCTTGGTCTTGACGTTTGGGAACATGCATACTACTTGAAGTATCAGAACAAACGCCCTGAATATGCTAAGCAGTTCTGGAATATTGTTAACTGGGAGCAGGTTGAACAGAACTACCAGGAAGCAAAAAACAAATAAATTGAGAACAATTAAAAGGCACAGGATTGCACATCCTGTGCCTTTTTAATTTTTTCTCCTAATTTGATTTAACCCCATTCGCATATCAGATGGTTAATTGACCAAACTATTCATGACAGAGAAGGAGTCATGTTTATGCGAACGCGGATCAATGCTCTTTTCGAAAAAAAGAATATGGATAAAAATTTTGTGTTGCTCCTTTGTATTGGCGGTTTATATGCATTGGGAATTTTCCTATCCAATACTTTTGTGAATGTTTACATGTGGAAGAATTCGCAGAGTTATGTTGTGCTCGGTATTTTTAATTTGGCAATTTATCTGTTCCAGCCAATTGCATTCATGCTCGCTGGCAAATTGGCCAAAAAGATTGACAGGGTAAAAGTGCTGAGAACCGGGATTGTCTTCCTGTCCTTATTCTTTTTAGCTGTTCTCTTCATTGGGGAAAAGGCTCCTGGTTTCAGCTTCATCCTGGGCAGCGTACTTGGTGTGGGTTATGGATTTTACTGGCTAGCATATAATGTCCTTACTTTTGAAATCACTGAACCGGAAAATCGGGATTTCTTTAATGGATCTCATGGGATATTGGAGTCGTTTGCCGGTATGGCTGGTCCACTAATAGCCGGCGAGGCGATTAGCAGGCTTAATGCTTTCAGCGGCTATACCGCGATATTTATTGCTTCGTTTTTTCTGTTTATTCTCGCCATAGCGACAAGCTTCTTTTTAAAGGGTAGAAAAGCAGAAGGCCAATTCTTGTTTGGTAAAGTTGTAGAGGAACGACGATACAATCGTAAATGGCGCGCAATTCTTAACGCGCATTTTCTTCAGGGACTCCGTGAAGGGATCTATCTTTTTGTTATTTCTATATGGGTTTATCTTGTAACGAAAAGTGAACTGTCTCTTGGCTGGTTCAATGTGATCCTTTCTGGGATGTCCCTCGTTGTTTATTTTTGTGCAGCGAGGTGGATTACTCCGCAACGAAGGAAGAAAGCTATTTTAATCGGTGGAATCATCCTGTTTGGCTCCATCTTTGTTATTGTCAATCCGTTTAATACTGCCCATATTTATATGTATGCACTGCTCATTGGAATCGGATATCCATTACTCCGGATTCCTTATATTTCACTAACATATGATGTGATTGGACAGGCAAGAAGGGCGGGCGAGCTAAGAATCGAATATATTGTAGTCCGTGAATTGTACGTAAATATCGGACGGATTGTTTCTATTTCTTTATTCATTCCAGTTGTCTATTTATTGAGCCCTGAAAAAGCGATACCTTATTTGCTCGTCATTTTTGGATCTGGTCATTTGCTTATTTATTTCGCTATACGAAAGATTAAGGTTGGAACAATACCTGGTAGTCGGGCAAAAGCACGTGGCGGGATGGCACTGGACGAAAAAAATCGCTGATTTCTTCATGAAAAATGCTATAATGAAAAGCATAGTCATTTTTCAACGAGCGGGGGAATTCAATTGGAAAAGAAAAAGAAAAGGCCGCAATTGCCTTTTCGCCTGAATCTTGTATTTGTTGTCGTTTTCCTGCTGTTTTCTGTACTTATTGTTCAGCTAGGCGTTGTACAGATTTTAAAAGGGCAGGAGTATCAAGACGAAATTGATCGCACAGTTCAGGAAACAACAGCCATTCCGGTACCACGCGGCAAAATCTTTGACCGTAATCACAAAGTAGTAGTTGATAACAAGGCTTTGTATTCCATTACGTATACGCCTCCAAAGGGAGTTCAGGCAGAGGATAAGCTTGAAGTCGCAGAGAAGCTTGCGAAATATATCTCTATGGACAAGAAAGCAATTGAAGGACTGACAGAGCGAAACAAGAAAGAATACTGGTACTTGAAGCACCGTGACGAAGCCGACAAGCGAATTAGCCAGGCTGAATCTAAAGATTTGAGCAATGCAGATTTGTACAATAAAACGCTTGATCGCATTACTGAGGAAGAGATTTCCGGCTTTACTGACAAAGAGCTTAAAGTTATGGCTATCAAAAAAGAGATGGACAAAGGCTATGCACTCTCCCAGCAAATCGTCAAAAATGAAAATGTAACACCGGAAGAGTATGCACAGGTAGCCGAACATCTTTCTGAATTGCCAGGAGTTAATGCGACTACGGACTGGGATCGCGTCTATCCGAACAAAGATACGTTCAAAAGCATGCTAGGAACAATTACGACTCAAGATCAGGGAATTCCAGCGGAAAAAGCGGCATATTACCTTACAAGAGGGTACAGTCGCAATGACCGCGTAGGCAAAACAGGTCTTGAAGAGCAATATGAAGGTCTTCTGCGTGGCAGAAAAGAACAAATCCAGTATACGACGAGCAAGTCTGGTGCGATTATTGATTCAGAGACGATTGTGCCGGGTGAGCGCGGGAAGGATCTGATTCTTTCCATTGACATGGATCTGCAGAAGAAGGTCGATAAAGTTGTTCGTGAAAAAATGAGTCATGTTCTCGGTGGAGCACCATACATGAATGATGTCACCGCTGTCGTTATGAAACCGAAAACCGGTGAAGTCCTCGCTATCTCAGGGCAGCATTACGACCGCAAAAAAGGTGAGTTCGAAAATGCATCATATAAAGCTTTATATGATGCGAATCGTCCAGGCTCGATTGTCAAAGGTGCTACCGTACTTGCCGGTTTCCAGTCAGGTGTAACATCACCTAGCCAATACTTCTATGATGCGCCTATTAAGATCGCTGGAACTCCATCAAAAAGCTCTTGGAAAAACATGGGCTCAATTAATTACCACACGGCTCTGGCGCAATCTTCGAACGTTTATATGTTCTATGTAGCGCTTCGGATGGGTGGAGAGTATGGGAATCCGACAGGACGATCTGCGAAATTCAATCCGGAAGCATTCCAGGAAATGCGCAACTACTTCAGTCAGTTCGGTCTTGGAACAAATACAGGAATTGATTTCCCTTATGAAAGTACAGGATACAAGGGAACGAAGAAAACAGCCGGTCTCCTAATGGACTTTGCTATTGGACAGTATGATACATTTACAACAATGCAGTTGGCACAATATGTGTCTACAATTGCAAATGATGGCTACCGGGTGAAACCTCATCTCCTAAAAGAGGTGCGCGAACCTTCTGAAGAGAATTCAGAAGAAAGCCCGCTCTTCAAAACAGTTGATACACAAGTCTTGAATCGAATTCAAATGGATGAACAGTATATCAAGGATGTTCAAGGCGGATTCAAAGCGGCATACCAGGCTTCAAATGGAACAGCAAGCGGCACCTTTGCCAATAAGAGTTATAACCCGGCAGGTAAAACGGGTACAGCTCAGAATGAGGTTTATGAAGATGGCAAAATGCTTGCGGAAACAGAAAATCTGTCTCTCATAGGCTATGCGCCGTTTGATGATCCGGAAGTTTCATTTGCTTTACTTGTACCGAACATGCCAAAGAACTCCGGTTCACACGTCAACTATGAAATAGGCGAAGGCATTCTGGATGCTTATTTTGATAAGAAAAAGAAGAATAATGAAGAAGAATCTGTAGTGGAACAATAATTTTAAAAACATGTGAGAAGCTTATGGCAGCTCACATGTTTTTTTTGCGTTTTTTGTGATTTACAATTACTTTACAGTCGGCTTATACAAGCTTAACAGTGAAGTCTTAATATAAGAGTTGTAAGAGGAACTCATTAGAAAATAGGGGGCTATAAAAATGAGAAAAACAAAATGGTACATACTGATCATCTGTCTGATTGCAACAGTTGGCATGCTAGCTGCTTGTGGCAATTCAAAAGATTCCGGAGCGTCAGAAAAGAACAATGGTGGAGGTTCTGACAGCAAGGAAGAAACAAAAGGTGAATCCAAATCCCTTGCAATTTCTGGATCAAGTGCAATGCAGCCACTTGTAGCAGCAGCAGCTGAAGAATTCAAAGCGAAAAATCCTGACGCTGATATTCAAGTAAATGCTGGTGGTTCTGGAACAGGTTTGAGTGAAGTTTCTGAAGGAACAGTAGCAATTGGAAACTCTGATGTTTTCGCTGAAGAAAAGGAAGGCATTCCGGCTGATGAGCTTAAAGATCACAAAGTTGCAGTTGTCGGTATGGCTCCAGTAGTACACCCGGAAGCAGGCTTGGACAATATTTCTAAAGAAGACTTGAAAAAAGTATTCACAGGCAAAATTAAAAACTGGAAAGAGCTTGGCGGCAAAGATCAAAAAATCGTTCTTGTTAACCGTCCTGACTCATCTGGAACACGTGCAACTTTCGTAAAATATGGTCTTGATGGCGAAACACCAGCAGAAGGTGTTACAGAGGATTCTTCTAACACAGTTAAGAAAATCATTTCTGAAACAGATGGTGCGATCGGTTATCTTGCATTCTCGTATTTGACTGATGATACAGTAAAAGCATTGAGCGTTGATGATGTTGAGCCAAAAGATGAAAATGTCCAAAACGGCAAGTTCCCAATCTGGGCTTATCAGCATTCATACACAAAGGGCGAGCCTGAAGGATTGGCAAAGGAATTCCTTGATTTCATGATGTCTGACGAAATTCAAAGCGGATTGATGAAAGAACAAGGATACATTCCAGCTAACAAAATGGAAGTTGAAAGAGACGCTGAAGGCAAGCAGACTGAAATCAAGAAATAATAAATGCAACTCATTGGAGCAAACTGGAAGAAGTTTGCTCCAATGAATCTTATGGGAGTGACCTTCATGGAAGCTGCACAATCAACAGCAAAAACTAGACTATTGAAAAAACAGCGCAGATTGGGGAGTGAATTCCGCGGCAGACTCCTCGTCATGACTGCAGCAATCATCATTATTATTTCCACTTTATCCATCACAGCCTTCCTTACTGCCAAAGGAATACAGACCTTTATTAATGGGGATGTCGGCTTAAGTGAGTTCCTAACTTCTTCACAATGGAACCCGACTGCGGAAAACCCGCAATACGGTGCGCTTCCATTTATAGTAGGTTCTCTCTCTGTCACTTTGTTGTCAGCATTGATTGCCGGACCGCTCGGCATTGCAGGCGCGATCTTCATGATTGAAATCGCCCCTTCCTGGGGAAGGAAAGTGCTTCAGCCAGTCATCGAACTTCTAGTCGGTATTCCAAGTGTTGTATACGGATTTATCGCACTCACAGTTGTCGTGCCATTCATCCGCAATACAGTCGGCGGTACTGGTTACAGCATGCTTGCAGGTGTTATCGTCCTGTCGGTCATGATATTGCCGACTATTACTTCGATTGCAACAGACGCAATTAAGAGCCAACCCGATGAACTTAGGGATGGAGCTTATGCACTTGGCGCCACAAGGTGGCAAATGATTCGAAAAGTTGTCGTGCCTGCTGCCAAACCGGCACTTTTTACAGCTATCATTCTCGGTATGGCAAGAGCATTCGGTGAAGCGCTCGCAGTACAAATGGTTATCGGAAATGTTCGTGACATGCCGGGTGGAGTTCTTGATCCATCAGCAACTTTGACATCCATTATTACATTGAATATGGGACATACAACATACGGTAGCGTAGAGAATAACACTTTATGGTCAATGGGGCTTGTCCTTCTGGCAATTTCCTTCCTGTTCATTCTCATTATCCGTTATCTGTCAGCGAGGAGGAATGCCTGATGAATGCGAAATTCGCAGATAAACTGGCGACGACAGGGTTTATTGCAGTTGCACTGATTTTTGTAGCGATTCTGGCAAGTCTTTTCGGCTATATTCTAGTTCAAGGACTGCCTCATATATCGAACTCTTTCCTCACAACGCCATCAAGCATTGTCCGAGCGGGCGGAGGAATTAGAGATCAACTCTTCAATTCGTTTTATATTTTGTTCATCACTATGCTGTTCACCGTCCCACTTGGGGTTCTAGGCGGTGTGTATATGGCTGAATATGCGAAGCCGGGTAAAGTGACAGACTTTCTGCGTATCTGCATTGAGATGCTTGCTTCTTTGCCATCAATCGTTGTCGGTATGTTCGGACTGCTTCTATTCGTTAATACATTCGAATGGGGCTACACAATCATCGGCGGAGCACTGGCATTGACAATTTTCAATATTCCCGTGATGGTACGAGTTAGTGAAGAGGCGATTCGCAGCATTCCACGTGCACAGCAGGAAGCAAGCCTTGCGCTGGGGATTACAAAATGGCATACGATCAAGACAGTCATTTTGCCAGCAGCATTCCCTGGGATTCTAACTGGTGCAATTCTTGCCTCGGGAAGAGTGTTCGGCGAAGCTGCAGCATTGCTTTTCACTGCTGGTCTTTCTACACCACAGCTTGATTTTGCAAATCTGAACCCATTTGCTGCCAATTCACCACTTAATATTTTTCGTCCGGCAGAAACACTTGCTGTTCATATCTGGTCTGTCAACACGAACGGCATTATGCCTGATGTGAAAGAAATTGCCCTTGGCGGAGCGGCTGTACTAGTTATTTCTGTACTGTTGTTTAATATTGGGGCACGCTTCATTGGAAAAATCATCGAGAAGAAATTGACAGCAGGGAAGTAAGAAGGGAGAAATAAATGATGCAAACAGCTCAGCTCGAGAAGAAAGTTGCTAAGCCGGCAAAATTAACAGTTCCCGATTTTCAAGTTCGTGTTGATCAGGCAGAACCTCTAATTGAAGCCAAGGGTTTGACAATTAGCTATGGCAAAAAGATTGCGATCGATAATATCGATCTTTCGTTCCCCAAAAATGAAATTACAGCTTTGATTGGTCCGTCAGGCTGCGGCAAATCCACTTTTTTACGAAGCTTGAACAGGATGAATGATACCATTCCGTCAGCATATCACTCAGGGCAAATCATTTATGAGGATGTAGACATTTTAAGTAAGGAAGTAAATGTCATTGCTCTTCGAAAAGAAGTCGGAATGGTGTTTCAGAAACCCAATCCTTTTGCAAAGTCGATTTACAATAACATCGTCCATGGATTGAAGTTTTATAAAGTACGTAAAAAAAGCTTACTTGATGAGGCGGTGGAAAACAGTCTGCAAGAAGTGGGATTATGGGATGAAGTGAAAGACCGTTTGCATGAGTCTGCTCTCGCATTATCAGGTGGTCAGCAGCAGAGACTTTCCATTGCGAGAGCACTTGCAATGAAACCACGTGTTCTTCTTCTTGATGAACCGACTTCGGCACTTGATCCAATTTCGACTGCTAAAGTGGAAGATCTGACAATGCGGTTGAAAGAGCGATATACCATTATTATTGTGACGCACAATATGCAGCAGGCAGCACGAATTTCAGACAATACAGCCTTTTTCTTAAACGGAAAAGTAATTGAGACTGGAAGTACAAATCAGCTGTTCACCAATCCACGTGAAAAGATGACTGAAGATTATATTTCTGGGAGGTTCGGTTAATGAGCAGTGCGATTGGCAGCATGGTGGACACAGCTTTTAAAGTGCATGAGCTGAACTTATGGTACGGTAAGAATCAAGCTTTGTACGATATTGAACTTGAGATTGCCAAGCGGGAAGTCACTGCAATAATCGGTCCCTCAGGTTGCGGGAAATCTACTTTCCTCAAAACTTTAAATCTAATGGCTAGAAGAGTACCGAACTTACGAATGACTGGTGAAATTAATTTCCAAGGAAAAAATTTGCTTTCCGAAAAAACAGACCTTGTAGAATTACGTAAGGAAATCGGAATGATTTTTCAAAAGGGCAATCCTTTTCCGCAGTCGATTTATGATAATGTAGCGTTCGGGCCACGTATTCATGGACTTCGCAATAAGAAGGAACTGGATACAATTGTACAGGACTCACTTACAAAAGCGGCCCTTTGGGATGAAGTAAAGGATCGGCTGAAAGATTCCGCTCTCGCGCTATCGGGAGGACAAATGCAACGCCTATGTATTGCCCGGGCAATTGCGACGAACCCGGAAGTCATTCTCATGGATGAGCCAACATCTGCACTTGATCCGAATTCAACAAACCGAGTAGAAGATCTGATTCTGGAATTGAAAGAAAAATTCACAATTGTTATCGTGACACACAACATGCAGCAGGCAGCCCGGATATCTGATCGAACAGCATTTTTCCTCAATGGAAAAGTCATTGAAACAGGAGAGACTGATAAGATTTTCTCAAACCCGGAGGAACGGGCGACTGAAGAATATATTAGCGGCAGGTTCGGATAAATTGGAGGGAGAGATGGGAATGACAGCGAGGAGTGTTTTTGCAGCAGATCTTGAGAAAGTGAATAATCAGATCATCAAACTTGGCGAAGCGGCAATCAATGCGCTTGCTGATGCAGTTGGAGCCTTGGCGATGCGAAATACAGAGCTTGCCAAGTCAGTGATAGAGCACGATCTTGTAATCGATCGAATAGAGCTGGATATTAACAATCAGGCTTTTCTACTGATGGCAAGACAGCAACCTGTCGCCACAGATTTGCGCAGGCTTGTTACAGCACTCAAAATCGCGAGTGATCTGGAGCGTATGGGTGACAATGCGAAAAACATTGCTCAGACAGCGCTTAAGCTTCGCTCGGATAGCCCGCTGGCACTCCATCCGTCGATACTGAAAATGGAAAGAAAAGCAATTGAAATGGCAAAGCTTGCTATTAAAGCATTTACAAATGAGGATGCAGCACTTGCTATGCAATTTTGTGTAATGGATGATGAAATAGACTCTTCTTATGAAACGATTGTCCAAGAACTCTTCGCTGAACAGATTTTGGATGAAGGAGAACTCCAGCATGCATTACATATGGCTTTTTGTGCCCGTTACATTGAGAGATTTGCAGATCATGTAACAAATATTGCAGAGGCGGTCGTCTTCCTAGTCAAAGGGGAGAACTGCCAATTGAACTAAAAGAGCACCGCCAGCTGGCGGTGCTCTTTATTTTGTCAAAGTTTCGGCTATCTCTTTTTCGCTCATACGATTTGAAAGTGTATGTTTGCCAACTTGTATTTTGTTGGCATAGTCATTCTTCTCCAAGTAATCATCAAATTTCCTGGCATCTTCAATAATTCCATTGTCCGCAAGCATCTCACTAATCTCTGCTGTTTTCATTCCTGAAGCGATCTGAAGGGTAAATGCTTTTTCTGAAGAATCTTCCTTATCGTCTTCGGTAGAATTTTTTTCAGATTGAGTCTTGGAAGGAGACTTTGCAGTGGACTGTTGCTTTTTATTCAATTCAGCCTGCTGCTTGTCCTTCTGTACTTTAAATGAAATGTATTCTTCCTCAGTTATGATGCGGTAACCCTGTTCTTTTAATTCATCGGCCATTTCATCACGCGTCATTGCTTTTTTGTTTGCAGATCCGTCTTCCGATATGTAATAGATACCCGCGATAATTGCTCCTGCGGTGAGCAGGCCAATGGCGAATGCCCGAACTGTTTGTTTCATAGCGCTCTCCTTTTAATGAATATTAGCGGTTCGTACGGATGATGTCCTGTACATCACTTGCTGAGAGGGATGTCCTTCTTGCAATTTCTTCAAAGGAAAAGCCTTGTTCATAGAAACTGAGCACATCTTGAAGGATCGTTGGCTTTCTATTAGTGGTCCCTGACATAGCTGGTTTTTGGAAGTTATCTAAAAGCATTTCTTCCTCAAGCAGCTTGATTTTTTTCCTGATTTGATATGTATCCTGCATGGCACCAATCGAGAACTGTTCAAACTGCTTTTCCAGCTCCTTGATTCTATCATTCATAAAAAATGACAAAATAATTAGCACGATGGCGATTATGCCGATTGTAATAAAAGCTGGTAACATGTATGCGACCTCCTGAAATGAATTATGCTTCTTGTTTTATCATAACAGAATCCTCATCAAATCTGCATGTTTCTTAAACGAATCATCTTGCCTGTCCCAAGAAAATCTGCTATCATTAACGAGTATGAAAACGAATGCTGCTTGAGTTTGTCAAGCTTAAGTCTGGAGGGATACCCATGCGTGTAAATGTTACATTGGCATGTACTGAAACAGGAGATCGCAACTATATTACTACAAAAAATAAAAGAACGAATCCTGAACGCATCGAGCTTAAGAAATATTGCCCGCGTTTGAAGAAGCATACGCTACATCGCGAAACAAAATAAGCTAAATGAAAACGAACCCTTATCAATCCATTTGGTAAGGGTTCGTTTCATAAGGTTATGCCCGAGGTGATGACTTTGAACAAAACAGAATTGCGTAAACAGACAATACATAATTTGAAAGCACTTGACTCCGAAGAAAAGAAACGAATCGAATCACAGATGCTCGAAATTTTGCAAAACCGCCAGATTTGGAAAAAAGCGAAGACGGTAGCCATTACGGTTTCTCAAGGTTTCGAATGGGATACGAAGCCATTTATTGAGGCTGCATGGGCAGCGGGCAAGACAGTATGTGTGCCGAAATGTGAACCTGAGTCAAAGCAGCTCACTTTCCATGCCTTCACTTCTTATGATCAGCTTGAGGTTGTTTACTACGGTCTCTTGGAGCCAAAGCCCAATGAAACAGAAATTGTTGAGAAGAATAGCATTGATCTAATTGTAGTACCGGGTCTTATGTTTGATAAACGCGGTTACCGGGTCGGGTTTGGCGGCGGTTTCTATGACCGTTACCTTGCAGGTTATAAAAACAGAACCGTCTCTCTCGTTTCAGAAGACATTCAATTGGTCGATCATGTACCAAATGAGTCATTCGATATACCCGTAGAATGTCTTATTACTGAAAAGACTTTCTATAATACGAATGCTGGTGACTAATGTTTGATTCTTTGAATAAGCTGTTCAGTTTTACCATTTAGTCTATAAATGACTTGAAGATGTTTCTGTTTGCGATCAAGCAAGATGAGAGGCATGCAAGTGTCAGGGTTTCTATCAGTTAAAACTTTGATTATATACTGCTTGTACAGACCTTCCCAAAGCTTGCCGACCGTTTCTTTCGTTTGTTTTTCCGTCATGCCGGGGAGTGGTTCATTTTCATATTGTGCGAGTGAAGCAAGTGGTATCGTCATGTAATCATTCAAATCAATTTTGAGTTCGCTGGCAATATCATTCCAATGGTAAAGCAGTTGCTGTTTTGTTTTGCTCTCCATCCTTTTTTGAAAATCTGCTTCTTCATCTGTAGACGCAGTATTGAAAGCATGGATTGTAAATGGCTTTTTTCGATCCGAGTCAATATAAAGGCGCGAACTTGACATTGCCTGGATAGAGCTGATGTTATCTTGCATGTCGTGGATTTCACCATGATGCAATGTTATGGCTTCAAGAAGACTATCACCTTGCATAGCTGGATATTCTGTCATTTTGATTGCGGCAGTATTTTTCTTCCAGGAACTCTGGGCGCCAATCAGGCATCCGTTTCGAAAGAGAAGAGACACATCCTGACGCAGATATAGAGGTTCCTCGCTCATTGAAATACTTGTCCAGTCCACACGATACTTACCATCAACTGACGCATCAACAGGTGGAATTAGCTTTGTGTAAGCATATTTATATTGTTTATCTGCAGCGAGAGGGAAGTAAGTGATGGTCTGGACAGCAGGATGTACAAATGCAATGTATAGTAGAAACAAAATGATAGTGAGGACAGGAGCGATCAGCTTTTTCTTCATGTATGGATTCCTTCCTAATCTTGTATTCAGAAGCCATTATATGAAGAAAGGTCAAGCGTTATGTCCGTTGAACGGAGGCACATAATGAAAAGTTTATATGATGTGCAACAACTGCTTAAGAAGCATGGCATTATCGTTTATACAGGAGATCGGCTCGGAGATCTTGAATTATTGGAAATGGAAATTGGGGATTTGTACGCAGCTAAATTGATAGGTGTGGACGACTATCGAATGTGCCGACTGTTGATCAGCAAGGAAAAGAGACTGCTTGGTCAATAAAATGGACCCTCACGGATAAACCGAGAGGGCCGCATATCTAAGCTGTTATTTCCGAGATGATTGTAGCAATTGAGAAGAATCCGAATGCCAATGCAGAAAGTCCCGAGAAGGCAATTGCCAAAGGGTTTCGCAACTTCAGCTGACGCAATACCGAGACAGCGCTCAGCAAAGCGACGACGAGCAGAATGATTCCGAGTACCATATGATTCCCTCCCTTGAGCTGTAAAAAGCATTGAAGTATGACTCATTTTTGTATTATTATATATTTACTGAGTATTTCCTTATTATTTTAAATGATATAAATCATTTTGTCGAGAGGGTTGAATGATAAGGGGAGCAGTCACAACTGGAGGTTTTGCAGGATGAATATTCAAGGAATGTCCCTGGGACCGCTTGGTGCCAACTGCTATATTGTGTTTAAGGGGAAAGATGCAATTATTATTGATCCGGGAAGTGATGCTCAAGCAATCGAACATGCGATAGATCAACTTGATCTTACACCACAGGCCATTTTGTTGACGCATGCACACTTCGACCATATAGGAGCCTTGGACGAAATAAGAAAGCGCTATCAAACTGAAGTTTATATTCATGAGGATGAAAAAGACTGGCTTCAGGATTCTGGTCTAAACCGTTCAAAGCTTTTTTCCGGAGAAGATATTGTCACGTCTCCAGCAGAGCATTATCTTTATGAGGGAAAAATGGAAATTGGTCCATTTTCTATCGAAGTATTGCATACGCCGGGACACTCGCCAGGGAGTGTAAGTTTCGTATTTCATGAAGATGAAAAAGTAATAAGCGGCGACGCATTGTTTTTCCAAGGAATCGGTCGCACCGATTTGCCTGGCGGAGACCGTGATATTTTGGAAAACAGTATAAAAAGCCGACTTTATCAACTACCGGATACATATACAGTTTATCCCGGACATGGTCCAAATACTACGATAGGTTCTGAAAAACAGAATAATCCATTTGTATACGTCAGGTAATAAGAAAAGACCCTTGCAAGCTTTGCGAGGGTCTTTTTCGTTTTACAGCAAAATTGCTGCATCAGTGTCCGAAACCTGGAACAAGGATAAATTCCGTATACCAAGTAAATCCGACAAAGAAGACAGTGCAATATGCCGCAAACAGATACATGTACATGCGCTCAGACAGGTTCAGATAGCCGACAGTCAAGAAAAATGCGGTTTGAACTAAGAAGAGAATTGCGGTTTTTTGCATATCACCAATGTAAAACATGACTGTGAAGATACCTGTCCAAAAGGCAATGACTCTGAACATGCGATCCATGCCTATACCTCCTTTTGGAAAACGATTACATTTCAATTATAAACGAGGCTCTTTATAAAGTAAATGAATTGCCTGACAGTTTACAAGCGTCTCTTTATTCCTCTTTTTCTTTAATTTTAGTAGGAGTTTTCTTCGGTTCTTCTGTTTCCATTTTTTCTTCTTCTTTCTTCTTTTTTTTATCTACTTTTTTATTACTCTTTGCGGGAGGGGGGACATCTACCGTTGATGAAATTGATCGGACTCCTCCGTTTGTGGTTTTTGCTATTAAGGCTGCTTTATATTTCGTAGGTGAGGTTTCGGAGAGAGCAACTTCGACAAAACCATGAGGGTATTCGTATTTTTTATTTAATATTTTATTGGTCGGCCGCTTGGACTTATACTCTTGCCTGGCCTCATGAAGTCTCATTTGAATTAAAGTTTCAGTTTCAAGTTGTGCTATCAGGTTTTTTGTTAATCTTATTTCTGTTAAGTACATTTGGGTCATTGTCTGAATTAGGAGGAAGATCGCTGCGGTATAGAACAGGACAGCAGGAAAAATAAACCCTTTACTGTTTTTCATGTAGGACGATAACTTTTGAATAGTCTTCACCACCTTTTCCAACTATAAGAACTTTCAATCCGTAGGAAAGTCTCTCAAATTGGACGGTTTGAATACCCCTTAAATATATTTCATGTCCAAGATTATCTACTTGGCGGCGAATGAGATCTTCGTATTGACCGATCATGGCAACCCCTGCAGTCTCTGAATCATCAGGCAGTTTATAGCTTATTTTTCTCTTATCGGAATCGATATGCACATTGCTGGCCTGAGCTAGCTCAATCCTCAATACAGAGAAGAATTGCTGAATGGAAAGCTCTTCATAATAACTGTCATGTTTTGCTGTTTTCAAAGTGTGAGCCAGCAAAGGAAAGGCAATTGCGAGAAATGTAAGACCTAGCAACAAAGAGATGAAAGTAAATCCATGCTCACTTGGAGGTATGGCCATAGAGACAATGTGACTCCTGCTTCTGTACGGCATTTTTCCAACTTACACATCCCTTCTGGTATACTCCTTCTTCATATAACGAGAATGACAACTCACGATTACGTACTTTCCTGGTAAAATTGTCATTCGTCTTGCGCTCTTTGTCATATAGAATGTGCTGAAGTTCATCATGAAGGAGCTGAATGAACATTCTCGTATCGCTAAGTTTTTGCCGCTCTGCTTTTATTTTTGAAGCAATTGGAATGGCTAAGCTGGCGAGCATTAAGATGATTGAAATCGAAACGAGCATTTCAATGAAAGTGAACCCGTTACTTTTCTTCAAATCGAGCACGTCCTTTGCCAGGGGGGAGAATGAACCAGTAGTATTTATCTTTTGCCTTTATACTGAATTTGCCTGCTGAACTGATAGATCCCTTGTAGTTGAATGTAATTTCATTTCTTCTTGGAAAACCGATGAATTTATAGGAATCAGGAAGCGTTTGCTCGAATGGAAGTTGATGATGGACACTTTTGACGTTGTAATCCGCCTCTCTAATTAATAGCGAAATTGGCTGATTGGTCGTAATCGCCTCATTTTGTGCAACAAGAAGATGTTGATTAAGTGTTTCAAAAAATAGTTTCTCCTGAAGTTTGTCAAAAAACTTGGAACTAATTGGTATAGCAATGAACAGAAGCAGACCGGTAATGGATAGAGCAAGAAGGGACTCAATAAGCGTGAAACCTTTTTCGCAGTTCATGGCTTTTCCGAAACAGTCACTTTGCCAGTTGTACTGTCATACTGAAGTGTCTGTTTGCTCGAACAAGACTTTTGATCTTTTTCAATATAGCCGCCAGAAACGAGCTCATCAAGATTGGCTGGGAACTTTCCTTCCGCCAGTTCGTAGGCAGTAACCTGCGACTGAACCATCGACTTTAACGCCATGCATCCTTTTTTATTCACTTCTTTACTCTTGCCAGCTAGGTTTGGGATAATTAGTAAAATGAGAACAGCAATTATAAGCAGCACGATAAGCATCTCAATTAGAGTAAACCCTTTTTCTCCCTTTCGTATTTTTTTCAAATTAATTACCTCCTAAATCGATTGTATTAATTGGAACATAGGCCACATTAGCGTCATATAGATTATGATGATAAAAAAGCCGAGTACTATAAAAGATAGAGGCTGGATGAATCCGATAATATTTTTAATTTTTCTCTGAATATTGTCGATTACCATCTCCGCGTACGAATCAAGATCTTTTTCAAGTGATGTGTAATCAGCATTTTTTTCGAAAATGCAGGAAAGGTTGCTGTCAAGGAAGGCAAGTTTAGTAAGTTCTGTGCTAAGGTGAGCCCCTTTTTGAAGTGTGGCGTTTATTTTGCTTGAGTAGAAAGCGAGTATTGGAAGCTTTTCCTGATCGGACATGTGTTGAAAAATCTCCTTAAATGACATGCCTGTTTTAAGGAGGGAAGTTATATGAGAGGCAAATTGATAGGAAGTGTTTAACCATAAGTAGGAGCGGATGCCGGGAATGCGTCTGTATATTGAAATCTGCTTCTGAATAGGAAGTGACTTTTTTTGAATGAGCCAGAAAACGGTTATGAAAATAATGAGCAGGCATGTAACAAAAAAGCCGGAGATGAAATAATCAATGACGCGTATTGAGAACTTAACTGTCCAAGCCGAACCAGACCCTTCCTGGAAAAGTTCGAGGAAGGAAGGGAGGACAGACTGTTTAATGAAAAATAGAAGAACTGTAAATACGAAGAAAAGCACAATGGGATAGCGGATTGTTTGTTGGAGTTTTTTTGCATGGAGCAGGCGGTTTTCAAAGAAAGACAGACTTTTTTCCAGGCTCCCGACAAGATCATTGTTTGTGTGAATGAAATAGAGGTGAGATGCGATGGATTTATTGAAGCCGCATTTCTCAAAAGTAATATCCATCGGCAAGCCGGATTTCAGTAAGGCGATCATCCGGCTAGCTGTCCGGTTCATTGTTTGATCCCATTTTATAATTTCCAGGGATTCTAACAGAGGATAGCCCCGTTCAAGCAGACGAAGCAATCTTTTCAAAAAACGTAATTGTAAATCTACAGAAAGACTACTTTTTTTCCGTTTCTTTATAAATCTTTTCATTGATGAAACCATAAGCAAAAGCCTTCTTTCTCAAATGATTGAAGTCGACGTTTAAATAATGAGTCAGAGGTATCTCCCATATGGCGTCTCGGAGCTGTTCATCGTAGAGCAGTTCCATAATTGCAGCTCTTTGTGCCTTATCATTTAGGATGTCTAGCCGAAGCAAATCCAAAGCAGCCACACAAATAAGAGACTGTTCCAAATCAGACTGGCGAATTCCCATCTCACGCAGTCTTTTAATCGTTCCTACAGCATCACGTGCATGAAGTGTACCGAGAACGAGATGGCCGGTCAATGAAGCCTCAAAAGCGAATTTTGCCGTCGCTGCATCTCTGATTTCGCCTACCATAATAATATCCGGATCATGACGTAAGGCAGCCTTGAGACCGGACTGGTACGTTATGCCGGCTTTTTCGTTCAGCTGTACTTGCAAAACACCTTCAATATTCTTTTCAATCGGGTCTTCCAAAGTAATCACCTGATAAGGGTGCTTTTTTATATGGTGTTCGAGAAGGGCATACATCGTAGTAGTCTTACCGCTGCCTGTCGGTCCGGTAAATAGGATTAGACCAGATCGATAGGACATCCATTTTGTGATTTTTGCAAGCTGGGACGGAAAAAGAAATAATTGATCGAGACTGTGAAGTTTTTCTTGCGGAAGCAGGCGGATTGCGAGAGATTCATTACGCATTACGGGAAGAGTGGAGAGACGCAGTGAGTAAGGTTGCTTCGAAATGGGGTCAAAAATTTCGAGCGTACCGTTTTGGGGCTTTCGTACTTCGCCGATATCCATTTCAGAGGTAAATTTGTAATATGTGAGAAGTTTTTGATATTGATCATTAGCGATTACAGCGTAGTGTTGTCGTTCACCGTGAATTCTAAAATGAATATTTGTTTCAGAGGATTTAGGATTTGGGTGGAAATGAATATCGGATGCATGTTGCGAGATGGCTGCTTCGAGGATTTTTTCAGCAAATGATGAAGCATCGTTCACTTGTATTTCACCTCCCTTTGGCATATTATTTCGACATGAACATGCAAACTCCTTCTTTTTTACAAAAACATTTAGAAAGGGGAAGAGGAATGGAAAGAATCTTTTTGATTGGATTTATGGGCAGTGGTAAAAGTACAATCGGGCATGCACTGGAAAAGTGCCATTCTGCTGATTTTGCTGATACGGATCATTACATAGAAAAAAAGCATCAACGAAAAATAACTGACATTTTTGCTGAAGAGGGCGAGAATTATTTCAGAGAATTGGAAACGGAAGCCCTGCGAACAGTTGAGGCGAAAATCGTTTCTACAGGTGGTGGCATTATAGAACGTATAGAAAATATCTCTGTCATGAAAGCAAGGGGGAAGATCGTCTACCTCGCAGCATCTTTTGAAGAAATTTCTCGACGTCTTGAAGGAGATGCGAGCCGTCCGTTATGGAAGCAGGATGAATCAGGACGTAAGGCGCTCTTTGAACGAAGAGAGCCTTTATATGAAGATGCAGCGGATTATATTGTCCAAACTGAAGGGAAAACAGCAGAAGAGATTGCTGAATGTATCCTAGATTATATGGGCAGTGTATAGAATGTTGTATGTCGGAACACCCTGTTATTAAGACAGGAGGAGTTTAATTGGACACGAATGAAATGTTCAAATTGGCAGGAGAAAAACTGATGCTCCGGCTGGAAAATGGTAAACCGAAAAAACAGAGAAAAAAGGAAATCAGAAATCGAGGCACGCTTCTTTTTGGCGATCTGCCCTTACTTCTGAAATGTGCAATGAAAAAGAAAGACGGCAGGGCTGGTTAGGGGCCTTGTCCGTCTTTTTTATTCAGCAAGCGCATTACCGGTTAGATAAAGCATTCCTGCATTGATAATGTCCATTGTGATTTTTGGATCGTATCGACTTTTGATCGCAGCAAGCTCCCGTTGGAAAACATCCATATTTTCCTTGTCACCAATGAAATGTTTGAGCAGGTCAATTTCTTCCTGCATTGATTTTAATGAATGGTCAGCCCAGCTATGATCTTGCCGATCCACATATGCTTGGAGCAGTTTCTCGATTCGATTAAAACCACTGGAGGGCTGAATGACCGGAGAAATTGTGTGACATAGATCACCAATGGATAAAGAGAAATCTAAGGCGCTGACAGCATCCATCATTTCATTTCGCATTTCTCCATTTACAAGATTGATCCCCAAAGAAAATAATTCTTCCTTCCGATGTTTGCCTTCATAAATGAGTTTGAAGTTGACGAGAAGCCAAGGAAAAAGAGCCGTATTTGCACTCGGTTTTAACAGTTGAAATTGACGCGTCAACTTCTCGTTTTGCCTTAAGTCATTAAATATTTGCTGAAGACGCGGACTGCCTAAATAAATATATTCCCCATGTGTGTCTTCTTGTGGTTTGTCTGTATGCAGATTAAGCGTAAATGGCTTGCCAATCGCTCCGGTGCTCTTGACATATTGCCAGTAAAAAGGGCGATTCATGAGTGCTTTGTCACGTTCTTCAGTAAGTTTTATTTCAAGCATTGAGTTTGTTTTTTTTGTAACTTCACAACTATGAGCTATGAAGTACCTTTCAAGATATGCCTGGATATTCATTGGTCAGGCCTCCTTTTGGACGTCCGCGTTACTCTCAATGACTGACATGAGGTTTTCCAATTTTATTTTCATCTCACCAGTGGAGGTCGACTCAGCGAAGATCTGTCCAAACTCCTGATCAAGGCTATCGATTTCCAAGTCGGCAAGGATATCATCAAGTTCACCAATCACTTTTTCGAACAGCTCCAGTTTGTCGTAAAGAAGCTTCATAATATGTTCTTCAATTGTATTCCGAATGGCAAAGTTGAAAATTTTAACGTCATTTTCCTGACCATATCTGTGTACACGTCCGATCCTCTGTTCGAGCTTCATTGGGTTCCAGGGAAGGTCATAATTTATGACATGATGGCAAAACTGGAGATTGATTCCTTCTCCGGCAGCCTCGGTTGCAATAAGCACTTGAGCTCGGTCACGGAACAATTGGCGCATCCAATCTTTCTTTCCAGCTTTGAAACCGCCACGAAAGGGCACGGATGAAATGCCATGACGCTTCAGATACCATTGTAGAAAAGTTTGAGTTGCTCTGTACTCTGTAAATACGATTGCCTTTTCACCATTTAAGCTTTTCAGAAGTTCTGCAAGACGCTCTGCCTTTGGGTGATTCTCAATCGTTATTAAGTCTGGCATTACATCGCGAATGGCAGGATGATGTTTTTGCTGATCAAGGGAAAGAAGACAAGCTTCTCTTGAAGAACAGAGCTCACGCAAATAGGTGATCCGGGCAAAGGGAGGCATTTCCTGAAGCGCCTCTTCAAGATTTGAATATGCATTTTTACCTTTTTGGCAAAAATCAAGCCACACCGTTTCGATGATACGCTTAGCAGTGTTTAATGACGTTTCATGACGTGTGTTGCGAATCATCACTTTTTGTATCAATTTGTTCAGATAGGCATCTTCACGTAATGCACTTCTTTTATTTCCAAACCGTTTCATAAATGATTCGCTACTTCCAAGATGTCCGGGTTTGAGAATGGAAACGAGATTGAAAATTTCTATAAGTTCATTTTGAATTGGCGTAGCCGTAAGAAGAAGGCAGTATTTTTTTTGAATGGTTTGTACAAATTCATAGTTTTTGGTTTTGCTGTTTTTCAGTTTGTGAGCCTCGTCGATAAGAAGGAAGTCATATTCTATATTGGCGATATGCTCACAATGTGGGGCCCTTTTGGCAGTATCCATTGAAGAAACGATAATATCAGCCTGTTCCCAGCTGTAGTTTTTTCTGTAAGCTACAGCCGGAATGCTGAATTTCTCCCGAAGTTCGAAAACCCATTGGGTAACGAGGGACGCCGGCACAAGAATCAATGCTTTTTTAACAAGACCGCGAACCATATATTCTTTGAGGATTAAACCAGCTTCAATAGTTTTGCCCAAACCAACTTCATCTGCTAAAATTGCCCGGCCATTCATTTCTTCAATAGCTTGTTCTGCAGCTTTAACCTGATGAGGCATAAAGGTGATTTTAGGTAAATGCTGCAAGGAGCGGAGACCTTTAAAATCTGATGCTACAGAAGATTTTTCAGCTTCATAGGCCAAACTGAATAGCTCCCAGGATGACATATCCCGGCTCTTGGCCATGCCATCAAGAAACAGGTCTTTGAAATTGTCATCCTTTTTTATGTGCATTGGAATCTTCCTTTTTTGTCGAATTCATTTATCGTATGAATAAAGTGGAATATATCTAACTTCGTTAAAAATCCGGAATATGCAGAAAACATTTTAAGTAGACTACTTCTCTTTTCACTTTTATGTGATATAATGGCTCGTATAAAATAGAATTTCACGATGATCACTCCTAGTATGGCCATTAGGCTGCGGTTTTATAAATGCGAATGATTACAAGGGGAGAGCTTACTTCATGAAACGTGTTTTACCATACATATCTTTTTTTCATGGAAGTAACGCCGAAGGAGCAAGCGCAAGCGAATCTCTCAGGCAAAGAAGACTCTTGTGGGACGCAACTCTGGAGAGTGTTTACTTGTTTGTGTAAACCACCCACGAAGCAAGCACCTGTACAATTCGGGTGTGCAACTTTCAGGTTGAAGGACAGAAATTTCCGGCTTGGTCGTTGAAAATTTCTATTTTTTTGCTTAATTTTAAATTAAATAAGGAGTGGATGGATAATGAGTGAACTGAAAAGAACTCCACTGTTTCCGGAGTACGAGCTTCTTGGTGCGAAAGTTGTCGATTTCGGCGGCTGGGAAATGCCTGTTCAATTTACAGGAATCAAGCAAGAACATGAAGCTACTAGAACAAAAGCTGGTCTGTTTGATGTTTCCCACATGGGCGAAGTGACAGTAAAAGGACCAAAGAGCGAAGAGTTCCTTCAGAAGGTAACAACAAATGATGTTTCCAAACTGAAGCCCGGGCGTGCCCACTACACATTCTTCTGCTACAAAGATGGCGGTACTGTCGATGATCTTCTAATCTACAAGCTTGCAGATGAAGACTACTTGCTAGTAATCAATGCCGGCAATACAGATAAAGACTTTGATTGGCTTGTTGAGAACAATGACTATTCTGCAGAAGAGCTTGAGTTGAAGAACGTATCTGCTGAATGGGTACAGCTTGCTTTGCAAGGCCCAATTGCAGAAGAAGTTTTGCAAACAATGACAGATGAAGATCTTAGCGAAATCAAGTTCTTCGGCTTTAAAGAAAACGTTAAATTCAAAGGCATTGAGCAGCCGGCAATTGTTTCCCGTACAGGTTACACAGGGGAAGATGGCTTTGAAGTATATCTTCCAGCAGCAGGCGGACGCGATCTTTGGAAAGCGATTCTTGAAGCTGGCAAAGATAAAGGCGTTCTACCAGTCGGACTTGGAGCTCGTGACTCATTGCGTTTTGAAGCGGGACTTCCACTTTACGGACAAGAGCTTTCAAAGGACATCACACCAATTGAAGCTGGCCTGAAGTTTGCTGTTAAAGTGGACAAGGACAGTGATTTCAACGGTAAAGAAGTTCTTAAAGATCAAGTCGAAAACGGCACAGCACGCAAGCTAGTCGGTATTGAAATGATCGATAAAGGCATTCCGAGAACAGACTACCCTGTTTTTGTCGGTGATGAGGAGATCGGTTTCGTAACTACAGGAACACAATCACCAACTCTTGGCAAGAACATCGGAAACGTTCTTATTAAAACTGAGTATGCCCAAATCGGCCAGGAAGTAGAAATCCAGGTCCGCAAGAAAAAATTGAAAGCCGTTGTGGCAAAAACACCGTTTTATAAGCGATAAAACAGGAGGGTTAATGATGGAGTTTAGATATCTGCCAATGACTGATGGCGACAAAGCAGAAATGCTGAAGACTATTGGTGTCGAATCAACAGAAGAACTATTCTCGGACATTCCGAAAAAAGTACGCTTCGATCGTGAGTTGGATCTTAAGAAACCGACAAGCGAATTTGAATTGAAAAATGAACTTGCTGCTATGGCTGCAAAGAACAAGAACTCAATTGACAACACTTCATTCCTTGGAGCGGGCGTATACGATCACTTCATTCCGTCTGTAGTTGATCATGTCATTTCACGTTCTGAGTTCTACACAGCTTACACACCTTATCAGCCTGAAATCTCTCAGGGTGAATTGCAGGCTATTTTCGAATTCCAGACAATGATCTGTGAACTTACAGGCATGCCTGTTGCCAACTCTTCTATGTATGATGGCGGTACTTCACTTGCTGAAGCCGTTAACTTGAGCGCTGCTCACACTAAGAAGAAGAAAGTTATCGTTTCTAAAGCGGTTCATCCAGAATCAAGAGCGGTTATTCATTCTTATGTAACTGGTCCTGGACTTGAAATCGTTGAAATTGATCATAAAGATGGTGTGACAGATCTTGAGCAGCTTGCAAAAGAACTCGATGAGAACACAGCAAGCGTAGTCATCCAGTATCCGAACTTCTTCGGTCAAATTGAGCCGATGGACAAGATCAAGGAATTGATTGACACACAGAAGAAAGCTATGTTCCTCGTATCAAGCAACCCGCTTGCACTTGGTTATATGACACCACCAAGCGAATTTGGTGCTGATATCGTAGTAGGTGACGCACAAGTATTTGGTATCCCGGCTCAGTTCGGTGGACCGCACTGTGGATATTTCGCTACAACTGAAAAATTGATGCGTAAAGTTCCAGGTCGCCTTGTTGGTGAAACTGTTGATGAAGAGGGCGTACGCGGTTACGTATTGACTCTTCAGGCACGTGAACAGCACATCCGTCGCGACAAAGCAACGTCAAACATCTGTTCAAACCAGGCATTGAACGCACTTGCCAGCTCTGTGGCAATGAGCTCGCTTGGTAAGAATGGTGTTATCGACATGGCTAAGTTGAACATGCAGAAAGCCCGCTATGCAAAAGACCAGATTGCAAAAGCAGGCATTAAAGTCACTTATGAAGGTTCATTCTTCAATGAATTCGTAATCGAATTGAATAAGCCTGTTTCTGAAGTGAACGACCAATTGATTGAAAAAGGCATCATCGGCGGTTATGATCTTGGATTCTATTACCCTGAACTCAAGAATCACATGCTCGTTGCCGTAACTGAAATCCGCACAAAAGACCAAATTGATGCTTTTGTAAAAGAATTGGGGGATATCAATGGCTAATAAGGAATTTCCACTAATTTTCGAACGCAGCAGAGATGGCAGAACTAGTTACAACTTGCCTGCTCTGGATGTTCCTGAAACTGATCTAAACGCTGAACTTGGCGATACATTTGTCCGTAAGGCACCTGCTGAGCTTCCAGAAGTAAGTGAATTGGAAGTAATGCGTCACTATACAGGTCTATCTAACCGTAACTACGGTGTAGACTCAGGATTCTATCCACTTGGTTCTTGTACTATGAAGTACAACCCGAAAATCAATGAAGATGTAGCCAGAATGCCTGGCTTCAGCCATGTTCACCCATACCAGGAGCCAAATCAGGTTCAGGGTGCAATGGAGATGCTTTATGATTTGCAGGCTTCTCTTCGTGAGATCACTGGAATGTATGACGTTTCTCTTCAGTCTGCTGCTGGAGCACAAGGTGAATGGACAGCTTTGCTTATGATCCGTGCTTTCCACCATGCTAATGGCGATCAGAAGCGTGACAAAGTTATCGTTCCTGACTCTGCACATGGTACAAACCCTGCCTCTGCTACACTTGCAGGATTTGATGTAATCAGTGTAAAGACAAACGAGAACGGTCTTGTTGACATTGAAGACTTGAAGAGTGTTGTAGGTGATGACACAGCAGTACTTATGCTGACTAACCCTAATACACTTGGTCTTTTCGAAACTGAAATTCTTGAAATTGCTGAAATTGTTCACGGTGCCGGTGGTAAGCTTTACTATGATGGTGCTAACTTGAACGCAATCATGGGTTATGCACGTCCTGGCGACATGGGCTTTGATGCTGTTCACTTGAACCTACACAAAACATTCACTGGCCCACACGGTGGTGGTGGTCCTGGATCAGGTCCTGTAGGTGTATCTGAAGAGCTTGCTCCATTCCTTCCAAAACCAGTATTGATGAAGAAGGATGAAGAGTATGTGTTTGAATATGACCGTCCACAGTCAATTGGTCGTATCAAGCCTTACTACGGTAACTTCGGCATTAACTTGCGTGCGTATACTTACATCCGCACAATGGGTCCTGTCGGCTTGAAGAAAGTAAGTGAGTATGCAGTACTCAACGCCAACTACATGAAGGCGAAATTGCAGGATCATTACGATCTTCCATACACACAGCATTGCAAGCATGAGTTTGTTCTCTCTGGACGTTCTCAGAAGAAGCTCGGCGTGCGTACTATGGATATCGCAAAGCGTCTGCTTGACTTTGGCTTCCATCCGCCAACTGTTTACTTCCCACTTAACGTTGAGGAAGCAATCATGATTGAGCCGACTGAAACTGAGTCTAAAGAAACACTCGATGAGTTCATCGATACGATGATCCAGATTGCTGATGAAGCGAAAAACAATCCGGAAATCGTTCAAGAAGCTCCTCATACAACTGTATTGAAGCGTCTTGACGAAACAACAGCTGCAAGAAAACCGGTATTGCGCTACATCAAGAAATAATCATATAAAAAAGCTCCGGTAATTGATTACCGGAGCTTTTTTATTATTTTACTTTACCAGTCCATTTTTTGAAGCCGCCTTTAAGCTGATAGATATGCTTATAGCCTTTTTTATGCAGCAGATCAGCTGCTTTAGCAGAACGCGTACCACCTTGGCAATAAAGGTAAACGGGCTTGTCCGGGCGGATTTCCACTAAGCGCTGTTTAAGCTGTGTAGCAGGAATATTCCGTGCACCAAGTATATGTCCGTTTTTAAATTCCTGAGGCTCACGCACGTCAATCAACTGTGCTTTGCGATAACCTTTACGGAATTCTTCTTCATCCAATACCTTCAAGTATCTGCTTTGGCGAATCGTTCTAAAAATGGTGTAGGCGATCAGAACCACCAGTATGGCAAGTATTGCCCACCAATTGCCGTTCATTTGCAATTCCTCCGTCTCTATTAACTAATATCACGTCTCTATTATAGGGGAAGTGTCCTGTTTTGCAAAATGATTCTTCTGAAACTTAGGTTCTCATGCTACGACACTTCGCTTGTAACGTTTTCAATATTGCGGTATCCTTGGTATACAACAATATTGCGGGTGGTCAAAAATTATTCGTGAAATGGGGAGATCTTTTGCCGACACCGAGTATGGAAGATTATATTGAACAGATTTACAATTTAATTGAGACAAAAGGATACGCGCGTGTTTCTGATCTGGCGGAAGCGCTTTCAGTACACCCTTCATCTGTGACAAAAATGGTTCAGAAGCTAGATAAAGATGATTATTTGAACTATGAAAAGTATCGCGGGTTTGTGTTAACTTCAAAGGGTAAACAAATTGGTGAACGTCTTGTATTCAGACATGATTTACTGGAACAATTTCTTGAAATCATTGGAGTGGAAGAATCTCAGATTTATGATGATGTAGAGGGAATTGAGCACCATTTGAGCTGGAACTCCATAGACCGGATTGCAGAACTGGTAAAGTATTTTAAAGAGGACGAACAACGTCTTCAGGAATTGCGAGATACACATCTTGATCAAACGACAGATGTTCAGGCATAGTCCAATATGGATTATGCCTTTTTGTATTCTAGTCATATTATGCTTCCTGCGGGCTTACGATTTAATGTGAAATCATTTTATCAAAGGAGCATGTATGTGCAAATTGATGTTGTTTTTTCAGGTGGCGGTGTAAAAGCCTTTGCTTATATCGGAGTTTTGGCTGAAATGGAAAAGAAGGGACTTTCCATTAAACGGGCAGCTGGGACATCTGCTGGTGCAATCATTGCTTCATTCCTGATTGCTGGATACACAGCGAAGGAAATTGAAACACTGCTGGATGAGCTGGATTTAACCTGTTTTCTAGATAGTCCAAAGTTAATGCATTTCATTCCTTTCAGCAAGTGGGGCATTTTATTTTTTAAGAAGGGGATTTATAAAGGAAATAATTTTGAATATTGGCTTGAAACATGTCTTGCCCGGAAAGGAATTCGTTTCTTTGGAGATTTGCCGGATGGTGCGCTTAAAGTAGTGGCGAGTGATTTGACGCTTGGGAGATTGGTTGTTTTCCCGGACGATCTGGAAAAGGTCTATGGACTCGATCCGAACTCCTTTCCAATTGCGAAAGCTGTTCGCATGAGTGCCGGGTTCCCATTTTTCTTCATGCCAGCAACATTAATTAGCAATACTGGCCTGAAAAGTCAGCTTGTTGATGGCGGTATGTTAAGCAATTTTCCTCTTTGGCTCTTAGGAAAACGTAAGGTTATGAAGAAACGACCTGTTCTTGGCATCAGGCTATCTGTACCTAGCAGTTCACTTAAAAAGAAGAAAATCGACAATGCATATGAAATGTGTGAGGCAATGATTTCTACAATGAAAACAGCACATGACTCTCGATATATTTCAACTTCCGGACATCCTGATATTATGGAAGTAGCAGTAAAAAAAGCATCAACCATGGATTTGAACATTTGCGAAGAAACAAAAAAAGACCTCATCCAGAGCGGCAGGAATGCAGCAACGAGTTTTTTCGCTGGCTGGCCGAATTGATGAGGACCTCAGAGCTGTCAAAAGAGAGCTCTGTTTTTCTTTTCTGTTTTTTGGCCTTCAATCACCCGCAGATGTGAAGGTCTTTTTTTGTGTGTTTTTTTAATTTGTGAAACTTTTTTCGCTTTTGCGGAGTTTGTAACAGAAGGGGTCTGTTTCTTGTATTTTTGCTGTGACTGTTTGACAGCCTGTTTGTATTTCTTCATATCTGAGGAAGGGGCTGTCTGGCGTTTCTTATAAAACAGGAAGTAGAATGCTGCTGATATAAGCGCACCAAACAGGAGAGCGTACAGCAGGTTTTTCACAAGTCCGGACGGATCAGCTGACAATTTATAGCCCAAGCCGAACAGTGCAAGGAATATCAAAGCATAGACGAATATCGTTACACCTTTATTACGCATGACATTTCCTCCTTTCGCAGGGTGGCGGAACAATCTTTTCTTATAGTTATTGTATACCACTTATCCTGAAAATTTCATCCACCATTTCTAAAAAACTTAAATGGAAATGGTCAATCTATTTTTACTTAAGTTTAGCCTCTACAATTATTCATTTCCAAATCTTAGCTTGAATATTCGATTCCAGCAATAAATTCAACGTATCAGTATAAACTGAACAGGCATAATAAGTACTGAGGTGTTGTAAATGAACAGTCAAAATAATGAAACAGCATTAAGTGTCTGCAAAAGGTCTATACTGACCGGATTTATCGGTGGAATCCTCTGGACGATGATTGGTACGGTTCTAGCTTATTTCAAATTTATGCAATTTGCTCCGCGGGCCATACTCGTAAATCCTTGGCTAAAAACAGGGTGGGCGAGCAGGTGGCAGGGTGGGTTACTTGCAATTTTCTTGGCCGGCATTCTATCCATATTCGTTGCACTCGTTTATTTCGTATTGTTCAGAAAGCTATCTAGTATGTGGATCGGAACGATTTATGGTCTTTTGATCTGGGCAGTGGTCTTCATTATCGCCCTTCCTGTAATTCGCAGTCTCCCTCATTTTGGAGCCTTGACAAAAGAGACACTTGTCACTTCAGCATGCCTATATATTCTTTTCGGTGTGTTTGTTGGATTCTCCATTTCATATGATTATGAGGATACAGTCACCAATAGTCGGACGAGCAGAAGAATGTAAACTTCATTGTATGATATGATACACTATATAGCGTCTAATTCGTGGGTGAGGATGAGATAAATGAAGAAATTACTGCTTCTGAACGGACCGAATATTAATATGCTCGGCAAACGTGACAAAAATATATATGGGTCTTTTACATTGGAAGAACTGGAAAGAGATTTGGCTAGTTTTGTTGAAAAGTCAGGGTATCATCTTGATGCTTTTCAGTCCAATCATGAAGGAGATCTTGTTGACAGACTGCATGCGGCAGACGGAGAGTATGCCGGAATCATCTTCAACCCGGCTGCTTATACACATACGAGCATCGCTTTGCATGATGCGATTGAGGCGATTGGAACACCAGTTATTGAGGTGCATATTTCCAATGTCCATAAGCGGGAATCTTTCCGCCATGTTTCAATGACTGCACCTGCATGTCACGGTCAAATCGTTGGTCTAGGAAAGCAAGGATATATGCTTGCGGCCAGTGCATTCATAAATAATTTTTAGAAGCAGCATGGGAGAGTGGATTATATGGAAAAATTGAAAAAGTTGAGAGAGAGATTTGCAGATGCTGGTGTTGATGGCATGCTGATAACAAGTCCGGTGAATCGCAGATATATCTCCGGATTCACAGGAACTGCTGGTGCTGTCCTCATTACAGCAAAAGATGCGCTGTTCATTACCGATTTCCGTTATACAGAACAGGCCGAAGCTCAAGTAAAGGGCTTCAAGGTTATCGAAATGAAGGGCACGATGAATGCAGAAATCAACCAATTCATCAAGGAACTAGGAATCAAGCATCTCGGTTTTGAAAAACTCCATGTCACATTTGGAGAACATGAATCGTTTAAAAAGGTATTCGAAACAGAGCTAATTCCTGTTGGAGGAATTATTGAAGAAATCCGTCTGATCAAGACTGATGAGGAACTTTCAATCATGAAAAAGGCAGCTCAGATCGCTGACGATGCCTTTGAATATATTCAAACGAAAATTGCTCCTGGTGTGAGAGAGATTGAAATTGCCAATGAGCTCGAATTTTTCATGCGTCGCCAAGGAGCGACTTCTTCAAGTTTTGATATTATCGTAGCCTCTGGTTGGCGCTCTGCTATGCCACATGGTGTTGCATCTAATAAGGAAATCAAATCTGGAGAACTTGTAACTTTGGATTTTGGTGCGCTATATGAGGGGTATTGTTCAGATATCACGAGAACAGTTGCTGTCGGTGAAATCAGTGATGAATTGGACAAAATCTATCATACTGTTCTTGAAGCACAACTCCGTGGAGTTGAAGGGATCAAGCCGGGAATGACTGGTAAGGAAGCGGATGCCCTTACAAGAGATGTCATTAACAATGCAGGGTATGGCAAGTATTTTGGCCATTCAACGGGGCACGGTCTAGGTATGGATGTGCATGAACAACCATCACTTTCTCACCGTACAGAAACAAAACTCGTACCTGGAATGGTCGTAACAGTGGAACCTGGTATTTATGTGCCAGAAGTGGGTGGATGTCGTATAGAAGATGACATTCTTATAACACAAAATGGCAACGAAAGACTCACAAAGTCGAAAAAAGAATTAATTCATCTCTAAACGTGTGGTAAAATCATAAGCAGAGACTTGGTTCTCTCGGATCAACCTTAGGGGGACAACTTAATGATTTCAGTAAACGAGTTTAAAACAGGCCTAACTATTGAAATGGATAACGATGTTTGGCAAGTAATTGAATTCCAGCATGTAAAGCCAGGAAAAGGAGCTGCTTTCGTACGCTCGAAGCTTCGTAACTTGAAGTCCGGCAACATTCAGGAAAAGACATTCCGTGCAGGTGAAAAAGTTGGTAAAGCTCATGTTGAGCATCGCAAAATGCAATATTTGTATGCAACTGGTGATGCTCATGCATTCATGGATATGGAATCTTACGAGCAAATTGAACTTCAAGGCAGCCAGATTGAATATGAATTGAAATTCATCAAAGAAAATATGGAAGTTTCTATTATCCAATACAATGATGAGATTCTTGGTGTCGACCTTCCGAATAACGTTGAACTTGAAGTGGTCGAAACAGAACCTGGAATTAAAGGAGATACAGCGAGCGGTGGTTCGAAGCCAGCTACTGTTGAAACAGGACTGACTGTACAAGTTCCATTCTTCATCAACAAAGGGGACAAGCTTGTCATCAACACGTCTGATGGCAAATATGTTTCCCGAGCATAATCGTTTACGCTTAATAGCGGCATTGCCCACATGGGCAATGCCGCTATTTTTGTCATATAGAATGCGATCTTTCATATATTTAATTAATCGACGATATGGAGAGGGACAAGACATGGACGAAATTTTGCGATTGTTTCCAGAATCAGTTAAAGCGATTCTAGTTAGACAGATTGGAGAACGTTGGAACAAATTGCAGGAAATCAGGGTAAGACTTGGTCACCCGATCGAATTGTATTTTGATGATACGTTTGAATGGCTTCAGGATGAACGTTCTGATACGGGCGATTGTGCATATATTTTAAATCAATTGACTGAATTCTCCTTGTATAGGTTGGAGGAAGAGCTGCAGCAAGGTTATATCACAATACGAGGCGGCCATCGGGTTGGCATTGCAGGCACTGCTACTGTTCGATCAGGCTGCATACAATCTTTGAAGCATATAAATTTTTTCAACATTCGAATAGCCAAGGAAAAAATTGGAGCTGCTCAAGAAATATTGTCATACATTTTGACATCTGATGGTACTTGCAGGCATACATTGATTGCGGGGCCTCCTCAATCCGGGAAAACGACAATTCTCCGTGACCTTGCCCGTTTGTTGGCAAATGAAGCGGATGGGATGCGAGCAAGAAAGCTTGCCATTATTGATGAGAGATCAGAAATAGCAGCTTCATGGAATGGATGTCCGCAACATGATGTCGGTATGAGGACCGATGTCCTAGATGCAGCTCCAAAAGCTGAAGGGATGCTACTCATGATCCGCTCTATGTCCCCGGAAATCATAATAGCGGACGAAATTGGCAAAGTGGAAGACGCCAATGCTGTAAAAGAAGCTGCCAATGCAGGAGTAACGCTCATTACTTCGGTCCATGCACGCAGCATGGACGAGCTCAAGCAGAGACCAGTACTCAGCAGCCTTATTGAAGATAGGGTTTTTGAACGCATTATTCTTCTTGAGCGAAATGCAGTCCCAGGAAAAATTAAATCGGTTTTGGATACATACGGCAATCCGCTTAGGAGTTGGGGAGGTGGGTCGGATGTTAGCCTGGACAGGCGCAATCTTTCTTGTCGGAGCAGCGACATGGGCAGGTTTTGAATATAGCCGCCAGCTGGACATGCGTCCAAAGCAGATCCGCCAGCTGAAGAATGCCCTGCAAATACTTGAAGCAGAAATCGTCTATAGTCAGACTCCGCTTCAGCAAGCTTTTCATAGAATAGCGCGCCAAGTTCCCGAACCAACAGCTAGTTTATTTCAGAACTTAGCTGAAAGCCTTTTGGATCAAAATCGTAATTTGCCAGATATTTGGTGCAAACATGTCGAGGATCATTGCGAAGTAACAGCACTCGGTCCAAATGAAAAAGAAGTGCTTGTCCAGTTTGGACGCACACTTGGAATGCATGAACTGCAACAACAGAAAAAGCAGCTTCTTCTCGCATCCAGTCATTTGGAGAGAGAACTTGAAGAAGCGAGATCACGTCAGGATAAATACGGAAATATGGCCAAAATGCTCGGTTTTTTGGCGGGCTTGTTCATTTTACTTTTGTTCATTTAGCAAATGGGGTGAATTTAGATGCTTTCGGATGCGACCGTTCTGTTCCAAATCGCCGGAATCGGCATCATCGTCGCACTTATTCAATCGATCCTGAAACAGATGGATAAAGAAGAAATTGGCCAATTCGTCACGCTGGCCGGCTTTATTATAGTCCTGCTGCTTGTTATCAATAGCCTGTCCACGCTATTCCAGCAGATCAAATCCGTCTTCCTGTTCCAAGGATAGGAGCGTGATCCATGGATATCTTGCAGATTGTTCTTCTTGGAATTGTGACAAGTCTTCTCTATGTCGTCCTCAAAGACAATATTCCATCATTTGCCTTCTTCCTCATAGTTGTTGCAGGGGCGGGACTTATGCTGCTGATCATAGGGAAAGTCGGGGCAGTATTCGAACTCATTGAAACACTCGGAACGAAAGCTTCCATTAATACGATTTACCTCGCTACAATCATGAAAATCATTGCAATTTCCTATATTGCTGAGCTCGGCATGCACCTTACAAAAGATGCGGGGCTTGAATCAATCGCTTCAAAAATAGAACTGGCCGGAAAGATTACGATACTTCTCCTGGCCGTACCAATTATCACTGCAGTAATAGAAGCAATCCTGGGCTTCCTGCCAGTCTGAAAAGGAGAAAGGAGCTTTGGCGGATGCGACGTAGCAAACAATCTATTTTCCTGCTGATCCTGATATCACTATTCTTCTTCCACTCTCCAGATCTGGCAAGTGCTCAGAGTAAGGAAGAACCGCCTGAGGAGTCTTTTCAGAAAGAGCTGGCGGAGCAGATTTCCTTGGATGGAGTTCAAGAATACTGGGACAAGCTTGGCTCTGAATACAAAGGATTCCTCCCCGAACTTGAGAAGACATCCATTAAGGAGTTCCTGCTAAGTAAAGATGCATTCTCTGGAAAGCAAATTATTAAAGGACTCCTTTCGTTTCTTTTTCAGGAGCTGGTCTCAAATGGAAAGCTTCTAGGAATGCTTCTCGTACTCGTAATGTTTTCTGCAATGCTGCAGACAATGCATTCCGCATTTGAGCAGAGCACGGTTAGCAAAATTGCCTACTTCGTTGTTTATCTTGTTTTGCTTTTTATTGCGATGAACAGTTTTTATTCTGCATTTGACTATACGAGGCAGTCCATTGAAATGATGGGTGGATTCATGACTGCACTTCTACCCCTGCTTCTAGGTATTATGGCATCATTTGGGAATTTGCTTTCAGTTTCATTCTTCCATCCGGTCATCGTGTTCCTCATCTATGCTAGCAGCCTGGTCATCTCAAAATTTGTCTTGCCGCTTCTGTTCCTCTCAGCACTTATCTTAATCATCAGCAGTTTGAATGAGCGGTTCCGCATCAATCATCTGGCAAGTTTGATGAAGACAGTCGCACTCGGCACACTTGGAGCCTTCCTTGCTCTTTTCCTCGGAGCTATCTCGATTCAAGGGGCAGCCAGTGCTGTACAGGATGGGGTAGCAATGAAGACGACCAAGTTTATCGCTGGCAATTTTATTCCTGTTGTTGGACGAACCTTTACAGATGCCGCTGATACAATTTTCGCCGCTTCGCTCATATTGAAAAATGGAATTGGCATTATCGGAGCTGTTCTGCTACTCCTGATTGCTTTCTTTCCCGCTATCAAAATACTCGTTATTGCCATTATCTACAAAATTGCAGCTGCAGTACTTCAGCCAATAGGGGACGGACCGATCATCGAAACGTTGAACACGATCAGCAAGTATATGATTCATATCCTTGCCTGCCTCCTTGCCTGTGCCATGATGTTTTTCCTATCCATTGTCATTATTGCAGCCGCAAGCAATGTAACAATTCTCATGAGGTAGGTGGAGTAGGTGTTTATCTTGGAGGCCAAACAATGGATATATCAGATTATCGCCTTTCTCATTCTCGCTGCTATTATTGATCTGCTCATTCCGTCGACCCGGCTGCAAAAGTATGTTCGGCTTGCAATAGGTATGACTATGATGCTTCTTTTCTTGAAGCCGGTATTCCATCTCTTTGGAACAGATGTGGAAAGGCTATTAGAAAGAGGTGTGAGCCCGCTCTTTGCTGACAAGCAGGAAACGCAAATTAAAAATCAGGTGGAAATGCAAAAAAGTGAAATACTCGGAGTGAGACAAGCATATATTTCAAAACAGATGGCTGTCCAGCTTAAAGAACAGATAAATCCAGTGCTTAAAGAACGGCATCAAGCTGAGATCTCCAACCTGGAATTGAAAGTTTCGGATCAAGCTGGGGAGATAGAAAAAGCGGAAGCCGTCCTGAAACAGGCAGAAGAGGAGGATGCTGTGGCAAAAGTGGACACGGTCATCATTGGGAGTCCGGCAAAAGCTGAACAAAAGATTCCAAAAAAAGAAGAAGATGCAATCCGGGACATTTTGCAGAAGGAATGGAATCTTGATAAGCAGCAATTGACACTGCTTTGGGAAGGAGGGACAACCCGGTGAAAAAATGGCTGCAGCAACTGTTTAAAACCGATTCAAGTTCTGCAAAGAAGAAAAAAACACGTTATGTCATAGCCGTTGGACTGTTTGGGATTGTTTTGCTGCTTATGGCAAATCTTTTTACACCAAAAAAGGAAGAGCCGGATGAGATGCAAGGTGCTTTAAAAGAGCAGCTGGAAGAACCGGCAATGACTGAAGCAGCTCGTGGCAAGAAAAGCGAAACGACGGATCTCGAGAGCAATTATGAAGAGGAGCTCCGCGGCATGCTTGAGAAAATTCAAGGCATTTCAGACGTGGAAGTAATGGTCAACCTGGATTCGACAGATGTACAAGTATATGAAAAGAACCTCGTATCTGGTAAGCAGACAACCGATGAAACAGATACAAATGGCGGTTCCCGGACAATTGAGGATCAGACTGAAGAGACTCAGACAGTCCTTGTAAGGCAAGGAGACAAGGAAGTTCCGCTTCTGGTTCATACAAAAAAACCGAAAGTCAGAGGCGTTTTTATTATAGCAAAAGGTACTGATAGCGCAGAGACAAAGAAATGGGTAGTGGAATCCGTGTCCCGTGTGCTTGATGTACCGACGCACCGTGTATCTGTCATACCGAAAAAATAGGAGGAATGTCCAATGTTGAAAAAACAAACGATCTGGCTCTTAACAATGCTCAGTTTGATGGTTGTACTAAGTGCTTATTATATGATGTCACCGAATAGTGAGGATCTTGCTTATATCGACAATGGAGCGAAAAAAACTGAAGGTACAAAAACTGCGAATGGTCCAGCTAAGGGGAATGCTGACCTTTCAGCGAAAGCCGGAAAAGATGCTGAAATGGATGAAATCCGCAATGTTGGTAAAAATGAATTCTTCACAACGATCAGAATGGAAGTCCAAGATGAGAGAAGCAAGAAAAAAGACCGCTTGAATGAAGTAGTAGCTTCAGGAAGCGCAACAGCTGAAGAGAAAAACAGAGCTTTGCAGGATATCGATGAAATCGATAAAGCAGCCTCAAAGGAATCCATTTTGCAGGAAACAATTCTAAATGCTGATAAAAAATATGAAGATGTACTAGTTCGAGCAAAAGAAGATAAAGTCCAAGTTCATGTTAAAGTAAAAGAGATGTCCCGTGAAGAAGCGGTCAACATTATGCAGCTTGTAAAAGATGAATTCGGTGAAGTGCCTGTCGACATTAATTACCAACCGACAGAAGGGTAAGCAAGCCGGAACAGCCTGTTAAATAGCAGGCTGTTCCGGTATTTTTCGTTTCATTATCCAAACCATTCGCATTAAGCTCCATGCATTGATATAATAAATACGATATACATACGCGAATTGTGTCAACGAAATTATATTGAAGCTCAATCTTTCATATCGTAAAATATGAAAGTAATATGAATCGTTTACCACAATTGCAATTAAGGGAGTGCCAACATGCTAAAGATTGAAGAAATCCAAGAAATAATTAAACTGATCGACAAATCCTCCATTAATGAATTCATATATGAAACAAATGGTACAAGTGTTACGGTCAAGAAAAGTGCTGATGAGTATACAATACAGCAGCCAGCTGCAGTAACGGCTCCGCCTGTTATCCAGCAGATTGAAAAGCCTGCTGAACCTGTTGTACAGGAACAAGCTCCACAAATAGCAGCGGCAGAACCTGCTACTTCAACAAAGAAAACAGTAGATTATGATTATGAAATTGTTTCACCAATGGTCGGTACTTTGTACCATGCATCTTCACCGGACAGCGATCCATTCGTTCAGATCGGAACTAAAGTATCAAGCAACACGACTGTATGCATTGTAGAAGCGATGAAACTGTTCAACGAAATTGAAGCGGAAGTGGACGGAGAAATCGTAGAAATTCTAGCTGAAGACGGAGAACTAGTCGAATTTGGCCAACCGCTCTTCAGGGTGAAGAAATAAGGAGGCGATCATAATGATTAAAAAGCTCCTTATTGCCAACCGCGGAGAAATAGCTGTTCGGATTATTAGAGCATGCAAGGAAATGGGAATTGAGACTGTTGCAGTCTACTCGGAAGCAGATAAGGAATCTTTGCATGTAAAGCTTGCAGATGAAGCTTATTGCATTGGTCCGATCGCTGCTAGGGACAGCTATCTCAATTTCACAAATATCATGAGCATTGCCACATCCATAGGGGTAGACGCCATTCATCCTGGATACGGTTTTCTTGCTGAAAATGCCGATTTCGCTGAAATTTGCCGGGCTTGCAATGTAACATTTGTCGGCCCTTCTCCTGAAGCGATTCAGCAAATGGGAATTAAAGATGTAGCTCGTGAAACAATGAAAAAAGCTGGCGTCCCAATTGTGCCCGGCTCTGAAGGCATCATCCGTGATGAGGAAGATGGACTAAAAATTGCAAAAGAAATCGGTTTCCCAGTCATCATCAAAGCGACTGCAGGTGGTGGAGGCAAAGGGATTCGCGTTGCCCGTACAGAAGAGGAACTTATTAAAGGCATTCGAGTTACACGTAAGGAAGCTGAAACTGCCTTTGGTAATCCGGGTTTGTATATTGAGAAATTCATTGAGGACTTCCGTCATGTAGAAATTCAGATCATTGCCGATACGCATGGCAATGCTGTTCATCTCGGAGAGCGGGATTGTTCTATTCAGCGTCGACTTCAGAAATTAATTGAAGAAACGCCATCTCCAGCTGTTACACCTGAAATTCGTGAAGCAATGGGTAGTGCAGCCGTAAAAGCGGCAAAGGCTGTAAATTATGTTGGAGCTGGAACGATTGAATTTATTTTCGATCGCAAGAGCAAGCAATTTTACTTTATGGAAATGAACACGCGTATCCAAGTGGAGCATCCGGTTACTGAAATGGTAACAGGTTACGATTTGATTAAGGAAATGATTCGTGTATCTGACGGAGAGCCACTTTCCTTTACTCAGGAAGAGGTAGAGTTTGAAGGCTGCGCAATTGAATGCCGTATCAATGCGGAAAATCCATTCAAGAACTTCATGCCATCTGCAGGAAAAATTGACATGTATCTCGCTCCGGGTGGTTTTGGTGTTCGCGTTGATTCAGGGGCATATCCTGGGTACACAATTTCTCCACATTATGACTCAATGATTGCCAAGCTAATCGTCCATGCACCGACAAGAGATGAGGCGATTCGCCGTATGCATAGAGCTTTGGATGAGTTTATAGTGGAAGGAATCCATACGACAATTCCATTCCATCAGCTAATCATGGATAATGATGTATTTATCGCTGGTGATTTCAACACGAATTTCCTTGAAGAGAATAAAGTGCTCGATTAAGGAGGCATTTCCTAATGGATGAGAAACATTTGCTCGACATCGGTATTGATGAAACGATGGGAAAAGTGGAAATTGCTCCAGATGTCATTGAAGTGATTGCCGGTATTGCCGCTTCCGAGGTGACAGGAGTCTGGTCTCTTCGAGGTAGTTTCGCAGAACGACTCGGCAAGAAGACACACTCCAAAGGTGTCAAAGTAGACCTGCGGGACGATAGTATTGGAATTGACCTCTATGCAATCCTAAAAATGGGTGTTTCGATTCCGGCGGTCTGTCAGGAAATTCAGCAAAATATTAAACAATCAATTAAAAGCATGACATCCTTGCATGTTAGTGAAGTGAACATACACGTTGTTGGCATGCAGGCGGAGGAAAGATCTGCCTCTGCTTCAGGAAAATAAAAAGGGCAAGCAGGTCAAAAGTGTAATTCTTTTGGCCTTGCATGCGTTTCAGGCAAATATGCAAAACAGGGTTCATTTACCTACATGAGGGTATCATATAGATGGGTAAGCTGACGTTTATATGATAAGCCTCATGGAAATGGACTTACCTGTCATTTAGCAATAGAAGGAGTTAATTCAATGAATCGGCACCAAGCCAGAGAGAAAGCTTTCCAGATGCTTTTCCAGCTTGAATTGAACAAGCGGGAACTTCCGGATGCATTGAAAGATAATGAAGGAAATGCGCTGCAAGATCCTTTCCTGATGAAACTTATTGAAGGCGTTACAGCTCACAAAGAAGAGATCGATTCACTAATTGCATCACATTTGGAAAATTGGTCATTTGATCGGCTTGCCATTGCTGAGAAAACGATTTTAAGGATTGCTGTATATGAGATGAGACACATGGAAGATATCCCAACAAATGTATCCATCAACGAAGCAGTCGAACTTGCAAACAAGTACGGCGATCAAAAATCAGGCAAGTTTGTAAATGGAGTGCTATCGAAATTCTAATCGAGAAGGGGATGCTCGCTATGTCAAAAACTGCAGAAGTGATTAACGGCAAGGATTTATCTCATGAATTGAAAATGGAAATGAAACAGGAAGTAGCACAGCTTGAGAAAGAGGGAATTGTTCCGCATCTTACAGTTGTTCTTGTCGGTGAGGATCCGGCTTCCAAGTCCTATGTTTCCGGAAAGCAGAAAGCATGCACCGAAACAGGAATGTCATCTGACTTGATTAAATTGGATGAAACGGTCACTGAAGAAGAATTGCTGAAGCTGATTGATAAGTTGAATCATGATAACCATGTTCATGGCATTCTAGTTCAGTTGCCGCTTCCAAAGCATATAGCGGAACAGAAGGTCATTGAGGCAATTGACCCTTCCAAAGACGTAGATGGATTCCATCCAGTCAGCATTGGTCGAATGATGATTGGTGAAGATACATTTCTTCCTTGCACACCTTATGGAATTATTACAATGCTTAAATCGAAGAATATAGAAATTTCGGGCAAGCATGCCGTTATAGTTGGCCGCAGTAATATTGTCGGCAAGCCGGTTGGGCAACTGCTTCTAAATGAAAATGCGACGGTTACGTACTGCCATTCCCGTACAAAGAATTTGCGTGAGTTCACAAAGAGCGCAGATATTCTAGTCGTTGCAGTTGGTAAGCCACACGTAATCAATGGAGAAGACGTTAAAGAGGGCGCTGTAGTCATTGATGTTGGAGTCAATAGAATTGAGGATGGTTCTCTTACTGGTGATGTCGATTTTGATAGCGCTAAAGAAAAAGCTTCATACATTACGCCGGTTCCAAAAGGTGTCGGTCCGATGACAATCACAATGCTGCTTAAAAATACGATTAAAGCTGCCAAGGAACTGAACCGGAAGTGAGCGAACAAAGATATCTGACGGTCGCCGCCCTCACCAAATACTTAAAGAGAAAGATGGAATTGGATCCCCATTTGCGTAATGTTTGGTTGCGTGGTGAGATTTCCAATTTCAAACTGCATTCTCGCGGACATATGTATTTGACAATCAAAGATGATGAGGCACGGATGCAGGCCGTCATGTTTGCTGGCAACAATAAGAACTTGGCGTTCATGCCTGAGAATGGCATGAACGTCCTAGTTCGCGGCGAGGTCAACGTTTTTGAATCTTATGGACAGTATCAGCTATACATAAAAGAAATGGAACCGGATGGTATTGGCGCTTTGTATATGGCATTTGAACAGCTTAAAGAAAAGCTCGAAAAAAAAGGCATGTTTGAAGCTCGTTACAAGAAGCCGATTCCTTCCATACCGAACCGGATCGGTGTCATTACCTCACCGACTGGAGCAGCAGTCCGTGATATACTTACAACAATTTCAAGGCGTTTTCCGCTTGTTGAGACAGTCGTCTTGCCGGTTCTTGTTCAAGGGCCGAATGCGCCTGAATCTATTGTACAAGCAATAGAGAAAGCGAATGATCTTGGCAGTTTTGATGTCCTTATTGTTGGTCGGGGCGGCGGCTCTATTGAAGAATTATGGAGTTTTAATGAAGAAGCAGTTGCTGAAGCCATTTTTAACTCTCGTATTCCCATCATTTCAGCAGTCGGACATGAGACGGATACGACGATCAGCGACTTTGTCGCAGATCTTCGGGCACCCACGCCTACAGGTGCTGCAGAATTAGCTGTTCCTTCAAGAATTGAATTGATGGAAAGGTCTGGAGAATTGGGCAGAAGGCTTCAGCGTGCACTTGGAAATCTGCATACGGAAAACAGCAAAATGCTTAAGCGACTAATGGCCTCCTATGCATTCCGATATCCAGAGCAGCTGATTACGCAAAAGGATCAGCAATTGGATGCGGCTGTAGACAGACTTGCATTAGCATTTAAAAATAAGCTGGATAAAAGCCGTAATGATTTGCGCCAAATAGATGTCAGACTTATGCAGCAGCATCCTGAGCGCCAGCTGCAATCGGCTGAATCTGATCGTAAAGCGCTTGCTAAGGATCTACGTCAGGCAATGCAGCGCCTCATGGATAAAAAGCAGTCAGAGCTTGGTCTGCAAATTGAAAAACTTTCGCTCCTGAATCCGCTTGAAATCATGAAACGCGGTTTTTCCGTGCCATATGGAGCAGATGGTGAAATCATCCGTTCAGTTCGCCAAGTAGAGCAGGGTGAGCGCATTTCTGTAAAACTTGCTGATGGTCAGGCGGAATGCCAGGTGCTTGAAACGAAGGAGGATATCAATGGCTGAGCAGGAACAATTGTCTTTTGAAGAAGCAATGAAACAATTGGAAGACATTGTCGAGAAGCTTGAAGCGGGGGATGTTCCTCTTGAAAAGGCGATCGACTATTATCAGGAAGGCATGAAGCTTTCCAAATTATGCAATGATAAGCTCGTATCCGTTCAGGATAAAATGGTTCAGATTATGAATGAGCAAGGAAATCTGGAACCATTTGACGTACAGGGGGAAGAGTAACGTGCATCAGGCACTGATTAAATTTATGGAAGAGCAGAAGGTCATGCTTCTACAAGAGATGGATGATGTGCTTGGGAGATTGGATATACCCAATAATCTGAAAGACTCTATGGCTTACTCATTGCAAGCAGGAGGCAAACGCCTTCGTCCAGTATTGCTTGCTGCCAGTAACGCAGCTTATGACAGTAATCCGAAAAAAATCCAGTCTTCCGCACTTGCTCTTGAGATGATTCATACATACTCACTGATTCACGATGATTTGCCGGCAATGGATGATGATGATTACCGGAGAGGTAAACTGACTAACCACAAAAAATTCGATGAAGCGACAGCCATTCTTGCGGGTGATGCTCTCCTTACTTATAGTTTTGAGCTAATTGCTGGAGACCCCGAGCTGTCTGATACTGAAAAGGTGCAATTGATTAAAATGTTAGCATCCGCCAGCGGTCCTGAAGGTATGGTAGCTGGTCAGATTCTTGATATGGAAGCTGAAAGGAAACCGGCCAGTCTCGCTGAGCTTGAAAGGATACATGCTCTAAAAACGGGCGCTCTTCTTGAGTT